>JAKIUN010000019.1 GCA_021647505.1 Gammaproteobacteria bacterium
ATGTTGCCATGGCTATGAGCCATGCTTGAATGGAGAGCCGTATGCGCTGAGAGGTGCACGTACGGTTCGGAGAGGAGAAGCAGGGAAATAGTCCGACTACGCCCTGCTTCTTACTCTACTTCGATTAGCGCATGGCTTCGCCTACCTGATTGCCATCATCGACTGGTACAGCCGCAAGGTATTGAGCTGGCGGCTCAGTAACAGTCTGGATGCCAGCTTCTGCGTGGATTGCCTGGAAGAGGCACTGCTGCACTACGAAAGACCGGAGACCTTTAATACTGATCAGGGTGTCCAGTTCACCAGCAGAGTATTTACTGACGTACTCAAGCGCGAGGAGATCAAAATCAGCATGGATGGCCGAGGCCGGGCACTGGACAATATCTTCGTCGAAAGGCTCTGGCGTAGTGTTAAGTATGAAGACATTTATCTCAAGGGCTATGCCAGTATGGGAGAGCTACTGATCGGACTGTCTGAATATTTCACCTTCTACAACGGTGAACGCCCCCATCAGTCACTTTCCAACCAAACCCCAAACCGGGTTTATGAAAGTGGTCAAGGTGGTGGGGCGATGATTGTGGACAGGTTTGGCAAGGAAACGTCAGTGCCAGAGGCCATGGCAGAACCGGGGCAGCGCCGTGCAGCTGTATGTGAAGTGGAAAGTACAACTTAAACTCAGGTGGTTTTTGTCTTGACTATGGGGTCCACTTTAGTTTGGTGATGAGTGATATAGGGGTGGGAGGTGGTCATCAATGGACATTTTCAACGGGCGGTATCACCAAATATGTAGGGGTAACTCCGCGCGTGTCAGTCAACGATTTTAACTCGTTGAGGCGAATGGTGGCCGACGGGAGTGGGATTGCAATCCTTCCCGGTTACCTGCATGTCGACGATTACCATAATCGACTCGTCAGTGTCCTGGATGATTGGACGGGGTGCTTGATTGAGCTTCATGCACTATTTCCCAGCCACCGTGGCGCGACACCAAGAGTGCGTGCTTTTCTCGACTTTTTAGTTGTCCGGCTCGGGGAATTAAAGGGAGGAGGGAAGAGGCAGGATTGTCAAAATGATTGTTAATACCCCTCTGGTTTTCGGTGTCTTGATGCTTGCGGTGTTACTGTGATGCTGATGATGCACTGTGCTTATCACGACAGGGGCGTGCAGGCGGGGTTGAGCAGGAGGGTGGCTTACTGGCCCCCTTTATTGCCCTTATGTTGATCAATTCGATCAATATTTCTATCACCGGGATTAATTGCTATGATCTGGGAAGACTGAATATCAGAAAGGGTTAATACGCTGTCATGGCTGATCGCAGATTACGTGTGTTCTATAGTGTCGCGCGCCTGTTGAGCTTTACCAAAGCCGCAGACAGCCTGCATATGACCCAGCCTGCGGTGACCTTCCAGGTGCGTCAGCTGGAGGAATATTTCAATACCCGTCTGTTCGACCGCACCCATAACAAGATCAGCCTCACCGAGGCGGGGGAGCGTGTCTATGTCTACGCCGAGAAGATTTTCCACCTCTATGACGAGATGGAAAACGCCGTGCGCGAGCTGACCGGCGAGATCAGTGGTTTGTTGATCCTCGGCGCCAGCACCACCGTGGCCGAGTACATGCTACCGGCCCTGCTGGGTGACTTTAAGGCCAAGTACCCGGACGTCAACATCCGTTTGAAGGTTTCCAATACCGACGGCATTGTCTCGATGGTGGAGAACAATATCATCGACCTGGGCGTGGTTGAGGCGCCGGTGTTGAACAAGAATTTGGCCGTTGAGAAGTGCCGTACCGACCGTTTGGTGGCTATCACGCCGCCAGGGCATGCCCTGGCGAAATGTGACACGGTGCCGGTCAAGGCGATCCTTGATTATCCGTTCATTTGCCGTGAAGAAGGTTCTGGTACACGCGAAGTCATCAATGAGTATCTCAAACAGGCCGGGGTCGATCCTGTTCAGCTGAACGTGATTATGGAGCTGGGCAGTCTGGAGGCGATCAAGGGTGCGGTGGAGGCGGGTATCGGCGTCAGCATCGTCTCCCGCGCGACACTGGTTAAGGAGATCAAACTGGGTTCGGTGGAGGTGCTGGAGCTGGATATCCCGCTGGAGCGTCCCTTTTCCTTTGTGCGTCAGAAGCACAAATTTCGGCAGTGTGCCATGGATGAGCTGCTGGAGTTCGCACGCAATTACTGCATCGATCACCGCGACATCGGTTAAGTTGTACCTGAATGGTGGTATTTGGCAATGATTTTACAGGTTCCGGTGGGTAAACGAAAAAGTTTAACGGCAGTGGAAAAAAAGCTGCTGGCGCAGTTTAAATGCTTGTCCGAAACACAGCGTGAGACATTGCTATCCTTCGCCGAATTTCTCGCTACCCAGACACCGCAAGATCTGCTTGAGGCGACTCCCTTGCCGGAACCGCGTTACACTCCCCGCCCCGAACAGGAAAGCGTCATTGCCGCCATCAAACGCCTTAATGCCACCTATTTTATGTTGGAAAACCGCGCCACTCTGCTCAATGAGACCTCGCTGCTGATGACCCAGCACGTTATGCAGGGGCGGGATATCCGCGAGGTGATCGATGAGCTGGAGACCGTGTTCGCGCGTTTTTTCGTGGAATGGCAGGCGGAGACGCGCTCATGAACGTCCTGCGCGCCTGGTTCAATCGTAATTTCTCCAATCCGCAGACTGTCATTCTGACCCTGTTTCTGCTGGGTGGCTTTGTCGTTGTTTTTTATATGGGCAGCATGCTGGCACCGTTATTGGCAGCGGTGGTTATTGCCTACCTGCTGGAGGCCATCGTGCAGGTGATGGAACGCTGCAGCATGCCACGCCTACCGGTGGTCATCCTGGTATTTCTGCTGTTTATCGTCGTGTTTCTGTTTCTTATGCTGTGGTTGGTACCCATGCTGTCGCGGCAGGTGGCGCAATTAGCGCAGGATCTTCCTCGCCATATCGATGCCGGGCAGAAGCTGTTGATGCGTCTGCCTGAAATGTATCCGCAGTTATTTACGGAAGAGCAGGTGCGGGATATCGTCAACAGCCTGCGGATAGAGTTGGCGGGGCTGGGGCAGAGCTTGTTGGCGCTTTCTCTGGCCTGGATTCCCAGTCTGATCGCCCTTGCCGTGTACCTGATTCTGGTACCCATGATGGTGTTTTTCTTTCTCAAGGATAAAAGCCAGATTGTGGCCTGGATGGGGTCTTATCTGCCGCGCCAGCGTGAGCTGACAACGAGTGTCTGGCTCGAGGTGGACTTGCAGATCGGTAACTACATTCGGGGCAAATTTACCGAGATTCTTATCATTGGCGGCGCCAGTTACATCACCTTCGTACTGATGGGGCTGAACTATGCCGCCCTGTTGGGCGCGCTGGTGGGTTTGTCGGTGGTGATTCCTTACATCGGTGCCACCGTGGTTACCATTCCGGTGGCGATGATTGCCTATCTCCAGTGGGGCTGGGGTTCCGAGTTTGCCTACCTGATGTTGGCCTACGCCATCATCCAGGTGCTGGATGGCAATGTGGTGGTGCCGTTGCTGTTTTCTGAGGCTGTGAATCTGCACCCGGTGGCGATCATTGTCGCGGTGTTGGTGTTTGGTGGGCTGTGGGGATTCTGGGGGGTGTTCTTCGCCATCCCGCTGGCGACCCTGGTGAAGGCCGTGTTGACCGCTTGGCCCAAGGCAGAGGAGCCTGAGCCGGCCGACGCCTGATGTGGATTATTTTTTTGCTGAGCGGGCCATGCCCGCGATTGTTGCAGGGAGGAGGGTTATTCTGTAGGGAGCGGCTTCAGCCGCGAATCAAATTAGCTCACATTCGCGGCTGAAGCCGCTCCCACAGAGTCATTGTTTTTTTGCTGTTTTTCGCGGGCATGGCCCGCTCCCGTTGGTGGTTTACAAGGCCTTCACGGCCGCCAGTACTTCTTCCACATGCCCCGGCACCTTTACCTTGCGCCACTCTTGGCGCAGTACGCCCTGTTTGTCGATGAGGAAGGTGCTGCGCTCGATGCCCATGACCTTTTTGCCGTACAGGTTCTTTTCCTTGATGACGTCGAATAGTCGGCACAGGGTTTCTTCCTTGTCCGAGAGCAGGTCGAAGGGGAATGCCTGTTTGGCCTTGAAATTTTCGTGTGCCTTGATGCTGTCACGGGAGACGCCGAGGATGACCGCTCCGGCGGCTGTGAATGCGTCGAAGTGGTCGCGGAAGTCCTGACCTTCTTTGGTGCAGCCGGGGGTACTGTCCTTGGGATAGAAGTACAGCACTACCTGTTTGCCGGTCAGAGCGGACAGCTTAATGGTCTTATCGCCAGTGGCCGGCAGGGCGAAATCGGGGACTTTCTTCTTCAATTCGATACTGTTCATGGTTTTGTTCTCCGTCAGGGCTTGCTGGGTTCCAGGGTGGCATCCATGTTCTGTGCCTCGCAGAAGTCGAGAAATTCATCGCGCAGGGTGGCGATGTGTACGCTGGCCGGGACGTTGGCGGTGAGGCTGAGGGCGAACATCGGTGTGCCGGTGTGGGCGGCGGCGTAGCGGGTGGTGTTCAGTTCCTGAATATTGATGTTGCGGCTGGCGAAAAAACTGGACAGCCGGTAGACGATGCCTGGTTGATCGAGGGTGATGACCTCTACCGTATAGGGCATGAGGTCGGTGGCCGGGCTGTTGTCGGTGGTACGCTTGTTGATGATGGTGAGGTCGAGACGCTTGCCGAGTGAGGGCAGGCTGTCTTCCAGCTTGGCCAGTTCGTTCCACTTGCCGCCGGCCATGAGGATGACAGCAAATTCGCCGCCGAGCACGGTCATGCGGCTGTCGATGATGTTGCAACCGCTGTCCAGCACGGCCTCGGAGAGCTGGCCGACGATGCCGGGACGGTCTTCGCCGAGGGCGGTGATGACAAGATAGTTTTCCATGGTGGGTCTCTTGGTGACGAATCTGCGGATTCTAGGAGCCTGTCGGGTTTGGGTGATCGTAGCGAGGGAAAGCCATTTTGAGCCGGATTTTTTTGCTCATATGAGGCGAATAGTGGTTCTATTTAACGAATATGAGCGGAAAATCCGGCCAAAATGAATTTTCCGCAGTAGACTACCCTCAAATTCGACAGGCTCCTAGCATTATCGTCCACCGGCTGGCATCTGTGCCGGCCGTTCATCGCGAACCCTGCTTGTCATCGGTCAGTGCCCTCAGTACCATTGACATCCTTTTGATTTCCGGGCGCTGGCCGCCCGTACACAACGGCGGAGAAACCCTATGTTTCACGGCAGTATGGTTGCCCTGGTCACTCCCATGCGCCCCGACGGCGCGGTGGACAATGAGGCGCTGGACGCACTGGTCGAATTCCACATAGAGAATGGTACCAATGCCATTATCGTCATGGGCACCACCGGGGAGTCCGCCACGCTGGATGAAAAAGAGCATTGCGACGTGGTGCGTTGGGTGGTGGAGCGTGCTGCCGGGCGTATTCCGGTGATCGCCGGTACCGGTTCCAATTCTACCCGCGAGGCCATCGACCTGACCCGTTGCGCTATGCACGCCGGCGCCGATGCCTGCCTGCTGGTGACGCCGTATTACAACAAACCCACCCAGGAAGGCCTGTACCGGCACTTCCGCGCCGTGGCCGAGGCGGTATCGATCCCGCAGATTCTCTACAACGTGCCTGGCCGTACCGCCGTGGACATGTTGCCCGAGACGGTCGAGCGCCTGGCTGATATCGCCAATATCGTCGGCATCAAGGAAGCGACCGGTGATCTGGGGCGCGGGCAGGAAATCATGCAGCGTTGTGGCAGCCGGCTCACGGTGTACAGCGGCGATGACGCCACCGCCATGGCGTTGATCCTGGCCGGTGCCAGGGGTAATATCTCCGTCACTGCCAACGTCGCCCCACGCGACATGAGCGCCCTGTGCGCCGCCGCCCTGAAGGGAGACCGTGCCGAGGCCGAACAGCTCAATCAGCGTCTCATGCCGTTGCACCAGACGTTGTTCCTGGAGGCCAACCCCATCCCCGTCAAGTGGGCTCTGTTCGAAATGGGTTTGATCGCCGACGGCATTCGTCTGCCGCTGACCCTCCTGTCCGAACCCTACCGTGGCCCGCTGCGTGAAGCCATGCAGCAGGCGGGTGTCATCTCCTAATGTCGGAAAACTCTATGCAGGCATCCCCTTTTTCCCGTGCGGCGAAAATCCCTTTGCGTATCTCGTTCATGTTGTGTGCGCTGTTTTTGTTGAGCGCGTGCGGCTGGCTGTCCAATAAGCCGACGACGACCGAAGTCAACGTGTTGCCGCCACTGGAAGTGCCACCGGATCTGGTCAAACCGCAAGGCAAGGCACCGCTGCAGGTGCCGGAGGTGACGCCGGCAAAGGCCGCAACGGATTGTGTGCCCCATGCGCCTGAACTGGAGCGTATCGCCCAGCGCGTATTGCCGCCACAGAAGGATGTGCGTATCGTGCGCGATGGCCGTCACCGCTGGCTGATGGTGGAAGTGGAGCCAGAACAGTTGTGGCCGCTGGCGCGCAAGTTTCTCGGCCAGCACGGCTATCGCATCGCCGTGGATCAGCCGGATATCGCCCTGATCGAAACAGACTGGAAGCCGCTCGGGACGGGCGCGGATGGCACGCCGACCCTGAGCGAGCGTCTGCGTCTGCGTATCGAGCCGGGCCAGGTGCCCGGTAGCACCGAGGTCTATATAAGCGAAGCCTTACGTGGGCGGGTGGCTGATGGTAAGTGGGAATTGCGCAGCCCGGACGAGGAGCGCGCCGCCGAAATGCTTTATCGATTGGCCCGTTATCTGGGTAACGAGGATGTGGGCCAGGCGATGCCACTGAAGACGCTGGACAGCAAGATTGACTGGGACGAGGACGGCAATGTCCGCCTGCGGATTGGCGCTCCCTGGGAAGCCGTGTGGCGGCGCGCCGGTATTGCCCTCGACAACCTCGGTTACATCATTGAAGACCGTGATCGCGCCAACCGGGTCTATTCAATCTATACCGAGGTTGCATCCGGCAAAACGGAAGAAGAAGTCAAATACGGCAAGCCGGAAAGCGCCACGGTTCGTCTGACTTATACCTTGAAGATATCTGAGGTGGACCAGGCCACCCTGATTGGTGTGCTCGACTCTGCGGGCAACCCGGATAACTCCAGCCAGGCCCGGCATCTGCTGACTCAGATCCAGGGCCAGTTGCGCTGATTTAACGGTCATTTGTTTGTGCGATTTGCCTCCCTCGGTAGTGGTAGCCGTGGCAATGCGATGCTGGTGGAGCACGCCGCTACCTGTGTATTGGTGGACTGCGGCTTTTCCGTGCGTGAGACCGAGCGACGCCTGGCCCGCCTGGGAAGATCCGGCGATGAATTGAACGCCATCGTGGTGACCCATGAACACGGTGATCACATCAATGGCGTGGGTGCGCTGGCACGCAAATACGGGCTGGCGGTGTGGGCCACAGCCGGCACCCTGGCGCTGGACAGACTGGGGAAGGTGGCTGAGGTGCATTGTTTCAACAGCCATCAGGCGTTTGCCCTCGATGACCTGCAGGTGCAGCCCTTCCCGGTGCCGCACGATGCCCGCGAGCCGTGTCAGTTCGTGTTCGGTGATGGCGAGCGGCGGCTGGGCATCCTCACCGATGTAGGTTGTGCCACTGCACACATTACCGAACAGCTCAGTGGTTGCGATGCCCTGATGCTGGAGTGCAATCACGAAAAGATACTGCTGGATAACGGCAATTATCCGCCCTCGCTGAAACGCCGGGTCGCAGGCAGTCAGGGGCATCTGAGCAATGCGCAGGCGGAGACCCTGCTGCGCGGGCTGGAGACGGGCCGGCTGAAACAGGTGGTGGCCGCGCATTTGAGCGAAAAACACAATACGCCCGAACTGGCGCGCGCTGCCCTGGCCGCTGCGCTGGGCTGTGAAAGCGACTGGGTGGCCGTCGCCGATCAAGATGCTGGCCTGGACTGGCGCGAGGTTTGATTTTTCCCGGCGTGTAGCGCGTAGGTTGGGGTGAGCTTGCGAACCCCAACTGTGGCGAATAGTTATTTTTCAGTAAAGGTTTCAACACAAGAATGACGAAAGACACCATGGAAAAACGCGAAGAACTCTATGCTGGCAAGGCAAAATCAGTCTATCTCACCGATGAGCCGGATCACCTGATTCTGCATTACCGCAATGATACCTCCGCCTTCGACGGGGAAAAGATCGAGCAGCTGGAACGCAAGGGCGAGGTCAACAACAAGTTCAGCGCCTTTATTATGCAGAAGCTGGAAGCCGCAGGCGTGCCGACCCATCACGAAGGCGTGATTTCGGCGGAAGAATCGCTGGTGAAGAAGCTGGACATGTTCCCCATCGAATGCGTGGTGCGCAACATCGCCGCCGGCAGTCTCTGCAAGCGACTGGGTGTGGAAGAGGGTGTCAATCTCAATCCACCCACCTTTGAATTCTTTCTCAAAAATGACCAGCTGCACGACCCGATGATCAATGAGTCCCACATCCGTTCCTTCGGCTGGGCCGATGGCGAAGCGGTCGAGAAAATGAAGGCACTGACCTTCAAGGTCAACGATACCCTCACCCAATTGTTCGCTGATGCCGGCCTGCTGCTGGTGGATTACAAGCTGGAGTTCGGTCGTTACAAGGGTGAGATTCTGCTCGGCGATGAATTCACCCCCGACGGCTGCCGTCTGTGGGATGCGGAGACACGCAAAAAACTGGATAAGGATCGTTTCCGTCAGGGTCTGGGCAGCGTAGTCGAGGCCTACGAGGAAGTGGCCCGGCGTCTGGGCGTGGATCTTTCCTGACCGGTCTCTCCGTTTCGACACTCCGTGAGATGGGCCGGACACGAATGGCACTTATCTTAAGCTTGAGAGACTTGAAATGCCGTCATTCCCGCGAAGGCGGGAATCCAGAATGTACGGTGTTTCAAGTTCTCTGGATTCCGGGTCTTCACTTCGTTCCGCCCGGAATGACGGCATTTTTGGCTGAAGTAAGTGCCATTCGGGTCGGACACCGATGATTCCTATGGGAACAGGCATTCAACAGCTAAGCCAGTGAAAATACTTATGCAGCGATGAATATGAGTAGAAAAAATTAATCGCTTTGATATTTTTGTCTGCGGCGCGAGGCATACAGCGCTATTAATCCCAGACCCCATAAAGCCAGGCTATTAGATTCTGGGACAGAGATTATTTCAGAAAGTGTTATGTTATCCAGCCAGCCGGTCTCTGAAGAAGTGCCAACAATGGCAAATGCAAACTCATGCCTACCACTGCAAATATTAGCATATGTACACATACCCGTTAAAAATTCCGATGTCAGCGTTATATTTAATGAGATTCCTGCCAAGGCATCAGCCACAGAGTTCGCTGTAAACTCCTTGATATAGTCGGCAATGATGAAATTCAAAATGGTGCCTTCTGCACGGATATTGTAAGACTTCGTGATATCCAGTTCACCAAA
The DNA here is from genome assembly GCA_021647505.1 of Gammaproteobacteria bacterium. Lineage (GTDB taxonomy): Bacteria > Pseudomonadota > Gammaproteobacteria > SZUA-152 > SZUA-152 > DRQN01. Next base: position 9,415 of record JAKIUN010000019.1, read on the forward strand.
TGTTCTGAAGTTTGCACAGCTGGCGCTGCCTCCCCTCCAAACATGGCCAGCGCTACCATCAAGATATGCCGTGTAGTTACCGGATCCGCCCGTACCAAAATCTCCAGGCGTGGTTACCCCCGTCATTGCCCCGGTGCATCCTATGAATTGACTGGTTCCAGAATCCGGGTTATGGGTTCCCGGTGCCAGGGTGCCCGCTTCAAAATCACCATTACTTATTAAATTTGCATATGATGAAGCACCTGAAAATATAAGAGCTGAGAATAATAATATCTGGATAAATGTTTTCATGAATAGTTGCCTGATTTACAGATACTACCTAATTCTGCTTTGTGTTTTAGGATGGTCGATGATAAAAAAGTGCCTAAAAGTGCCTATTGTCGCCTCAGTGCGTCTGTTTTTGGTGGCACTTTTCAGGTGCAACAGTATTATCTTGTTAATTGAGAACACCCCCCCTCCCGTGTAGGGTCTCATGCCGGTTCTCCGTAAGCTGTGTGAAATTACCCATGTAACGTACAATGCCACCCTCTCCGATGCCGTATTTTACGCTCTAGCGAATCACAGCGAGTAGAATCATGGAGATAATAGGGGAGCATTATAGTCAACTGTTCGGCATTTATACACCGTGGGTACCCGCAGTCGATCTAAACTTGATGAGCAGCAGGTAGATATCGTTATCGAGTACACCGATAAAACTCGTGCTTGACGTTACTTGGGTATCATGCGATCTGCTCTAGATTTACACTGCATGCTGCCGCAGTTTTGCTGTAAAATTCATCGAGCTTAAACCATCCTGAATCCGTGGTTCCAGGACAGATGCAGAGCGCACCTACTTCCTGCGTTCCCTCTCATCTAATCTGGAGCTGACATGCGCATTGCCCTTGGGATGGAATACGATGGCCAGCATTTTCGCGGCTGGCAGGCACAGAAGAGTGGCCTGCCCACGGTGCAGGCCAGTCTGCAGCGGGGGCTGTCACGGGTGGCCAATGTGCCCGTGGCGGTGGTCTGCGCCGGGCGCACCGATGCCGGCGTGCATGCCCTGGAGCAAGTGGTGCATTTCGATACCGAGGCCGAGCGTAGCGCGCAATCCTGGGTGCGGGGCACCAACACCAATATCGAGCGGGCGATCACTGTGTTATGGGCGAAGCCGGTGAGCAATGATTTCCACGCCCGTTTTTCTGCCTTCAGTCGTCGCTATCGCTATGTCATTCTCAACCGCCCGGTACGCTCCAGCCTGGCCAGCGGTCGCATTACCTGGGAATATCGTCCACTGGATGTGATGCGCATGGCCGAGGCAGGCCATTACTTGCTTGGCGAACAGGATTTCACCTCTTACCGTGCCGTCGCTTGCCAGTCTAATACTCCGTTTCGCAACGTCACCCGGTTGGATGTCTCGCGGCACGATGACCTGGTGTTCATCGACATCGAGGCCAATGCCTTTTTGCATCACATGGTGCGCAATATCGCCGGTGTGCTGATGGACATCGGTGCTGGAGAACGTTCACCGGACTGGGCCGGCGAGGTGTTGGCGGCGCGTGACCGCACGGCTGGAGGCGTGACTGCGCCGCCGCACGGGCTGTACCTGATGGCGGTGGGGTATCCGTCCGAGTTTGGCGTCCCGCACCTGTCCAATACCCGGCTGGTCTGGTAATCTGCGCGTTTGTCCGAACCTGGATTGGCCTGTTGACCGCTTCGAGTCAGGTCTAAGTGTCTGGTCATCAACGAATTCATCGAAAGGCTGATTTCGTCTGCCGGGTAAAGACGCTACGACCTGCCCAGCGGCGCTCAGAACCACGGGACGGGCCGTTCAACGGATCAATCCAGATTGAACATCCAGCTACGCATGCGAACCCGAATCAAGATCTGCGGTTTTACCCGTCCCGACGATGCCCGACAGGCCGCTGCACTGGGTGTGGACGCTATCGGCCTGGTATTTTATACGCCCAGCCCGCGTGCCGTGGACATCGCCCGGGCGCAGGCCATTATCGGGGCTTTGCCACCCTTCGTGAGCCGCGTGGGCCTGTTCGTCGATGAGTCTGCCGCGCAGGTGCAAGCGGTGCTGGAACAGGTGGCGCTGGATTCGTTGCAGTTCCACGGTGACGAAGCTCCGGACTACTGCGCACAGTTCGGTCGTCCCTGGTTGAAAGCCATCCGTATGCGCGAGGGCGTGGATCTGGCCCGTGAAGCCGAACGCTACCGCAGTGCCACCGGCCTGTTGCTGGACGCCTATCGTCCCGGCACGCCGGGGGGCACCGGTGAGTCCTTCGCGTGGTCACGGGTGCCACAGGATTTGAATTTGTCCATCGTGCTGGCCGGCGGTCTGAGTTCGGCCAATGTGGCCGAAGCCATCGCGGCGGTGCGGCCCTTCGCCGTGGATCTCAGCGGCGGCGTGGAATCGGCGAAGGGCATCAAAGATGTGTTGAAGATGGCTGAGCTGGTGGACGCGGTACATGCGGCAGATGGGCGGCGCAAACGTTGACAGTTTTTTGCTACAGAGACACAGCATTCACAGGGAATTTTGAAATGCCTTCCAAAGCCGTTTCCGTTTGGGTGTTTTTCTCTGTGCCCTCTGTGCCTCTGTGGCGCATGTCTTTTGGTCGTGGTTCAACGAAAAGTTGCTGCCGCCCGATACGCGCATAACGAAAAGTGGAGCAGTAATGACAGTACAAATCAAACAGGCCGAGGGCGCATTGCCTGACGACAATGGCCACTTCGGCCCCTACGGCGGACGTTTTGTCGCCGAGACCCTGATGGTGCCGCTGCGTGAGTTGCAGGAGGCCTACGACAAATACCTCTGCGACGATGATTTTCTCAATGAACTGGACGAAGACCTACGCCAGTTCGTCGGTCGTCCCTCGCCGCTGTATTTCGCCGAACGCTGGAGCGCACAGTTGGGTGGGGCGCAGATCTATCTCAAGCGCGAGGATCTCAACCACACCGGCGCGCATAAGGTGAATAACACCGTCGGCCAGGCCCTGCTCGCCAAGCGCATGGGCAAGACCCGTATTATCGCCGAGACTGGCGCAGGCCAGCATGGCGTGGCCACTGCCACTGTGGCGGCGCGTCTGGGCCTGAAATGTGTGGTCTACATGGGCGCGGTGGACATCGCCCGCCAGGCCATCAATGTCTATCGCATGAAGCTGCTGGGCGCCGAGGTCGTTTCCGTGGAATCCGGTTCCAAGACCCTCAAGGACGCCCTCAACGAGGCCATGCGCGACTGGGTCACCCATATCGACGGTACCTTCTACATCATCGGCACCGTCGCCGGCCCACATCCGTACCCGGCCATGGTGCGTGACTTCCAGGCCATCATTGGTCGCGAGGCGCGTGCGCAGATCCTCGCCCAGGCCGGGCGGCTGCCCGATGCCCTGGTGGCCTGCGTCGGTGGAGGCTCCAACGCCATCGGCCTGTTTTATCCCTTTCTCGATGACAAGGATGTGGCTATTTATGGTGTCGAGGCCGCCGGCCATGGGTTGGAGACAGGCCGCCATGCCGCGCCCCTATGTGTCGGCCGGCCTGGTGTGTTGCACGGTAACCGTACCTATCTGATGGAGGACGACAATGGCCAGATCATCGAGACACACTCGATTTCTGCCGGTCTTGATTATCCCGGCGTTGGTCCCGAGCATGCCTGGCTGAAAGACGAAGGCCGCGCCCAATACGTGGCCATTAGCGATGACGAGGCGCTGGCTGCCTTCCATAACCTGACGCGTGTTGAGGGTATTATGCCGGCGCTGGAGTCCAGTCATGCGCTGGCCTATGCGACCAAGCTGGCGCCGACCATGGATCGAGACCAGATCATCGTTGTCAACTTGTCGGGCCGTGGTGACAAAGATATCCATACCGTGGCAGCGCTGGAGGGCATCAAGGTTTGAAGTCTGCGGGGCCACCTACGAAAAAATCTGTTTGCCACAGGGGCACAGAGATAACGAACATCAAGTTCTCTCTATGTCTTTTGCGCCTCTGTGGCAAGTGTCTTTAATTGCGGGCATGGCCTGCATCCGCGCTCGGGATAGCAGATCCGGGCGTGCATTGTACTGAAGCGAAAAGCCAAGAGAACCAACATGGGCCGTATCACGAACTGTTTTGACCGACTGAAAACTGAAGGCCGCAAGGCCCTCGTCCCCTACGTTACCGCTGGTGACCCGGAGCCCGCCATTACTGTGCCGCTGATGCATGCGATGGTGGAAGCCGGTGCCGATATCGTCGAACTGGGTGTGCCGTTCTCTGACCCCATGGCCGATGGCCCGGTGATCCAGCGCGCCGCCGAGCGAGCTCTCGAACACGGCACCAGTCTGCGTGATGTGCTGGCCATGGTGGCCGAGTTCCGCCGGCAGGACGCCGATACGCCGGTGGTGCTGATGGGCTATCTTAATCCGGTGGAGGTCATGGGCTACGAGACCTTCGCCAAGACCGCCGCCGAGGCGGGTGTAGACGGTGTGATCAACGTCGATCTGCCACCGGAAGAGGCCCACGAGCTGAGCACGGCTCTGCGCGACCAGGGTATTGATCCCATTTTCCTGCTTGCGCCGACCTCCGATGATAGACGCATCGAGAAAATCTGCGCAGCAGCCAGTGGCTATGTCTATTACGTGGCCCTAAAGGGCGTCACCGGCGCCAGCAGTCTGGATGTACAGTCCGTGACCGACAAACTGGCGCAGATTGGTCGTCACACCGGGCTGCCGGTGGCTGTTGGTTTTGGTATCAAGGATGCTGCCTCCGCAGCCGCCGTGGCCAACGTGGCCGATGCCGTGGTGGTAGGCAGCGTGTTGGTGAAAAAGGTCGAGCAGAATGTCGCTCAAAGCGATAGAATCACCCGGGAAATTACCGATGTTATCGCCCGCATGCGTGCGGCGATGGATGTCTAACAGAGACGGGTTGTTATCATGAGTTGGCTGGAAAAATTAATCCCCTCGCGTATCCGTATTGATGGCACGCAGAAAAAGGCCGTTCCCGAGGGCCTGTGGGCCAAGTGCCCGGCCTGCGATGCCGTGCTTTATCGCGCCGATCTGGAGCGCAATCTGGATGTCTGTCCCAAGTGCGACCACCATATGCGGCTCGGCGCCCGTCGTCGCCTCGAGACCTTTCTCGACGAAGAGCCGCGCGTGGAGATCGGTGAGAACCTGGAGCCGGTGGATACCCTCAAGTTTAAGGATCTGAAGAAATACAAGGATCGCCTGACCCAGGCGCAAAAGGCCACCGGTGAAAAAGATGCCCTGATCGGCATGATGGGGCAGGTGAAGGGGGTACCGTTGGTGGCTGCGGCCTTCGAGTTCAAGTTCATGGGTGGTTCTATGGGTTCGGTGGTGGGTGAGCGTTTCGTGCGCTGTGTCGATACCGCCATTGAGCACAATATCCCTTTCGTCTGCTTTACCGCCTCCGGCGGCGCGCGTATGCAGGAGGCCCTGTTTTCCCTGATGCAGATGGCCAAGACCAGCGCGGCCCTGGCGAAGATGAGCAAGCGAGGTATCCCGTTCGTTTCTGTGATGACCGATCCCACCATGGGTGGCGTCTCCGCCAGTCTGGCCATGCTCGGCGACCTCAACCTGGCCGAGCCCAAGGCCCTGATCGGCTTCGCCGGCCCGCGGGTTATCGAGCAGACCGTGCGACAGACCCTGCCGGAAGGCTTCCAGCGCAGTGAATTCCTGCTCGAACACGGCACCGTGGATATGATTGTCGATCGCCGCGAAATGCGTGATCGGCTGGCTCGCGTGCTTAGCATACTCACCGCCCAGCCGGCGGCTTAAAGTCCGTGTAGGAGCGGGCCATGCCCGCGATAAAGGTTCTTTACCACAGAGCACGGAGAATCATCGTGATTGTTTCCGTGCAACCCTCTAGTGGACTCACCACACCTTTCCCACTCTTGTGTTCATTAAATGATAAAATAAGAAATAGAAAAAATGGAGTTGTTTTGTTCGGTCAAAAAGTCTTTCTCCGTCAATATAATTCAGCCCTATCTGACCTGGCAGCGTGATGACGTCACAATGGAGACGCCTAGCATTGTTCAGGCAAGGTCTAACGTCGCAGCAGCAGTTTGGCGCAGACTTGTCTGGAACGCGTAACGCAATCGAGCATCTTGGTTATGTGCAAATTGATACGCTATCGGTGGTCGAGCGCGCGCATCACCATGTATTGTGGAACCGAGTGCCGGGTTATGACCCAACCCACTTAAATCAGCTGATCAGCGAGCAACACATCTTTGAGTATTGGTACCATGCCGCTTCATATCTGCCAATGCGCGACTACCGTTATGCGCTACCGCACATGACGTCGATACGCAATGGTGAAAACCGCTATTACACCAATGTTGACGAACACCTGATGAGCGAGATATTGGCCCGCGTGGGCGCAGAGGGGGCGTTACGGTTGCGTGATCTCGACAAGGGGAACAAGGGCAACAAGGGTAATGGTAATTGGTGGAGCATGGGGCGGAGTAAACGCGCCCTCGAAAAGCTGTTTATGCAGGGCGATCTGATGGTGTGCGAACGCAATGGCATGGAGAAGGTCTATGACCTCACCGAACGTTGTTTGCCAGAGGGTATCGATCTGAGTGTGCCTACGCTGAGCCAATATGCAGCCTATTTGTTCGACACCACACTCAGGGCGCACGGTGTTTTCACCTGGAAGCAGCTATTGCACCTAAAAACGGGTAAACCGTTGCGGGACGCGATGCGTAAGGTTCTCGACGAGCGTATCGAAGCCGGAGTGGTAAGAGCACTGGATAACGTCGATGCGCCAACTGCCTACGTAGACATCAAGGCACTTGAACAGGAACCGGCAATCGATGGCGTACTGAAGGTGCTGTCCCCATTCGATAATGTGGTGATCCACCGTGATCGCTTGAGTACACTGTTCGAATTTGACTACCGGATTGAATGTTATGTCTCAGCGTCTAAGCGTGTGTTCGGCTATTTTTGTCTGCCAATTCTGTGCGGCGACAAGTTCGTTGGTCGAATCGATTGTAAGGCGCATCGGGCCGACCAACGTTTTGAAGTTTTAAGTCTGAACCTGGAAGGTGGCACGCTCGATCGAGATCAATTTTTCCCCGCGTTAAGTGGCGAGCTACAAAGGTTCGCCGACTTTAATAAATGCCCGTTGCTCGATGCGAGCGTAGTTGCTGCGAAGGGTAAGTAATCAATAGTCGAAAATCGGTGAATTTGAGTAATGGAATATAACACCGCTTTAAACTTCCAGACTGTGTACGGTATATGTTAGGTGTGAAAACCACAATTTTTCACATGGAGGTCAAAAGTATTTTGTCACACTTCTACGACGAAATGTGTCTAATTAAATGAGGCATAGATTATCTCTGTCTTCAAACCAGTTAAAAGGATACTGAGCATGTCGAAACCGAAAGAAGTGGTACAAGCCATGTATGCGGCCTATGGCACAGGAAACATGGAGGCACTGAAAAATACTTTATCAGATGATGTCCAATGGATTTATCATGGCACCGATGAGATAGAGCACTCGGGAGTTTACAAAGGCAAGAAAGGAGTAACAAAGTTTTTTAGTAATGTTAACGAACATGTAGATTATATTGACTTTCAGCCGAGCCAGTTTATTGCTGAAGAAAATATGGTAGTGGTGTTAGGTAATGAAAAACAAAAAATCAAAAGAAATGGTGAAATGCTGGATCAAGAATGGATTCAAGTATATACAGTTGAGAAAGAACTGATCACGCGTATGGAAGAATTTTCAAATACCTCGCATGCTGCAAAGTTACATATGAAATAATATTATAAAGGATCACCACCGTCCTCTTCAATAAGGACGGTAGTGATTAATTTTGGTGTAATTAATAATGAAAATAGAGTTTCTCGTTAAGCGCGCTATTGAAGGTGATAAAGTAGCGTTGAAGGGTATCATTGAATCAATTCAGGATGATGTATATTACTTAGCATTGAGAATGTTAGCTAATCCTGAGGATGCTCAGGATGCAGCACAAGAAATTCTCATCAAAGTTATAACAAACCTTTCTTCCTTTGAGTTTAAGAGCAAATTTAAAACGTGGGTGTATCGTATTGCAGCTAATTATCTTATTTCAAATAAAAAAATTAAAGATAAAGAGCCCACGTTTGATTCATCCAAAGCTGACCTTGAGAGTGACCTGGAGGAGCCTGCTGAGCTCATAAGTTGCCCAGAATATTCAGCTATGCTCAATGAATTACGGATTTTTTGCACTATATCTATGCTTATGTGTTTTTCTCCATCCTATAGAATGGTATATATATTAGGGGATATTTTTGAGTTAGAACATCAAGAAGCAAGTCAAATACTTGGCCTCTCAAAAGACACCTATAGAAAACAACTTTCAAGAGCCAGAATAAAGCTTATAAAATTTATGAGTAGCACTTGTGGTTTAGCAAATGAACATGCAAGTTGTAGTTGTGAATGGAAATTAAAAGGGGCCATATGTCGAGAGAGGGTAAACCCAAAGTATATAAAATTTTCGGACATAACCAATCCCACATATTCAGAAATTCAACAAAGAGCTAAAGAAACACAAAAAGAGCTAAAAACAGTAACACTGCAACGCTCAATAACTCATTATAAATACCCTTCTAAATTAAGTGAGTTATTAGAAGTGTTGATAAATCAGTGAAATATATCCTTAAGGAAGTGCCATTCGGGACGGGCCGCGATTAAAATTCTTTGCTGCGCTAATCCAGCATATGTAGGGTGGGAGGAAGTCAATGCCTCGCAGAACGACGATTTGCCGTTGCCCATGGAGATGTGATGGACGGCTGCTGAGTGGAAAGTTGACAGTAACGTACCTACAACACAATACCCCTGTGTCAATAATGGGCTCTTTCAGAAAAACGCCTACGGTTGATGCTGCGGGGTGGTTGAGTGATGAGACTGACTTAGTGAGAAAGGAGACTTAGCACTCTGCCCTCGGGGGTGCTAAAGTAGCTGCTCTTGGCGACCGATTTAGAGGCTGTTTTTGCCGTCATTTCCCCCCCCAGCATGGGTCTCCTTTTAATAAAATAAGTGTTAATCCTGTCCCGTGACTGAACCCGCCATCAATGAACGTGCCCAGTACCTCCTCAAGGCCCTGATCGAGCGCCATATTCGCGACGGTCAGCCGGTGGGCTCGAAGACCCTGGCACAGGACAGCGGACTGGACCTGAGTCCGGCCACTATTCGCAATGTGGTGGCGGACCTTGAGCGCCTGGGGCTGGTGCATGCGCCGCATACCTCCGCCGGGCGCGTGCCGACCGAGCTGGGTTACCGCCTGTTCATCGACAATCTGGTGTCCGTCAAGCCGCTGGGCGAGCCGGAGGTGCAGACTATCGCCGAGCAGCTGGATGCCGAAGTGGATACCGCAACCCTGCTGGAAAATGCCTCGGCCATGTTGTCCGGGCTGACGCACATGGCGGGGGTGGTGATGATGCCGTTCCAAAAACAGGAGGCGCTACGGCACATCGAGTTCCTGCCTCTGTCGGATAAGCGGGTGCTGGCGATTCTGGTGATCAATGAGCGTGATGTACAGAACCGGGTGATCCAGACCTCGCGGTCATATAGCCGGGCAGAGCTGGAACGTGTTGCCAACTATCTCAATGCACAATTCGAGGGCCGGGATCTTTCGGCGGTACGGCGTGACCTGTTGAATCAAATGCAGGGTGACCGTGAGCACATCGATCGCCTGATGCGCTCGGCTATCGAAATGGCGCAGCAGACATCCGAGGGTGATGCTGGGGCGCGGGACTATGTGTTGGCGGGTGAGACCAATCTGATGAGCTATGAAGAGATGGCTGACGTGACGCGCCTGCGCCAGTTGTTTGAGGCCTTCAATGAGAAGCGCGCGATGCTGGATCTGTTCGACAAGTCCCTGCAGGCGCAGGGGGTGCAGATCTTCATTGGCCAGGAATCCGGCTACGAGGTGTTCGACCAGTGCAGCGTCGTTACCGCCACCTATTCTTCCGCCGATGACGAGGTACTGGGCGTGCTGGGGGTTATCGGGCCCACGCGTATGGCCTATGACCGCATCATTCCGGTGGTGGATGTGACAGCAAAATTACTCGGCCATGTCTTGAATCTGCGGAATTAGCCCATATTTCCCCCACAGGCCATAGTGCAGGCCGTAGTGGACTGGCCTGTTGAATTTCAGAATCAGAAACGGGTTGTGGAGACCAATAATGACGAACAACGAACAATCGACACCAGAAGCCCCGGAAAACGAAGGCGCCGTGGAGGGTGTGGTTGAAACGGGTGCGAACAACGCTGTATCACCGGATGTGCCCAGCCACGGAGAGCTGACCCTGCTGCTGGAAGACGCCCGCAGCAAGGCGGATGAGCACTGGGATCAGGTGTTGCGCACCAATGCTGAACTGGAAAACCTGCGCCGGCGCGCCAAACAGGATGTAGAAAACGCGCACAAGTACGCGCTGGAGAAATTCGCCCAGGAATTGCTGCCGGTGAAGGACAGCCTGGAAATGGGCCTGGCTGCGGCCAACGGTGAGACGGATGCCGCCGAGGCGATCAAGCAGTTGTGCGAAGGCACCGACCTGACCCTAAAGATGCTCAGTGCGGCGATGGAGAAGTCAGGTATCAAGGAAATCGATCCCGTCGGTGAAACCTTTAATCCCGAGCAACATCAGGCCATGTCCATGCAGGAAAGCGAAGCGCACGCGCCCAATACGGTGATGGCGGTGATGCAAAAGGGCTATCAGCTCAATGATCGCCTGATTCGCCCGGCGATGGTGGTGGTATCGAAAGCCAAGGCTTGAAAAAAAGCGCAATCACCCCTATTTAGTAATGCAAAGCGTAACAGTCAGAATTTAAAGCAGATAACTAGAAATAGATTGGAGAGCGAACCATGGGAAAGATTATTGGTATAGACCTGGGCACCACCAACTCCTGCGTGGCAGTGATGGAAGGTGGCGAGCCCAGGGTGATTGAAAACGCTGAGGGTGATCGCACTACGCCATCGGTGGTGGCCTTTACCGATGACGGTGAAGTGATTGTCGGTGCGCCGGCCAAACGTCAGGCCGTCACCAACCCGGCCAATACCCTGTATGCCATCAAGCGCCTTATCGGCCGTAAGTTTACCGATAAAGAGGTGCAGAAAGACATCGAATTGGTGCCTTATAAGATCATCGCCGCCGACAATGGCGATGCCTGGGTTGAGGTCAACGGCAAGAAAATGGCGCCGCAGGAAGTCGCGGCCCGCGTGCTACAGAAGATGAAGAAGACCGCTGAGGACTATCTCGGTGAGACTGTGACCGAAGCGGTCATCACCGTACCGGCCTACTTCAATGACTCACAGCGCCAGGCCACCAAGGACGCGGGCAAGATCGCCGGCCTGGAAGTGAAACGCATTATCAACGAGCCTACCGCTGCGGCCCTGGCCTTTGGCATGGACAAGAAAGAGGGTGATCGCAAGATTGCCGTCTATGACCTGGGTGGTGGTACGTTTGATATCTCCATCATCGAGCTGGCCGACATTGACGGTGAGCATCAGGTGGAAGTGCTGTCCACCAACGGTGACACCTTCCTCGGTGGTGAAGATTTCGACCAGCGCCTGATTGACTATCTGGTCGACGAGTTCAAGAAGGATCAGGGTATCGACCTGCGTAACGATCCGCTGGCTCTGCAGCGCCTGAAAGAAGGTGCCGAGAAGGCCAAGATCGAGCTGTCTTCGACCCAGCAGACCGACATCAATCTGCCGTACATTACAGCCGATGCCAGCGGTCCGAAGCATCTCAATATCAAGATGACCCGCGCCAAGCTGGAGTCGCTGGTGGAAGAGCTCATCGAGCGTTCCATCGCGCCCTGCAAGCTGGCACTGAAGGATGCCGGTCTGTCCGCCAGTGAAGTGGACGACGTGATCCTGGTCGGTGGCCAGACCCGCATGCCCAAGGTGCAGGAGACGGTGAAGGAATTCTTCGGCCGCGAACCACGCAAGGACGTTAATCCTGATGAGGCCGTGGCCGTTGGCGCCGCCATTCAGGGCGGTGTGCTGGGCGGCGAGGTGAAGGACGTGCTGCTGCTCGACGTCACCCCGCTGAGCCTCGGTATCGAGACCATGGGCGGCGTGATGACCAAGCTGATCGAGAAGAACACGACGATTCCGACCAAGGCGAATCAGGTTTTCTCCACCGCCGAAGATAACCAGACCGCAGTCACCGTGCACGTGCTGCAGGGCGAGCGTGAAATGGCCTCGGCCAACAAGTCGCTGGGCCGCTTCGATCTGTCCGATATTCCACCTTCATCACGTGGCGTGCCACAGATTGAGGTCACCTTCGACATCGACGCCAACGGCATCCTCCACGTGTCAGCCAAGGACAAGGCGACCGGTAAGGAACAGTCCATCGTCATCAAGGCCTCTAGTGGTCTGAGCGATGAAGAAGTCGAACAGATGGTCAAGGACGCCGAGGCCCATGCCGAGGATGATCGCAAGTTCCACGCGCTGGTGGATGCACGCAATCAGGCCGAAAACCTGATTCATGCCACCAAGAAGTCCACGGACGAGCTGGGCGACAAGATGGAAGCCGGCGAGAAGGAGACCATCGAGGCCGCTATCAAGGAGCTTGAAGAGGCCCTCAAGGGCGACGACAAAGATGCCATCGAGGCCAAGACCAAGGTACTTGTTGAGGCCTCTGGCAAGATGGCCGAGCGGGTCTACGCACAGCAGGGCGAAGGCGCCCAGGCGGCAGGAGCTGGTGCCGCCAGTGCGGGGGCTGCTGACGCCGGTGCCCAGTCGACTGCCGGCAAAGATGACGTCGTCGATGCTGAGTTCGAGGAAGTCAAAGACGACAAGAAGTGATCCTGGCTGTGGCCTGAAGATCGCTGTGTACGGCAGACGCGACAGCTGGGTTTTCCCGCCTGTCGCGTTGCGCCGTTTAAAGAAAATTATTCGAAACTGTTTATAACTAACTGTAGTTAAAAATAATATGTCTAGACGTGATTACTACGTAGTACTCGGTGTAGAGCGCAATGCCACCGAGGTCGAGCTAAAAAAGGCCTTCAAGCGGCAGGCCATGAAGCACCATCCAGACCGCAATCCCGACAATGCCGAGGCGGTAGAGAAATTCAAGGAAGCCAAAGAGGCCTACGAGGTGCTCTCCGATGCCCAGAAGCGTGCGGCTTATGACCAGTTTGGCCATGCCGGCGTGGATGCCGGGATGGGGGGGGGTGGGCCGGGTGCGGCCGATGGCGCCAATTTTAGCGACATCTTTGGCGATGTGTTTGGTGATATCTTTGGTGGCAGCCGGGGCGGCGGGCAGCAACGTACCCGCCGTGGCGCTGACCTGCGTTATCACCTGGAGTTGACCTTGGAGGGGGCCGTACGCGGTACCACGGTCAAGATCCGTGTACCCACCTCCGTAACCTGTTCCAGCTGTGGCGGCAACGGCGCCAAGAAAGGCTCCTCGCCAACCGCCTGCACCACCTGTGGCGGTGTTGGTCAAGTGCGTATGCAACAGGGCTTCTTCTCCCTGCAGCAGGCCTGCCCGCAGTGCCACGGCAGCGGGCAGATGATCAAGGATCCCTGCACTACCTGTCACGGTCAGGGCCGCGTTGAAGAGAAAAAAACCCTCTCGGTGAAGGTGCCGGCGGGGGTGGATAACGGTGATCGTATCCGTCTGGCCGGCGAGGGTGAGACCGGCGGGCGCGGTGTACCTGCGGGTGATCTGTATGTGCAGATCAGCGTCAAGGAACATCCCATCTTTGTGCGTGAGGATAATGACCTCTACTGCGAGGTGCCCATCAGCTTCGTTACTGCAGCGCTGGGTGGTGAGCTGGAGGTGCCGACCCTGGATGGCCGGGTCAAGCTGAAAATTCTTGCCGAGACGCAGAGTGGGCGCCTGTTCAAGCTGCGCGGCAAGGGCGTAAAATCGGTACGCGGTGGCCAGGTCGGCGACCTGTTGTGCCGGGTGCTGATCGAAACGCCGGTCAACCTGAACCAGAAACAGAAAGACCTGCTGCGCGAACTCGATGGTACGATGTCGGGCAGCAGCACCCATCGTCCGAAAGAGCATTCGTGGCTGGACGGGGTAAAAAAGTTCTTTGAAGACATCAAGTTATAGGGTAAATGTAAAATAAATATTGGCTTGTAAAGGGGCGGTGCTGTGGACGGAATGAGGCAGGGCGGTAGTCAGGGTCGCAGGCATCGATATTTTCCGTTCATCCTGCTGGTCGCCCTGTTCTGCTGGAGTATCGTGGGCATGGCCTTCGCGGCCGATGCAGACGAAGAGCTGCGCTTCCCCGGCGATCCACCGGATCACAAGCTGGTTTACCAGTTCAACAAGGCCGACGAGGCCTATCAGAAAGCGGTGTTGTTTTCCGTCGGCGCCATGCTGCGCAAATACGGCGACAACATCCACATCGTGGTGGTGGCCATCGGCCCGGGCCTGCACATTCTGGCCAAGGAGCCCAGGCGGCCGGTCAGCGAGGAAACCCGTCAGCGAGTGTCCAGCCTGAGCCAGTACGGCGTGGAATTCCACGCCTGCGGCAACACCATGAAGGCACTGGGCTGGGAGGCGAAGGACATGCAGCCCTTTGCCGGCATCGTGGAAGTGGGTGCGTCGGATCTGATGGAATTACAGGAAGACGGGTACGCCTATATCAGTTGGTAAAATTTGATTCGCCACAGAGGCACGGAGTACACAGAGTTTTTGACTTTGAGTGTTTCCTCCATGAACTCTGTGTCTCTGTGGCAAAAAGGCGATTTTGCCGTACCAGAGCGGCCAATCAAGAACAACATCCTCGGGAGAGACATGATCAAAGTAGCCATTACCGGTGCCGCCGGACGTATGGGCAAGACCCTGCTGGAAGCCGTACAGCAAACGGAAGACGTTGCCGTTGCCGCCGCCATCGAGCGGGCCGGCAGCTCACTGGTAGGCAGCGATGCCGGCGAGCTGGCGGGTATCGGCAGACTGGATGTGGCCGTGGTCGATGACCTGCAGGCGGCCGACGAGTTCGACGTGCTGATCGACTTCACCCTGCCCGAGGTTACCCTGGCCAATCTGGCCGTGTGCCGCGCACGTGGCGCCGCCATGGTCATCGGCACCACCGGCCTCACGGACGCACAGAAGGCCGAGCTGGCCGACGCGGCGCAGGAGATCGGTATCGTCTTCGCCCCCAACATGAGCGTGGGCGTCAACCTGTGCCTGAAACTGCTGGAAATGGCGGCGAAGGTGCTGGGTGACGAGATGGATATCGAGATCATCGAGGCCCACCATCGCCACAAGGTCGATGCCCCCTCCGGCACCGCCTTGCGTATGGGCGAGGTGGTGGCCGAGACCCTGGGCCGTGATCTGAAAGAGTGTGCTGTTTACGGCCGCGAAGGCCGCACCGGCGAGCGTGATCGCAAGACCATCGGTTTCGAGACTATCCGTGCCGGCGATATCGTCGGCGAGCACACGGTGATGTTCGCCGGCCTCGGCGAGCGGGTGGAAATCACCCACAAGGCTTCGTCGCGCATGACCTTTGCCAGTGGTGCCGTGCGCGCGGCCCTGTGGCTGGCCGGGCGCGAGGCCGGGTTATATGACATGCAGGATGTGTTGGATCTCAAATAGTCTGTAGCGTGCACCATGCGCACGATGACCTCTGAATATGGAGGCTGCTCAATGACGGGGTGGCGCACGATCAAATCCGAAGTCATGGCCATGCGCCACGCCGAAGGGGTTATTTTTACACGTAGGTGATCAAGGAGAGGGTGGCGCCTTGGGGATCCTGAATTACGCAAAAGCGACCAACATTTGGAATATCTCGTGGCGGCACCAGTACTTTTCCGCCCAGTTTTTCCACCTTGCTCGCCTGGGCGTCAACATCTTCTACGGTGACATAGCTGCCCCACATTGCCGGCATTCCGGCCGCTTCCGGCGGTGTCGCCATCATGCCACCGACTTCCTGTTCACCGGCCTTCAGCATGGTGTAAGTCATATCTCCTGAGGGCAGGTCGTCCATGGTCCAGCCCAGTAGTTCAGCGTAAAACGCCTTTGCACCATCGACATCCGTGGTGGTGAGTTCATTCCAGCTGAATGCGCCGGGCTGCTTCATTGCATCGCTCATGACAGTTCTCCTTATTTTAAGAGTAAGCTTTGTGAGTAAGCATGAGTCTAACAGCCCCCTACTGACAGCATAGTGTCAGGAGTTGTTGTGTTGTCATTGAGGCTGGTTGAATCCTCGGCTCAGTTCGCGGGTATCGAGGGGGCGCGAGACTTTCCCCCTGTTTGTGTGCGTTCTATCAATGTGGCATGGAAAAGCTTCAAATGTCGGTGCCTAATAATCGTCGCTGGATGTCGTGCCCGATATAGACGCCCGAGAGGGCAATCGAGTAGACTAAGCAGGTTCAAGTCAGCACTGAACAATGAGCGGGAGGGACGAGCCATCGTCCCTCCCGCTTTGCACATCTAAAGTGGCGTATCTATGGCGGAGGTCAGCTTGAGAAAACCGGCGTTATTGGCCCTGGAAGATGGGACACTCTTTTGGGGAGAATCCATTGGCGTGGATGGCCAGACCACGGGCGAGGTCGTTTTCAATACGGCCATGACCGGCTATCAGGAGATCCTCACGGATCCTTCCTATAGCAAGCAGATCGTTACCCTGACGTATCCCCACATCGGCAACGTCGGCACCAATCACGAGGACGCCGAGTCCGGTTTTGTCTGGGCCAGCGGCCTGGTGGTGCGCGACGTGCCACTGCTGGCCAGCAGCTGGCGCTGCGAGTTTACGTTGGAGGAATATCTGGCGCAGAACGAGGTGATCGCCATCGCCGATATCGACACTCGCCGCCTGACCCGCGTACTGCGCGAGAAAGGCGCGCAGGGCGGCTGCATCGTCGCTGGTGATAATGCCGACGCCGAGGCTGCCGTCGCGGCCGCCAAGGCTTTTCCGGGTCTCAAGGGCATGGATTTGGCCAGGGAAGTCACCACCAAGGCGCCCTACGAATGGGCGCAGGGCAGCTGGACTCTGGGGGGTGGCTTGCCCGCTGCGTCGCACCCCATCGAAGAGCACTTTGCCGGTGAGAAAGTGCTGCGTCACGTGGTGGCCTACGACTATGGCGTCAAGCACAATATCCTGCGCATGCTGGTGGATCGCGGCTGCCGCCTGACGGTGGTGCCGGCACAAACCCCGGCCAGCGAAGTGCTGGCAATGAACCCTGACGGTGTGTTTCTGTCCAATGGCCCCGGTGACCCTGAACCCTGCGACTATGCACTGACCGCTATTGCTGAGATCGTCGACACCGGCCTGCCGGTGTTCGGCATCTGTCTGGGTCATCAGTTGCTGTCATTGGCCAGTGGCGCGAAGACGCAGAAGATGAAGTTCGGTCACCACGGCGCCAATCACCCGGTGCAGGCCCTCGACGGTGGTCGGGTGATGATAACCAGTCAGAACCACGGCTTTGCCGTGGATGAGGGCAGCCTGCCGGACAACCTGCGTGCTACGCATAAATCCCTGTTCGACGGTTCCCTGCAGGGCGTACATCGCACCGACCGGCCGGCCTTCAGCTTCCAGGGCCATCCCGAGGCCAGCCCCGGGCCGCACGACGTGGCGCCGCTGTTTGATCACTTCATCGAGCTGATTGAAGAAAGCAAGAATTAGCCACGGAGGCGCAGAGTTCTCAGAGATTAATAAGATTTAACTCTGTGTTCTCTGCGCCTCTGTGGCAAACACCAGAACCGAGCATTATGCCAAAAAGAACCGACCTAAAAAGCATCCTGATCATCGGTGCCGGCCCCATCGTCATCGGTCAGGCCTGTGAATTCGACTACTCCGGCGCCCAGGCCTGCAAGGCCCTGCGCGAGGAGGGCTATCGTGTCATCCTGGTCAACTCCAATCCGGCCACCATTATGACCGACCCGGAGATGGCCGACGCGACCTACATCGAGCCCATCACCTGGCAGACACTGGCGAAGATTATTGAGCGTGAACGCCCGGATGCCATCCTGCCCACCATGGGTGGCCAGACGGCGCTCAACTGTGCCCTGGATCTGGCCCGCGAGGGCGTGCTGGAGCAGTTCGGCGTCGAGATGATCGGCGCCACCCGCGACGCCATCGATAAGGCCGAGGATCGCGAGCGCTTTCGTCAGGCGATGCTGAAGATCGGCCTTGACATGCCCAAGTCGGCGGTGGCGCACAGCCTGGAAGAGGCCCTTCAGGTACAGGCCCAGGTGGGTTACCCGACCATCATCCGTCCGTCTTTCACCATGGGCGGCAGTGGCGGCGGTATTGCCTACAACAAGGAAGAGTTCGTCGAGATCTGTGAGCGCGGGCTGGATCTGTCACCGACCAAGGAATTGCTTATCGAGGAGTCTATTCTTGGTTGGAAAGAGTACGAGATGGAGGTGGTGCGCGACCACAAGGACAACTGTATCATTATCTGCTCCATCGAGAACTTCGATCCCATGGGTATTCACACCGGTGATTCCATCACCGTGGCCCCGGCGCAGACCCTGACCGATAAGGAATACCAGATCATGCGCGACGCCTCGCTGGCGGTGCTGCGCGAGATCGGTGTGGATACCGGCGGCTCTAACGTGCAGTTCTCCATCAATCCGAAGAACGGCCGCATGATTATCATCGAGATGAATCCGCGCGTGTCGCGTTCCTCAGCGCTGGCCTCCAAGGCCACCGGCTTCCCCATCGCCAAGGTGGCGGCCAAGCTGGCCATTGGCTATACCCTGGACGAGCTGAAGAACGAAATCACTGGCGGCGCCACCCCGGCCTCCTTCGAGCCGGCCATCGACTATGTCGTTACCAAGATTCCGCGTTTCACCTTCGAGAAATTCCCCCAGGCCGATTCGCGCCTGACTACGCAGATGAAATCCGTGGGCGAGGTGATGGCCATGGGCCGCACCCAGCAGGAGTCGCTGCAAAAGGCCATGCGCGGGTTGGAGACGGGCGTCGACGGTTTCACCGAGATCCTCGACCTCGACGCCGAGGATGCCATGGACACCCTCAAGCAGGAGCTAAAGGCGGCGGGGCCGGATCGCCTGTGGTACGTGGGCGATGCCTTCCGTGCCGGCATGAGCTGTGAGGAAATCTTTGGCCTGACCTTCATCGACCCCTGGTTTCTGGTGCAGATCGAGGAGCTGATTTGCCTCGAAGGCGAAGTACGCGAGCAGGGCATGGCGGCACTGGACGAGAAGCGCATGCGCCAGCTCAAGCGCAAGGGTTTCGCCGACAGCCGTCTGGCGACTTTGCTGGGCATCAGCGAAGGCGAATTCCGTGCCCACCGACATACACTGGGCGTGCGCCCGGTGTATAAGCGCGTCGACACTTGCGCCGCTGAGTTCGCCACCGATACCGCTTACATGTACTCCACCTACGAAGAGGAGTGCGAGGCCAGCCCCTCGGATCGTGACAAGATCATGGTGCTGGGTGGCGGGCCCAACCGCATCGGTCAGGGCATCGAGTTTGACTATTGCTGCGTACACGCTGCCTTCGCCCTGCGTGACGACGGCTTCGAGACCATCATGGTCAACTGTAACCCGGAGACCGTGTCCACGGACTATGACACCTCGGATCGCCTCTATTTCGAGCCGCTGACCCTGGAAGATGTACTGGAGCTGGTGGATCTGGAGAAGCCCAAGGGCGTCATCGTGCAGTATGGCGGGCAGACCCCGCTCAAGCTGGCGCGGGCACTGGAGGCCGCAGGCGCTCCCATCATCGGTACTTCGCCCGACTCCATCGACCTGGCCGAGGATCGCGAGCGCTTCCAGCAGTTGGTACAGAAACTCGGTCTCAAGCAACCGCCGAACCACACCGCACGCTCTGCCGAGGAGGCCATCGACCTGGCTGCGGACATCGGTTATCCGCTGGTGGTACGCCCGTCCTATGTGCTGGGTGGGAGAGCCATGGAGATCGTTTACAAGGAATCCGAGCTACAGCGTTATATGCGCGAGGCGGTGAAGGTGTCCAACGACTCACCGGTGCTGCTCGACCGTTTTCTCGATGATGCCATCGAGGTGGACGTGGACGCCATCTGTGACGGTACCGACGTGCTGGTGGGCGCCATCATGGAGCACATCGAACAGGCGGGTGTGCATTCGGGTGACTCCGCCTGTTCGCTGCCGCCGTACAGTTTGTCGCAGGACGTGCAGGCGCGTCTGCGTGAACAGGCGCGCAAACTAGCCCTTGAGCTGAACGTAGTGGGCTTGATGAATGCCCAGTTCGCCATTAAGGACGACGAAATCTATATCATTGAGGTGAACCCGCGTGGTTCACGTACCGTGCCCTTCGTCTCCAAGGCCACCGGCGTACCGCTGGCCAAGGTGGCGGCACGCTGCATGGTGGGCAAGAGTCTGAAGGAGCAAGGCATCGGCGCTGAGGTGATTCCCAGCTATTATTCGGTGAAGGAGGCGGTGTTCCCGTTTAACAAGTTCCCGGGCATCGATCCCATTCTTGGCCCGGAAATGAAGTCTACCGGTGAGGTAATGGGCGTGGGCCGCAGCTTCGCGGAGGCCTATGCCAAGGCCCAGCTGGGCGCTGGTGTTATTTTTCCCAAGGGTGGTCGCGCCTTTATCAGTGTTCGTGATGCCGATAAGAAACGTCTGCTTCCGGTGGTGCAGAAGGTGGTGGCGCTCGGCTTCGATATCGTCGCTACCGAGGGCACCGCCGCCCTGCTCAGCGAGGCCGGCATTGCCTGTGAGAAAGTGAACAAGGTGACGGAGGGCCGTCCCAACATTGTCGACATGATCAAGAATGACGAGATCGACTTGATTATCAACACTACGGAAGGTAAAAAGGCCGTTGCGGATTCGGGCGCCATTCGTAGCAACGCCCTGCAACGTAAGGTGAATTACTCCACCACATTGGCCGGTGCCGATGCCATGTGCATGGCGATGCAGCAGGATTATTTCAGTGAAATTAATAGATTGCAGGATCTTCATGAGGAGATTTCGAAATGACAGGCAAGGTACCCATTACTGCGCGCGGTGCGGAGATGTTGCGCAGGGAACTGCAACAGCTGAAGAGCGTCGAGCGGCCAAAGGTTATCCAGGCTATCGCCGAGGCGCGTGAACACGGTGATTTGAAAGAGAACGCCGAATATCACGCCGCCCGCGAGCAGCAGAGTTTTATCGAAGGTCGTATTGGTGAGATCAACGGCAAACTGGGTAATGCACAAATCATCGATGTGACCACCCTGAATCCGGGTGGCAAGGTCGTGTTCGGCGCTACCGTGGGTCTGATCGACGAAGAGACCAGCAAGGAAGTGACTTATCAGATTGTTGGCCAGGACGAGGCGGATATTTCAAAAGGCATGGTTTCTATCACCTCGCCCATTGCGCGCGCATTGATCGGTAAAGAAGAGGGCGATATCGCCGAGGTGCAGGCACCAGGCGGTATCAAAGAATACGAAATCATCGGCGTACGCTACGTCTGAGATGACACATCTTCTGGCTGCATTCGAGCGCATTCTGCTGACCCTGTGGGTGGGCGGACTGTGGATTACCGGCTACTTGGTCATACCGGCGCTGTTCGCCTCACTGGATGACCGCATGCTCGCTGGCGATCTGGCGGGGAGCGTGTTCAACTTGATGAGCTGGGTTGGCTTGGCCTGTGGAGGACTGCTGCTCGCGGGTGTGCTGCTGCGTGAGCGTAGCCAGTGTTTCAAAGCGTGGCGCTTGTGGGTATTGGCGGTAATGTTGTCCATCGTGGCTATCGGGCTGTTTGCCTTGCAACCGCAGATGCTGGCACTGAAGGCGCAGGGAATTGGGCCGGGAAGTGTGCAGGCCATTGCGTTTGGACGTATACACGGGATTTCGACGGCCTTGTTTCTGCTCAACAGCATTCTTGGTTTGTTGCTGGTTGGGGTGGGAATACGCGCTCCGCGCTGATGGCTTCAGGCCTTTGGCAGGCTAATGAGCTTTTGCTTGCTGGTGCGATAAAAGATGCCGATATGGCCAATGCTGCCGACCAATTCGCTGGTGGTTTTCTGGCAGATCTTGTCGATGGCTGCGGTGCGGTCATCCCGCTGCATGCCGCCGAGGCGGATCTTGATCAGCTCATGGTGTGCCAGACTGCCGTCGATTTCGCTGATCACACCGTCGGTAATGCCGGCATTGCCAATCATGACCACGGGCTTGAGTGTGTGTGCCAGGGCACGTAAGTGACGTTTTTGTTTGGAAGTCAGAGACATATGAATCAACAGGTTCCACAGGAAAATGATCGCCAGTCGGCGAGGAAGGGTTTTGGTGTCGCCGCCAGCCCCCTTAACAGCGTCAAGCTGGAATTGGGGATTATCCTCTTTGTTGGGTTGCTGCTGTGGCTGGCGGTGGATTCTATCACAGCCGATTTTGCAAACCAGCTGCTGATTCTCGCCATTTTTGGTGGGACGGGTGCCCTCTGGCTGGTGTTTCGAACCCGCCGTACTCTCAAACAGGTATCTGAACAGGCGGGCAAACAGCCGGACAAAACCCATGAAACGCAGCAAAAGTAGCCAGAACTGGCTGAAACGCCACTTCGACGACCCCTATGTCAAGCAGGCGAAAAAGGCCGGCTATCGGTCGCGTGCCGTGTTTAAGCTACTGGAAATACAGGAAAAAAGGCGCATCATTAAGCCCGGTCAGGTCATCGTTGACCTGGGTGCCGCACCCGGTGGCTGGGCACAGGTTGCCGTGCCGTTGGTCGGTAAAAAAGGGGCAATAATTGCGCTGGATATCCTGCCCATCGAGCCCATCGAGGGGGTCGCTTTCATTCAAGGCGATTTTGCGGAACAGGATGTGCGTGAACGGCTATTGCTGGCGATAAACGGACGCAGTATAGACCTTGTAATGTCGGATATGGCGCCCAATATTAGTGGTCTTAAGGCCGTTGATCAGCCGCGCGCCATATATTTGGCGGAGTTGGCGCTGGATTTTGCCCGTGGGGTACTGAAACCCGGCGGCGATTTTCTGGTTAAAGTCTTTCAGGGGGAGGGTTTTGACGGCTACCTGAAAGACGTTCGGGAGACCTTCAAGAAGGTCGTTATCCGCAAGCCCAAGGCATCCCGGCCGAAGTCCCGCGAGGTGTATCTGTTGGCGATGGACATGAAAAAAGAGGCAGAAGCCTGAGTGGTGTGCTTGTATTCGCGTCCGGTATAATGTACCTAACACAATTGAAATCATTTATTAGAGGCAAGCCAGTTTGAGCGATTTATCAAAGAACCTGATCCTATGGGTTGTCATTGCCATCGTGTTGGTGTCTGTGTTCAATAATTTTGGTCCACAGCCAAATGCCACCAAGTCCATGGAATATTCCTCTTTCATCAGCGCCGTAAAAGAGGGCGCGGTGACCAAGGTGGAAATCATGGGCCGCACCGTTCACGGTCTTACCACCTCTGGCGAACGGTTTACGACCTATACCCCGGATGACCCCGGTCTGATCGCCGATCTGCTGAATAGCGGTGTGGTGATTGACGCCAAACCACCGGAACAGCAGGGCTTGCTGATGCAGGTGTTTATTTCCTGGTTCCCCATGCTGTTGCTGATTGCCGTGTGGGTGTTCTTCATGCGCCAGATGCAGGGTGGCGCTGGTGGTCGTGGCGCCATGTCTTTCGGCAAGAGTAAGGCGCGCATGCTGGGAGAGGATCAGGTAAAGGTGAGCTTTGCCGACGTCGCTGGCGTGGAAGAGGCCAAAGATGAGGTATCGGAGCTGGTGGAATTCCTGCGTGACCCGGGCAAATTCCAGAAACTCGGTGGCAAAATTCCCAGAGGTGTGTTGATGGTGGGCTCGCCGGGTACGGGTAAAACCCTGCTGGCCAAGGCCATTGCCGGTGAGGCCAAGGTGCCATTTTTCACCATTTCCGGTTCTGACTTCGTCGAGATGTTTGTCGGCGTGGGTGCTTCGCGCGTGCGTGATATGTTTGAGCAGGCCAAGAAACATGCGCCGTGCATCATCTTCATCGACGAAATCGATGCCGTCGGTCGCCATCGCGGCGCCGGCCTGGGGGGGGGGCACGATGAGCGCGAGCAGACCCTGAACCAGTTGTTGGTGGAAATGGATGGGTTTGAAGGCAATGAGGGTGTCATCGTGATTGCCGCCACCAACCGTCCGGACGTGCTGGATCCCGCGCTGTTGCGTCCTGGCCGCTTCGACCGTCAGGTGGTGGTACCCCTGCCGGATGTGCGTGGCCGCGAGCAAATCCTCAAGGTGCACATGCGCAAGGTGCCGCTGGCCGATGACGTCAAGCCCAGCATCATCGCCCGTGGCACACCCGGTTTCTCCGGCGCGGATCTGGCCAACCTGGTCAACGAGGCGGCATTGTTTGCTGCGCGTGCCAATGAAACCCGGGTCGGCATGAATGACTTTGAGCGCGCCAAGGACAAGATCATGATGGGCGCCGAGCGCAAGTCCATGGTGATGAGCGAGGACGAAAAACGCCTCACCGCCTATCACGAGGCCGGTCATGCGATTGTCGGCCTGAGCGTGCCATCGCATGATCCGGTGTACAAGGTGTCGATCATTCCGCGTGGCCGCGCCCTGGGTGTGACCATGTTCCTGCCCGAAGAGGATCGTTACAGCTATAGCAGGGAGCGGCTGGAAAGTCAGATTGCCAGTATGTTTGGTGGCCGCATCGCGGAAGAACTGGTATTTGGGGCAGAACACGTCACCACTGGTGCCTCTAACGACATCCAGCGTGCAACAGAAATCGCTCGCAACATGGTCACCAAGTGGGGCCTGTCGGAAAAACTCGGCCCGCTGACCTATATGGAAGAAGAGGGCGAGGTATTTCTGGGGCATTCCGTGACGCAGAACAAGCATGTTTCCGACGAGACGGCGCACATCATCGACGAGGAGATCCGCGTCATCATTGATCGCAACTATGAGCGTGCGACAGACATTCTCAATGAACATCGTGACAAGCTGAACATGATGTCGGATGCCTTGATGAAGTTCGAAACCATCGACCGCTCGCAGATCGACGACATCATGGTCGGGAAAAAACCGCAACCGCCAGAAGACTGGTCTGACAATGATCAGGGCCCTGACACACCCACGGATAATGGTAGTGCGGCTGCGGAGAAAGAATCGAAAGGCGGTACGGACTCCACCATTGGCGGCCCGGCCGGCGAGCACTGATTCACCGACCTTGTGCAGCGGGGGAACTTTTTCCCCCGCCGTATCGTTTTCCTGACAGCCCGTGAATTTCCATGTCGCAAGTCTTGCAGTGTGCTGACAGACAGCTGGATCTGACCCGCCCACAGGTCATGGGCATCCTTAACGTAACCCCCGACTCCTTCTCGGACGGGGGTTTGTTTGTTTCAGTGGATGCCGCACTAATGGGGGCACGGCAAATGGTCGCGGAAGGCGCGGCCATTATTGACGTCGGCGGGGAGTCGACCCGTCCCGGCGCCACTGCCGTCTCCGTGCAGGAGGAGCTGGATCGCGTGGTACCGGTGGTCGAGGTCATTGCGCGTGAGCTGCCGGTGATCGTCTCGGTGGATACCAGCAAGGCAAAGGTCATGAACGAAGCGGTGGCGTTGGGCGCAGGGCTGATCAACGATGTGCGCGCCTTGCGTGGGCCAGATGCGCTACAGGTGGCGAGTAATGCCAGTGTACCGGTGTGTCTGATGCATATGGCGGGTGATGATCCACGTTTCATGCAGAAAGACCCGCGCTATACGGATGTGATCGATGACATCACGCGGTTTTTGCACGGACGCATCCAGGCCTGTGAAGCCGCCGGTATCCCTGCTTCGCGCCTGTTGATCGACCCCGGTTTTGGCTTTGGCAAGCGCGTAACGCACAATCTCCTGATTATGCGGCGCCTGCGCGAATTTCTAGTGCTGGGCAAGCCGCTGCTGATTGGCGTATCACGCAAGTCGACCATTGGTGCGGTGCTGGATTGTGCCGCGGACGAACGCCTGCCAGGCAGTCTGGCCTTGGCCACGATGGCCTGTCAGGAAGGCGCACAGATTATTCGCACGCACGATGTCGCGGCGACCGTTGATGCAGTGAAAATGTGTCATGCGGTGATGACCGCATCGTAAAATTAGTCAGTCATTTTTTGTTACTTAAGGAACCATCGAGGTTATGGAAAAGCTGTATTTTGGAACTGACGGAATCCGTGGTCGGGTGGGTGAGGGCGCCATTAACCCGGAGTTCATGCTCAAGCTGGGTTGGGCCGTGGGCCGGGTGCTGGCCGGCAATAATGCCGGCAAGGTGGTGATCGGTAAGGATACGCGTATTTCCGGTTACATGTTTGAGTCGGCACTGGAAGCCGGCCTGACGGCGGCAGGCATCGACAGTCTGCTGCTGGGGCCCATGCCGACCCCGGCGATTGCCTATCTGACCCGGACCCTGCACGCCGATGCCGGTATTGTTATCAGTGCATCGCACAATCTCTTCCACGATAATGGCATCAAGTTTTTCTCGGCCGATGGCACCAAACTTTCCGACGAGATCGAACTGGCCATTGAGGCCGAACTGGACAAGGCGCTGCTGTGCGTGGATTCTTCGTTGTTGGGCAAGGCAGAGCGCATCGGCGATGCTGGCGGACGTTATATCGAATTTTGCAAGAGCACCATCCCTTCGCGCATCAACCTGAAAGGCATGACGATTGTCGTCGATTGTGCCCATGGCGCCACCTATCATGTCGCTCCGAGTGTATTTGACGAGCTAGGGGCCAAGGTCATCAGTATCGGGGTTGATCCCGATGGGCTGAATATCAACGAAAAGTGTGGTTCGACGCATCCCGAGGCGCTGCAGCAGGCCGTGCTTGAGCACCAGGCCGATGTGGGTATCGCCCTCGATGGCGATGGTGACCGGTTGATTATGGTGGATCAGCAGGGCGGCGTACTCGATGGTGATGAAATCCTCTACATTATTGCCCGCTCGCGCATGAGCGAGGGGCGGCTTGAGGGGGGAGTCGTTGGCACCGTCATGAGCAACCTGGGGCTTGAAGTCGCGTTTGATCGCGATGGTATCGATTTTCAGCGTGCCAGTGTCGGTGATCGCTATGTCATGGAACTACTGATGCGCGATGGCTGGATGCTGGGTGGTGAGTCGTCCGGGCACATTATCTGTCTGGATCACACCACGACAGGCGATGGTATCGTGTCTGCACTGCAGGTGCTGCATGCCATGATTCGCTCCGGCCTGCCACTGCATGAACTGAAGACGGGCATGACCAAGTATCCTCAGCACATGATCAATGTACGGGTCAGCGGTAAAGTGGATCTGGCTGGTTCTGCATCGATTCAGAGTGCCGTCAGTGAAACCGAGGCACAGCTGGGAAGCCGTGGGAGAGTACTTTTACGCCCTTCGGGTACCGAGCCCCTGGTACGGGTAATGATCGAAGGTGAGGATGGCACGCAGGTGGTCGAGTTGACCCGGCAGCTGGCGGCGGCGGTGGATGAGGCGCTGTCAGCCTGAAAATTCACTGCAATTGGACGAAATCAGCGAATTCCAATTGTGTTCCGGGGCGCAGACAGGTAAGCTTTGCGCCGAAATTTTGCTATGTCTTGAAGGGGTTGTGAATGCGTCAGACACTCGTCGCCGGTAATTGGAAAATGAATGGCTCCCGTGAGGAGAATCGTCACCTGCTCGACGGTATCAAGGCCGGACTAAGCGAAGGCGTGGGCGCTGAGGTGGTTGTTTGCCCGCCGGCCATTTACATTCCACAGGTGGCTCGCCGTCTTAATGGCAGCGGTATTACCTGGGGTGGCCAGGATCTCAGTCTGCACGAATCAGGTGCCTACACGGGCGAGATTTCCGCCGCCATGCTGTGGGACTACCAGTGCCGATATGTCATCATTGGCCACTCCGAGCGCCGCAGTCTGCATGGCGAGACCGATGCGCAGGTGGCGGAAAAATTCCTTGTCGCGCAGAAGGTCGGCTTGACGCCGATTCTCTGCATTGGTGAACTGCTGGAAGAGCGCGAGGCCGGCGAGACCGAGGCCGTTGTCGCACGCCAGTTGGATGCCGTCATCGATGCGTCCGGTATACAGGCCATTGCCGGCAGTGTGATTGCCTACGAGCCGGTATGGGCCATTGGTACCGGTAAGACCGCCAGTCCGCAACAGGCGCAGGATGTCCATGCCTTCATCCGTCAGCGCGTCGCAACGCAGAATACAGACGTGGCCGAAAAGGTACAGATCCTTTACGGCGGCAGCGTAAAGCCGGATAATGCCGCCGAGCTGTTTGCCATGGCCGATATCGATGGCGGGCTGATTGGTGGCGCCTCGCTCGACGCAGAGGGCTTTCTCGCGATTTGTCGCGCCGTATAGCCGTACGTTTTTCAGGAACTTGTTCAATGCTTGAAACGATTTTATTGATGGTGCATTTGCTGATCGCGATCGGCATGGTTGTGCTGGTGCTGATTCAACATGGCAAAGGCGCGGACGCCGGCGCCGCCTTCGGTGCCGGCGCGGCGGGTGGTGTATCGGGCTCGGTGTTTGGCGCAAAGGGCTCCGGTAACTTCCTGTCTCACTCAACGGCGGTCTTGGCGGCGGTGTTTTTCCTCACCAGTCTTTCGTTGGCCTACCTGGCAAAGAACACAACAAGCGAGACTGACAGCCTGCTTGATCGTGTGCAGGATTCATCTGTCATTGACTCGCCGCCTGCGGATACACCCGTACTTCCCTCCGATGTGTCGGTTGACGACGCACCGAAAAACCCAGAGTAACCCCTCTGAGTAACCCCGTTTTATTGCCGATGTGGTGGAATTGGTAGACACGCTGTCTTGAGGGGGCAGTGGCGAAAGCCGTGCCGGTTCGACTCCGGCCATCGGCACCATTTTTTTCTTCCGTCAAAAAAATGCTGCTTTAATCCTTCTGTATCAGCCAACCTGTTGAGTTTTATAGAAAAACTCAATTCACCTCAGCCTTGACAAGCAATTTCAATCTAGCCTAGACTGGGCATTCGCCTATCTACATCAGGCTAGCCCCTAGGGATGCACGTTTTTCTCGCTTGAGTCGAAAGACCCTTGAAAAATAACAAGAAATAATCACCGCTAACATGAGACTTTAGGTCAGTATGCTAGAGAATTATTTACCGATTCTGGTGTTCCTCATCTTGGGATTGTTGTTCGGCATCGGCCCCATATTCATGAGCTATATGCTGGGTCCAAGCCGCCCTGACAGCGCCAAGCTGTCACCCTATGAGTGCGGTTTCGAGGCCTTCGAAGATTCGCGCATGAAATTCGATGTGCGTTTCTACCTCGTCGCTATCCTGTTCATCATCTTCGATCTTGAAATAGCCTTTATGTTCCCCTGGGCCATCGTCCTGAAAGATCTCGGCGTGTTCGGTTTTTGGGCAATGTTTGTCTTTCTTAGCATACTGGTGGTCGGATTTGCCTACGAATGGAAGAAAGGGGCGATGGAATGGGAGTAGAAGGCATTCTCGAGAAGGGCTTCGTTACCACTTCTGCCGACAAGCTGATCAATTGGGCGCGCACCGGTTCTCTCTGGCCCATGACCTTTGGTTTGGCCTGCTGCGCTGTCGAATTCATGCATGTCGGCGCCTCCCGGTACGACATGGATCGCTTCGGCATCATCCCCCGGCCGTCACCACGGCAGTCTGATTTGATGATTGTGGCCGGAACGCTCTGCAACAAAATGGCACCTGCATTACGCAAGGTCTACGACCAGATGGCGGAGCCACGCTGGGTTATCTCCATGGGTTCCTGCGCCAATGGGGGTGGTTATTACCACTATTCCTACGCGGTTGTACGTGGCTGCGACCGTATCGTGCCGGTTGATATTTATATCCCGGGCTGCCCACCGACCGCTGAGGCGCTGCTGTATGGCATTATTCAGCTGCAGAACAAAATCAAGCGCACCAATACGATTGCCCGCACCGCGGCAAGTTAAACAAGGAGCTGACTGATGAGTAAGGCGGTTGAGGCTCTTTCGGCCCGTATTCAGGCACGTTTTTCCGATCATGTTGTTACGCATATAGCATTCGATGAGCTTACGGTCGAGGTGCCTGCGGAGCAGCTTCTTTCTGTTGGCCTGGCGCTGCGTGACGAGGAAGCGTTTTCCTTCGAAGAACTGCTGGATGTCTGTGGCGTAGACCTGCTGACCTATGGGGAAGCGGAGTGGGATACCGTTTCCGCTTCCTGCAGCGGCTTCAGTCGTGCTGTCGGCACACCGCATAAGGTCAAGACTCTGCCGCAGGACGAGCGACGATTTGCTGTTATTTATCACCTTCTGTCAGTTACAAACAACCAGCGTGTTCGTCTCAAGGTTATGCTGGATGAGGCACATCTCATTATCGATTCAGTTGCTGGCCTGTGGGCCTCGGCTGACTGGTATGAGCGTGAGGCCTTCGACCTGTTCGGCATCATGTTCAAAGGACACCCTGATCTGCGTCGATTATTGACGGACTATGGTTTTATCGGTCATCCGTTTCGTAAGGACTTTCCGTTGCAAGGCAATGTTGAAATGCGCTATGACGCTGAAAAGCGCCGTGTGGTCTATGAGCCGGTCAGTATCGAACCCCGCACTCTCGTACCTCGCGTTATTCGCGCAGAACAGCCCATAAAGCCGGTTACGGAAGGTGGGGGCTGACCATGCCTGAGATTCGTAATTACACACTGAATTTTGGCCCCCAGCACCCCTCGGCGCATGGCGTTCTGCGTCTGGTTTTGGAACTGGATGGCGAGGTCATAGAGCGAGCCGACCCACACATTGGCCTGTTGCATCGCGGCACCGAGAAACTGGCCGAGAGCAAGCCGTATAATCAGAGCATCCCCTACATGGATCGGCTCGATTATGTTTCCATGATGTGCAACGAACATGGTTATGTGCTTGCACTGGAAAAAATGCTGGGTATTGTCGCACCAGAACGCGCCCAGTATATCCGCGTCATGTTCGATGAAATCACTCGCATCCTGAATCACTGTATGTGGTTAGGTGCGCATGCGCTGGACATCGGCGCTATGACGGTGTTTTTGTATGCCTTCCGTGAGCGAGAAGACCTCATGGATGCTTATGAGGCGGTATCCGGTGCACGCCTGCATGCCAGCTACTACCGCCCGGGTGGTGTTTATCGTGACCTGCCTGACAGCATGCCCAAGTATCAGCCTTCCAAGTGGCACAACCAAAAAGAAGTCGACCGTCTGAACGAAAATCGTCAGGGCTCGCTGCTCGACTTCATCGAAGACTTTACGCGCCGTTTTCCCACTTATGTCGACGAATATGAAACATTACTGACCGATAACCGTATCTGGAAACAGCGTACCGTGGGTATCGGCGTGGTGTCGCCGGAACGCGCCCTGCAACTGGGCTTTAGCGGGCCCATGCTGCGCGGCTCCGGTATTGAATGGGACTTGCGCAGGAAACAACCATACGCGGTCTATGACAAACTCGATTTTGATATTCCGGTGGGCGTGACGGGTGACTGTTATGACCGTTACCTGGTGCGTATCGAAGAAATGCGTCAGTCGAACGGTATCATTAAACAGTGCATCGACTGGCTGCGTAACAATCCTGGCCCGGTGATACTCGATGATCACAAGCATGTTCCTCCCAAGCGGGAAGAAATGAAGGGCAACATGGAGTCACTGATTCATCACTTCAAATTGTTTACCGAAGGTTATGCCTTGCCGGAAGGCGAGGTGTACACCTCGGTTGAACATCCCAAAGGTGAGTTTGGTATTTATCTTGTATCTGACGGTGCCAACAAGCCTTACCGGCTGAAAATCCGCGCCCCGGGCTTTCCCCACCTGGCTGCGCTGGACGAAATGTCCCGTGGCCATATGATTGCCGATGTGGTTGCGATCATTGGTACACAGGACATCGTTTTTGGAGAAATTGATCGCTGATGGCCGCTGCAATGGAAACACCAAAAAATGATTTGATCTCCGCCGAGTGCCGGGCCGAGATTGACCAGTGGGTCGCCAAATATCCACTGGATCAGAAACAGTCTGCGGTGATGGCCGCATTGCGTATCATGCAGGACGACAACGGTGGTTACCTGACCACGGAACGGATGGATGCCGTTGCGGACTACCTCGATATGACGCCCATATCGGTCTATGAAGTGGCGACATTCTACTCAATGTATGAGTTGAGTCCGGTTGGCCAGCACAAGATCTGTGTTTGCACCAATATTTCCTGCATGCTGTGCGGCTCCGATGAAGTGGTCGCACATCTTCGCGAGCGCCTGGGTATTGGTCTGGGAGAGACAACCGAGGACGGCCGCATAACACTTAAAGAAGTCGAATGTCTGGGTGCCTGCGTGGACGCCCCCATGTGTCAGATTGATCGTAAATACCATCTCAAGCTGACGCCTGAAAAAATCGACGCAATACTGGATCAGTTGGACTAACCCTTATGGCCAACGAAGTTTGTTTTAGAACACTGCATCTCGATAAGCCCTGGACTCTTGAGACCTATCAGGGTGCGGGTGGTTACGATGTGTGGAAGAAGATTCTCGCCGAGAAAACGGTTCCTGATGAAATTATTAACCAGCTGAAGACTTCGGCGTTACGTGGCCGTGGCGGCGCAGGTTTCCCCACCGGCCTGAAGTGGAGTTTCATGCCACGCAATACGCCGGGGCAGAAATACATCGTGTGTAATTCCGATGAAGGTGAGCCAGGCACCTGTAAGGATCGTGATATCCTGCTCTATAATCCCCATCAGCTGGTTGAAGGGATGGCTATTGCCGGTTACACCATCGGCGCAACAGCGGGTTATAATTATATTCGCGGTGAATTCTGGGAACCCTATGAGCGTTTTCAGCAGGCCATCGACGACGCCTATGCCGCTGGCTTACTGGGCAAAAACATCATGGGCAGCGGCATCGATTTTGATCTGCATGTCCATCTCGGTGGTGGTGCCTACATCTGTGGTGAAGAGACTGCCTTGCTGGAATCACTGGAAGGCAAGAAAGGCCAGCCACGTTTCAAGCCGCCTTTCCCAGCCAGTTTCGGTCTGTATGGACGCCCGACGACCATTAATAATACCGAGACCCTGGCTTCCGTTCCGGTTATTTTGAAAAACGGTGGTCGATGGTTTCTGGATCTCGGCAAGCCGAACAACGGCGGATCCAAGCTGTTCTGCGTCAGTGGCCATGTCAACAAGCCCGGCAATTATGAAGTGCCGATGGGTACGCTATTTTCCGAGTTGTTGGAAATGGCTGGAGGTATTCGGGACGGCCACAATTTAAAGGCAGTGATACCGGGCGGATCTTCAACGCCGGTGCTGTTGCCTGAAGAGGCAATGGCCATGAGCATGGATTATGACTCCATTTCAAAGGCCGGCTCGCAGCTGGGTGCCGGTTCGGTCATCGTCATGGATGATTCTACCTGCATGGTGAGAGCGCTGGCGCGCATTTCACACTTTTATTACGAAGAGTCCTGTGGCCAGTGCACACCCTGTCGCGAAGGCACGGGCTGGTTGATGCGCGTCGTGCATCGCATCGAGCATGGGCAGGGACGCCAGGAAGACCTGGATCTCCTGCTGGATGTTTCCAGCAAGATTCAAGGCAGAACCATCTGCGCTTTGGGCGATGCGGCGGCGATGCCGGTGAGCAGCTTTGTCAGCAAGTTCAGAGATGAATTTCAATATCACATCGATCATAAATCCTGCATGGTCGGTGCGGACGCTTAAGGCGTTTAACGTTAGACGGTACGAGTATCACGATGGTCAACATCGAAATTGATGGCAAAAAGATTCACGCGCGCGAAGGCTCGATGGTGATAGAGGCGGCAGACGATGCGGGTATTAATATCCCGCGTTTCTGCTACCACAAGAAACTTTCTATTGCCGCGAATTGCCGCATGTGTCTGGTCGAGGTGGAGAAGGCGGCAAAGCCATTGCCGGCCTGTGCCACGCCGGTAACGGATGGCATGAAGATATTTACCCGTTCCACCAAGGCCGTGGCGGCACAGAAGGGTGTGATGGAATTCCTGCTCATCAATCACCCCCTGGATTGCCCGATTTGTGACCAGGGTGGCGAGTGCGAGTTACAGGATGTCGCCCTGACCTATGGCAGCGATGTTTCAAGATACGCCGAAAGCAAGCGCGTGCTGGCCAATAAGGATTTCGGCCCGCTGATTGGCGGCGATATGACACGCTGTATTCACTGTACCCGCTGTGTACGTTTCGGTACTGAAATCGCCGGTATTGGTGAAATGGGCACTATCGGTCGTGGCGAGCACATGGAAATTGGCACCTTTGTGCAATACAGCCTGAGTTCCGAGCTGTCCGGCAATATTATCGACCTTTGTCCGGTCGGCGCCTTGACCTCAAAACCCTTCCGTTATGTGGCGCGGGCCTGGGAACTGGTGCAGCGCGACAGCATTGCGCCCCATGACTGCGTCGGCTCCAATATTCATGTACATGTAAAACACGACCGCGTGGTGCGTGTGGTGCCACGTGAAAACGAAGAAATCAACGAAACCTGGCTGTCGGATCGTGATCGCTTCAGTTATGAAGGCCTAAATAGTGCAGCGCGCATACAGGCCCCAATGATAAAGGTCGAAGGCGAGTGGCAGGAGACCGATTGGGAAACCGCGCTGCATCGTGCCGTAGACGGCCTCAAGCAAGTCGGTTCAGATGATATCGGCGCGCTGGCCTCACCGGTTTCGACGCTGGAAGAACTCTATCTGTTGCAGAAACTCATGCGTGAGATTGGCTGTGGCAATATCGATCACCGCCTCAAACAGACGGATTTTTCGGATCAGGAAGCGGCGCCGGTCTTCCCCTGGCTGGGACAGGCGATCAGCGACCTGGAAGATAACGATGCCGTGCTGCTGATTGGCGCCGACGTCGCCAGGGATCAGCCCATCATTGGCCATCGTCTGCGCAAGGCGGCATTGGGCGGCGGGAAAATTTCCAGCGTCAACCCCGCCGATTTTTCCTGCCATTTTCCTCAGCTGGCCAGCTGTGTCTCCACAAACATGTTGGAGGAGCTGGTTGCTATTGCCAAGGCCTTGTTGGATAAATCCGCTAAAACGGCCGCCCCCGAGGGTTTTGCGGCACTGGGTAAATCCGTCGAGGTGACGGACTCACACGAGCGGATTGCCGAGTCACTGCGCAATGGCCAGTCCACCTCGGTGCTGATGGGCGAGGCGGCGATCAACGATGCACAATTCAGCGCCATTCGCAGTATTGCGATACTGATCGCGGAATTGTCTGACAGCCGTCCCGGCTATTTGCCCGCCGGCGGCAACGGTGCCGGTGCCTGGCAGGCCGGAGCCTTGCCGCATCGCAAGGCGGGTGGACGTCCCGCTTCGGTGAATGGCAAGAATATTGCGCAGATGCTGGCCTCGGACATGAAGGCCTATCTGCTGCTCAACACCGAACCGGAGAACGATTGCGCAGATACTGGCGCTGCCCGTGCAGCCATGGAGAAGGCCGCGTTTGTCGTCAGCCTGAGTCCCTATTCAAGCGATGCCGTAATGGCCTATGCTGATGTCATCCTGCCGGTCTCACCCTTTACCGAAACCTCCGGTAGTTTCGTCAATGCCGAGGGGCGCAGGCAGAGTTTTGAAGGTGTGGTGCCACCACTGGGGGAGTCCCGCCCGGCCTGGAAGGTACTGCGGGTATTGGGTAATCTGTTCAACTGTGATGGTTTTGATTTTGTTGAATCGTCCGAGGTTCTTGCTGAATTGGCTACCGAGGTAGGGGATATCAGCAGGGACAACAGTCGTTCCTGGCGCTGCCCGG
Organism: Gammaproteobacteria bacterium; assembly: GCA_021647505.1. GTDB lineage: Bacteria > Pseudomonadota > Gammaproteobacteria > SZUA-152 > SZUA-152 > DRQN01. Next base: position 44,967 of record JAKIUN010000019.1, read on the forward strand.
AGTCATTGGGTTCCTCCGTCGAGTACCGTAAGCCCCCGGCCTATGCCGGTGATGGAATTGTGCGTCGTGCCGAAAGCCTACAGGCTGTTGCGCGGACGCGTGTTTGAACATTCGTGACAGACTGAGAATAATTGATGCTTGAGGCAATCCAGTCAGCACTGAGTTTCCTGCCCGATGGCCTGGTGACACTGCTGATCATTCTGTTGAAGATTTTCGCGCTGTTGCTCCCGCTGCTGGGCGCCGTGGCCTATCTGACGCTGGCTGAACGCAAGGTCATCGGTTATATCCAGGTTCGCATCGGCCCCAATCGTGTCGGCCCGCGCGGTCTGCTGCAGCCGATTGCCGATGCCGTCAAACTGATGTTCAAGGAAACCATTCTTCCGACCAACGCCAACCTGTTTCTGTTTATTCTCGGTCCCATCCTGACCATCGGCCCGGCCATGGCGGCATGGGCCGTGGTGCCCTTTGACGACGGTATGGTGATTGCGGACATCGACGCCAGCCTGTTGTATATCCTGGCCATGACCTCACTGGGCGTATATGGCGTCATCATTGCCGGCTGGGCCTCTAACTCAAAATATGCCTTCCTTGGCGCCATGCGCTCAGCCGCGCAGATCGTCTCCTATGAGATCGCCATGGGTTTTGCCCTGGTGGGCGTATTGCTGGCAGCGGGCAGTCTCAATCTGGGCGAAATCGTTACCGCACAGCAGGGCAGTGTGATCCAGTGGTTTATGTGGCCCTTACTGCCGCTGTTCCTGATCTATTTTATCGCCGGGCTGGCGGAAACCAACCGTGCGCCCTTCGATGTGGCCGAGGGTGAATCGGAAATCGTCGCCGGTTTCCATGTCGAATATTCCGCCATGGCCTTCTCGGTTTTCTTCCTCGCCGAGTACGCGAACATTATTTTGATCTCCCTGCTGACGGCGGCCATGTTCATGGGTGGCTGGCTGTCACCTTTCGAAGGTATCCTGCCCGAGTCCATGCTGACAGAGGGTGCTTTAGGGCTATTGCTGGGCAGCGGTATCCATTGGTTATTGCTCAAAACCGCCTTTTTCATGTTCCTGTTCCTGTGGATTCGCGCCACCTATCCACGCTATCGCTATGACCAGATCATGCGCCTGGGCTGGAAGGTGTTTATTCCAATCACCATCGTCTGGTTGATGGTCGTTGCGGCAATGGTTGTCGGCAACGTCGGGCCTTGGTTCGATTAACTGGAAGACGCAGACCAATGAATACGATTAGCAATTACATTAAAAGTCTCTTCCTGATCGAATTAATGAAGGGCTTGATATTGACCGGGCGCTATCTTTTCAAGCGCAAGATCACCGTGCAGTACCCGGAAGAAAAGACACCCATGTCACCGCGTTTTCGTGGTCTGCACGCACAGCGTCGCTATGCCAATGGCGAGGAACGCTGTATCGCCTGCAAACTGTGTGAGGCGGTGTGTCCGGCACTGGCGATCACCATCGAGATGGAGGAGCGCGAAGATGGTAGTCGCCGCACCACGCGCTATGACATCGACCTGACAAAGTGTATTTTTTGTGGATTCTGTGAGGAATCCTGTCCCGTGGATGCCATCGTCGAAACACGCCACTTCGAGTATTACGGCGATGTGCGGGAAGATCTGTATATGACCAAGGAAAAGCTCCTGGCTCACGGAGATAAGTTTGAGAAGCAGATTGCGGCAGACCGTGCCGCCGATGCTAAATATCGATAATCGCAAATTGATGGTATAGGCGTGGAACAAACAATTTTCTACATATTTTCGACCATATTGGTGCTCTCTGCCGGTGCAGTCGTTACTGTGCGCAACCCGGTATTTGCCGCCCTGTTTCTGGTGCTGGCATTCTTCACCAGTGCCGCGATCTGGATTTTGCTGGAGGCCGAATTCCTCGCCCTGACCCTGGTACTGGTTTACGTCGGTGCAGTCATGGTGCTGTTCCTGTTTGTGGTGATGATGCTGGATATCAATTTAACGGTTCTGCGCGAAGGTTTTACCCGCTACCTGCCGGTCGGTCTGCTGGTCGCCATTATCATGCTGGCGCAATTGGCCTACATCGTGGGCCCGGAACGTTTCGGTCTGGATAAATATCCGGCACCGACACCTCGCGATGCCGACTACAGCAACACGCGGGAAATTGGTTTGGTGCTGTACACCGAATACCTGCTGGCCTTTGAATTGGCTGCGGTTATTCTGGTGGTGGCGATTATTGCCGCCATCGCTCTGACATTGCGTAAGCGTGTAAAGACCAACTTCATGAAGCCAGAGGAGCAGGTAGTGGTGAAGAGCAAGGATCGTGTGCGTTTGGTCAAGATGGCAACTGAAAAAAAGGACGATTAAATAAAACCTTCGCTGGTTAGCCCATCAACCGACGTTCGGCGTTATTTGGCAATTTATTTGGACAACTCACCACGAGTGGGAATTACATGATTTCGATGTCACATTTTTTGATACTGGGTGCGATTCTGTTTTGCATCAGTGTTGCCGGCATCTTCCTTAACCGGAAGAACATCATTATTTTGCTGATGGCCGTGGAGCTGATGCTGCTGGCCGTGAACATGAATTTTGTTGCCTTCTCCTATTTTTTGGGAGACATCGCGGGCCAGATTTTTGTGTTCTTCATTCTGACGGTGGCTGCCGCCGAGGCCGCGATTGGCCTCGCCATTCTCGTGGTGCTGTTCCGCAACCGCAGATCCATCAATGTCGATGACATCAATTCCCTGAACGGCTGATCCGGAAAAGAAAAATGGAAAATATCTATCTGACCATCGTTCTTGCCCCGCTGATCGGTGCCATTATTGCCGGCCTGTTCGGCAAACAGATTGGCCGCAGTGGTGCGCACTGGGTCACCATCGTGGGCGTAGCCATTTCTTTTGTCATGTCCGTGATCGTGTTCAAGGACGTTATCTTCGATGGTGCCGCAGTCTACAACCAGGCGGTCTATACCTGGATGGTCAGTGACGGCATCCGTTTTGAGATCGGCTTCCTCATCGACTCGTTGACGGCCGTCATGATCGTGGTGGTCACCTTCGTCTCACTGATGGTGCATATCTATACCATTGGCTATATGCGCGACGATCCGGGTTACCAGCGTTTCTTCTGCTATATCTCGCTGTTTACCTTCTCCATGCTGATGCTGGTGATGTCCAACAACTTCCTGCAGCTGTTCTTTGGCTGGGAGGCGGTGGGTCTGGTCTCCTACCTGCTGATCGGTTTCTGGTACAAGCGTGAGACGGCCATCTACGCCAACCTCAAGGCATTCCTCGTCAACCGAGTGGGTGACTTTGGCTTTATCCTTGGCATTGCCGCAGTGCTGATGTATTTCAACAGCCTGGACTATCAGGATGTGTTCGATGCCGCCCCGGCGTTGGCCGACCTGACCATCGAGATTATTCCCGGCAGTGAATGGTCCTTGTTGACGGTCATCGGCATCCTGCTGTTTATCGGCGCCATGGGCAAGTCGGCGCAGGTGCCCTTGCATGTGTGGCTGCCGGACTCCATGGAAGGCCCGACCCCCATCTCCGCCCTGATTCACGCCGCCACCATGGTCACCGCCGGTATCTTCATGGTGGCCCGTATGTCGCCGATCTATGAGCTGACCGAGACCGCACTGAGCTTTATCCTGGTGATTGGTGCGATTACCGCCTTGTTCATGGGCCTGCTGGGCATCATCCAGAACGACATCAAACGCGTGATTGCCTATTCCACGCTGTCGCAGCTGGGCTATATGACCGTGGCGCTGGGTGTTTCCGCCTATTCCGCCGGAATTTTCCATCTCATGACGCATGCCGCCTTCAAGGCCCTGCTGTTCCTGGCGGCGGGCTCGGTGATCATTGCCATGCACCATGAGCAGGACATCCGCAAGATGGGTGGTCTGAAAAAATATATGCCGATTACTTACTGGTGCATGTTGATCGGTTCCCTGGCCCTGATCGGTTTCCCCGGCTTCTCCGGTTTCTTCTCCAAAGATGCGATTATCGAGGCCGTGCATGCCTCGCAGATCCCCGGCGCCGGATTCGCCTATTTTGCCGTGGTGCTGGGTGTCTTTATTACCGCCTTTTACAGTTTCCGCATGTTCTTCCTGGTCTTCCACGGCAAGGAACGCATGGATGAACACACCCGCGAACATTTGCAGGAGAGTCCGCGGGTAGTGACCTGGCCCTTGCTGGCCCTTGCCGTTCCCTCGGTGATTGCGGGCGCCTTCTTTATCGAACCGATGCTGTTCGCCGGCATGTTTGGTGACGCCATCTACGTCAAGCCGGAGCACGATGTCCTCGCGCAATTGGGTGAAAGTTACACGGGTATTGGCGGTTTTCTCGTCCATGGTGTGATGGCCCCGCCGTTCCTGCTGGCCATGGCCGGCGTAGCGACCGCAGCCTTCTTCTACCTGAAACGTCCGGATATCCCGGCCATGATCAAGGACAGATTGTCACTGGTCTACAAGGTATTGGAGAACAACTACGGCTTCGATGCCTTCAATGACCGCTTTTTTGCCGGTGGCTCGCGCAAGCTGGGGCGTTTGTTCTCGAATATTGGTGATACCAAGTTGATCGACGGCCTGCTCGTCAATGGCACGGCGAAGAGTGTTGGCTGGCTTTCCAGCAAGATTCGTTTCGTGCAGACCGGTTATCTGTACCACTATGCCTTCGCGATGATTGTCGGTTTGCTGGCCTTGATCAGTCTGGCGCTTGGTTTCTAACGAGCCGCGTAGCTCAAACGAAAAGAAAATGAAAAAGGTCTTGTTGCATGTTGGCTGATTTGCCCCTTCTAAGTTTGGTCATCTGGACGCCGATCATCGGCGGCCTGCTGGTGCTGTTTTTCAGCAAGGACGAGCAGGCCCCGCTGGCGCGTATTATTGCCTTGGCCGTTTCCGTGCTGACCTTCCTGCTGACGATTCCGCTTTGGATCGGTTTCGACAACAGCACCTACCAGATGCAGTTTGTCGAATACGCCAGCTGGATTCCGGCGTTCAATATCAATTACCACCTGGGTATCGATGGTATTTCCATGCCACTGATACTGCTGACCGCCTTTTCTACCGTGCTGGTGGTGATTGCCGGTTGGGAAGTGATCAAATACAGGCCCGCCCAATACATGGCCGCCTTCCTGATCATGAATGGCCTGATGATCGGCGTATTCTGCGCACTGGATTCGATCCTGTTCTATGTATTGTGGGAAGCGATGCTGATCCCGATGTTCCTGATCATCGGTATTTGGGGTGGTGAGCAGCGCGTTTATGCCACCATCAAGTTCTTCCTGTATACCTTCCTCGGTTCGGTCTTCATGTTGGTCGCGTTGATCTACATGTATACCCAGTCGGGTTCCTTCGGCATTCTCGACATGCAGAACATGCCGCTGGGGATGACTGAGCAGATACTGATCTTCCTCGCCTTCCTGATCGCCTTCGCCGTCAAGGTACCCATGTGGCCGGTACACACCTGGTTGCCGGATGCGCATGTGGAAGCGCCCACGGGTGGCTCGGTGATCCTGGCGGCCATCATGCTGAAAATGGGCACCTATGGTTTCGTGCGCTTCAGTCTGCCGATCACGCCGGATGCCTCGCAGCAACTCGACTGGCTGATGATCACCCTGTCGCTGATCGCCGTGGTCTATATCGCCTTCGTCGCCCTGGTACAGAAGGACATGAAGAAGCTGATTGCCTATTCGTCCATTGCGCATATGGGTTTCGTCACCCTGGGTTTCTTCATCATCTTTGCCATCGTGGAGAATACCGGCAGCACTCAGGGCATGGCCATGGCCATCGAAGGTGCATTGGTGCAGATGATTTCACATGGCTTTATCTCCGGCGCCATGTTCCTCTGTGTCGGTGTTATGTATGACCGCATGCACAGCCGCCAGATTAGCGACTATGGCGGCGTCGCCAATACCATGCCGATCTTTGCCTCGTTCCTGGTGCTGTTCGCCATGGCCAATGCCGGCCTGCCCGGCACCTCCGGCTTCGTCGGTGAATTCATGGTTATCCTGGCCGCCTTCAAGGCCAACTTCTGGATCGCCTTCCTGGCCGCCACCACGCTGATCTTTGGCGCCGCTTATACCCTGTGGATGGTCAAGCGCGTGCTCTTCGGTGAAGTGGCCAATGACAATGTTGCCGCCCTCAAGGATGTCAACAAGCGAGAGTTTTTCGTCTTGGGCGTACTGGCCGTTGCCGTACTCGCACTGGGTTTGTGGCCCGCACCGCTGTTGGATGTGATGCATGCAACGGTCGACCACCTTATTGAACAAGTGATGCACTCGAAACTATGATGACCCCAAGCAGCTTTGAAATACCGAACTTCCTGCCGGCGGTTCCGGAAATATTTGTTCTCGCAGCGACCTGCGTGATTCTGCTTGCCGATCTGTATATACGCGATGACAAAAAGGTGATTACCTACCTGATGTCCCTCGCCACCCTGGTCGGTGCCGCCGTGCTGACCATTACCCTGCATACGGGTGAAACGGTGCTGACCTTCAGCGGTAGCTTCGTCAGTGATCCCATGGGGGATGTTCTGAAGGTCTTTGTCTACCTCGTGACCGCCGCCGTATTCGTCTATTCGCGCAACTATCTGATCGCCCGCAACCTGTTCAAGGGCGAATTTTTTACCCTTGGCCTGTTTGGCGTGCTGGGCATGATGGTACTGATTTCCGCGCAAAACATGCTCACCCTCTATCTGGGTCTGGAACTGCTCTCCCTGTGCATGTACGCCATGGTCGCCCTGCAACGTGACTCTATTAATGCCACCGAGGCGGCAATGAAGTACTTCATTCTCGGCGCCCTGGCCTCGGGCATGTTGCTGTACGGCATGTCACTTATTTATGGCATCACCGGCAGTCTTGATCTAGCGGAGATCAATGCTGCCATCAAGTCCCTGGATGACTCGAAGATGATGGTTGCCAGCCTTGGCATGGTGCTGGTGATCGTCGGTATGGCCTTCAAACTGGGCGCCGTGCCATTCCACATGTGGCTACCGGATGTCTATCATGGTGCACCGACGGCCATCACCCTGTACATCAGCGCCGCGCCCAAGATCGCCGCTTTCGCCATGGTCATGCGCCTGTTGGTGGAAGGGCTGGGCGACATGCATGTGCAGTGGCAGGAGATCCTCATTATCATGGCGGTACTGTCCATGGCGGTGGGTAATATCATTGCCATAGCCCAGGCCAACATCAAGCGCATGCTGGCCTATTCGACCATCTCCCACGTCGGCTTTTTGCTGCTGGGAATCCTGGCCGGCACTGCGGCGGGTTATTCCTCCGCCATGTTCTATACCATTACCTATGCCTTGATGGCCGCTGGTGGTTTCGGCATGATCCTGCTGTTGAGCCGTTCCGGTTTCGAGGCGGATCGTCTGGAAGACTTCAAGGGTCTGAGTGAACGCAGCCCCTGGTTTGCCTTCATGATGTTGATCCTGATGTTCTCCATGGCCGGTGTGCCACCGACCGTCGGTTTTTATGCCAAGCTGGCCGTGTTGCAATCCGTCATCGACGTTGGTCTGGTCTGGCTGGCCGTGGTCGGCGTGATCTTCTCTATCATCGGTGTGTTCTATTATCTGCGTATTATTAAACTGATGTATTTCGACAAGCCCGTCGATACAGCACCGCTGGAGACCACGGCCGATATGCGCATTATCTTGTCCGCCAATGCGCTGGGTATACTTTACCTGGGCTTGATGCCGGGCAGTCTGCTGGCGTTGTGTGTGGCGGCTATTGGGTGAGGTGGGTTGTGATATAGCATAAAAGAACGGGGCTGCGGCCCCGTTTTTTGTGCCTGGAAAATTGTGGTGTTGTGGGCAAGAGGGGGGCGGTCGGGGGGGGCGGGCGATGTGGTTTTCGGGCTTGGTGCATCCTACGGGCTATGTCTACCGGGGTCTTGGGTTGACATAGTGATTCCTGGAGAATAAGTTCTGAATGAAAATAACAAACAAAATATGCCCAAATTGGCCATCAATATCAATATATCAGGGAAAATTGACTTGCCTTCTACGACTATCCGGTAAATTCCCCTGATTTTTTGTTCAATACGGTGGGAGGCAGGGCAGGAGTGCTTGATACTAATAAGGTAGGCCAGAAAGAGATAGGAGAAATGAAATGGCAAAATCGGTAGAAGATGTTGAAAAGGCTGTGGCGCAGTTGCCACCAGACCAATTGAAGAAGTTTCGTGCTTGGTACGAAAAGTTTGATTCTGATACGTGGGATGAACAAATTGAAAAAGATATTTCAGCTGGCAAATTAGATGCCTTGGCTGAGGTGGCAATAGCTGATCATAAAGCAGGAAAAACAAGAAATTGGCAGTCGAAATAGAAAATGGTTTTCTTTGGTTCTGGATTGGAAGCCATGCTGAATATGACAAGCTCATCAAGCCATAACTAGGCGCTTCACCTGGCTGATTTTTCGCTGCGCTCAAAATCAGTGGGTGAGCTTGGTCATTAGCGCGCCGCGAAGCGGGGCGCATCTGGTCGGGTGCAAGCTTTTCAGGATGTTACAATGCGAGAACTGACCCCATTCTCCGAGAACTGACCCCATTCTCCCCATTCTCCCATTACATTCTCCGCATTCTCCGCAAAAACATTAAAATCAAGGCCACCGTCTAAAGACGGTGGTTTTAACCAAATTAATGGAAAATAAAGGTCATGGAAATAATACTTACATCAATATTAACTTCGACAGTTGTTGTTGGAATAATTGTCTCCCTTTTTAAGGAAAGTATCAAGGCGAAATTTAATATAATCATTAAAGATATTGATTCAATAAAAAGCTTTCAATCAAAAGACTTTGATCATGCAAGTCAGTCTATAAAAAATATTTGGAATCAATTAGCTAATATAGATGATTATTTAAGGCATGGGTTACCGCAAGACATTCAAAAAAACCAGATGGACAATAATTCTTTAAGGCAACATTTATTGGAAATACAAAAAGAAATGGTATTATTGCCCAATAATATTTATGAAAGCACTGAAAACAGTCTAAATATAATGTCCGGTATATGGGCGAAAGCAATGAAAAATATATCTACGTTATCCCATGATAGAAAAACTGGAATCAAATCAGAAGAAGAATGTATTGGTTTAGCTAATAATTATTTATCTGAGTTAAGCGAAAGCTACAATAAAGAGGTTTCGCAGTTAAGGATAATATACCGCTCATATATTGAAAGCCATATAAAAATTAGTTAAAGCAATGAGCGTGGTCTGTCCCCTATTGTCACTATTGTCACGCGGAAACGAGTGTAACCGAGGAGCCCCGTGAGGGAGAACTTCATGCGGGGATTTGTGCGAAAGCAAGAAGGCAAGAAGGGGGTCAGTTCTTAGGGGGGGGGTAAGGGGGGTAAGGGGTCAGTTCTCGCATTGTAACATTCCCGAGAAGAGGAGGGGGCAGGTCTCGCCTTTTGTCATGCATAGACTAAACTTTGAGCATGGCAAGGGCACTAAGAATCGAATATCAAGGAGCGCTTTACCATGTACCCTTCAGAAGGAATGGATGTGATGATATCTACCCCATCGATCCAGGAGATTATATGAGTTATACTATTGAAGTTGAAAGAGAAATTTCGAAAGGCACAGGTACGCTTACCTATAAGCACGGTGCTGTTTCTGTAAGTACAACTTGCTGGTTCGAATTAGTGAACCCTATACCAGCAAAGAAATATATTGGTTGCTCTGCTACTCATATGCAGAAAGATAAAGGGGTCAAAGCCCTTAAATAATGTTTTCAAGAGTCAATAGCGCGGTAGGTTGGGGTGAGGGACGAACCCCAACATTATTATCACATGGGGAAAAGGGGTCAGGAAAAAAGAGTCAGGTCTTTGATTTATGATCGCGGCTCCGATAAACTTTAGATTCCTGAGGGTTTCACAAGACACGGCCATGATCCACTCGATAAGACTGGAATTCCCTGGAGCACTTTGCCTCGAAACTGGATGGCGACCAAGATCTGAGAGAAGTGAGGGGTCAGGTCTATAACCGAAGCATTACCTATGCTAATTTGTATGAATGGCTTAGGAAAGGGTAACGTCCCCTTTTTTTCTTTTCGCCATTTTTTCGGAGAGTTATCTCTCTTATTGATTAAATATAAAAGTCGGATGAAAGGAAGTCTGTGATACACAAATATACCGATATAATAGGTATAAAAAATAGCGAATATTTTATGAAGAAATTAGCACTAATATCATTTTTATTTTTTATTCAGGATTGTGTTTTTCAAAAGACTCCATCAATCTAGTTCTTCTTCCAGACCTAATATAAGTTCCATCAATTGGTGTTGAGACGGCGATTACAGAAAATAGCACTGTAGGAATTATTGGTCGAAGTAGTTGCAAATCAGATCGTCCGACTTATGGGGCTCTTCGTAAAACTGTGTGAAATTCCGGTAAAATACCCTGCTTTAGCCATTGATTGGAGCGGTTTTTTCCATGGACATAGAAGAGCATTACAGCCAGCTACTGGGTGTCAATTCCCCGTGGG
>JAKIUN010000089.1 GCA_021647505.1 Gammaproteobacteria bacterium
GTTGGGGTGAGCGTTTTTTGTAAACCCCAACATGTCAGAGCAACAGGTTACCTCCAAAGTTATGTTTAAGCCGCTACAAATGAATCAGTTTCAACTTTCAAAGCCAAAAATATATTCATAGTTCACGTCATGATCATGCTGGGGTTCATACCTCACCCCAACCGTGCTGATTCCATTCCCGTTCTGGTGAGGTTGCCGTTAGGGAAAACAATTAAGTATTGTGTCCCCTTAATCTCCCCTTAATCTTGAATCGGGCCCGTAATTGTGAAACGGTGGAGTCGGGGGTGATTTAACTGAAAATGACCAACTAATATTTAGATATGAAGTTAATTACATTATTAACCACATCTCTATTTTGTAATATTCGATGATGCCCTAGTTTATCAGTAATATAGAGAGTAGCCCTGTGGCCCATAATACACTTTATTTTTTCAGCCTGAGCCAGGTTAATAACATCATCAAATCTATCATGAATGATATATGTTGGAATTTTAATGTCTTCTGCATTGTTATAGTTTAATGAGAATTTCTGCCAAAAATCAGTGGCATCAGGCATATAAAATCTTATTATGCGAGATTCAAGGTCTTCAATAACTTTTGGTGTTAAATTTAAAATTCTGGCAAAAGCATCCAATGTATATCGAAAATCACACAATCCTGATACTAACACCATACAGTCAGTAGTAATGCCTTTACGCAAACTATAAAACAAAGCGGATGTTCCGAGAGAATGCCCGATCACTGCCTTATAATGCGGATATTTTTTTGCTAATTCCTGGCAAATGAAATCATACTCAAAAAGGTTTGTTATAGTTCCTTCAGAATTACCGTGAGCAGGAGCATCAAAGGCAACCACGCTATACCCTTTCTCAAGAAGCGAGGAAACAAACATTGAAAACCTAGAAGCTCTCGATTCCCATCCATGCAATAATAATACTATTTTTTTTCCATCACCCCATTGATAAATCTTTACTCGCTTACCATTCACCAGTAGCTCCGTATTTTGAGCCTCATTCATTATTTTTAAGTCTTTTGTTTTTTCTTTACATCGTATCGAGGGGGTGCAATAAAAGTGTAGCGCGACTCTTCCCGCTAAGCGGCAAGAAATGATGCTTATTACAGAAATAAAATGACTAAGTGCAGCGATAATTAATAATTTCATATTTTCTATTTAAGGTTGGATTTTTTCTTTAGGGATTTCTTTTACATTCCAAACAATTCCCAACATTTGTAGCAATTTGATAATGTAATATGTTAAATCAATCTCCCACCATGCAAAGCCTGCTTGTGCAACATTAGGGTAATAATGGCGATTATTATGCAAAGAAGCTCCCATGGATGGTATTATCAGCCAATAATTATTAGTTGCATCATTATCTAATGCATATCTTCTAACGCCAAAGTCCAGTAGGGTGGGCATGTTTTGTGTGCCCACGCGGAATTGCGCAATTGAACGGGCCGATGCGTGGGCACAAAAGACGTGCCCACCCTACATGGTGTGCGTCTTTTTCGGACATCCGTCTTGACGGTTTTTTCAGTGTACTCCGTGCCACTGTGGCAAGTCACCAAATCAGCCCCAATACCAATAGCACCACTGCCTCGCTGAATTCCACCAGGGCCCCGGCGGTGTCGCCAGTGCTGCCACCGAGGCGTTTCAGCATCAGCCGGCGCAGGCCGAGACCGAGGACAAACAAAGCCAGCAGCAGCCACAGGCCAGCCAGGCCCAGCATCAGCAAGGGTAGCAGGGCGGCGGTGAAAATGACCCACCAGGCCGCGCGCTGCGGCAGGTGGCGGCTGAGGGTGGCGCCGAGGCCATCGCTGCGGGCGCTGGGGGTGGTGAGAAACAGGGCCAGCGAACTGCTGCGGCCGAGCAGCGGCGCGAGAACCAGCCAGGCTGCGTGGCCGTTTGCCAGCAGGGCCTCCAGCGCCGCGAACTTGATGATCAGCAGCAGAGCGATGGCGATCACCGCCGCAGCCCCGGCGCGCGGGTCTTTCATGATGTCGAGGGAGCGTTGGCGGTCGCCGCAGCCGCCCAGCCAGGCATCGGCGCTGTCACCCAGGCCGTCGAGATGCAGGCCACCGCTGAGGCCCACCCACAGGGCCAGCACTAACGCCGCCTGCACGCCGGGCGCAGTGGCCGTGGTGAGGGCGGCGAGCAGCCACAGCAGCAGGCCGATAAGCAGGCCGACGAGGGGGAAGTACAGTGCCGAGCGGCCCATCAGCGCCTCGTCGTCGTGGGCGAGACAAGGCGTGGGCAGACGGGTGAGAAATTGCACGGCGGCCCAGAAGGCGTTCATGGCAGCAGGCTTCCATGTGCGGCAAGGCGGGTGTTGGGTTCGCTGCCGTGCCAGTCGATATGGATACGGCTCAGACAGCCATAGGGCACCTCGATCTGTTGCAGCTTGAGTAGTGGGATGCCGAGGATGTGGTGCAGCAGGATACGGATGGCGCCACCATGGCTGATCATCAGCAGATGACCGTCCTGCGGCAAGTCATGCAGCAGTTGTTGCCAGGCGTCGATAATGCGCTCGCGGAAATCCGTCAGGGCTTCGCCGCCGTGTGGGGTGTGGCTCACGGGGTCGCGCCAGAAATCCCCCAGGGCCTCGGCGTCGTGCCGTATTAGCTGGGCTGCGGTGAGGCCTTCCCAGCGGCCGAAATCGATCTCGGTCATCTGCGCGTCGACCTGTAGCGGCAGACCCTGGTGGCGGGCCAGTCGTTCGGCGAAGTCGCGGCAGCGGTGCAGGGGTGAGCTATGGATGCGTTGCCACGGGCCGAGGCCGGAGACGGCGCGATGCATTTGCAGCCAGCCCCGGCCGTTGAGTGGGTCGTCGGTTCGGCCGCGATAGCGCGGGCCACCGATGGGCTCGCCATGGCGCAGCAGATCGATGCTTACGGTCACTTGTCCTGGCCGGAAACACCGGCGTCGGCAAAGGTGGCCATGCCGTTGTGCAGGGCGCAGGCGAGGCGTAATAAAGGCACGGCGCTGGCGGCGCCACTGCCTTCACCGAGGCGCAGGCCCAGGTCGAGCAGGGGATTGGCCTCGAGGGCAGCGAGTATGCGGGTGTGGCCGGGTTCGGCGGAACGATGGCAGAACAGCAGCCAGTCGCGTGTAGTTGGCTGGATGCGAACCGCCAACAGGGCTGCAGCACTGGTGATGAAACCGTCCACCAGCGCAGGCTGGCCCCGCTGGGCGCAAGTGATGTAACTGCCGGTCAGCGCGGCGATCTCGAAGCCGCCGAGGTGACGGAGGGTTTCCAAGGGGCTGTTCAGGGCTGCGCGATGGGTGTCCAGCGCTTGTTGGATCAGCGTGGCCTTGCGCACCACGCCGGCGGTGTCAAGACCGGTGCCGGGGCCGGTCAATTCGCTGGCGGGCAGATCCAACAGGGCGCAGGCGCAGGCCGTGGCGCTGGCAGTGTTGCCGATGCCCATGTCACCGCCGATGAACAGTTGGCTGTCTTTTTCCATGGCGCGGCCGACGGCATCGCGGCCGGCGTCCAGGGCGGCTGATAATTGTTCGACTGTCATGGCCGGCTGTCGTAGCATGTTGGCAGTGCCGGGGCCGAGGCGATTGTCGATGACGCCGGGCAGCGGGCCGGGTTGGTTGAGAGTGCCGAGATTAACTACTTCCAGTTTGGCATCCAGCTCGCGCGCCAGCACGCTGATGGCGGCGCCGCCGTGGGCGAAGTTTTTCACCATCTCGCCGGTCACCGCTTGCGGGAAGGCCGAGGTGCCCTCGCTGGCGAGGCCGTGGTCGGCGGCGAAGAGGGTGATAGCGATGTTATCCGCCGTGGGATGGTCTGTGCCCTGACGGGCAGCCAGCCATTCGGCCAGTGTTTCCAGTTGCCCCAGCGAGCCGGGGGGCTTGGTGAGTTGCTGTTGGCGGGCATGGGCGCGTTGGCCGGCGGCCTCGTCCAGAGGGGCGATGGGCTGGGTCAGCCATTGATGTGTCATTGGACTATTTCTCCTGTCTGTATTTGTTCGGGTTCTTTCAGGCTTAGCGGCAGGCCGGCCACGCATAGGCTGACGCGTTCGCAGCGGGCGGCGATCTCCTGGTGCAGGCGGCCGTTTTCATCCACGAAACGCCGTGTCAATTTGCCCATGGGGATCACACCAAGGCCGATTTCGTTACCGACCAGGATGATCCGGCCCGGCAGCTGCGGCAGGGTGTCGAGCAGGGCGGTGCGTTGCCGGTCGAAGGTGTCATCGCCGTCACTGAGGATATTACTCAGCCACAGGGTCAGGCAATCTACCAGCAGACAGTGATCCGAAGCTGTGTGTTCCATCAGTGCCGCAGCCAGCTCAATGGGCTCTTCGACAACGTGCCACGCGGGCGGACGATTGGCCCGATGATGGGCGATGCGCTCGGCCATTTCCGCGTCATCGGGTGTGGCGGTAACGATGCAGGTGACGGCCAGGCTGCTGGCCACGGCGCGTTGCTGGGCGAGGGCGCTCTTGCCGGAGCGGGCACCGCCAAGGATCAGTTCGTGCATGGCATCTCCGTTATACTGCGGCCTGTTTGGGTATTTTCGTTCTGCGGCATGAGGTGAAAACAGTGGTTTTTTGGGCGGTATTGGTGGTGGGTATGTTGCTGATGTCGCCGGTGCAGGCCGTCGTATCGGTAACCGATGACATGGGCCACGAGGTGCGCCTGAGTCAGCCGGCGCAGCGCATCGTCAGTCTGGCCCCGCACGTCACTGAGCTGTTGTTCAGCGTCGGCGTGGGTGGACGCATCGTCGGCGTGGTGGAATACAGCGACTATCCGCCGGCGGCCAAGGCGCTGCCCCGGGTGGGTTCGTACAACGCCGTGGATATGGAGCGTATCCTCGCCCTGCGCCCGGATCTGGTGATCGCCTGGGCCAGCGGTAACCCGCCGGCGCTGATCGGGCAATTGCGCAGCCTGGGACTGACGGTATTTCTCAGCGAACCGCGCAGCCTGGAGGACGTGGCCAGTAATCTCGAACGCCTGGGTAAGCTCGCCGGCACGCAGGTCACGGCACAGCCGGTGGCTGCGGGTTTCCGCAAACGGCTGGCGGATTTGCGCACGCGTTATGCCGGACGCGCGCCGGTGAGTGTGTTCTATCAGGTCTGGCGCCGGCCGTTGACGACGGTCAATGGCGAACACTTGATCAGCAAGGTGATCCGCCTGTGCGGTGGGCGCAACGTGTTCGCCGATCTGCCGGCGCTGGCGCCAAAACTGGATATAGAGGCCGTACTGGTGGCCGATCCATCGGCCATCGTTGCTGGCGTGCGTGTGCCGGGTGACAGCGAGTGGCGGCAGGGCTGGCTGCGCTGGACGCAATTGCGTGCGGTAAAAAACCATCACCTGATCGCCATTCCGGCGGATTTTTTGCAGCGCCATACGCTGCGTATTCTCGATGGCGCCGAACAACTGTGCGAGGCGCTGGATGAAGTGCGCGCAGCAGCGCGGTGATGGCAATACATCGGACTCAACCCTCACTCAGGCGATAGACCACTGGCAGTTGTAGGTCGACAGGTTTTCGTGCCGCTGTATCGGCTGGCAGGCGCAGCCGATTCAGCCGGGACAGGGCCCGTAGCGCCGAGCGATCCAGCAGTGCATAACCGGAACTGCGCAGCAGCTGGATATTGTGTAACTGGCCGTGGGCATCGAGCTGTAGACTGAGCAGAACCTCACCCTCCCAACCGCGCCGGCGTGCGCGCAGCGGATAGGTCAGGTAGTGTGACAGCTGATTCTGCAACTGGCCGAGCAGGTAATTGTGCTGGCTGTCTGTATCTGTCTGCGCTGTACTTTGCGCGTTTTTCTCTGTGGGGTTTTCTATTGCGGACAGTGTTTGTTGGCGGGTGTCCGCATACCCGTCGTTGGTGATTGTGGCCGCTGTCTCGGGCGGAGTTTCAGCGTGGGTGGCGGCCGTATTCAATGGTGTCTGGGTTTCTGCCTCAACGGATGACGGCGTGGGGGTTTCGCGAATGTGGGCGATTTCTCTTTGGCTGTCTGCCGTCGTCTTTATCTTTTCAGGTTTTGGTGCGTCGTGCGGTATTTCACGCATCTCTACGGCGGGTGGTTTTTCGCTGGGCCTGTCACTGTTCGGTGCCGGGTCGTTGTTGGCGCTTATTGCCGGCCCATTGCTCAGAATGGCATGAATATAGAGGTTGCCCAACGGGCTCATGTCGAGTGGCGTGATGTCATCACCGGCGATGAACAGCAGGCTGTGCAGCAGCAGGGAAAATATGACGAAGCCGAGCAGCCGTCGCGGTACCCCGGGGCGGGATATCGCGAACGGCGGTTCGTTGATGGCGCGGAAGTTCACGGCTAGAAGCTTGTGCCTAGCTGGAGATAGGCAGCACGCTCCGGTAATGAATAATAATTATACGGATTGGAATCATTGGCGCGGTAGAAGCCAGTGTCGGCGGTCTTTATGTTGGTGGCATTCTGTATCTGCAGGCGCGCATGCCAATCCCCGAATTCATAGCGGTAGTTGATATCCAGTTGCTGGTAGGCCTCCATCTTCTTGCCGGCGTTGGCATCATCATTACCGAAGTAACGGCTATCTGTGTGGATGAATTCAAATCCCAAATGGGAATTTGGGGTCAAGGTAAACTGCCAGTCCAGGGTGAACTTATTGCTTGGCACCAAGGGTACATCCTTGCCTTTATTGGCGCCGGAACGGTAAGTGGCCTTGCGCCAGGCATAGCCGGCTTGCAGGTTGAGCAGTTTACCCAGAGGTAGTTTCAGGCCGAGATTGAGGCCGTCACGGCGAGTTTTGTCCAGATTGACGTTGGCGGATGCGTTGGGGAAGGGCGCATGATCATAGGCGTAAGCGATCTCGTCTTCCAGATCCATACGGAACAGGTTGATATTCATGCGGATGCCGTTGGCATAGGTCTGCCGGGTACCGATCTCGTAGTGGCGCGCCGTCTGTGGTTTGATCAGGGTCAGGACGCCCGTGGTGTAGTTCCACATTTCATCCAGCAGCGGGGCACGGAAGCTCTTGGCGACGCGCAGGTAGTTGGTGGCGCCATAGTGGTGCTTACGGCTGAGGCTGACGTCCCAGGTAGTGATGCCGTCATTACGGCGGTCACTGCCGACGGGGGCATTGCCGGCACGTACCTCGATCAGTTGGCGGCGGATACCCAAATTAAGGGTGGCCTGCCTGCCGAGGCCGATGGCGTCGGTGAGATAGATACCGTCGCTTTTCTGTGTGACGTACTGGCTGTTCCAGGTGGCGATGGCATCCAGGGTGCTGCGATAGACATCGACACCGGCGATGATCCGGTGACTGCCATACTGGCGGCGCAAACGCGGGGTAAACGAAAGGGTCTCGAGATCAGAAACGCTGCCATAACTGGTTTCCTGATGTTTGTTGCGCAGGGCGATTTCCGCCGCCATGCCCTCGCTGTCGATGAAGCCCTCGATGCTGTAGCGGCGCTCGGTGGCGTCATAGGGAAAGGCCCCGGCCTGAGAGGGATCGGCCTCGTAGTCGGGCTCATTGAGAGACCCCGGCAGCTGGGTATCTTCCCAGCTCTGCTGATAGCGCAGGCCGCGCTGCCAGCCATCGTCCTCGCGGCTGACCTCGGTGATCAGGCTGGTATTTTCCAGCGTATTGCTGTCGCGGTAGCCGTCGGACTTCAGGCTGTCGATATTCAGTGACAAGGCGGTATCACCCGCCATTTTTTGCAGGCCGGCGGTCAGGCGCCGAGTATTAAAGGTGCCGAATTCCAGCGCCACGTTACCGCTTTCAGCGTCGAAGGCGCTCTTGGTGACGATATTGATGACGCCGCCCACCGCATTGTCGCCATAGAGCACGCTGGCGCTGCCCTGAATGATCTCGATCTGTGCGACGCTGTGCAGCGGGATGGTGGCGAGATTGGCGCTGGCCAGGTCGAGGTCGTTGAGGCGGCGGCCATTGAGCAGGATCAGGGTGTTGCTGCCACCGTTCTCACCGAAGCCGCCAAGGTCGATGCGGTCGCCTGAACCGTTGATGCCGAACAGGCTGGAGACGTTGACGCCGGCCTGGTAGCGCAGTACATCGGCGATGCTGTTAGCGCCGCTGTTGGCGATATCTTCGGCACTGATAGTAATGACATTGACCGGTGCGGTGTCGATAGAGGCATTGAAACGCGTTGCGGTGACCACGACCGGGGTACTCTTTACTGCACCAGTGTTGCTGCTTTCTCCAGCCAGTGCCTGGCCGCTGGTGATGACCGTGATGGCTAGGGGCAATAGGGCCTTGCGAAGGATGGTTTTGTAATCAAAGGCGTTGTCATAAACCAAGGTATTGCTTGTACAGCTCACGGTACTCTCTCCCAAGATGATAGCGCACACCCGCGCGAATTAATGATGCGGCGGCGAGGAAGAGATAGCAGGGCTGTCAGAGGGATGAAGACCGCCCGCCACCACTGCCCTCCGCAGCTTGTGTCGTTGGCTTCAGGCCGGTCTCCGGGCTCATGAGTGACCTGATGGTCCAGTCGACGCCTTCCCGGGAAGACCCAGTGGCGGGGTGTCGGCTGTTGAGGTCACTTTTCGTCATCGATTGTGATCAATGACGGGAAGTGACCCCCACTCAATTACCGTTGCGGGGGCAGCGCTGGAATTGCCGGCCATCACAAAATATGGAGGGCGGCGCACCAGTTTCCCGTTTCATCCCGTGGGCGGATTGCCCGTAGGACACCTGAAGCAGGCGGTTACTTTAGGGGGAGGGGAGTGCAGCGTCAACTCTGAGGGAGAGTTTTCCGGCTGGCCGAGTGGTGAGAAGGCCTGGGTTTGTCGAGGCTGTCAAGACTTGCCGGGGTGTATAGAATCGGTTGAAATTGAAAGCGCCCGTGTGTTCAGAGGAGCTTTCCTAATTGCTTGGACGACTGATTTTGTTGCTAAAATGACAGTTTTGAACGGAGAAAATATGATTTTTCTGGGCTAGACTGTATCAATATCAGTGTGTTGTGTCGGTTCGACTCTGTTGACACAGTGATTCCCAGGAAATAGGGTCTGAATGAAAATAATAAACCAAACATGCCTTAACAGACTGTCAATATCAAGATATCAGGGCAAGCTGACCGAGTTTCTGTGATTTTCGGGCAAGTGTGCCTGATTCTTCGTCCAATACCGTGCGTAGCAAGGCAAGGGTGCTTGATACTAATAAGTTAGATTTTTTACAAATGCATAGTGAGTCAAATATAATACTAAAAAGGGAGAATAAGATATGAAATCTGAAATTAGTACTTATTTAGTGCCCGCCCGAAAACTATCCAACCTCATGATTTAATATAAAAAACCACTCCATTCATGGCGCGAAGAAAGCTATAATAAAGCAGGCCTTCCACTGAAAACCTGCAAAAAACCGCTTTTTT
>JAKIUN010000090.1 GCA_021647505.1 Gammaproteobacteria bacterium
CCCACGGGGAATTGACACCCAGTAGCTGGCTGTAATGCTCTTCTATGTCCATGGAAAAAACCGCTCCAATCAATGGCTAAAGCAGGGTATTTTACCGGAATTTCACACAGTTTTACGAAGAGCCATTGGATGTATACAAAACTGGGAGAGTCTTCCCAGCGTAGCTTGTGTCCGTACAAGTGTATTGTTTCCAAAAACGATGTCGTAGCTAGATCTTCGGGATCTTTTCTTTTTGCAAAATCAAACGCATAGCTTATTCCCAGCATTTCAGTATAGTGACTTGGAATATGGTCAGCAGGCGATATAACAACCTGCCACGCACCTCTTAATGGAGAGCACACTATTATTTCACTCATAATTGGCCACTCTCATAGCTAACGAGACTGACTTGGGTACGATATTTCTAGAACTATGCATTCTTTTTCAGCAACAAATGGCCCATGTACTTCACCAGGAGGGCGACTCGCATAATCTCCTAGCTCTAGCCATTTATCAAATGCTTCATCATATAGGCGACCTTTAATGATCATGATTTCTTCTAGAAAATCATGGATTTTTGCTCCAAATGCTTTTGTATTTGCACCTGCTTTAAAACGAGTTAACCGAGTGTAATCACCATTTTGTTCATCAATAGCAAGTGTTAGCTGTTCAAGTTGACCATCTGAACCTTCAATTACTTCCCATTTATCATTATTATTTTTATTCAGTGCATTCCAATATGTAACTGTACTTTTAGACATGGATAATCTCTTTTTAGTTTCTCGGCATTTTTAACTCAGACGCGGTAGGAATGCTGGTCATAGGCCTTTGACGGTGTTCCACAGACAGGACAGGGGCTGTGCAACCCCAGTGCCGAGATGCTGACTCGGTGTTGTGTAGTGTATGCATTACATAGGTACTTGTTGTTGTGCCACGGTATAAAGCTATGGATCCACTGGGGCAGAGCAACTCAAGTTATTTTGTGGTGGTTACTTACCTCTCTGCGAGATAATATATCATTTATATAATGATCATATTTTTTTGCTGGGATACCAGCGGCTGAAGAAATCATAATGGCAATATCTTCGGAGTCAATTGTTGAAAAGAAATCACTTATTTGCTCTTTAGATAATGAGGAAGGTTTATTTCCGTCGACCCAGTCATGCTGGTGACAATACGGATTTTCATCGTGATAATGTCCATTATTATCGCCAATTATATTGTCAACAAAATGCCCATAAAGGCTGTATTCTGAGACGTGCCAAGTACTGGCTATAATCTCGATCCAGTTTTTATTAGAGTTTTCTTGTAAATAATCGCACAGCGCCAATAAATTATCACGGCGCCACGCTATCACGGGGCCGACATAGCTAACATTAGAGCAATTACCCAGCGGCAACCCCAATAATTTACTTGTTGAGTTGTCCCACCTTTTATCACTGCCCCCATATTTACGAAATAAACGAACCTTGTCATCTCGCATAAAGTACTGTTGAAAATCTACAGGCTTTATAAAAGATACATCTGAATCTACAAAAATAAATATGTCTGCTGGTATAATTTGCGCACTAGCAAGCTTTATAAGCTGTTGGATTATCCAGCCTCTAACAGGCGCCCCCTTAAAGTTCAGCCAGACATTTTTTCCACTAATTCGACATGGCAAACGCTTTAGCCACCAAGGCAATATTAACTCTTCGGATACTATTTCAATATTACCCCCCTCTAACGTTTTAAATAATTTTTTGTCTTTTTTATTTACTATAATATAATGAGTGGCATTGCCAGAAATAAACTTTCTTACGCTTTTCACCAACATCCTGCAGCGCTCGTAATCAGGCGCATGACTTGGCGTCACAATAGCAAATTTAAATCTTTTTCCACTTTCTTCTTTCATACCGAATACCTGGGGTAAAATATCTAAAAATAATTTTCAACATAACTGTACTCACTCTCCATTATTTACACCTCAGAATGCAATTTTTTGGGTCTACTCGGATTTCTCAAAGTGGTTACTATCTAGCTAGCAGTAAAGAATACAGCTTCATTTTTGAAAAAGAGTTTCACTAAACCCTTTCCTTGGCAATCAACCCCAAATTGATGAATGCTCTCCCCCACAGTGATTCGCCTTTTTTGAGCGGCGACCTTGCCGTACCTGCTTGTCGAATGTAGTTTCACACCAACTTATCAGGGTTGAGGTCGGATGCATAGGGCGGCAGCATGAATATACTCAGGCGGCTTTTTAGGCTGGCGACAAACTTTTTTACTTTTAGGGGATAGTCAGTCAGCGCCTCCACTCACTACATATTGTATGTGTTGCCAGTCAAAGCTATGGATGATTTTCGGCTCGATTATGGGGCTGGTAACAATACTTGAGAGTGCCGAGTTCTACCGCCGTTTTATTGCCTGATTAGCGAATCAATCAAGCCAGAGCTTCGCAACATTTTTTGTATTTCTTCCCGCTCCCGCAGGAGCAAGGCTCATTTCGTCCAATCTTTACAGCTTGATGTCGGACGGGCGGCGATAGCTTTCTTCCTAGATCCGTTAGGTCTTCTTCCTGACTCGGCTCAAATCCCAAGATAAAATGCCATCCATTTTCATGACAGATATTGGCAATCCTATCGATTTTTGAGTCATCTGTAACTCTTAAAATCAATGGGTTCTTTTTACTTCCCAACTTTTCCACAATACTTCACTTAATCCTGTTATGTATTATTGTGCTTGTTTTCGTTTCTCAACAATGGCGTATTCACCAAGCCTTTCCTTTGAGTAACTCTAAATTGTAACATGTAACCCACACTTCGGTTGAGCTGCTGCTCAATTATTTTATATTTCAATCACGCTCCTTCTTTAGCTGTGTGATGTGGTAAAGCGCTCCGGGAAATTCCAGTCTTATCGGGCGGGTCATAGTCGGTGTCTTGTGAAACTCTCAAGAATCTAGGGCTTATCGGAGCTGAGATCATAAACCAAAGACCTGACCCTTTCTTTCCTCAAAATGAGGATGGTCGTGAGGTTGTGCGTCAGGTCGAATATTTCAACCTCGACGTGATCATCTCGGTCGGCTATCGGGTAAATTTCAAGCGCGGCACCCAGTTTCGCATCTGGACGACCACTACCCTCAAGGAGCACTTGATCCGGGGCTACACCATCAACCGTGAACGCTTCGAGCGCAATGCCCGTGAGCTGGAGACGGCACTCAAGCTGGTGCAGAAGGCAGCAGTCAGTGGGGAGCTGGCGGGCGACATGGGCCGGGGACTGGTAGAGATCATCAGTTGTTATATCCAGACTTTTCTGCTCTTGCAGCACTTCGACGAAGGGTTGCTGGATCCCGCCTGCGCGGGAATGAGGATATGAAGCAACAGGACAGCCGTGGATTGTTTGTGTTGTAGCCAATCAGTGTCATTTCTTAAATATCCCACTCATGCACCGGCACGCCGCTATGCTGGCGTTCGAGGTAGGCGGCCAGCAGGGCCTGCATGTCCGGCCCATGACGGGCGACGTAGGCACGCTGCCAGGCGGCGCCGTTGCAGGCGTTTTTCACCCGCGATTCAATAATTCCCAGGTAGTGCTTTGCTTCGTTGTGCTCGATGCCCAGCGCCTCCAGTCCCCGCGTGGCCAGCGGCAGTAGTGTCTTCAGCAGTAGTAATTGGACGGGTTGTTTGTTGCCATCCAGCCATGTGACCTGGGCATCGAGGCCGTGGCGGGCGGCGGCATAAAAATTGTCGCGCGCGATGGCGAAGGGAAGCCGGGTTTCGGCGGCCTCGTCCTGCTGGCACAGAGCCCAGCAGAGGCCGTAGAAAAAGGCGGCGTTGGCCACAGCATCGGCGATGGTAGGCCCGGCGGGCACCACGCGCTGTTCGATGCGCAGGTGGGGCTGGCCGTCACTGAAGCCGATCAGTGGGCGGCTCCAGCGCCACAGGGTACCGTTGTGCAGGCACAGGTGGGCGAGCTGTTCAGGTGGTGCGTCGAACAACACCGGCAGTAGCGCCGGAAAGTGTTCGAGATTTTCCGTAAAGATTTCTTGCAGCGAGGCCCGCGCGTAGCCGGAGCCGAAACTGACGCGGCGCATGGGGCCGTGGGCGTCTTCTTCGTAGCCGCCGACTTCCACCGATTGCTCGAACAGGGGGATGCGTGTCTCGGCCCACAGGTCGTGGCCGAACAGGTAGGGTGAATTGGCGCTTACGGCCACCAGCGGTGCAGAGGCGATGATGCTGGCGTTGTAGGCGCGTACGGCGAGTTCGGGGGCCACTTGCAGGTGGATCTGAAAGGAGGTAGTGGCGGATTCCAGCATCACGTCGCTATGTTCGGCGCGCAGGATGTCGTGGCCGTGGATGTCGAGGCGTAGTGGACGACCGCCACGCAGGCGCAGGATCTCGGTGTTCAGTGCGTGGTAGCGGTTCATGGCGGAAAGATTGGCAGGGCTTAGGTCGGCGTCGCGGACGGTGGGCAGGATGCCGATCATGGCCAGTTCCAGCTGCATCTCATGGGCCGTTTGGCGCGCCTGCTGCCAGGCCTGCTGCAGGCCGCTGGCCATTTGCGAAAGAATGTGGCCACCGAGTGGCAATGGATGGATATTGAATTCGACGTTGAAGGTGGCCAGCTCGGGAGAGACCAATGGGTCGCCAAGGCGTTCGATGAAGCGGGCGTTAACAGGCGCGGGACGCAGCTGTGCGTCCACCAGCCAGGTCTCCAATTCGAAGCCGGCTACGGGTGAGCCGGGGTCGAAGCGGCCCTGCTGGAATCTCTCGGCGAGCAGGGCCGTTTCCTCGGCCAGCCGCTGCTGGAAGGTCGTGAAGTCCTGCTGGCTGAAGCGGGCATCGTCGATTTCCTGGCCCATGTGTCCTCTGGGTTTCCGGGGGGTATAGGATAGAAGTCCCCTAAAGTTATGCGTCAAAAAGTCCCGGGCGTCTACCCCCTGTTTTCATCCGGCGGGCGGCGAAGCGCAGGGTTGTTTTCGCCGTTCCCGCGCAGCGGGTATACTGTGCGCCCTTATATTCTCCAGGCCAATCAAGTACCGACCTATGTCAGCGAAACCGGATGTATCGACCTTTCAGGGGATGATTTTCGCCCTGCAACAATACTGGGCGGAACAGGGCTGCGTGATTCTGCAGCCGCTGGACATGGAGGTGGGTGCGGGCACTTTTCATCCCGCTACCTTCCTGCGCGCCATCGGTCCCGAGCCGTGGAGCGCCGCCTATGTGCAGCCCTCACGCCGCCCGACCGATGGTCGTTACGGCGAGAACCCCAATCGTCTGCAGCATTACTACCAGTTCCAGGTGGTCATCAAGCCGTCGCCGCTGGAAATCCAGGCGCTGTACCTGGGTTCGCTGACGATGCTGGGGTTAGACCCACTGGAGCACGACATCCGCTTCGTCGAGGACAACTGGGAATCCCCCACCCTGGGCGCCTGGGGCCTGGGCTGGGAGGTATGGCTGAACGGTATGGAGGTGACCCAGTTTACCTATTTCCAGCAGGTGGGTGGGTTGGAGTGCAAGCCGGTGACGGGCGAGATCACCTATGGCCTGGAGCGCATCGCCATGTATCTGCAGGGCGTGGAGAGCGTCTATGACCTGGTGTGGTCGAAGGGCCCACTGGGTACGACCACCTATGGTGACGTGTTCCACCAGAACGAGGTGGAACAGTCGGCCTACAACTTCGAGCATGCCGATACCGAGGCCCTGTTCAAGGCCTTCGACACCTGCGAGCGTGAATCGCAGCGCCTCATCGAGGCCGGTCTGCCGCTGCCGGCCTATGAGCAGGTGCTCAAGGCCTCGCACAATTTCAACCTGCTCGATGCCCGTCACGCCATCTCCGTCACCGAACGCCAGCGCTATATTTTGCGCGTGCGTACCCTGTCGCGCGCCGTCGCCCAGGCCTACTACAATGCGCGCGAGAAACTGGGCTTTCCTATGCTGGAGGGGTCGAAGGCATGAACCTTCAATATCCAACGCAAAGGCGCCAAGACGCAAAGGGCACAGAGACAAGACTGAAAATACTTTGCGGCCTTTGCGTCTTCGCGTTGAAGAAAGGCCGTCCAAACGAGTGAACACAAAAATGAATACCCGCGACCTACTCATCGAGATCGGCACCGAAGAATTGCCACCCAAGGCCCTCAAGCGCCTCTCCGAGGCCTTCGGCGCCGGCATCAGGGACGGCCTGAAGGGCGCTGATCTGAGCCACGGCGAACTGAGCCTGTACGCCAGCCCGCGCCGTCTGGCGGTGTTGGTGAAGGATCTGGCCGAGGCCCAAGCCGACAAGATCATCGAACGCCGCGGCCCGGCGCTGCTCGCCGCCTTTGGTGAAGATGGTTGCCCCACCAAGGCCGCCGAGGGCTTTGCCCGTTCCTGTGGCTTGAGTTCGGTAGACGACCTCGACCGCATCGAGACCGACAAGGGCGCCTGGCTGATGTACCGCGCCGAGCAGCCCGGCCAGCCCACCGCCGACCTGATTCCGGATATGGTGCGCACCGCATTGGACAAACTGCCGATCCCCAAACGCATGCGCTGGGGTGCGCTGGAGGCAGAATTCGTACGCCCGGTGCACTGGGCGGTGCTGTTGTTCGGTGATGAAGTGATCAAGACGGAAATCCTCGCCGTGACCAGCGGACGCGAGACCCGTGGCCATCGTTTCCATCATCCGGACACGCTCTACATCGCTGAGCCGGAGGGCTACGCCCCGCTGCTGGAGACCGAGGGCTACGTGGTGGCTGACTTCGCCGTGCGTCGCGAGGCGGTGCGCGCACAGGTGCTGGAGGCGGCAGAGGCGCTGGGTGGCAATGCAGTGATCGATGAAAACTTACTCGACGAAGTGACCGCAATGGTGGAATGGCCAACGGCCATTGCCGGGGATTTTGAGGCGCGTTTCCTCAATGTGCCGGCCGAGGCTCTGATCTCCACCATGAAGACTAACCAGAAGTATTTCCACATCGTCGACGCTAACGGCAAGTTAATGCCCCACTTCATCACCGTGGCCAACATCAACAGCCGCAACCCCGAGCTGGTACGCGAGGGTAACGAGCGCGTGATCCGACCACGCCTGTCCGACGCCGAATTCTTTTGGATCCAGGATCGCAAACACCGCCTCGACAGCCACATCGAGCGCCTGAAGACCATCCTGTTCCAGAAGCAGCTAGGCACCCTGTACGACAAGGTCGGGCGCGTGGCCGGGTTGGCCGGTGATATCGCCGATAGCCTGGACGCCAACCGCGTGTGGGCCGAGCGCGCCGCCTGGCTGGCCAAGTGTGATCTGATGACCGAGATGGTCTACGAATTTCCCGAGCTACAGGGCATCATGGGTCGCTATTACGCGTTGCATGACGGCGAAGCCGAAGAGGTAGCGCTGGCCCAGGACGAACAATACCTGCCGCGCTTCGCCGGCGACGGACTGCCCGCCACACCCACCGGCCAGGTGCTGGCCATCGCCGACAAGCTGGACACCATCGTCGGCATGTTTGGCATCGGCCAGCCACCCACCGGCAGCAAGGACCCCTTCGCCCTGCGCCGCGCCGCGCTGGGCCTGCTGCGCATCATCATCGAGCGCCAGCTGCCGCTGGATCTGCCGGCGCTGATCGGGCGGGCGGTCGAGGGGCTCGGCGAGCGGCTTACGGCCAAGGACGTCGACCCCCAGGTGTTTGACTTCATGATGGATCGCCTGCGTGCCTATTATCATGACATCGGCGTGAGCCCGGACGTGTTCGACGCCGTGCATGCCCAGCGGCCCACCCAGCCCTACGACTTCGACCGCCGGGTGCGAGCCGTCAATCACTTCCGCAGCCTGGCCGAGGCCGACAGCCTGGCCGCCGCCAATAAGCGTATATCCAATATCCTGCGGCAAGCGGATGAAAAAGGCATCGAGGCACCGTCCGAAGTGGATGCCGCAAGGCTGGTCGAGGTGGCGGAAAAGACCCTCGCCGAACGCCTCGCCGAGCTGGAGCAGGAAGTCACCCCCCTGTTCGACGCCCGCGACTATGAACCGGCCCTGGCTCGCCTCGCCGACCTGCGTGAGGCCGTGAACCACTTCTTCGATGACGTGATGGTGATGGTGGACGACGAGTCCCTGCGCGGCAATCGCCTGGCTCTGCTGGCGAAGTTGCGCAGCCTGTTCCTGCGCGTGGCGGATCTTTCGCGCTTGCAGGGATAATTTTCCGGTAATGTAGGGTGGGCACTGCCCACCATGGCGATGTCGGGTAAATTTTTGGTAGGCAGTGCCTACCCTACAATAGGCTTTTTCTCGTCGCATTGCTCGTGGGGCGGCACCCGGGGACAACCATGCAACACTTCGATTCCTGCCAGGCATGCTCGACGCCGTGCAGACCTTCCACGACAAGCATGATTTCAAGAACAAGGGTGGAGAGGAGATGATCTAGCGTATCGCCAAGGGATAACTGTAATTAGTGGGTGGTAGAGAATTAATGGCAATGTTAGTGGTTATTCGAGTCCGACCTCTTGACTACTCCTTGTCTGTATTTTCGGCTGGAAAATAAGCCGCCATCATTTTTTTGATAATCAGAAAGACTCTGGCCGTGAGAAGTAGGTGCAATTGATGATCAATAGTGGTATCTGAGTTGAGCGATAAGAATAGATTCAGAATCAACTTTATAAATGATTCTGTGTTCATCATTTATTCGTCTAGACCAGTAACCAGATAAGGCATGCTTCAGTGGCTCAGGTTTTCCGATGCCTTCGAAAGGTAAGCGTTGAATATCCTTTATTAGTGAGTTGATGCGTTTGACCATTTTTTTATCGGTCTTTTGCCAATACTGGTAGTCATTCCATGCGTGATCGGAAAAAATGAGAATCATTCGCTTAATCTTCTTGGTGAACCATCCCCACTTTCAAGTTGAGAAAGAGACTCGATGAGTCTTTTCATGTTCTTAGGGCTACGAAGAAGGTATGCTGTTTCTTCTAGGGATTCATAATCTTCAAGTGAGAGCATGACCACTGATCGTTCATTTTTTCGAGTAATAACAACAGGTTCATGGTCATCGCATATGCTTTCCATGGTTTTGGCCAGGTTCGAACGAGCAGCAGTATAACTAAGGGCTTTCATAATGGGTTGTCCTTACATGGTACATGTACTTAATATTGTACGTTTAAGTGTTGCACATAACAAGCACAGTAGAGACGGACAGGCCTCACGCCGCTACGACCTTGCAAGCTTGCAAGGGGTCAGGTCTTGCCTTTTGCCTGCCTCTTCCCCTACCAATATCGCCTTGTAGCGGCCTTGAAATACATGGCCCGTTCGTTTGTGGATACGATTGAAGCGTTGGGTGTAAACGCCATTGAGCTGGCGCATTCCCAACGATAGATTTGCATCC
>JAKIUN010000091.1 GCA_021647505.1 Gammaproteobacteria bacterium
TGAAAAAAAGCGGTTTTTTGCAGGTTTTCAGTGGAAGGCCTGCTTTATTATAGCTTTCTTCGCGCCATGAATGGAGTGGTTTTTTATATTAAATCATGAGGTTGGATAGTTTTCGGGCGGGCACTATATAGCCTGCCAAGGACGTGCCTATAGTGGGGATGGCCCTCAACGGCATGGCCGTTTGCCCCGTGGCAAACGCCGTTTGCAAATATATATTCTACAGGGTTTTCCCAGCATCGGGCCACGGAGGGCGGCGCGCTTGTTGGATCGTTTTGGCACTTTGGATCGAATATTGACTGCCGAGATAGACGAGTTGTGCGCGGTAAAGGGTATCGGATTATCCGTGGCCAAGGGAATCCGCTGGGCGGTGAGGGAAGAGGGGCCTTGTTACAAAGTTGCGCCATGCCAAAAATAGTAAAAACGTGCAGGTAATAACTTCTCGATCTTGCATCTCAGCTTTGTCTCCTGAGTCGCCCTACCTCCTCCATGCAGTCGTTATCTTCGCCTAAAGCGCCTACTTTTGGTGCCGCGAAACACCACAGGAACGCTGAACACTAAGTCAAAAGTACTCATTCCAACCTTCTTGCTCAGTGTATGTCTTGATCTTGTTTGCAAATCGTTCTATATGCTCCTGGTTCATTGCGTTGTGGTCATAACCGCTCCAGTAAGAATTATTATTATCCGTATGTACATGGGCAATCATGTCGAATGAAAGCAGTTCAAAAATATTTTGCCACTCGCCTTCTATTCGCAGGCTTAACCCCGGGTTGATTATGTAGTGGCCGTGTTTCACTCGCAGAAAGAGCTTACGGTTGTACTTGTCGTCGCGGCTAACCTCATTCTTTGACAGGATGCTGGAGATATAGGGGCGTT
The DNA here is from genome assembly GCA_021647505.1 of Gammaproteobacteria bacterium. Classification (GTDB taxonomy): domain Bacteria; phylum Pseudomonadota; class Gammaproteobacteria; order SZUA-152; family SZUA-152; genus DRQN01. The sequence continues at coordinate 874 of JAKIUN010000091.1, forward strand.
TCTTTCGCCGGGCGGGCAGGATGTGTTCAGGAAAGTGCGCCAGTGCCTCTGCAAAGTCACTGTTTTGAAAGGCCCCCCGGGTGTAAACGATTTTTTCCCCAAGCCGGACGTAGAACATCGCCATCATCAGGTTGAGCATCAGGAATTCCATTGAGCGTTTATCCAGCTTGATCAGGCGTTCATCCACCTGGATATCCAGGCAGTCGGGCTCCAGCAGGCGATAAACGGCAGCCAGTTTTTTGTTGCAGTATTTTGGATTGTCCAGCGTCTGCTCCAAGGCGATCTGGAAGGCATTGAATCCGGCATTATTGATCAACTCGGTATTCGCCCCCCGCTCTCTCAATTCCCTGATCAATGTTTCATTGCCCAGGCGGCTGGCAATCATCAGCGGTGTCTGATTGAAGATATTGCGAAAATCGATACCGTACTGATCTGTTTGCCGTAACACGGCGCCCGGGTGTTTCAGGTCGTAGGGCATATAGTGCTTTTTGTTTAGCAGCTTCTGCCCTTTATCCGGGTTCCTGGCCGGGGCGAATCCGGATTTGATCAGCGCATTTAAACGGGATTGATCCCGGTGGACCAGGGAGTATTCAAACAGGCTTATCTTCGCCTTTTTATTGTTTTCTTCAATCGCCTTGTGCTGGAGCTGCGCCAAAGGCTCACCGTGCAGTACCTCCCAGGGCACGGATTTCTGCTTCAGGATCTGGCTGCGGATATTCTCCGCCTGCTCCTGCTTGCCCTGAAGTTCCAGCCGCTGTGCCTCCATGCGCCACTCATCCAGGCTGGAATCCTGTTTCTCCAGTTGCAAGCCCTCTTTGGCGGGGCGCAGGTCAAGCAGGTCAAACAGACGCTGCCTGGTTGTCCGCTCTATGAGATAAATATTGCGCACCGCACGGGTGATGGCCACATAGAGGGCATTGATATAAAACTTGTAGACCTCAAGGGATTTGTCGCTCTTATCTTTTGTCCTGGCGTAGCTCAGCCCCTGCTGAAGGTCTGCATGCTCCACTCCCCGGGTGATCTCCCGAAACCGTTGTTCTTCTTTTGATGTGAAGTTGTAGAGCACGATATTCTCATACTCCAGCCCCTTGGCCTCCTGCACCGAAAAGACCAGTGGTGTACTGAAGCAGGCGCTGGCCAGTGCCTTATCGTCCGGGTGCATGACAATGACGGCAAAGCGGGTCGAGTGGCGGGTCTTGTGGTCAAGTTCAGCCTTCATGCCTTCTTCGTCCTGGAGCAGAATCACTTCCCCGGTGTTGTGGGCGTTACTCTCCACCAGGTAGTTACTCTCTTTGTCGATGGAGCCGAAGCGGGCGCCCTTAATCTTCAAAACTCGGTTGGCTACCTCGGTCACTTGGGGGGAGTTGCGATAGTTGGTATTGAGAATGCGGATCAAATCCGCTTGCGGTGCCGAACCCTCTTGTTGGTAGAAAAAACTCTTGATCTTGGACCAGGAGAAAAAATTGGGGTGTACGATCTGGTTTGAATCGCCACAGAGAACAAACCCCGCCGGATCACGCAATGACTTCAGGATAAGCCGCATCTGGATATTGGTCAGATCCTGTACTTCATCCACGACGATGAAATCATAGCGCGGTGTTACTTTTTCCAGATACTCATGGCTGAGGATATTGGCGTCGTAGAATCCCTGTTCATTCATTGTCTGCAGATACTTGCCAAACAGGTCATAGACCCGCTCTCGTTGGTCTGGGGGGAAAATGGATTGTTTTATCCCCAGTCCAAGGTATTCTTCCCGCCCGAGATAGGGGGAATCCGTCGCCGGGCCGGTAATGACGCCTTTAAACTCTTCAAACAACTGATGGGCATCCTTGAGGCCGCTGGCGGCACGGCGGCGGGAAAACCAGGCGGAGAACTCCTTGAAATGCATCTCCCGTCCTGCGGGGACATGGATGCTTTCCAGGTACTCCTGAAAAGAGAGGAAATCGATCTGCTGGTCTTCGTTGGCATAACGGGCGGCGTAGTAGAGATCCCTTGAGTTATGCACCAGATAGGGAGAGCGGGTGACATAGAGTATGTCCCCCAGGGCCTCTTTCATCTTCTCCAGGGTCAGCGCCGTCTTGCCGCTACCTGCCGAGCCAATGATAATCAGTGGGGGCTGGAGGGCGTAGATGTCACTTTGCGCCTCGTCAAAAGAGATGACCTTATCCAGCATGTTGAATGTGGAGTTTTCGGGATTAACGTAAACCAGCGGCTCCGGCTTTACCGCATGCAGAGACTCCAGGGCGGTAAGCCGAGCCTCATCCACCACGGCGCCACGATGGAGAAAACGGGATTTTTCATAGGCATGCTGCTCGATGCACTCCAATACCAAGGCATAGGCCTCCCCCTGGTAGCGGTGAATCGCAAACAGCAGGCGGTTGCTCCGATCCAGGCGCGCGCGATAGAGGTTATCCCCCACCTTCTTTACTTCGGCCGAGCGGAAATCATCCGCTTCCAGGTAGGCCTTCATTTTCTTGAATCCAGGGATTTTGGCGGGATTGATCTCGTTATAAAGCAGGACTTTCATGCTTGTACCAGGCTGATGTGTCGTAAATCCACGATATTACCGGAAAGGAGATGCCAGGAGGAAGTTTGGGCGCAAGCCTGCGAGCTGACAGATAGAATCTGCATGAAAAAACCAACTCATATTGATATTTCAGCAGGTTAGCACCTATTTATGCTATGCTTCACACTTCCGCCAGCCGTTTTTTATGCCCTCTTTATGGTACGCCGCTATATTCTATTATGTTGTTGTTATGGCCTCGTGATATATGTTGTTGTTATAGCCCCATGACATGACACTAGTCATTATCCTGAATGGGCGCTAGTGCTTGATGGGGCAGCGGGGTCGCTTGATCAACTTTTTTTTGATGGTTTCAATGATATGAATTCAGCCGTTGTTAATTCCATTGTCACCGATTCTGCTCCAGAGTCGACTTCAGAATCTTTTCAAGACGCCTGCATTTCAGAGGCATCTATCGATGCGCGCGTCAAAGAGCTTAATGAACGTTATCACAACTTAACGCCTGAGCAGCGTGTTGAGCAACTCTACAAAGACTTCTCGCCCAGTGAGGTGATGTTGACTTCGTCATTTGCCAGCAACTCTGCTTTTTTGCTGCATCTGTTTTCAATCACGGCGCCACAGCAGATAATTCATTTTATTGATACCGGCTACCATTTTCCGCAGACCCTGTCGTACAAAAAGAGGCTGACGGAGCTTTATCATCTGGATGTGGTAGATGTGCATCCTGAAGAGTGGAAGCACGAGTACACCTTGAAGGATGAAACCTGGAAGAGTGATCCTGATTTCTGTTGCTCAATCAATAAAGTCGAGCCTCTCGATGAGATCAAGAAAAAATATAAGGTGTGGGTATCCGGCTTGATCCGTTGGCAGACCGAACACCGTGCTTCTCTTGATGTATTTGAGCACCGCGGTGGAATGATTAAATTTTATCCGCTGATTGATGTGACTAAGGAGGAGCGCGATGCCTACATTCGTGACCACAATCTGCCCTTCCACCCAATGGTGGCGCAAGGTTACTCATCCGTAGGGTGTATTCACTGTACTAAACCTGGCGATGATCGCTGTGGTCGTTGGGTCGATACCGCTAAAGCAGAGTGTGGTTTGCACTTATAGCTGATTTGTACGCCGACAGAGTCAATCGGCCGCATGGCCACTCAATCCAGCTTTTGCCGGTAGGGTTTTTACGGGAGGATTGTGGGGGAGGGGGGCACAAAATGCCGGCGCGACTCAAACACACTGGTTTTTAAGCGTTTTCCTTTGACCTTAATGCGTCTTTTTAGCATCAGATCAAACAATATAGGATTATAGCGCCTCACATCTGACAAAATTTTCGCTTCATTGCGTGGCAGCATATCCCAATCAACAAAGTTCAGCGGTGAAAATACCGGCATTACTCCGGGTAACGGATAGTCCGAACCATAGAGCAAACGATCATGCCACTCGTCGGATTCAATAATTTTTTCTATTTTCCAGCGATCACGATTCACCTGGGTAATGGCAGCGGTATCACCCAGGGCCAGATTTTCGTAGCGAGGCTCTGCCATCAGGCGCGCAAACAAATCAAGATTTGCCACCATGGGGCCGTGCTTGCCCTTATCAATATCTTTACTCTCGCCTAATGTGGCGCAGTGGGCAAAGATTACCCGCACCCCATGATCCAGCGCGCGGCGGAACAATAATGGATTGTTGTAGGTTTGTCCGGCCGGTGAATTAACCGCGTGTTCGTCGCCCACATGGGCTAATAAAGGTAGATTGTGTTTCACCAATGCGGCATAAAATGCATCACATTTCGGATCATCGGCATTGATTCCCATCACGCTGGGCAACCACTTTATAGCGCGTGCATGATTATCCACCGCGTCCTGCAATGCACGGACTGCATCTTTCCGATAAGGGTGAATTGAAGCAATCCACTCAAACTGGTCGGGGTGGGTTTTTGCCATTCTCAACGCGTATTCATTCGGTGTATGAAAAGCGCTGTATTCACGTTGGACATGACCACTGTGATTGTGGTGGTAATCAAATCCTAACAACATATAGCGAAATCCCGCAGGCAGATCCGTATGGATGTCCAGCAATCGTTGCACAGCGCCTTCATCAATGGTTTCCTTGTCAACCGAGAGGGCACAAGAGGCGTTGAGATAGAATTTAAACTGGGTCAGTTGCAGCGGATGCAATAACGACCGCATGTCGGGATTCAGCCAAATCCCGGAGTTGGAGTCTCCGACGCCAATGAGGTGACAGTGACCGTCCCACAGTTGTCGGGTATCAATCCCTTCCCAGGTTGCCTTGACCAACTCATGGTTTGCCAGTGATTCAGGGAGTCTGGACTCGGGACAGTCATTGAAAAAACCTTCCCGCGGCATGTACTGGCAACCCGTCAGCCCGACCGTCATTGCGGCAATTGATTGAAGAAATGTGCGTCTATCCACTGGTTTTATACGTGTCCGGACTCATAGTGAATTTGAGGAACTGTTTTGTATTATAGAGATTTTTCAGTCGCAATGAGAACAATCTATGGGTTCTAGTGATCCATGCGGAAAGTTGTGTCACTGTTCACTTCGTGAGAAAGCGCACCTCTGCGTTGTAATGATCAAGCCTGTCTTGGTCTCCGGTTAGTGAGCATGGATTGAATGGTTGGTTTTGTTATTGTCATATTTTTTCAAAATTCTGGCTTTTAGTCGTGGTTGAATAGTGGTTGTTGGGTATGGACTTTGGGGGAGATGGAGCGTTAGCCTCCCCCCGGATGCCCCGAGCAGGTTGTTAAACCCTGATCCCCTGAACTCTCTGAACTCTGCCCTCCAAACTACCAGCTTGGAAAGAGTGATGGCTTGGCTTGAGGGCGCGGACATTCGCAAGCCTAAACAGATAACAGTGACTTAATTGTGGTCGGTGATGGGCGCTTGTGTTTTCGCTGTACCACACATTCGCAAAGGAGGTTGAGGAATGAATGACGCCATCAGCACGGCACGTCGCCTGTTACAGCAACACACCCAGGAGCTGCTGGCGCGGCATAATGTCGTCGCGACCGGCATCGGTTATAAAATAGTGCAGGGCAAACGCACCACGACGCTGGGCATCATCTGTTCCGTGGAAAAGAAGTTACCCGTCAATGCCCTGTCTGCCGGCGATCGGGTGCCATCGCAGTTAGGCGGTATCCCTACCGATGTCATTGAGACCGGTCGCATCCATGCCTGGCAGGCGCCGACCGGGCGTTTCCGGCCCGCACCCGGCGGGGTTAGCATTGGCCACAAAGACATCACCGCTGGCACCCTGGGTTGTTGGGTGCGTCGTGGTGGCGAGTGGGTGATCCTGTCCAACAATCATGTCCTGGCCAACAGTAACGAGGCAGCCATCGGCGATGCCATCCTGCAGCCCGGCTCCCACGATGGCGGCACCGATCCGGCTGACCAGATTGCGGTACTAAAGGATTTTGTCCCCATCGAGCTTGTGGGTCTGCCTGACAATCCCAGCGGTTGTTCCGTTGCCGGCGGTATTGCCGCATTTCTGAACGCCATTGCCAGCGCCCTGGGTAGCGATACCCGCCTGCGGGCCGTGAGTGCGCGCGCCATCGGGGAAAATCGGGTAGATGCCGCCATCGCCAGCCCGCTGCGGGAGGAAGATGTCAGGGCGGAGATCATGAATATCGGTGCCATTCAGGGAATGATCAGTGGCGACCTGGGAATGGCGATAAAGAAAATGGGTCGTACCACGGGGCTTACCGAGGGCGAGATTCAGCAGGTGGATGTCACCGTCAATGTACAATTTGGTGGCGGGCGCACCGCGCTGTTCAAGGATCAACTCATGGCGGGTGCCATGAGCCAGGGAGGCGACAGCGGTTCTGCCGTGTTGGATACGCAAAATCAGCTGCTGGGCCTGCTGTTTGCCGGTAGTGAGCAGAGTACGATTATCAATCGCATAGAGCATGTCTTTTCAGAACTCGACCTGACGCTATAATGCGTGGCTTACGGGGCCTGATGCTGATGATGGCAATCCTCTGTGCAGCGAGCGAGGCACTGGCCGTGACGGCATCGATTATTGAGGTCAAATCCAGGCATGAGTCGAGGCTCCTGTCTCTGCCCGGCGTGATTTCCGTCGGCATCGGCCGGGCTTCCGATGGCCGCACGGTGATTGTCATCGGGGTGGAAGACAAAGCCAGCGAGGAAGGCCCGGATCTGCCCAGGCAGCTGGAAGGCTATCCTGTCAGGGTTGATGTCATTGGGCCCGTGCGGGCACAGTGATAGCAGGTTGGCCCGCTTGGTAGGGGGGCATGCCCATGCGGATTATGGGGTAACCGCGTGGGCATAAAAAAATGCCCACCCTACTTGGTTTATTTTACGGGATAGGGTGGGCCTGGTAGATTTGAGAGGTCAGTGCACAAAGGGTCATATAAACCCCATCATTTTCTTGTTATTGTAAAATTTAAGCTGTTTGATCTTGGTGCATGTATCGATTCTACGGCAACTTGGGCAACTTGTTCATTTTTGATCCAGCCGCAATGCACGGAATTATACGGTAATTCTCCCACAACGATGCTCAGAACCCCGGCGTTATTGGATTACTGTGACAAGCTTGAAGTGATAGTATAGTATCATATTATGAGAATCGAACTTGTTACCACTTTAAAGCGGCAAGCGACCAAAATATTGGCTGAGTTGCATAAATCCAAAGAGCCCATTCTGATTACTGAGCATGGCCAGCCTTCAGCATATCTTGTTGATGTAGAAGATTATGAGTTAATGCAAGATAGAATGCGCCTTCTAGAGGGCTTGTCCCGAGGTGAACGTGCAATTCAAGAAGGACGAACATTGAGCCAAAAAGAAGCGAAAAAGGCAATGGCTAAGTGGCTCAAGTAATATGGACAGAGCCTGCACTATCAGATCTAAATGAGATAGCTGAGTATATCGCACTAAATAATTTTGATGCGGCTGCATATTTAGTTCAGGAAGTCTTTTCAGCTGTGGAGCGTTTAGAGCAGCACCCTAAATCTGGCCGCTGTCCTCCAGAGCTGGAGAGAAAAACACGTTATCGAGAAGTCGTAGCGGGGCCTTGTAGAGTTTTCTATCGTGTGGAAAGTGGTAAGGTCTATATCCTGTATGTTATGCGAGGAGAGCGGGAGCTTCGTGTATTTCTCCTTGAGAATCGAGTTAGAAAAAACAGATTACGGTAACAGTTTACTAAAAATTAAAATGGGTCTATCCGGGATTACCGGTCATTTGTGGCAAGGGTGTTTTGGTTCGATAGTGATGGATGAAGAACATCTCGCAAATGCGGTACGGTATGTCTCGCTGAATCCTGTAAGCGCCAAGCTTGGTTGATCGGGCGCATGACTGGCTCTGATCCAGTGTTAACACCCATCATTTCCGGTGAAGGCGGCTCGTTGGTGGGCGAAGCCCACCCTACCAAGCTGTGAGCCGACAGAGAGAATCCGCATGGACGTGATGCCCAACGTAGACGCTTTTACCCCCCGATGTTAGGTTAAATAGAAAGCCCGGTAGGGTAGGCACATTCTTTGTGCCCACGCGGTTGATCCATATTCGCGTGGGCATGAACAATCAGCCACCCTGCTTGGTTTTTGGCAATATTGCCATTTCCGGCAACCTCTATTGCAATCCAACCCGTCGTGATTACACTCATCATCAATGGGCTCTTCGTAAAACTGTGTGAAATTCCGGTAAAATACCCTGCTTTAGCCATTGATTGGAGCGGTTTTTTCCATGGACATAGAAGAGCATTACAGCCAGCTACTGGGTGTCAATTCCCCGTGGGAT
>JAKIUN010000020.1 GCA_021647505.1 Gammaproteobacteria bacterium
CTAGATAGTCGGCTTCGAGCTTGGCCGCCGTCTTGATGTCTTCTTTGTCCTTGTCGGTCAATGCGGGTGCGGACAGGCCACCGCCCTGGCGATTGATGCCCTTGCTGTTGGATAGTTTGCCTCCCACTTTTACCTTGCAGTGAATCTCGCTACCCTTGACCTCGTCAACCCACAGCTCGATACGGCCGTCATCCAGCAACAGCAGATCGGCGCGCTTGACGTCATTGGGCAGATCCTTGTAGGTCAGCCCCACGCGCTCGACGGTACCGGCATCGGCGGGCCAGCCGGCGTCGAGGATAAACGTCGTGCCGTCCTCCAGCATCACCTCACCATCCTTGAAGCGGTCGATGCGGATTTTCGGCCCCTGCAGGTCGGCCAGCACGCCTATCTGGCGGCCGAAGGCGCGTGCACGGTTGCGGACATTTTCCGCTCGCGTGATGTGATCCTCGGCGGTGCCGTGCGAGAAATTGAGGCGAACCACGTCCACCCCGGCTTCGATTAGCTTGTCCAACACCTTCGGGTCGTCGGTGGCCGGCCCCAGGGTGGCAACAATTTTTGTTCTGCGTTCCAAATGATCTACTCCAGTTTTCGCCGCGTTCAATTCTTGGCCCGCTGTTCCAGGATTTCCACCGCCGGTAGTTTTTTACCTTCGAGGAATTCGAGGAACGCGCCACCACCGGTAGAAATATAGGACACCTTGTCGGCAATACCATATTGGTCGACCGCCGCCAGGGTGTCGCCACCACCGGCGATGGAGAAGGCATCGCTTTCTGCGATAGCCCGGGCGATGGCCTCGGTGCCTTCACCGAACTGATCAAATTCGAATACGCCCACGGGGCCGTTCCAGACGATGGTGCCGGCGGTCTTGAGGATCTCGGCCAGTTGCCGGGAAGATTCCGGGCCGATGTCGAAGATCATGTCGTCATCTTCCACCTCGTCGGCCTTCTTCAGGGTCGCCTCGGCAGTCTCGGAGAACTCTTTGCCGCACACCACATCCACCGGCACGGGGATGTCACCATCTCTGGCCTGGGCATCGGCGGTGAGTTTTTTACAGGTATCGATCAGATCCGCTTCGTACAGCGACTTGCCGACATTGTGCCCGGCGGCGGCGATGAAGGTGTTGGCGATGCCGCCACCGACGATCAGCTGATCGACGATCTTGGACAGGGAATCCAGCACCGTCAGTTTGGTGGACACCTTGGATCCTCCTACGATGGCCACCATCGGCCGTGCCGGGTTGTCCAGCGCCTTGCCCAGGGCATCCAGTTCACCGGCCAGCAGAGGGCCGGCGCAGGCCGCGGGGGCATATTTAGCCACGCCGTGGGTCGAGGCCTGGGCGCGGTGTGCAGTGCCGAAGGCGTCCATGACAAAGATGTCGCAGAGAGCGGCGTATTGTTTCGCCAGCGCGTCGTCGTTTTTCTTTTCACCCGCGTTGAAGCGGACGTTCTCCAGAATCATCACCCCACCTTCGGCGACTTCCGGAACCTGCTCCAGATAGTCCTTGACCAGGGGTACATCCTTGCCCAGCAGGCCGGAAAGATGCTCGGCAACGGGAGCCAGGGAGAACTCCTCGGTACTCTCGCCTTCAGTAGGACGGCCGAGGTGGGACATCAGCATCACCTTGGCGCCGGCCTTGAGGCAATGTTCAATGGTGGGCAGGGAGGCGCGGATACGCTTGTCGCTGGTGACCTTGCCATCCTTGATCGGCACGTTGAGATCCTGACGAATCAGTACCCGCTTGCCGGCCAGATCCAGGTCGGTCATCTTGATGATTGACATGTTCTACTCCTTAATTTCCACAAGGTTTCTTATTTTTACAAGAATTAAGAACCATTAGCCAAACGTGTAGGGCCTGCTTGGCTAATGGTTCTTGCACGCCACAGGGCAGGGTGGGCGGGCACCCACCCTGCGTACCCGGTGCGGTAGTTTAGTTGGCAGCCACATGCTCGACAAAGCGCAGCATATTGCAGGTATAGCCGTACTCATTGTCGTACCAGGACACCAGCTTGACGAAGGTACTATCCAGGGCGATGCCGGCGCCGGCGTCGAAGATGGAGGAGTTGACGCAGCCACGGAAGTCGGTGGAAACGACCTTGTCTTCGGTGTAGCCCAGGGTACCGGCCATTTCACCTTCAGAGGCGGCCTTCATGGCGGCGCAGATGTCTGCGTAGCTGGCCGCGCTGTTCAGTTCGACGGTCAGATCAACCACGGAGACGTCAGAGGTCGGTATGCGGAAGGCCATGCCGGTCAGCTTGCCGTTCAGTTCCGGCAGCACCACACCCACCGCCTTGGCGGCGCCGGTGGAAGACGGAATGATGTTTTCCAGGATACCGCGGCCGCCACGCCAGTCCTTCATGGACGGGCCGTCAACGGTCTTCTGGGTGGCGGTGGCGGCATGCACGGTGGTCATCAGGCCGCGCTTGATACCCCACTTGTCGTTGACCACCTTGGCGATGGGCGCCAGGCAGTTGGTGGTGCAGGAAGCGGCGGAGACGATGGCCTGGCCGGCATAGGTGTCCTGGTTGACACCGTGCACGAACATGGGGGTGCTGTCCTTGGACGGTGCCGACATGACCACTTTTTTGGCGCCGGCGTTGATGTGCGCCTGGCAGGTCTCTTCGGTGAGGAAGAAGCCGGTGCACTCGATGATCAGGTCGGCGCCAATGTCGGACCAGGCCAGATTGGCCGGCTCGCGCTCGGCGGTCAGGCGAATGGTCTTGCCATTGACGATCAGGTTATTGCCGTCGACGGCCACGTCGCCATCGAAGTTACCGTGTACGGAGTCATACTTTAGCATGTAGGCCAGATAATCGGCGTCCAGCAGGTCGTTGATGCCGACCACTTCGATGTCCGTGAAATCCTTGCTGATGGCGCGGAAGGCCATGCGGCCGATGCGGCCAAAACCATTGATACCGACTTTCAAAGTCATATTCACTCTCCCAGTTTTTTAACAAAATAAGAATCTTTTGCCACAGAGGACACCGAGTTCCTGGCGTGTATTTTTCAATACCTTCAGTACTCTGTGCCTCTGCGGCTAATTATTTTCAAAGCACGTCTTCGACGGCGGAAACCACGTTCTCCACAGTGAAGCCAAACTCCTTGAACAGGTCGCTGGCGGGGGCGGACTCACCGAAGCGGTCAATACCCACAACCTTGCTGGCGTACTTGTACCAGGAGGCGGTGACACCGGCTTCGACGGCGACCACGGCCATCACGCTGCTGGGCAGCACGGACTCGCGGTACTCGGCATCCTGGGCCTCGAACACATCCACTGCCGGCATGGAGACCACACGGATCTTCTTGCCCTTGGCGGTCAGTGCTTCGGCGGCACCCATGGCCAGGCCGATCTCGGAACCGGTAGCAATAATGATGGCATCGGGCTCGTCGCAACCGCAGTCTTTCAGCACATAAGCGCCCTTGCGGATATTGGCGATCTGCTCGTCGCTGCGAACCTGATGCGGTAGGCCCTGGCGGGAGAAGATCAGACAGCTGGGGCCATCATCCTTCTCGATCGCGGCACGCCAGGCAACGGCGGTTTCCACCGCATCACAGGGACGCCACAGGGTCATGTTGGGGATCAGGCGCAGGGTGGCGATCTGCTCCACTGGTTGATGCGTCGGCCCGTCTTCGCCCAGACCGATGGAGTCGTGGGTGTAGACGAACAGGGTGCGTTGCTTCATCAGCGCCGCCATGCGCAGGGCATTGCGGGCGTATTCGGAGAACATCAGGAAGGTGCCGCCGAAGGGAATGAAGCCACCGTGCAGGGTCAGGCCATTCATGACATGGGACATGCCGAATTCACGTACGCCGTAGGACATGTAGTTGCCGTCGGTGACGGTGTTGGTGATGCTCACGGCGCCCGGCCAGTTGGTCAGGTTGGACGGCGTCAGGTCGGCGGAGCCACCCAGAAACTCGGGCAGGCTTGGTGCATAACCGGTGATGGCATTCTGCGAGGCCTTGCGAGATGCGATGCTCTCGGCCTTGTCGTTGACCTGCTTGATGAAGTCATCGGCGACCTGTGTCCAGTTGGCGGGCAGTTCACCCTTCATGCGACGCTCGAATTCGGCGGCCAATTCGGGATGGGCGGCCTTATAGGCCCCAAACTTGGTGTTCCACGCAGCTTCGGCGCTGTCACCCTTGGACTTGGCGTCCCAGTCGGCATAGATGTCTGCGGGGATCTCGAACGGGCCATACTTCCAGCCCAGATTCTCGCGGGTGGCCTTGATCTCGTCGTCGCCCAGTGGTGAGCCGTGGCAATCGTGGCTGCCGCACAGGTTGGGCGAGCCGTAACCGATGACGGTCTTGCAACAGACCAGGGTGGGCTTGTCGTTGACCGACTTGGCCTCGCGGATGGCGCGGTCGACGGCCTCGGCGTCATGACCGTCGACGTCACGGATCACATGCCAGCCATAGGCCTCGAAGCGCTTCGGGGTATCATCCTTGAACCAGCCATCGGTGTGGCCGTCGATGGAGATGCCGTTGTCGTCCCAGAAGGCGACCAGCTTGCCCAGACCCCAGGTGCCGGCAATGGCGGCGGCCTCGTGGGAGATGCCTTCCATCATGCAGCCGTCACCGAGGAACACATAGGTGTAGTGATCAACGACGTGGTGGCCGTCACGGTTGAACTGGCCGGCCAGGGTGCGTTCGGCCAGGGCCATGCCCACGCCGTTGGTGATGCCCTGACCGAGTGGGCCGGTGGTGGTCTCAATGCCCGGTGCATAGCCGTATTCAGGGTGCCCCGGGGTTTTGGAGTGCAGTTGACGGAAGCTTTTCAGATCGTCGATGCTGAGGTCGTAGCCGGTCAGGTGCAGCAGGGAGTAAACCAGCATGGAGCCGTGACCGTTGGACAGGACAAAACGGTCGCGGTCGTACCATTTGGGGTTGTTGGGATTGTGCTTCATGTGGCTGTTCCACAGCACTTCGGCGATATCGGCCATGCCCATGGGGGCACCGGGGTGACCGGAATTGGCTTTTTGTACGGCATCCATGCTCAGGGCGCGGATGGCGTTGGCAAGCTCTTTACGAGATGGCATGTGACTCTCCTATTCTTCTCTCAGGTAAATTCGGTTATAAAGTTATTCAGTTAAATGGAAATCCGGACAGCCAGCCTTTTACATTACGGCTAACAGAAACCACTGACGCTGCCGTGGCAGCCCCGTATCCGATGTCAATCGGTGAAGCTTGCGCCTGGTGTAGGGGGGGCAGGATGCAGCCATCCCCCTGGACACGGACAGGCACCTTTGCGCCTACTCTCCCCGCTCGGTTGTCGCGACTCTCGTGGGTGCGCCATACCTTTGATTATTCGGTTTTGCTCGCCGGCCAGTCGTTGATTCATGATTAAAACAGGCGAAGAACCGCCGATTCTCGCCGATCCGGGCGGGCAGAGCAATAGTGGCGCCCCATACAAGACTCAAGTGGGATCCGCTTTCCACTTGATGGAACAGCCCATGCTGGGAATCTGTTGCCCGGGGCCATGGCCCGTTTCCGCCACTTTTTTCATGGCCTCGAACAGGTCACGGCGGGCGTCCGGCACCAGCTCTTTGCGGCTCGCGTCCAGCCGGCCACGATACTGTAGTTGCAGGTCGGCGTTGTAGCCGAAGAAGTCCGGGGTGCAGACCGCGCCGTAGGCCTGTGCCACCTGCTGGGTCTCGTCAATGAGATACGGGAAGGGGAAGTCGAATTCCTCGGCCACGCGGCGCATGTTGTCGAAGGAATCTTCCGGGTATTCGTCGGGGTCGTTGGCCATGATGGCCACACTGTTAATGCCGAGCGCCTGCAGCTCGCGGGTATCGCGCACCAGGCGTTCGTGAATGGATTTGACGTAGGGGCAGTGGTTACAGATGAACATCACCAGGAGGCCCTTTTCTCCCCGGCAATCGGCCAATGTCCAGGTCTTGCCATCGGTGCCAGGCAGGGCGAAGTCTTGTGCGGGTGTGCCGAAATCACAGACCGGGGTTTCCATCCTTACCATATGTTATTCCTCATCATCCGATGTTTAATTCACGACTGAAAAACAGCCCACATCATACACCAGTCCCCGGCAAACTGAAGCTTGCTCAGCCGGTCAGCTCGCCGATGAGCTTGCGCAGGCGTATCGCCTGCCGGCTGAGGCTCAGGCGCTGGGCGACGACAATAGCGCGCAGCTTGGACAGGGCCTGCTCGAAGAGGTCGTTGACCACCACGAAATCGAATTCGTCATAGTGCGACATATCGTCCCCGGCGTCACGCAGACGACGCTCGATAATGGTTTCACTGTCTTGTCCTCGGTCGGTCAGGCGTTCACGCAAGGCTGCCTTGGAGGGCGGCAGGATAAAAATGCTGCGGCAGTCCGGAAACAGCTTGCGCACCTGTCGCGCACCCTGCCAGTCGATCTCCAGAATGACGTCGCGGCCACGCTTCAGCAAGGCCTGCACGGCCTGTCTGGAGGTACCGTAATAATTATCAAACACCTGCGCGTGCTCAAGAAAGTCGCCATCCACCACCATTGCCAGAAAGCGTTCGGCGTCGACGAAATGGTAGTCTTTGCCGTCCACTTCGCCGGGACGCATGGCGCGTGTGGTGTGGGAGACAGACACCTCGATGTCGTCCATGCCGTCCAGCAGTGCCTTCACCAGACTGGTTTTTCCTGCCCCCGAAGGCGCAGAAATCACATACAGGGTGCCGCCATCCACGGTTGTCTCGGTGGTCTTATTCAATATTCTGTACCTGCTCGCGCATCTGCTCGATGAGCACCTTCAGTTCTACCGAGGCCTGGGTCAGCTCGGCGTCCACAGACTTGGAGCCCAGGGTGTTAGCCTCGCGGTTCAGCTCCTGCATGAGGAAATCCAGACGCCGACCCACCGGCTCGTCCTGTGCCAGCACGCGGCGCACCTCGGCGATGTGGGTATCGAGGCGATCCAGCTCCTCATCGACGTCGGCCTTGTTGGCCAGTAGGGCGATTTCCTGCTCGACGCGGTCATTATCCAGCTCACCAGCCAGTTCCGAGAGCCGTGCTTGCAGCCGTTCGCGCACCGCCTGCAATACCTCGGGCAGACGCTTGCGTACCTTCGCCACCTGCGTTTCCATGGCCGCACAGCGCTGTTCGATGACGACTTTCAGCTGTTTACCCTCGCGCTCACGGTTGCTCATCAGCTCGTCCAGCGCGGCGTCCAACAAGACCATCGTCGCCTCGCCGATACGCGCAAAATCCTGTGCCGGGCTCACCAGCACGCCGGGCCAGTGCAGCACATCAAAGGAGTTCACCGGTGCCGCATTGTAGAGCAAGCCGTCAATCTCACGACTGGCACGCGACAGCCTGGTCGCCAGCTCACGGTCGATTTCCAAAGGTTGATCGGCTTGTGGCACGGGCTTGAAGCGCAGCGTGGCATCCAGTTTGCCGCGTTTGATGTGTTTGCCGATACGTTCGCGTACCACGGGCTCCAGTGAGCGCAGTTCCTCCGGCAGACGCGGGCTGACTTCAGAAAAGCGATGGTTGACCGATCTTAATTCCCAGACGAGTAAGCCGTCATCGGTGCTGTCTTCACGGCGGGCAAAGCCCGTCATACTGCGGATCATGGCAAAACCCTTGCACGCCCAATAAGCGAGATTCGGAAAAGTGGAGACGAATTCTAACTGCTATCCCCGCAGGTATCCATGTGACACCGCATCGCCGGAATAGCCAGCAGGGGCCACAGCCACGGGTATGCCTTTCCTGAGCAAGACCAAACACGCCCCCGGCAATGCCCTGCCCAAGGGCGCCCGCCTGGAACATTACCGGGTGCACCAGGCCCTCAATGCCGGTGGCTTCGGTATCGTCTACCTGTGCCATGACGAACAAAACGACCAGCAGGTAATCATCAAGGAATACATGCCCAACAAGCTGGCCCGGCGCAGCGACGACGGCACCATCGGCCCCATCAGCGACGCCCATGCGGAAAACTTCGGCGAAGGCCGTAAACTGTTCCTGCAGGAGGCCACCGCCCTGGCCCGCCTCGATCACCCCAACATCGTACGCGTGCTCAACTTTTTCAGCGCCAATGACACCGTCTATATGGTGATGGAATACCGCCCGGGCAAAAACCTGCAGAGTTACATTCGTTCACACAGCGGTGGTCTTAGTGAAACCCTGCTACGCACCGTTTTTCCGCCCCTGCTCAACGGCTTGCGGCTGGTGCACAATACCGGCCTGCTGCACCTCGACATCAAACCCGGCAACATCCACCTGTGCCCTGGCGGCATACCTCTGTTGCTGGACTTTGGCGCCGTATTTCCGCGCTGCACCTCGCGCAAGTTGCAGGTGGCGCAGGTGGTCACGCCCGGATTCTCGCCAGTGGAGCAATATGATCCCAGCGGTTATGTCGGCCCCTGGACCGACATCTATGCCATCGGCGCCACCCTGCGCACCTGCATCGAAGGCAGTTCGCCACCCCCCTCCAACCAGCGCAAGGAAAAGGACAAACTGCGCCCCGCCGCCAACGTCTTCCGCCGGCGATACTCCGCCAACCTGCTGGAGGCGCTGGACTGGGCCATGGAGATCGACCCTCTGCTGCGACCGCAGAGCGTCGACGAATTCATCCAGGCTCTCGACAGATCCGACCACCAGGAGCCCGATGATCTGCTCGAACGCATGGCCAATCCCTTTTCCTGGTTCCGCGAATGAACTACCAGCACACCAAGACCAGTCGTCTCGGTAATCGTATGTCTAACGAAGACCGTATCGGTATCGCCGAGGTAGACGGCCGTGTACTGCTGGTGCTGGCCGATGGCATGGGTGGCTATCGTGGCGGCCAGTTGGCCTCCACCGCCCTGGTCAATAGTATGCTGCGCCAGTTCCAGCAGCACCGCCAGACCATTGCTGAGCCGTCCGCCTTCCTCAAGGTGCTGATCGCTGACGCCCATCGGGCGGTCATTCGCAAGGGTGTCGAACAATATCCGCCGGTGGAGCCGCGCACCACCTGCGTGGTGTGCCTGATTCAACACGGTCATGCCTGGTGGGCGCATGTTGGCGACAGCCGCCTGTACCTGTTCCGTGATGGCAGTGTACTGAGCCGCACACGTGATCATTCAAAAATTGAAAGTCTGCTGGCAGCCGGAAAAATCAGCGAAAGAGAACTCAAAAATCATCCCCAGCGTAATCTCGTTACCCGTTGTGTGGGCGACCGTAAACGCCCCCCTATTTCTACCTTCAGTGAAAAGACCACGCTCGAAAAAAAGGACATCTTCCTGCTCTGCTCCGATGGTCTGTGGGATGCCCTCGATGACGACTATATGGCGGAAACACTGCAACAGACCACCCTTAACAAGGCCGTTGACCGCCTCGCCTACCAGGCTGAATTTCGCAGCTATCCTGAGGCTGACAACATTAGTGTGATCGCCCTGCGTTGGATTTCGGACGAAAGCGACAAGCCGCAGGAAGATGAGACCGAAGAAGACGAACTGACTCAGACGCTGAAGGCGCTGAATGCCGCACTTGAAAGAAAATAGCGCCGCGCGCAAGGCCGTGACAGAAAAAAGCAGGCCATTTTGAATGAGTGCCCGGCAAGCCGACTATTCACACGTCATTAACGTCGATCGACAAAAACGCCTGCCACACTTTATTTGGCCGCCAGTCTTTATAGATGATTGGCCGTGCTTCCTCTGTTGAAAGTCCATGCATCCATTTTTGGTGGTGGAACATAAACGCAGATACCCGATAGTTTTTTGCGCAATGCACCCACACCCGTTTGCCCTCCAGCGCCGCCATCAACTTAAGAAAGACAGCAAGATGCTCTTTTTCCGGCGCATCAAACGGCACAGGAATATGAAAATATGACAGCCCATGCGACGTCACAATCGCGCCCTCATTGTCCATGGCCCCGGTGGAATCTGGCATAGCCAGATTAATCACCGCCCTATATCCATGCTGTGCGATATCGCCAAACTGTTCTTCCGTCAGCTGACCTGAAGTTGCGATCTTCTCGGTGAGCTGGACGTAGTTGGTGATTGCTTTAATCATAGCCTGTTGTTTTTTTACTGGGTTTTTGTCTTTTTGGGCTGAGTAGTTACGCTTTTCTTATGCTCCCGCCCCACCCACTTCCCTGCTACCAACCGGAGAAATGCATCATTTTGATTCATATTATACTTGCCTTCAAAATACAGCCAGACTGCTGTGTATTACAACAGCTTAAAGAAAGGCTTAACTCACAGTCTCTTCAAAACCCTGAGACCACAACAGGGGGGGCTCAGGTGACAGGAAAGTGTTTCTGCAGTTGTTGCAGCAGAATTGTGGCGACGCTATCTGGGTCGATGCCGGGGAGCAGCTCTCGCAGCTGGGTGCTCTCCAGTCCCTCATAGCCACAGGGATTAATACGCGAGAAGGGCTCCAGATCCATGTCCACATTGAGGCTGAGACCGTGGTAACTGCAAGCGCGGCGTACACGCAGACCAAGGGCGGCGACTTTTTTGCCGTCGAGGTAGATGCCGGGCGCTCCCGGGTGGCGTTGGCCGTCGATGCCGTGGTCAGCGAGCAGATCAATCAGCACCTGCTCCATACGCCACACCATTGTTTTTACACCCAGCCTGCGGCGTTTCAGATCCAATAATAAATAGGCGATGAGTTGGCCGGGGCCGTGATAGGTCACTTGGCCGCCACGATCACACTTTACAACCGGGATGTCACCGGGGCTGAGCAGGTGTTCACGCTTGCCATTGAGACCAAGGGTGAAGACGGGCGGGTGTTCGAGCAGCCAGATTTCGTCCGCAGTATCGGCGCTGCGATTGCTGGTGAAGTCCTGCATCTCGTGCCACACGCTTTCATAGTCGCGCAGGCCGAGGTGGCGGATGAGGGGTGGGTTCATCGGCCGGCTACAGGGCCATCAGTATCTGTTCACAGGTGCTGAGATCCATATAGATGGCATCCAGCTGTGCCTGGCTGGTGGCTCGTACGGTAACGGTCACGGAGAGGTATTTTCCGTTACTGCTGGGGCGGGTCTTGAGTGCCGTACCTTCGGTGTCAGGGGCGTGCTTGCAGATGATCTCCATCACCGTGGCATGCAGGGTCTCGGAGGCCAGGCCCATAGCCTTGACGGGAAAATCGCAGGGGAATTCGATGGTGCTGTCCCCGGAGTTTGTGGGTGTGTTCATGGCGGGTACCTGGGATTTTCAGGGGTCTTTGTTCGGTGTGTGTGGCTGATTCACCACGGAGGCACCGAGGGGCATGGAGAAATTATTTAAATGCCTTTGTTGTTCTCTGTGGCCCTCTGTGCCTCCGTGGCAAACGAATTAAATATGCTGAATCTGTTGGATCAATTGTCGCCGCTGTCATGGAGTCCGGTTTTATACGCCTGGTACAATTCGTGTATGCGGAGAAACAGGGGGCCAGGCTTGCCGTTGCCCACGGGTTTGTCGTCAAGCGTGGTCACCGGCAGGACTTCCTTGGTGGAGCTAGTGACCCAGATCTCACTGGCGCGGGCGAGGTCTTCGCGGCGAATATCGCTTTCGCGGTGGGCGATGCCATGGGCCCCGGCCAACTCCAGGATGACATCGCGGGTGATCCCCGGCAGTAGGTGCGGCCCCTTGGGCGGTGTGACCAGTATGCCGCCGGGCTTTTCGTCAAACACCGCGAACAGATTGCTGGCGGCGCCCTCGGTGGCGTAGCCGTCGCGGATCAGGATGGCCTCGGCGGCACCTGCGTCCAGTGCCGTTTGCCGCAGCAGGATGTTGGGCAGCAGGCTGATGGCCTTGATGTGGCAGCGTGTCCAGCGGATGTCGTCGAGACTGATGGCCTTGATGCCCTGTGCGAGGATCTCGGCCGCCGCTGGATGCAGCGGGTTGCTCATGGCGAATACTGTGGGTGTGGGATTTTCCGGCAGGGCGTGGTCGCGTGCCGCTGGGCCGCGGGTGACCTGTAGGTACACGGATTGGTCTCCGCCACCGTTTTCATCGACCAGCCTCTGGATCAGCGCCGCCCACTCCGCGCGCGCGTGTGGGTTGGGGATGCGTACTTCACCGAGGCTGTTTTCCAGCCGTCGCAGGTGTTCGCTCAGGCGAAAGGGGTGGCCGCCAAATACCGGGATCACCTCGTAGACGCCGTCACCAAAGATAAATCCACGATCAAGCACGGGCACGCAGGCATCTCCTGCGGGCAGGTTTTGGCCGTTCAGGTGGACGATGGGCATAGGGGTGGTGTCCACCGCGTTATTCGAATATCAGCCGGACTTCGTCCACCAGGTTGCCGAACAGACCGCCTTTGGCGACAGTGGTGAGAGATACCAGGTCACGCTGGGCGTATTGGGTGTCGGCAAGGTTGATGTTGACGGTGCCGAAGGCTTGGCCCTGCTGTGCCGGGGCGGTGATGCGATTGTCGATGCTCATGTTGGCCTGGAGTTTTTTGTATTGGCCCTTGGGGATGGTGATGTAGAGGTCTTCGGCCAGCCCCAGCGGCAGTTCTTCCTGCTCACCTTTCCAGATGCGCGCGGTGGTCAGCGGTTCGTTGGCGGTGTACAGGCGATGGGTCTCGAAGAAGCGGAAACCGTAGGTGAGCAGCTTTTGGCTCTCTTCGGTACGGATCTCTTCGCTGCGGGCGCCGAGGATGACGGAGATAAGGCGCATGTCATCGCGCAGCATGGAGGCGACCAGGCAATAGCCGGCGGCCTCGGTGTGGCCGGTCTTGATGCCGTCGACGTACTTGTTGCGCCACAGCAGCTTGTTGCGGTTGTACTGTTTGATATTGTTGAAGGTGAATTCTTTTTGCGCGTACAGCTCGTAGTTCCCGGGGTAATCGCGGATCAGGGCCTGCGCCAGCTTGGCCAGGTCGCGCGGGGTGGTGTAATGATCCTTGTGTGGCAGGCCGGTGGCGTTGACGAAGTGGCTGTTTTCCATGCCCAGCTTGGTGGCGTGCTGATTCATCAGTGAGGCGAAGGCCTCTTCGCTGCCGGCCACGTGTTCGGCTAAGGCCACTGTGGCGTCGTTGCCGGACTGGATGATTATGCCGATGAGCAGGTCTTCGACGCTGACCTTTTTGCCCACCTCTACGAACATGCGTGAGCCGGGCATGCGCCAGGCCTTTTCGCTGATGATGACTTCATCGCTGAGGCTGATATTGCCCTCGGCCAACTCGTAGTCAATGACATAGGCGCTGAGCATTTTGGTCAGGCTGGCGGGCTCCAGGCGTTTGTCGGCATCCTTTTCTGCCAGTACCTGGCCGCTGTGAAAATCGATCAGCAGATAGCCCTTGGCCTTGATCTTGGGTACTGCGGGAATCAGCGTGGCGCTGTGAGCGGTGGCGGCGAGGGACACGAGAAACAGGCAGATAACGAGGAGTACGAGACGGCGCATGGTAGTGGTGATCTTCACGGTTGTTAATGACGTTGTTGAATAACATTGCGGGACAGGAAAATGGCCGTCAGAATAGCCGTTTTCGGCCTGCATGACTAGCAGTGAGCAACTATTCTCCCCGGATTACGTGGGCATCATTGATACCGTGCGGTGAGAGGCGAGAGGCGAGCTGCCGGGCGGCCTGTTCCGAGCCCAGCGGGCCGATGTGCACGCGGTAGACCTGCTGCTGGCTGTTGATGAGCACGTTCTCGCCGGTCAGACTGATCAGGCGCGAGAGCATGAGTTCGGCGTTGGCGCGCTCGCCGAAGGCGCCTACCTGCAGGTAGACCTGATCATCGCCTGTCCTGCCGGTGGCGGCAGGCGGGTTTGTTGCTGGCCGCGTTGTCGTGGATTTTCGAAGATCAATGGCGCGCACATTCACGCGGGCGGTGCCAGCGGTGTACACCCCCAGTTTTTTCGCCGCCACGTAGGAGAGATCGATGATGCGGCCAGCGATGAAGGGGCCGCGATCATTGACGCGCAGGATGGCCTTGCGGCCGTTTTCCAGGTTGGTGACCTCCACATAGGAGGGAATAGGCAGGGTCTTGTGCGCGGCGGTCATGGCGTACATGTCGTAGGGCTCACCGCTGGAGGTGCGCCGGCCATGGAACTTGGTGCCGTACCACGAGGCTTGGCCCTGCTGTTGATAGCCCCTGTGATCGTCGAGTACGTAATAGGTCTTGCCGGCCACCTGATAGGAGCGTGGATTACCGTACTTGCTGTAAGGTTCGATCCTCGGCACGGCGTCGGCAGTACCGCTGGCGTCGACGTGGCGATCAGGCGCACCATCTTGTATTTCCCGGGAGCCGCAGGCACTGAGCAGCAGTGCGATGACAAAACCGAGCAGCAGGCGGGGCATTTGTCGCCCCCAGGTTACGGTGGGCCAGCGTTGGTGCGCACAACTGCAATCGCGGCCTGAGGGGCCGTTGCTACGGTGGGCTAGGCACATGTTGGCCATTAGCCATCACGCTCCGCGCTGATGGCCTGTCCCAGCTGATACACCGCCATGGCATACAGCGGGCTGTGGTTATAGCGGGTGATGGTGTAGAAATTATTCAGTCCCAGCCAGTAGTCGAATTGACCACCCTTCTTTTCGAAGGCAATGAGCGCGGCGGAGGCCTCAGGAGGTAGCGGGGTCAGTGCGGTGACGCCCTGCTGGCGAAATTCCTTCACCGTGGTGTGCGGTTTGATACCCGCTTCGAGCAGGGGCGCAATGCGCTCACTGCTGGCCATGGCGTAGCTGCCCACGGGTTTGCCCGGTTGCCATTTGTGGCGTTTGAGGTAGTTGGCCACGCTGCCGATGGCATCCGTGGTGTTGTTCCACAGGTCACGCTTGCCGTCGCCATCGAAATCCACGGCGTAGTGGCGGTAGCTGCTGGAGATGAACTGCGCCTTGCCCATGGCGCCGGCGTAGGAGCCCTTGATGGTGAGTGGGTCGAGGGATTCCTCGCGAGCCAGCAGCAGGTATTGCTCTAATTCGCTGCGGAAGAATTTGGCGCGTTTAGGATAGGCGAAGGCCAGGGTGCTGAGGGAATCCATCACCCGCCAGCTGCCTTTGTGGCGGCCATAGCGGGTTTCCACGCCGATGATGGCGACGATGATCTCCGGGGGGATGCCGTAGGCCTGTTCGGCGCGTTTCAGGTCGGCCTCATTTTCGTTCCAGAATTTCACGCCCTCGCTGATGCGCGTCTTGGTGACGAAGATGGGACGGTACTCATGCCAGGGCTTACCTTCCGCCGGGCGGGTGATGGCGTCGATGATCTTCTGCTTCATGCGCACCTGTTCGAAGAGGGTGCTCAGCTCGTCACCGTCGAAACCGTGCTTGCTGGTCATTTCGTCGATGAATACCTGTACTTCAGGCCGCTGGGTGGGGATTTCCTTGTCCAGTTCACCAGCAAAGACGGCATTGCCGGCTAACAGGCTGGCGGCCAGCAGGATGGTTGAGCGTAGTGGCTGTTTTTGCATAGGGTTCTGTTTAGCATATAGCTCTCGTTTTGATGTCATTTCGGGTGCCGGTCGATATTTGGTACACCCTGAAATCGATGAGAATGTCTATTTGCTGTTTGCCTCTTGTCAGATTGATGATTCGATAGCGTCCGTAGAGCAGGATTTTTATTCTCCCTTTCGGGAGCGAGTGGTGTAGGTAGCCGATTTTTGGGAAGTCCAGTAATGCCTGAGATTTTTCATGGATGTTTTTGGCCGCCGCAGTGGTAGGTCAGTAAAATGTTATTTTATATGCGACGCCCCTGACATGTAAAAATCTGTTCTCATAGAGGCTGCGTTAACTTTCATGCAGATAATGTAGTGATTGCCTTCATTGCTTTTGAGCTTACGCAAGACAAATTGACGGACTTGTTTTTGCCCCCACTTTACCACAGAACCTCCTCCAAACGGTCTTGGCACTAAATCCATCATACGGTCACACGCTTTTGTTTTATTGATGAGGGTTTCTAACACCTTAAAAGTATCGATTGATATGCGCCAGTTCTTGGTTTGAGAGCCATAAAATTTTGACAAAATATCCCGCATATCGCTCTTTTCTTGCTCGGTTATTGGCTGTGTCATGTTCCACCCTGCTTATAGTGCGTAGCTATGTAATGTTGAAATGAATCGGTGAAAACGTTCTTCTGTGAAATCATATAGATCAATCATTGTCGCAGTATCGGGGTTGCGGTTATCCAGAACGATGATTTGATATTGGTTTTTTATGTTAGAAACATGCGTTTTTTCTGTAAGGTAATAGAAAACAGTTAAATGGTCGCGTTTAAAATAAGCGGGAGTTGCCAAATCAAACGATGACAGCTTAAAGCCCCTCACGCTGTGTAAAATAACATCACTAGGTTTTGTTGTTTCAAGGGTTTTGAAGTCCTTCAGAAATACCAAATCCATAAAATCATGTATGTTAATGCTGGTATCTTCCAGGCCAATATCGGCAACTGATAATGTGGTTGTCCCCAGCTTCCATCCATTGTTTGATAAAAGGAGAAGAATATTATCCTGTTGAGAGATTCTAAATAGCGCATTATCAACGGTAAATTCTAAGGCTGGACTCGCAGTTATTGCTATCCCTTCTGCTTCCTGATAACGGTTTTCTATGGGGGTTGCGGTTATATTACACGCAGGAATGTGACAAGTGGTTATATATGGGGATGTTGTTGGCGAAGAGGCACATCCCCCCAGCGTGACCAGGCTTATCAGTAGAAAAACAGGGTTTCTCATTGTTTTACCATGTCCGTTGTTAACGAGCTGATTATATAGGCATTACAGGTGTTTTGCCGCATTTATGGGTTCGTGAAGCGTGTGCACAACATGGATTTTCTGTGTAGGGATGCGATAAAAGATGAAATTTGTTTCCACGTTTTCCGCCGTTGGTGCTCAAGCCGTATGATTTTTCTACCGCGGCAACAGCTTGCGATGGGTATGAATCGACATAAGGATACCGAAAGCCGCCATCAGGGTCACCATCGAGGTACCGCCGTAGCTGACCAGCGGCAGGGGTAGGCCGACCACTGGTAGCAGGCCGGTGACCATGCCGATATTGACGAAGATATAGATGAAGAAGGTCATCACCAGGCTGCCGGCCAGCAGACGGGTGAAGGTGTCCTGTGCCTGCACGGCGATCAGCAGGCCTCGCATGATAATGAACAGATAGATGGCCAGTAGCACGAGGATGCCGAGCAGACCGAATTCCTCGGCGTAGGCGGCGAAGATGAAGTCGGTGGAGCGCTCGGGCAGGAAGTTGAGCTGCGATTGGGTGCCGTTGAGCCAGCCCTTGCCGTAGAGGCCGCCGGAGCCGATGGCGATCTTCGACTGGATAATGTGGTAGCCGGCGCCCAGTGGATCCTGTTCCGGGTTGAGAAAGGTAAGCACACGCTGGCGCTGATAGTCGTGCATGAAGTACCACAGCACTGGTGCGAGGGCGGCGCCGAGGGCGGCGAAACCGGCCACCACGCGCCACCGAATGCCGGCGAACAACAGTACGAAGATACCGGCGCTGGCTACTAACAGGGCGGTGCCCAGGTCAGGCTGTTTGGCGATTAGCAAGGTTGGCACGAGAATGATCAGGCTGGCGATGGCGAGGCGTTTCGCCGTCGGCGGCAGTGGGTGGTCGCTGAGATACCAGGCCACCATCATCGGCATGGCCAGCTTCATCACCTCCGAGGGCTGAAAACGGAAAACGCCCAGACCCAGCCAGCGCTGCGCGCCCTTGCCGATCTCGCCGGCCACCAGTACCGCTACCAGCAGGCCGAGGCCGATGGCGAAGACCCACGGCGCCCAGCGTTTCAGCGGTGCCGGATTGAGCTGGGCGATGGCGAACATCACTGTGAAGCCCAGCCCCAGGCGCACCACCTGCCGCCACACCAGATCAATGTTCTGCCCGCTGGCGCTGTACAGTATGAACAAACTGATGCCTGACAGCAGCAGCAGGCCGAGCAGCAGCGGCGGGTCGATGTGCAGACTCTGCGCCAGACTGCGGCGGCGCTGGCCGAGGTCGTGGACAGGCGTGTCGAGCAGGCTCATGGGGTCATCTCTCCAGTATTCGAGGTGTCGTGAAGGTGCCCTTTGTCCAGTAGCCAGGCATCCATCACTTTGCGCGCGATGGGTGCCGCCACGGCGCCACCGCTGCCACCATTCTCGACGATCACGGCGACGGCGATTTTCGGCTCATGCGCCGGTGCAAAGGCGATGAACAGAGCGTGGTCGCGCAGGCGCTTCTGGATATCCTCTTCCACATATTCTTCATCCTGCTTAATGCCAAAGACCTGCGCGGTGCCGGTTTTGCCGGCAATCTTGTAGGGGGCGTCGAGGCCGATACGCTGCGCAGTGCCTCGTGGGCTGTGGACTACGTCGGTCATGGCCTTGATGATGTAGTGCCAGTTGGCGTGGTCTTCCACCGGTACGGCGATGTTGAGAACCACCGGGAAGTCCACCACATCGCCCGTGTCCGGATCTTCCGTGGCGGCGACGATGCGCGGCCGCAGGTGTTGGCCATAAGTGGAGAGGGTGGCGGTGGCGGAGGCCAGGGCCAGCGGTGTGACCAGGTTGAAGCCCTGGCCGATACCGGTGATCAGGGTCTCACCGGGATACCAGGGCTCGCGCTTGGCGTGGCGTTTCCACTCCCGTGAGGGCACTAGTCCGGCCAGTTCACCGCTGATGTCGATGCCAGTGAGATCGTTGAAACCGAAGGGTTCGAGGAAGCTGGAGATACGGTCGATGCCGAGGGCCAGTGCCAGATCGTAGTAATACACATCGCAGGATTCCACCAGCGAACGGTTTAGGGCCACCGGGCCGTGGCCGCTCTTTTTCCAGTCACGGTACCTGTGGTCGTGGCCGTCCAGCTTGTACCAGCCAGGGCAGTAGATGCTGGCATTGGGCTCCACCACACCGTATTCCAGCCCGGCCAGGCCGATGAAGGACTTGAGGGTGGAGCCGGGCGGGTAACGGCCGCGTAGCACGCGGTTGAACAGCGGTTGGTCGGGAGAGTCGCGCAGGGCGTGGTAGCTCTTGCTGTCGATGCCGCCGACGAACAAATTAGGGTTGAATCCGGGCATGCTGGCCAATACCAGCACGCTGCCGTCGCGGGGGTCGATGGCCACCACTGCGCCGCGTTCTTCACCCAAGGCCTGCTCGGCGATGCGCTGCATGTCGGCATCGAGGGTCAGGTGCAGGTTGAGGCCGGGTTCCGGTGGGGTCTGTTCCAGCACGCGTAGGGTACGGCCCTGGGCGTTGGTTTCTACCTGCTGTACGCCCACCTCGCCGTGCAGGATGTCCTCGTAAAATTTCTCCACACCCGTTTTGCCGATGAAGTCGGTGCCTTCATAGTTGCTGGTGTCGATAGTTTGCAGTTCACGCTCGTTGATGCGGCCGACATAGCCGAGGGCGTGTACCGCGAGGTTGCCCTGTGGATAGTGGCGGTAGAGGCGTGCGGTGATGTCGACGCCGGGGAAACGATGGCGGTTGACGGCGAAGCGCGCCACCTCTTCGTCAGACAGGCGTGTGCGCAGGGTGATGGGTTTGAAGCGGCGACTGCTTTGGTAGCGCTTGCGGAAACGTTGTTCGTCGTCCCCGGTGATGGTAATGAGTTGGCGCAGCTGTTCGATGGTGACATCGACGTCATCCACTTGCTCAGGGACGATTTGTAGGCTGTAACTGGGCAGGTTCTGCGCCAGTAGTACGCCATTGCGATCGAAGATCAGGCCACGGGTGGGCGGCAGGGCAGCAATGTGTACGCGATTATTTTCTGACTGCACGGCGTAGCTGTCATGCTCGATGACCTGCAGGTTTACCAGCCGTGTCATCAGCATCAGCATCAGTACGACGGTGAAGGCCAGTGCGGTGATGGTTCGGTGGGTAAACAGCCGGGTTTCGCGGAAGTGATCTTTGAGGGTGGTGGGTTTAGCCATGGCTCGCTCGCGTCACTTATTACTGCGAAGGCTAGTGTAGCGTCTCATACTAAGTGACGGCGGCTGCGCGGTATTGTTGTCGCATGCTTCACTCAGCGGGCGAGCAGGGTAGTTGTGGATAATATTAACCCGGCAATAATATAGATTATGTTCAGCCGTCGTGTGCCGATGCGCAGCAATGCATCGAAGCGCCGTTGTAGTGGGCCTACTGCAAGCTTCGATAACGCAGTCTGCGCATCGGCACACGACGGCCTTTCTTTTTGAAAACAATCGGCTGGGACGCCAGGCATACGCCAGTCCGGCGTTGCCACGCTTGCCAATGGAACTACCATTGGCTGCGCGTGCCGCCTTGGTCTGGTGTACGCCTGGCGTCCTGAACATGATCTATATTGTTGCCGGGTTAATAGCTTGCATAACAGTCACTGAGTCTCGGTATAGCGCGGTCAGCTGATTTAATCCAGGATGATGCGTTCGTGCGTTCAACGAACTTGGTATGCGCGCCGCAGCTGGCGCAGGGTGAGATACACCAGTGGCCAGGCCAGCAGGCTGCTTGGGGCCGACAGCCAGTAGGCCCAGGTCTCTATAGACTGGCCAAGGATGCCCTTGATCCATAGCACCAGCATCAGGTGCAGGGTGACCAGCAGCATCACACTGACCGACTGCTGCCAGAGGGGAAACACGCGGATGCGTTGGTGCAGGCGCAGGGCGAGATAGGCGACAATGGCCAGGATCAGAGCGTTCTGGCCCAGCAGTGCACCACTGGCTACGTCTAGCAGCAGGCCGGCCAGCCAGCCGGTGACCACGCCGACGCGCTCGGGGATGGCGATGCACCAGTATACCAGCACCAGCACCAGCCAGTCCGGACGCAGGGGCTCGGCCCAGTCCGGCAGGGGCAGCATGTGCAGGGCCAGGGCAATGATGAAGCTGAGGACGATAACGCTGCCACCCTGATGCTGGCCGATACTCATGGCGCCGTGGTGTCCTGTACCGGTGCTGGAGTTTTATCGGCCTCATCGTCTTGCCGCAGGCGTCCCGTGGGCCATACCAGTAATACCTCGCGTGAGCGTTCCAGCTTGGCGGTGGGCACGACGTGGATTATCGCATAGGGCTGGGTCGGGTTCTTTTCGACCTTGCTGACCACCGCCACCGGGTAGTCCGGCGGGAAGCGTCCGCCGAGGCCGGAGCTGACCAGCAGGTCACCCTCAACGATATCGGCGCTGATCGGCAGGTAGGGGATAGTGAGCCGGTCTGGCGCGCCAGTGCCCACGGCGATGGCGCGCAGGCCGTTGCGATTGACCTGCACCGGGGTGGCGTGGTTGGCATCGGTGATCAGCATGGCGGTAGATGATAGCGGGCCGAGATGTACGATCTGCCCCATCACGCCGTCGGCCCCGATCAGCGGCTGGCCTAGATAGACGCCATCGCGGCTGCCTTTGTTGATTACGATCTGGCGTGTGAAAGGCTCCAGATCCACCGCCAGCAATTCACCGATGAGCACCTGTTCGCCGACTTTCTTTGAGGATTGCAGCAATTCGCGCAGACGCAGGTTCTCGGCCTTGATGGCGTTGAGTTTTAGTAGCTTGGCCCTGAAAAGGGTGTGCTGCATCTTCAGGCGGCTGTTCTCCTCCAGCAGGGTTTCGCGTGAGGACAGGTTCTCACCGATCCAGCTGGAGGCCGACACCGGCAGGTTGACCAGGTACTGTAGGGGATAGACCAATACGGAGAGACCGCCGCGCACGCCTTCGAGATAGTTTTGCCGGTGATCTATCGCCATCAGCGCCGTGGAGATGAACACCAGTATCACCAGCCGGGCGGTGATGGAGGGGCCCTGGATAAATAGCGGTTTTATGTTACTGCTCTCCCGGCTCGGGACACGGCCTTATCCCTTATTCAGAAGCAAAGATGTCAGTGCCGGTCTCGTCGATCATCTCTAGCGCACGGCCTCCGCCGCGGGCGACGCAGGTGAGGGGATCCTCGGCTATCAGCACCGGCAGGCCGGTCTCCTCCATCAGCAACCGGTCGAAATCACGCAGCAGTGCGCCACCGCCGGTGAGCATCATGCCGCGCTCGGCGACATCCGCACCCAGCTCCGGCGGCGTCTGTTCCAATGCGGTCTTCACCGCACTGACGATGCCGGACAGGGGTTCCTGCAGGGCCTCGAGAATCTCGTTGCTGTTGAGGGTGAAGCTGCGCGGGATGCCCTCGGCCAGATTGCGCCCACGCACCTCGATCTCCAGCACCTCATCACCGGGATAGGCGCTGCCAATTTCTTCCTTGATGCGTTCGGCGGTGGCTTCGCCAATCAGGGTGCCATAGTTGCGGCGCACGTAATTGATGATGGCTTCGTCGAAGCGGTCACCGCCGATGCGCACGGAGGAGGAATAGACGATGCCGGTGAGGGAGATTACCGCCACCTCGGTGGTGCCGCCACCGATGTCCAGCACCATGGAGCCGCTGGCCTCGTTGACTGGCAGGCCAGCGCCGATGGCCGCCGCCATGGGTTCCTCGATCAGGTACACCTCACGCGCGCCGGCACCGGCGGCGGATTCACGGATCGCGCGGCGTTCCACCTGGGTTGAACCGCAGGGCACGCACACCAGCACCCGCGGGCTGGGGTGGAAAAACTTGAACTTGTCCTTGTGCACCGTGTGAATGAAGTGTTGCAGCATTTTTTCAGTGACGGTGAAGTCGGCGATGACGCCGTCCTTCAGCGGACGGATGGCCTGGATGTTGCCGGGTGTACGGCCCAGCATACGCTTGGCTTCGGCGCCGACGGCGGCGATATTTTTGGGATTACCGGTGCCGCGCTCCATGCGGATGGCGACTACCGAAGGTTCGTTGAGCACAATGCCCTCGCCCTTGACGTAAATCAGTGTATTGGCGGTGCCTAGGTCGATGGACAGGTCGTTGGAAAACAGGCCGCGTAATCGTGCAAACATGAAATTTAGCTCAGGAAATCGGGTTACTGGTTGGGCCTTGGGGACAGGCCGGGAAATTTTCGCTACTGTAACAATGCCAAGGGGTTTCGGCAAGGCGTGCTGCCTTGAAGGCTTTGGGTGGGCAGGGGTTCTGGGGTAAACTCTGCGCTCCTTTTTTATCCGCCCTGTTCGTTCGCCGAGAGATTCTGCTTATGTCGCTGCAAAAGGAAGATGTTGTAAAGATTGCCCACCTGGCTCGCCTGGCCATCGATGAGGCGGACATCCCGGGTTATGCGCGCAATCTATCCTCCATTCTCAGGCTGATCGAAGAAATGGATGTTGTCGATACCGAGGCGGTGACGCCCATGGCCCACCCGCTGGATATGGTACAGCGTCTGCGCGATGATGTGGTCAGCGAGGAGAACCGGCGCGAGTGTTTCCAGAAGATCGCGCCGCAGGTGGAAAACGGTCTGTATCTGGTGCCCCAGGTTATTGAGTAATACCTTGATTTTGTTAGGCAAAATTTTATTGAATCACATTTTGTTGAGTCACACCGATCAGTAACGCCCGTGCAGCCGGCAGCGTTCATTTTTTGAACTGTCCCCATCAACACCCATTCGATAATGTCACCGCCCATGTATCATCATAAAACGATTGCCGAACTGTCTCGGGGCCTGGCCGCCGGTGAGTACACCAGCGAACAGCTGACCCGCCATTTTCTTCAGCGCATCGAAGTGCACGGTACTGCGCTGAACTGTTTTATCACCGTCACCGCCGACGAGGCCTTGACGCAAGCGCGAGAGGCCGACCAGCGCCGTGCGCGCGGCGAGGCTGGCCCGCTCACTGGCATCCCCATGGTGCACAAGGATATCTTTTGTACCGATGGGGTGAAGACGTCTTGCGGCTCGAAGATGCTGGACAATTTTATTGCGCCCTATGATGCCACCGTGGTGCGCAAGCTGAAGGAAGCCGGCATGCCCCTGCTGGGCAAGGCCAACATGGACGAGTTCGCCATGGGATCAAGCAACGAAACCTCTTTCTATGGGCCGGTGAAGAACCCGTGGAACACAGGTACCGTGCCCGGCGGCTCCTCCGGCGGTTCTGCGGCGATAGTGGCCGCACGTCTGGCGCCCCTCGCTACCGGTACCGACACGGGTGGCTCGATTCGCCAGCCAGCAGCGCTATGTGGCGTCACCGGCCTTAAACCCACCTACGGCCGGGTATCGCGTTACGGCATGATCGCCTTTGCTTCCAGTCTTGACCAGGGCGGCCCCATGACGGGCAATGCCGAAGACGCCGCGTGGGTACTGAATGTTATGGCCGGTTTCGATGTGCGTGATTCCACCAGCGTGGAACGTGAGGTGCCGGATTACCGCAGCGGTCTTGAACGGCCGTTGGACGGCTTGCGCATCGGCCTGCCCCAGGAGTATTTTGGCGAGGGCCTGAATATTGAGGTGGCGAAGGTCATTGAGGTTGCTATTGAGCAATATAAGCAGCTAGGCGCCGAAGTGATCGAGATCAGCCTGCCTAACTCAAAACGGTCGGTTCCCACCTATTATGTTGTCGCGCCGGCGGAGTGTTCTTCCAATCTGTCGCGCTTTGATGGTGTGCGTTTCGGCTACCGCTGCGAAGAGCCGAAAGACCTCGAAGACCTGTACAAGCGCTCGCGCGGTGAGGGTTTTGGTTCTGAGGTCAAGCGCCGCATCATGATTGGTACCTACGCCCTGTCCGCTGGTTATTACGACGCCTATTATCTGAAGGCACAGAAGATGCGTCATCTCATCAGTGACGATTTCAAACAAGCCTTCGAAAGCGTGGACGTGATCATGGGCCCCACCGCCCCCGACGTGGCCTTCGAGTTGGGTGCCAAGAGCGATGATCCGGTGAGCATGTACCTGTCGGACATCTATACTATCGCCGCCAATCTTGCCGGTTTGCCGGGTATGTCCATCCCCGCTGGTTTCGTCAACGATCTGCCGGTGGGCTTGCAGATCATCGGCAACTATTTCGATGAGGCGCGCCTGCTCAACGTGGCGCATCAGTACCAACAGACAACCGACTGGCATACACGAACGCCTGACGCGTTTATGTAGTGCCTTGACGCTTACGCGTAGTGTTGAGTGTTGGGTGAAAAGCACTAAACACTAAACACTAAACACTAAACACTAAACACTAAACACTAAACACTAAACACTAATATCCGAAGGATATTCATATGCAATGGGAAGTCGTCATCGGGCTGGAGATCCACGCCCAGCTTGCCACCAGAAGCAAGATTTTTTCTGCGGCCGCCACCGCCTACGGCACGGCGCCCAACACCCAGGCCTGCGCTGTGGATCTGGGTTTGCCGGGTGTGCTGCCGGTGCTAAATAAAGAAGTCGTGCGTATGGCAGCCAAGTTCGGCCTGGCCATCGGCGCGCGGGTGGCGCCACGCTCGGTGTTTGCGCGCAAGAATTATTTTTATCCTGACCTGCCAAAGGGCTATCAGATCAGTCAATTCGAACTGCCCATCGTCGAAGGTGGCCACATTGATATCGATCTGGAAGACGGCGGCAGCAAGCGCATCGATGTGACCCGCGCGCACCTGGAAGAGGACGCCGGAAAATCCCTGCACGAGGACTTCCACGGTATGACCGGCATCGATCTGAATCGTGCCGGTACACCGTTGCTGGAGATCGTCTCCGAGCCGGACATGCGTTCCGCCAAAGAGGCGGTGGCCTACATGCGCAAGATTCATTCATTGGTACGCTATCTGGAAATCTGTGACGGCAACATGCAGGAAGGCAGCTTTCGCTGTGACGCCAATGTCTCTGTGCGCCCCATGGGGCAGGAAGAACTGGGTACCCGCAGCGAACTGAAAAACATCAATTCCTTCCGTTTTGTCGAAAAGGCCATCAACTTCGAGATAGAGCGGCAGATCGACGTGCTTGAGGCCGGTGGGAAAATCATTCAGGAAACACGCCTGTATGACGCCGATAAGGACATCACCCGCGCCATGCGCAGCAAGGAAGAGGCCAACGATTATCGCTATTTCCCTGATCCAGATCTGTTGCCGGTGGTGATTGAGCCTGCCTTTCTTGACATGGTCAAGGCGACTCTGCCGGAGTTGCCGGATGAAAAGCGACAACGCTTTGTCGATGAATTCGGGCTCGGTGCTTACGATGCCGGCGTCCTTACCGCTTCCCGCGAGATCGCTGAATACTTCGAGGCCGTGGTGGTAACCGTCGATGGCGCCGCCAAGTTGTCCGCCAACTGGGTGATGGGCGAGCTGACGGCTGCGCTGAACAAAGGTGGCCAGGATATTGCTGATAGTCCCGTCAGTGCACAAATGCTCGGTGGCATGATCCTGCGCATCAGCGACAACACCATTTCCGGCAAGATCGCCAAGGAAGTGTTCGAGGCCATGTGGGCCGGCGAGGGCGATGCCGATACGGTGATCGAGGCCAAAGGCCTGAAACAGATCACCGATGCTGGCGCCATCGAGCCTGTTATTGACGAAATCATTGCCGCAAATCCCGGCCAGGTGGAACAGTACCGCAGCGGTAAGGACAAGCTGTTTGGTTTTTTCGTCGGCCAGGTAATGAAGGCCACCCAGGGCAAGGCTAATCCCCAACAGGTTAACGAACTGCTCAAAACCAAGCTCAACGGTTAACCTCTGTGCGGTAGGAGCGGGCCATGCCCGCGATGGATTTTTTCTGGATACGGAAATGAAACGCAGAGACCGTAGAGGACGCAAAGAAAATCTATTCAATAATCTTCTCCGCGCCTCTGTGACCTCCGCGTCAATTGTTGCTGTGGAGAAAAGTATCTCGCCGGCATGGCCCGCCCCTACTACAGTGTCGTTTCTTCTATCTCGCTGAAGGCGACAACCCGGTTACGGCCCAGTGCTTTTGCCCGGTAAAGCGCTTTATCTGTTTGTGACAGCAGGCTTGACAGCGCCTGTTTGGCCGGGTGGTCAGGATCGGCGCAGCTGACACCGATGCTGGTGGTCATGGGTATGGCAGCCCCCCCTGTTTTGCACTCTTTGATCTCAAATGAGCGGCGTATCTTTTCTGCCAGTACCAAGGCGCCTTCGGCGGAGTCGTTAATGCTGAGCATCAGGAATTCCTCGCCGCCAATGCGAAAGATGTAATCACTGGCACGCGAGAGTTCTCGTAGTAGTTCACCGGCGTGAGCCAGACAACGGTCACCGGCCGGATGTCCGTGCTCATCGTTGATACGTTTGAAATAGTCCAGATCCAGCAGTAACCCGCACAGCCACTTTTCCTCTCGCTGGGCCTGGGCCAGAAGCTTTGGAAACAGGTCGGTCAGATGACGTCGATTGTAGAGTCCGGTGAGTGCATCGGTAATAGCGTTCTCTTCCAGTTCTCGGTGCACACGTTCGACTTCCGCCTGCTTGCTGCGCAGCGCCGTGAGCATTTCGGCGAAGCGATTGACCAGGGTGTTGATTTCGTCAGTCGCGGATGATTTTTGTAGTTTGGGTAGCTCGCCTTCTGTGACAGCCTGGGTGATTTGCATCAGTTGTTGCAGGGGACGATTGAAGTTGCGAATGATCAGCAGGCCGGTGATCAGTATTGCTGTGCCGCCCACCAGCGCCAGCAACAGAATCAGGCTGCTGTGGCGCGCTAGCTTGTCGAGCAGTTCCTGTTCGGAAATGGCCAGCCACAGCCGCTCGTTCTCTTCGTCTTTATTGCTGAGGGGGATGGCGCGCACATGGTAGGCTCGCTCGTTGATGGTGATGAGACCATTGTCCGGCTGGAACCGCTGGCCTTCTGCGTCGGGCAGGTTACTGAGTGAGATGCGACCGTTATCGTCGACCAGTAGATAGTAGCCGCCAAAGAAGTGATGACGTTCCAGCCAGGTTCGGTCGAGCGGGTGGGTAAGGGCGACGATACCTCGTGGGGCGTCCTGGAAATAAATGCGCGCCCAGGTCACCCGTTCAAAATCCTCTTTACCCTGAAAATAGAAGGCGCCCTCCCTAGCCATACCTGTTCGGTTGTTGACGGCCTGTATCAGGTCACGGTGTTCTTCGCCGACAATGGCCTTACCGTCGTTGGCGATGAATGCGGTGCGCTGGATCGGCAGCCAGCCGAAGTTACGCCGATACAGGCTCCACAGCGCCTCTTTCTCGCCACTGATTTCGGTGGTGATAAACATGTATTCCTGAATAATGAGATCATCGCGCACCACTTCGGTGTAGTGCTGCAGTTTCTCCTCCTCCATTTCGATATTGCTGCGCAGTAGATTGGAGAGATTGAGGCTATAGATTTCCGCTTCTTCGATGATCACGTTGTGTGAATAGATGTAGGTGTAGCCGAGGATGCTGACGAGAAATATCATCAGTAGGGCATTGTAGAAGATAAGGCGGGCGCGATAGGTGTGGATCATTACTGCACCTGTGGCCCCAGTGGCAGCAGTTCATATTTTTGGGCGACACGCCGGAAGGCCGGGCCGTGCTGAGCCTCGCGAATCAGTTTGAGTATGTCCGCTGACGGTGTGCGATTGGTGATTGCCGACAACTGGCGGAAAAAGGGGTAGGTGGCGTTGGCAAGATTGGCCGCAGTGGGTTTGAGGCCGTTGATGCTGAGCGCCTTGACGCGGTCACCCGGCGCAAAGACCCAGGTGGAGCCGGTGTGCCCAATGGCGCCGCTGAAGTCGTTGATACGTTGGATCATGGTGGCGGCGCTGTTGACGTTGAGGCGTGTTTTGCGGAAGTCCTTGGGTGAGGGGAGGATCGTCTTCCAATGACCGGGGCGGTTTTCGCAGTGCAGGCGTGTGACCAGTACGATGGGTTTGTCGGCGCCCCCCACTTCCTGCCAGTTGTTGATTTCACCGCGGAAGATGGCGCGCACTTGTGCGTTGCTGAGGTTGTCGACGGGATTGTCCTCACGTACCAGAATCAGGATCGGCTCCAAAGCCAGAGGGTGGACGATCAGTCCCTCGCGCTCCACTTCCTCCGCGCTCAGCGGACAGCAGACGAAGCCGAAGGTCTCACGGTTTTCAGTCGCCTGTCTGGCCAGTTTGATGGCCGCGTTGCAGCCTGCGCCGAGCATGGAGTTTTTGCCGTAAAGGCTGATCTTGCGGCCGGTCTTCGCCTCAAGGTCGGCCTCGATGGCATCGAAGACGATCCACGCAAAGTGTGCGCCGACCCCGAGCAGCACGTTATCGGCGCCACCTTCATCGGCGCCGGCTGGCGCGCACGCCAGGCACAATATGAGCAGGGCGGCGGCGAGTAGTCTAGTCGACAACAAGATCCACATCCTCGATATTGCCGCTTTTTAGACGGAAACCACGCATCTCCAGAGTGCCCTCGGTGGCCAGGGAAATAATGATGTAGAGGGTGTCGGGATAGGTTGCCTCGCGCAGATCCGTGGCCGAGGGTTGGGCGGGCGTATGCGGGTGGGAATGGTAGATAGCAAAGAGTTCTTCTCCCTGCTCGCGTATCTGACGCATGGCCTCGATTTGCTGTTGTGGGTGCATGCGGAAACGATGTGCGGGTTTTTCGGCGGCGTTGGCCACCGGGTAGCAGTGCACGGGCTGCCCGCCTCGGGCGGAAACAAGCCCGCAGACTTCACTGTCTTCGGCCTGCTGCGCCTGCTGCAGGATCTGGTTGATGAGGGGGCGGGGAAAGTGAATATGGCTCATGTCATCCTGGACTCAGGCAGTGATGGCTACGCGGCTGTGGCGCAAACGGGACAATGGGCATCCCTGTGGTAACGCATCTCCCGCCATTCCAGGTGGGCGGCATCAAGGATCAGCAGTCGGCCAGTCAGAGGCTTGCCGATACCGGCCAGTAGCTTGATTGCCTCCAGCGCCTGCATGCTGCCGATCACGCCCACCAGCGGCGCCAGTACACCGCTGGCGCTGCAATTGGCCCAGCTGCCCTCTGTACCGTTATCGGGCGTATCGTCATAGAGGCAGCGGTAGCAAGGGCTGTCGGCGTCATTGCTGAAGACGGTGACCTGTCCATCCAGGCCCACGGCAGCGCCGGATATCAGTGGTGTCTTTTCGGCCACGCAGGCGGCGTTGATGGCGAAGCGGGTGGTGAAGTTATCGCTGGCGTCGAGCACGATATCGGCGGCGCGTACCGCTTGCTGTAAGACCTCGCCTTCCAGGCGTTGTGGCAGGGTATCGACCTGTGTGTCGGGATTCAGCGCACGCAGACTATCGGCTGCGGATTCTACCTTGAGGCGGCCGATATCATCGTTCCCGTGGACGATCTGGCGTTGCAGGTTGGATAAATCCACCGTATCGAAGTCCGCCAGGGTCAGATGACCCACGCCGGCGGCCGCCAGATACATGGCCACCGGTGAGCCCAGTCCGCCGAGGCCGATGATCAGGGCATGGCCGTCCAGCAGGCGCTGTTGCCCCTCAAAGTCCATGGAAGGCAGCATGATCTGCCGACTGTAGCGCAGGAGTTGTTCATCGTTCATGGGGGTCATTATAAGCTGATCATGGTATGCGTGTGTGCGGTTGAGCACGGGAATTTGGGGGGTAAAAGTGTGAAATATTACCGCTTTTTTTCATCGGTCTCCCGGGTTTTGCCATGTCATCTATGTGGGTTTATACACAGTAGTGCCGATGTGGGCTCGGGATATCCGGGCATTTAGGGATATTGGCGGCTCCCTGGGAGCGGAAGTTATTTTATGCCCCATTCGGTCACACAAAACACCGTGATTGGTAGCGGCCTCGTCTGCACGGTGATTCTCGCCGGCGTCAACAGTATTCCTGCTGACCCTCAGCAACTGCAGCATGAGTTTGCCTCAACTGACGAGCCTTTTTCGAATCAGGAAATTTTACGGGCGCCGAGTTGCTGGATCCCAAGGTACGGGCGGTGACGAGCCGCTGGGAGCGTTTGTCTAATCTCACCCTGCCAGCCACCGCCTCCCACAAGGACGGCCACTACTTTGTACTCGGTATAAATCAAAGTATTCAGGAATGATTACGCAGGTGCTTGGGGTGGGGGTCACGGCAGTCGTGACGGCGCTGTTGGTAGCTGTTGATGAAAATATCAAGGGTGGCGTTGGTCTTGTTGTGGCTGCGCCCCATGTTGACCAGCTCGGTTTCTTCGCAGTAATAGATGAGGGCGCGTCTCATGCGGCACAGCAGGCTGTTGTCCAGGTGGTAGCCGAGTTCGGCGAGGGATTCCTCGATGATCTGCAGGTTGATCTGGCAGAGCCTGTAGTGGATGTGGAGGTTGTCGCGGGTGAGGGCTTGAACCGTCTCGACGCCCGGTGCGTTGAGCAACAGTTGGGCGGCGTCACGCGCCGGTTCGGCGGAGGGGTCGAGGGTGCAGAAGCGAATTTCGCGTTGCTTGATTTCTTCGCTGAGTGGCCATGAATCCGTCATACCTTGAGCCTAGTCGGGCTGGTGCTGATTTCAAGTCGATCCGCGCGTTTCGCCCTCACGAGAGAGAAGGGGGTGATGCACTCCAGATGGCATGGTTTCGCAGGCGTTTACAGATTCTTGTTTCTCTTTCGCCAGACTGCTGAAATAAAACTTTTTAATAGCCTGTTAGAGAAATACGTCCGGCCATTTTCTTGAGGAATGGTAAACGGTGAGGATTTGGATCTGATGTCCTTTGATCCGATAAGGTACGACATAGGGGAGCCCCGCAATCATTAGCTCAAATGTACCGTGTACTCGCCCTGTGCGCCCAAGCTTTGGGTTATCAGGGAGTCGCGTTACCGCATTCCGGATTTTCTGTGCCACGTCCCATGCAGCCTGTGGATTATTCCTGGCTATGTAGTCTTGAATGCTTTCCAATGCAGCAGCGGCTGGTTCCGTCCAGATAACATTCACCGCGCATTATCTTTGTATTTGTTGAAAATGCGTGCCATTTCGGCATCGTCGGCAAATCTGTCTTCGTCAGCCGCCTTGATGCCCTCCTCGATGCGCTCGACTTGCCATGCCTGCATTTCAAGCATCTGTTCGATCGCCTGGTTAACCAGGTAATTTCTGGACCTGTCCTGCTGTTTTGCCAGCTTGTCGAGTTGCTTCACCTTTTTGCTGTCTGTGCGGACGGTAAATGCTTCGGTACCCATCAGCTTATTAATACCTCGAAGGATTCATGGTGGTTCACTTGTGATCATAGCACAACCGGAGGTGTCGGCAGAGGAGGTGTGAGGGGCTGTGCGCCCCTGGCTGGTTCGGTCGTGGCCACCCAGATCAGAGTGAGTGGCCACCTCGCAGTAGCCCTGGGCGGCGAGGATAGCGCGCACTGCGGATCCCTGATCGTAGCCGTGCTCCAGCAGCAACCATCCGCCAGATAGCAGATGTCCACGGGCCTCGCGGGTGATCTCGCGGATGTCGTGCAGGCCGTCGGGGGCGGAACCGAGGGCGGCGGCGGGTTCGAAGCGCAGGTCTCCGCAGCAGAGGTGGGGGTCGTCCGGATGTATATAGGGCGGGTTGCTGGCGATCAGCGCCAGGCGTTCACCGGCCAGCGGTGCCAGCCAGGGGCCAAGGCGGAATTCGATGTTGCGGATCCCCAGTTTTTTGGCATTGCTGCGGGCCACCTGTAGGGCGGCTGCCGAGACATCCGTGGCGATGAGGTGGCAACGGGGCCGTTCGCGCGCCAGGGCCAGGGCAATGGCGCCACTGCCGGTGCCCAGGTCGGCGATGCGCCAGTCGGCCGCCTGCGGGATGTGTTCCAATGCCAGCTCCACCAGTCGTTCGGTCTCCGGGCGCGGGATCAGGGTGTCCGGGGTGACGCGCAGGGTCATGTCCCAAAAATCGCGTTCGCCAGTGATATAGGCGATAGGTTCGCCGGCGGTGCGGCGCATCAGCAGATGATCGAAGGTATCCTGTTGATCAGGGCTCGGGATATGTTCCGGCCAGGTGCGCAGCCAGCTGCGGTTTTTGCCGAGGGTGAAGGCGAGGAGGATTTCTGCCTCCAGGCGGGCGGATTCCGTGTTGTCTGTGAGTTTTGTGCGGGCCTGTTGCAGCAGGTCTTCGATGTCGTGGCGGGGAGGCATGGCGAATCCGGTGGTAACGGGGGGCGGTATTATCTCTCTAAAGCCGACCCATGAAAAACCAGTAGCTGAGTGAGTGTGGTGGGTCAGTCTTCGCCCAGCTGTGCCAGTTGCTGGATTTGGTGCTCGTTGATGAGCGGTTCGATGATCGGGTCGAGGCCGCCCTGCATGATCTCGTCGAGTTTGTAGAGGGTAAGATTGATGCGGTGGTCGGTGATCCGCCCCTGAGGGAAATTGTAGGTACGGATGCGCCCGGAGCGGTCGCCGCTGCCGACCAGTGACTTGCGCGTCGCGGCTTGTTCGGCCTCCTGTTTTTCGCGTTCGGCATTGGTGATTCGAGCGGCCAGCAAGGACATGGCGCGGGCGCGGTTCTTGTGCTGAGAACGCTCGTCCTGACATTCCACCACGGTGCCGGTGGGCAGGTGAGTGATGCGGATGGCGGAGTCGGTCTTGTTGACGTGCTGGCCGCCGGCACCCGAGGCGCGGAAGGTGTCGACCTTCAGATCGGCGGAATTGATCTCGATCTGTGCCACCTCGGCCACCTCGGGCATTACCGCCACGGTGCAGGCGGAGGTGTGGATGCGGCCCTGGGATTCGGTCTCTGGCACGCGCTGTACGCGGTGGCCGCCGGATTCGAACTTGAGCCGCGACCAGGCGCCCTGGCCGATGATGCGCAGGATGATCTCCTTGTAGCCGCCGTGCTCGCCTTGGCTCTCGGAAATAATCTCCGTCTGCCAGCGGCGGCGCTCGGCATAGCGCGAATACATGCGGAACAGGTCGCCGGCGAATAGGGCCGCCTCATCGCCGCCGGTGCCTGCGCGGATTTCAAGAAAGATGTTGCTGTTGTCGTTGGGATCCGTGGGTAGCAGCAGTTTCTGCAGCTCCAGTTCCAGTTCGTCGCGGCGGGCGCGGGCTGTCTTCAGCTCTTCCTCGCCCATCTCGCGCATGTCTGGGTCGTCGTCGCCGAGCAGGGTTTCGGCCTCGCTGATGTCAGCCAGGGTGCTGCGGTATTGAGCGAAGCACTTCGCTACCGGTTCGATTTGTGCATATTCCTGCGACAGTTCGCGGAACTGATTCTGGTCTGAAATGACGCCGGGGTCGGCGAGCAGGCCATTGAGTTCTTCGAGGCGTTCGCCGATGGTTTCCAGCTTGTGATGGATGGACGGTTTCATCTGTACTTCTTATTTGTGGTGGTGTAGGAGGGAGATTTGCCCGCAGGGCGGGCGGCAGTTCGAGCGGATCCGGATCGCTAAAGGCCGTCGTCGTCGAGCTCAAATAGCTCGCGGGCGGCCGCGAAGACCTCGCGACGGTCGTCGTAGCCAGCGTGCTTGAGTTGTACGCTGGGGGTGTGGATCAGCTTGTTGGTGAGGCGCAGAGCCAGTTCACTCATGACTTGTTCGGGATCCTTGCCGGCGTGCAGCAGGCGCAGGGCGCGTTCCAGTTCCTCGTCCTTCTGCTCGCAGGCCTTGTTGCGCAGGGCGCGGATGGTGGATACGGCGTTCAGCGACTGCAGCCAGTGCATGAAGTGGGAGACCTGGGCGTCGATAATCTCCTCGGCCTGCTGGGCGGCTTCCTGGCGTGAGCGCAGGCCTTCCTGGATGATGTCCTGCAGGTCGTCTACGGTGTACAGGTAGACGTCGTCGAGATTGCTGACCTCGGGCTCGATATCGCGTGGTACGGCGATATCCACCAGTAGCATGGGTTTGTGTTTACGCGCCTTGAGGGCGGTCTCCACGCTGCCTTTACCGAGGATGGGCACTGGGGCGGCGGTGGAGGAAATAACGATGTCAGCTTCGGCCAGATGGTTGTTGATTTCCGGCAGGGCGATGGCGTAGGCATTGAATTCCTGTGCCAGGGCGTGGGCGTTTTCCACGGTGCGATTGGCGATGATCATGCGCCCGATGCCGCTTTGATGCAGGTGGCGGGCCGTCAGCTCGATGGTCTCGCCGGCACCGATGAGCAGCGCCGTGTGATCCTCGAAATTGCTGAAAATCTGTTTTGACAGGCTTACGGCGGCGAAGGCTACGGATACGGCACTGGCGCCGATGGCGGTGTCGGTGCGCACTCGCTTGGCGACGGAGAAGGTATGCTGGAACAGGCGGTCGAGATGCCCGCCCAGGGTTCCGGCCTCGCTGGCGGTGGCGTAGGCGTCCTTGATCTGGCCGAGGATCTGCGGCTCGCCGAGTACCAGTGAGTCCAGTCCGCTGGCTACGCGCAGCATGTGGCGCACAGCCTCGTCGCCGGGGTGCAGGTAGATGTAGGGGTCGATATCTCGCTTGTCGAGCTTGTGATATTCTCGAAACCAGTCGACGATGGTTCGCCCGTCGTTGGACTGTAGGCCACAGTACAGCTCGGTGCGATTACAGGTGGAGACGATGGCCGCCTCTTGGATCTGCGGACGCGAGACCAGATCTTTGAGGGCATCCATCAGCTGCCCGGGGGCAAACGCCACCCGTTCCCGGATATCCACCGGAGCTGTTTTATGGTTAATGCCGAAGGCTAGAAGAGACATGCAGCAGTAGTGGTCAGCGTCCGATTAATGTATATAAGATTCTGCGTGATAAGTCGAAGTAATACAAGTTAACCTGGATATTTCATGAATTTTCATGGTGGGTTGTCGGGACGAATAAACCGCACCCAACGTGGTCGAAGCAAGAGTGTTGGCCCATCTACGGGGCCATTATGGAGTTATCGATGAAGCCATTGATGTTTGTCTCGCTGGCCGTGCTGGCCGTGACAGGTTGTGCCGTCAGTCCGGTGGATACCACACCCTCGAAGGTGCCGGACTCAGATGCCGTAACCGCGCCGGCGCTACCGGGCACCCCTGTTATACAGAGGGATATTCCGCCGGAAGTCATGTATCAGCTGTTGATTGCGGATATCGCCTCGCAGCGCGGCCAGCTGGGTGTTGCCATCGGCAACTATCTGGCGGCTGCGAAGACGGTTCGCGCGCCCCGCCTTGCGGAGCGTGCTGCCCGTGTGGCGTTATTCGCCAAGGCACTGAAACCGGCATTGGAGGCGGCAACGCTGTGGGCCGAGCTGGCGCCGGAAAATCCTGATGCGCACCGTATGTTGGGGGCATTGCTGCTGACCTTTGGTCGTGCGCCGGAAGCGGAGGCGCAGTTTGATGCTTATCTCCACCTGTCTGCGGATCTGCCCAATCGGGGTTTTCAGCAGGTCGCCAATCAGTTGGCGCGTGAACAAAACCGCGTTGCCGCGATGACGGTGATGGAGAATCTGCTTGCCACTCGCGAGGACGATCCCCACGCTTGGCTGGCCCATGCCTGGTTGTCCATGCGTCAGGGCAAGCTCGATCAGGCGCTGGCATCGGTGGACAGGGCCGAGGCACTGAAGCCTGGCTGGCGGCAGGCCGTAGTGCTGCGGGCGCGGGTGATGGGTCAGCAAGGGCATAATCAGGAGGCAGTGGATTACCTGGCCGCCCAACTCGATGGCGAGCTGTCT
Organism: Gammaproteobacteria bacterium; assembly: GCA_021647505.1. Taxonomy (GTDB): domain Bacteria; phylum Pseudomonadota; class Gammaproteobacteria; order SZUA-152; family SZUA-152; genus DRQN01. The sequence continues at coordinate 36,088 of JAKIUN010000020.1, forward strand.
GAGGATCCCGATGTGCGCATGACCTATGCACGCCTGCTGACCGAGGTCAATCAGCTGGAGCCGGCATTGAAGGAGTTCAATGCGCTGGCCGAGGCTTACCCGAACAATGTCGAGGTACGCTATGCCGCCGGTGTGCTGTCATTGCAGCTGCAAAAACTGGAAGTGGCCAAGACCCATCTTAAAGCCGTGCTGATGTTGAGGCAGCGTATGCTGGAGGCCAATTTCTATCTGGGGCGGATTTACGAGCTGGAGGGCGACAAAGAGCAGGCGTTGGCGCATTACCTGGCGGTGCGTCACGGTGGGTACTACATCAGTGCCAATGCCCGTGCAGCCGGCCTGATGGTGGGCGCCGGCAGGCTGGAAGAGGCCCGCAAGTTACTACAGTCCCTGCGTGCTCACAGTGACGAAGACCGTCAGCGCCTCACCCTGATTGAGGGTGAACTGCTGCGACAGGCCGGTGAGTATCAGGCAGCATTCGATTTTTTCAGCGAAAAACTGCAGGCCCTGCCGGATGACACCACCCTGCGTTATGCTCGCGCCCTGCTCGCGGAACGCCTGGACAAGCTGGATCTGGCGGAACAGGATCTGCGCGCCATTATCGAACGTGAGCCCGGCAACGCCCAGGCTCTCAATGCGCTGGGTTACACCCTGGCGGATCGCACGGATCGTTACGATGAGGCGCTGGACTATATTCAGCGTGCCCTGACCGTTGAGCCTGAAGACGCGGCAATCATCGACAGCATGGGCTGGGTACACTACCGGATGGGCAATCTGGAAAAGGCCCGCAACTACCTGCGCAAGGCGCTGAATCTGGTCTCAGACCCGGAAATTGCCGCCCACCTTGGCGAGGTGCTGTGGATGCTGGGTGACAGATCGGCCGCCAGTGAGGTCTGGGAGACGCACATGAAACAGTTTCCCGAGCACGAGGGTTTACGCAAGGTGATGAAGCGATTTGGCCTGTGAGGGTGCGAGTCTTTGCCGCCCTCACAATCACCCTGCTGCTGACCGGTTGCGCCAGCCAACCCGGCCCGCCGGCACTGACACCGCACGAAGAGGCCCAGGCGTGGCGGATACACCAGGCCTTGGTGTCGGGATTGGGTGAATGGGCTTTGTCCGGCCGGATTTCGGTGCGTACAGAAGATGACAGCTGGAGTGGAAAACTACGTTGGCGGCAGGGAGGTGAACAGTTCCATATTGCCTTTGATGCGCCGATGGGTATGGGCGCCGCTCGGCTGCGTAGTGACAATGCCGGTGTGCACATGGAGGTGGCTGATGGCAAAGAGTTCAGCGCCCCGGATGCCGAAAGCCTGCTGTATCAGTTTTTTGGTATGCGCCTGCCAGTGGCCGGTTTGCGCTACTGGGTGACTGGTTTGCCGCAGCCGGGTATGTCGTCGAGCCTCGAATATGATGGCGCCGGTCGCCTGGCGCGCATGCAGCAGGCCAGTTGGGATATCCGTTACCGGGGTTACCTGCAGGTGCAGAATGTCGATTTACCGAAGAAGGTCTTTATCGAAAACAACCACTTGAATGTACGTCTGGTGATCGAACGCTGGGATGTGCAGACTTAGGGGTGTTAACGATTATTTTGACAGCCCTGCCGAAATGATTGTCAACACCCCCCCAGTTCTACTTTGTCACATTTAACGCATTGTTTTTAAGCATAGCCATGATTTTATTGAAATCTAATATGACAAAGTAGAGCGAGGCCCGCCGCTACAGTACACTCGATTTTCATGAAAGACCCTGCTTCCATGTCATGGCCGGCTCCGGCCAAACTTAACCTGTTTTTGCATATCACCGGTCGCCGCATGGATGGCTATCACGAGTTGCAGACCCTGTTTCAGTTCATCGACTTTGGCGACGAGTTGCGTTTTCGTGTCGATAGCAGTGGCGTGGTGCGGCGTCGCGAGGCGCTTGCCGGCGTGGCGGAAGAGGCAGACCTGACGGTGCGGGCAGCACGCCTTCTGCAGGCGGAAACCGGCTGTGCGCAGGGGGTGGAGATTCATATCGACAAGCGCCTGCCCATGGGTGGCGGTCTGGGTGGCGGCAGTTCCGATGCAGCCACTACCTTGGTGGTGCTCAACCGGCTGTGGGGCTTGGGGCTGTCGGAAGACCGGCTTGCCGCGCTGGGGCTGCAACTGGGTGCCGATGTGCCCGTATTTGTGCACGGCCGTGCTGCCTGGGCCGAAGGGGTGGGTGAACGGTTGCAGTTCGTCGATTTACCGGAGCCTTGGTTTGTCATTTTGCAGCCCGATGCTCATGTCGCCACAGCAGAATTGTTCGTTAATCCGCAATTGACACGCGACCTTCAACCTATCAAAATGCGCGATTACCTCGCCGGGGGTGGGCGGAATGTGTTCGAACCCCTGGTTCGGGCGGCTTATCCTGACGTCGATGCGGCGCTGGTGTGGTTGAATGCGCGCGCGGCGGGTCGCATGACAGGCACTGGCGCTTGTGTGTTTGCTACCTTTGAGCGCGAAGCGCAGGCGCGGGACGTGGCTGAGCAGGCCGAAGGCCGCTGGCGCGCAATTGTCGCGCGGGGTTGCAATCGTTCGCCGTTGTTGACGGCTTGCAGGGGCTAAGCAGGTTTTTTAATCTCTGGGGGTTTAATTCCCCGCAGCTCGCCTCAAGCGCCTACTTTTGGTGCTGCGAATGTTACTCCAGCCTGGCTGCTGACACTGCTGAAGGAATAATTTTGTAGGGTGGGCATTGCCCACCCTACGAACGGCGTCGGTTTTTTGTTCGAGCGCCTAAGTGTTTGAACTGGCCGTGTAATACCCCGCTTTCGCGTAGCGAGATAGCTTGCTGCGGGGTAGTTTATTGGGCCGTCGCCAAGCGGTAAGGCACTGGGTTTTGATCTCAGCATGCGCAGGTTCGACAAATTCGTCGGGAACGAATTTGGACGGCCGCAGGCCGGCCCCGAAGGGGTGAGGCGCAGGACGCGCCGAACAATCCTGCCGGGGAAGGCAGGATTCGTTGCACAAAGTTTAATGGGCCGTCGCCAAGCGGTAAGGCACTGGGTTTTGATCTCAGCATGCGCAGGTTCGAATCCTGCCGGCCCAGCCATAATTCAGTGTTTAGTTTTTAGTGTGTGAGTGCTTAGTTGTTCGCGCTATCACTAAACATTGAGCACTCAACACTAAACACTATTATTTCTCCAGGGGTTTCGCGTGACTGACGGCAGCATGATGGTGTTCACCGGGAACGCCAATCCACAGCTCGCACGATCGGTGGTGAACTACCTTAGTCTGCCCATAGGGCGAGCCAATGTAGGTAAGTTCAGCGACGGTGAGGTCGCGGTGGAAATTATGGAAAATGTCCGTGGTCGGGATATTTTCGTGATGCAGCCCACTTGTTCGCCCACCAATGACAATCTGATGGAGCTGCTGGTAATGATCGATGCCTTGCGTCGTGCCTCGGCCTATCGTATTACCGCTGTCATTCCCTATTTCGGCTATTCGCGCCAGGATCGCCGCCCGCGCTCGGCGCGCGTGCCGCTGACCGCGCGGTTGGTGGCGGATATGATTACCACCGCCGGCGCCGACCGCGTGCTGACCGTGGATCTGCACGCCGATCAGGTACAGGGTTTCTTCGCCAGGCCGGTGGACAATATTTACGCCTCGCCGATCTTGCTGGGCGACATCTGGCGCCAGGAATACCAGGAGCTGATGGTGGTGTCGCCGGACGTGGGCGGCGTGGTGCGCGCCCGTGCCCTGGCCAAGCGTCTCGACGATGCCGATCTGGCCATTATCGACAAGCGTCGCCCGCGTGCCAACGAGGCCAAGGTGATGAACATCATCGGTGATGTGGAAGGCCGCACCTGCGTGCTGGTGGACGACCTGGTCGATACCGCCGGCACCCTGTGCAAGGCCGCGCAAGCATTGAAAGATAGCGGCGCAGCGGGGGTGGTGGCCTACTGTACCCACCCCGTGCTGTCCGGCCCGGCGGTGGAAAACATCGAGGCTTCCGTGCTCGACGCGTTGGTGGTCACCGATACCATCCCGCTGAATGAAGAGGCCGCAGCCTGCGCACGTATCCGCCAACTCTCTATCGCTGAGCTGCTGGCCGAAACCATGCGCCGGGTCAGCAACGAGGAATCGGTCAGCTCGTTGTTCATGGATTAACTGAATTATTCGCAGGGCTGGATAGCCCTGTAGTAATCCGCGTCCCTGGTCGCAAGGGGCGCGGTTTTTTGTCACTACTGATTGGAGCAAGACAATGAAAGTCGATTTTACACTGACTGCTGAACGCCGGACGGACGTAGGGAAAGGTGCGAGCCGCCGCCTGCGTCGTGCCGGCAAAATCCCTGCCGTGATATATGGTGCGAGCGAAGATCCGATTTCTCTGACCCTGGATCACGATAGCTTCATGCACCGCCTGGAGCACGAAGCCTTCTATTCTCACATCCTCACCCTCAGCGTCGATGACAAGACTTACAAGGCCGTGCTGAAAGACCTTCAGCGCCACCCGGCCAAGAGCCGTATGCTGCATGCTGACTTTCTGCGTGTGGGCGAGGACGATGTCATCCACATGTCCGTGCCACTGCATTTTATCGGTGAAGATGTCGCCCCGGGTGTCAAGACCGGTGGTCTGGTTTCGCACCTGATGTCATCGGTGGAGATCATCTGCAAGGCCGGTGAGCTGCCCGAGTACCTCGAAGTGGATCTGTCCAACCTCGAGGCCGGTGATTCCCTGCACCTGAGCGACATCAAGCTGCCTGCAGGGGCTGTCGTCGCTGCTCTTCAGCATGGCGAAGATCACGATCTGCCGGTGGCCAGCATCCACATGCCGCGCGGCACCAGCAGTGATGATGAGGCCGAAGAAAACGAAGCGAGCGAGGAAGAGTCCGCCGAATAAGGGCGCCTTTTCTCGATCTACGGAAAGCCGACGTTGTCTGACTCTGTGCAACTCATCGTTGGCCTGGGGAATCCCGGGCCGAAATATGCGCAGACGCGGCACAACGTCGGCTTTTTGTTGGTCGACGAACTGGCGCGCAGTAAGGGCGCCACGTTCCGGCCTGAGGCCAAATTTCATGGCGAGGTTTGTAAGCTGCACCTGGATGGCCGCGAGCTGTGGCTGCTCAAGCCAAACACCTTCATGAACCGCAGCGGACAGGCCGTGGCTGCGCTAACGCGGTTTTACAAGATTCCGTCCGAGGCTGTTCTGGTGGTGCATGACGAACTGGACATCCCGGCCGGTCAGCTGCGCCTGAAGAAGGGTGGCGGGCATGGTGGACACAATGGCCTGCGTGACATCATCAGCCAGTTGGGCAGTCGCGAGTTTCTGCGCCTGCGCATCGGCATTGACCACCCCGGCGTGGCCCGCGAAGTGAGCAACTATGTGCTGAGCAAGGCCAGCCCCGACGATCGCATTAGCATCGAGGCGGCCGTCAACGAGGCCCAGCGCACCTTGCCGCTGATCATCGCTGGCGACCTGCAAGCGGCCATGAATCGGCTGCATAGCCGTAAATAAAGGACTTAGGACTAAGCTCCCAGGACTGGGCACCCGAGCCTGTAGGGTGGGCACTGCCCACCATTTCAGCGTGATTGGCGTCCACTCGCGGATCACACAAACCTCCACAAAGCCGGATCAAAGAGACACAGACATGGGATTCAAATGCGGCATCGTCGGCCTGCCCAACGTAGGTAAATCGACCCTTTTCAATGCACTCACCAAGGCCGGCATCCAGGCCGCCAACTACCCCTTCTGCACCATCGAGCCCAACGTCGGCGTGGTGCCGGTGCCGGATCCGCGCCTCGATGCGCTGGCGGCGATCGTCAAGCCCCAGCGGGTGCTGCCCACCACTATCGAATTCGTTGACATTGCCGGCCTGGTGGCCGGCGCTTCCAAGGGTGAGGGTTTGGGCAATCAGTTCCTCGCCAACATCCGCGAGACCGATGCCATCGCCCATGTGGTGCGCTGCTTCGAGGACGACGACGTGGTGCATGTGGCCGGCAAGGTCAGCCCGCTGGACGACGTCGAGGTGATCAATACCGAGCTGGGTCTAGCCGATCTCGAATCGGTGGAGAAGGCCATTACTCGCCAAACCAAGGTGGCCAAGTCTGGCGACAAGCACGCCAAGGCGTGCCTTGCCGTGTTCGAGCCCTTGCGCGCCCACCTGGATGAAGGAAAGCCGGCGCGTACCTTGACGCTGGACGCCGATCAGCGTGAGTTGCTGTACGACCTGCACCTGTTGACCATCAAACCCACCCTGTACATCGCTAACGTCGCCGAAGACGGCTTCGACGACAACCCGCAGCTGAAGCAGGTACGCGAGCTGGCTGCCAGCGAAGGTGCACAGGTGGTGCCTGTGTGCGCCGCCATCGAGGCGGAGTTATCCGAACTGGAGGACGAAGACCGCGCGGAATTCCTGCAGGAGCTGGGTATCGAGGAGCCGGGCCTCAACCGCGTCATCCGTGCCGGTTATGACCTGCTGCATCTGCACACCTACTTTACCGCTGGCGAGAAAGAGGTGCGTGCCTGGACTGTGCACGTCGGTGCCACCGGGCCACAGGCTGCCGGCGTCATCCACACCGATTTCGAAAAGGGTTTCATCCGTGCCGAAGTCATCGCCTATGATGACTTTATCGTCGGTAATGGCGAGCAGGGCGCCAAGGAGGCCGGTAAGTGGCGCCTGGAAGGCAAGGACTACGTGGTGCAGGACGGCGACGTGATGCACTTCCGTTTCAACGTCTGAAGTGACGACAAGGCCCATTCCGGGCTGGACAAGGAGGGCGGGAAAACGTAAAATTCCGCCTCCTTTTTGATCCCGCATGGGGTCGCGCAGCAAACGGCTATGTAGCTCAGCTGGTTAGAGCACATCACTCATAATGATGGGGTCCCCTGTTCGAATCAGGGCATAGCCACCATATTCCAATGCCATTAAGTTAAGCCTGAAATCCTGCTTGTTGTAGGTTGGTGGTGAGCCTGCGAACCCCAACGAAGCCAACAATGTTGGGGTTCCTTTGTCACCGCCAACCTACAAAACAGTCGTGATTTTGTTAACTTAATGACATTGCACCATATTCCATTTTCACGATTTTTCCGGGGTGTCCAAAAACAGCCTGGAAACTTCCCGAGACCATATTTAAAAAATTTTGAAAAGTGTACTAACAATTTATTGCGGTAGATAGATCGGCCCACGCGGGCCGTCAAGTTCGATTACGGGATGGCTATAAAGGCGTTCGATATTTTTTGCCCTCAACACTCTGCTCAGCGGGCCATACAGGCTCTCTCCTTCGCCGAACAACAGCAGGGCGTGGTCGCAGAAGCGGCTGGCTAAATTGACATCATGCAGAATCATCAGCAGTCCCCGCGTTTCTTCTTGTACCTGCGAGGTGAGCTGCTCCAGCAGAGTGATCTGCTGATGAGGGTCAAGGTGGTTGGTGGGTTCGTCGAGTAGAAACAACCGGGGATCTTGGGTTAGCAGGGTGGCCACTGACAGCCGCCGCCGTTCACCACCGGACAGGGTGTTGATCTGGCGTGTTTCCAGCCCGGCCAGCCCTACCTGCGCCAGTGCCTGTTCGGCCAGGGCAATGTCGGCGGCCGATTCCCATTGCCAGCGTCCCAGGTGCGGATGGCGGCCGCTCAGTGCCGTTTCCAACACGGTGCCCGGGAAGGCATCACCCTCTTCCTGCAGCAGCAGGCCCATTTGCCGGGCGACCTGCCGGCGCGGCAGTGTGTCGATGGCCAGGCCATTCAGCAGAATCTGGCCGGCCGTCGGTGTGCGCAGTCCGGCGAGGGTGTGCAGCAAGGTGGTCTTGCCGATGCCGTTGGTGCCGAGAAGAGCCCAGCACTGGCCGGCGTGGATATCGAGATTGAGATCACTGCAGACCTGTTTGCCGCCGATCTCCACCGTCAGGCCGCAGGCTGTGAGCAGGGGCGTGCTCATGCCGGTTTCCTCTGCCATTTACCGACAAGCAACCTGGTGTAGGACATTGCATTAGGAGTGGGCCATGTTCGCGATGGTCTCTGTGGGGTGAGGGCTGTGGTGTGTAAAGATCCTCGCGGGCATGGCCCGCCCCGACGGTGATGTGCGGTCGGCGGATTCACAGGCGGATCCCTCGCCGGTTGAGCAGATACAGGAATAACGGCACGCCAAGCAGGGCGGTGATCACGCCTACCGGCAACTGTTGCGGGGCGACTACAGTGCGTGCCAGGGTGTCGGCCAGCATCAGTAAACTGCCGCCGGCGAGCACGCAGCCGGGTAACAGGTGGCGGTGGTCATGCAGGCCAAGCAGACGCAGCAGGTGGGGGATTACCAGCCCCACGAAGCCGATGCTGCCGGCGATGGTCACGGCGCCGGCGGTGAGTAGGGAGGCGATGAAATACAGCAGCAGGCGCAGGCGCGGTACGGCTACGCCGAGGGCGCTGGCGGCCAGTTCGCCGCGTGCCAGTACGTTGAGATCACGCGCCAGAGGTAGGCACAGGAGCAGGCCGAGGCCGCAGGCTAGCAGGCCCCACAGGGGTGGCGGTGTGTGACTCAGGTCACCCATCAGCCAGAATAACATGCCGTGCAGACCGCGTTCCGGGGCGAGGGCGAGGATCAGGCCAATTAGTGCCCCCCAGCCGGCAGCCACGATCACGCCCGTCAATATCAGACGGGTGGCGGTCCAAGTACCACGGCCGTGGGCGAGACCAAACACCAGTAACATGGAGGCAAGGGCGCCGATAAAGGCATTGCCGGCCAGCAGCAGACCGCTTAAACCGGCCAGTAGTGACAGCAGTGCGGCCACCGCCGCACCGCCGGAGATGCCTAATATATAGGGGTCGGCGAGCGGGTTGCGCAGTAGCACTTGCATCAGCGCCCCGGCCAGGGCCAGCATGCCGCCGACGGCGAAGGCGGCGAGGGCGCGCGGCAGGCGCAGCTCGAAAACCACGGTCTGTGCCAGCGGTTCGGCGCTGTGGCTCAGCAGTGCCCACAGGTCGATGTCGATGCTGCCGCTGACCAGCGCCAGTAGCAGGCTGGCCGGCGCCAGCAGCAAGAGCAGGCCGAGCGTGATGCGGGGCGTCATATGGGTGCGCCTTTAAAAAACACGACCAAGAAACAGGTAAGAGGATTGCCGCCCTTCGTTGTTGAATCCGTAGGCGATATAGATCGGCCCGATGTAAGTGTCTGCGCCAATAAAGACGCTGCCGGCATGGATCAGCGAATCGAAACCGATTTGGGCGCGAGTCTGCCAGGCGTTACCGGCCTCGATGGAGGCGCCGATATACAGCGGTATTTCTGCGGATTTGATGAAGTAGTGGTTCAGGGTGCGATAATAGGCCAGCGTCGCCAGTGCCGTGTAGGCGCCGCCGAGTTCATCCTGCGCATAGCCCGAGAGATTCAGGAAGCCGCCCAACTGAAACAAGTTGGACAGGCTTGATCGATTGTTGATGGTGTCCGAATAGCTGAATTTGCCTAACAGGATATTGTTGCCCCAACGGCCGGCCTTGTAGAGCGAGAGGCTGCCGAGATCGACATTGGCGTCGGCGCCCAGTTCGCTCTTCGATGAGGAAAGGGACAGCAGGCCATAGCTGCCCCGGTGTGGGAAATTCGGGTTGTCCAGGGTGTCGTAGGTGAAGCGCAGGCGATAGGCGCCGTCTTCACTGTTGGTGGTGGGCTGCGGCGGGCCGGTGGTGATGTCGGCTTTGCTCGATGAGCGTGCGATACCCACGCGCAGTTCCGCGCGGTTACCGAATTGACGGCCGGCATCCACCGCCACTTGTCTTTCCCGCAGGCGGGCGGTGAGCAGGGTGTTGCCGTTCCGGTAGCGGTTTACGCTGCGCTGCTGGGCGCTGATGGTGGCAGCGACAAAGTAGTTCGAGGCGGCACTGATGGGTTGGAAGAATTCACTGACAATGCCTGAACGCTCACCAAAACTCAGCTCGGTATTCCATTCGGCACCCAGTGCGTTGACTTCCGTGGCGAGCAGGCCGATGGCGAGACTGATCTTGTTGGAGCCGCTGAAGTCGCCGCTCATGGCAACCCCAGCACGCAGGTAGTTCGGCCCCCAATCTTTTTTACGAACGTCGATCAGCAGGCTGGTTTGGCCATCGTCCGTGTCTTTGTCCAGTTGATAGCTAATGTGGGAAAAATAACCAAGGCCATAGAGATAGTTGATATCTTCTTCCAGTTTTGCACGGTCGAAATGATCACCCGGCCGGAGGTGAATGTAGTTTGCAAGGCGTGCCTGCGACAGGCGGGAATTGGTACTGATGACAACGGCATCAATGATCGGGGTGAGGGGAGGCTGGTGGCTGATATTGTTACGGTAGTCGCGGTAGTGTCCAGCGTCGATGCGATAGCGGCTCAATTTGTCAAGACTGTTGCGAGCGGCCTTTTCACCGATAGCGATGATCTCGGCGGCCCGATCAAAATCTGCGGCAGAATAGTCCTCCAGGTTGGGGGTGATGAGGGTGTCGTCGGTGCCTAGGTGTTTTATCTCTTGGGTGACGGTGTTTTGGGTCAGCAGTGATGAGACCTGTTCGGCAATGGAGAATACCGAGGTGAGTTCGTCCGCCGCCAGCAGGGGGGTGCTGATGTCGATGGCGATGATGAGTTTGGCCCCCATATCGCGCACCGCCTTGATTGGCAGGTTGCTGGAGAGACCACCGTCGACCAGCAGTTTTCCATCGATCTCGACCGGGGCATAAACCCCGGGAATGGCCATGCTGGCATGCATGGCGCGCGCGATGTCACCCCCGGCAATGACAACACGGTCACCGCTTTCGATATCGGTGGCAATGGCGCGGAAGGGGATCGGCAGTTGGTCGAAATCGTGTATCTGTTCGGCGCCGGTGGTGATTCTTTTCAGCAGCAGTTCCAGTCGTTGGCCCTGTAGCAGGCCCTTGGGGAGACGCACGCCATCGATGTCCAGGCCGGCCTGCAAGGTGGTGAGGATATCCAGGTCGTCCTGTTTGCGCCGGAAGGCGCGGTAGCTGCGTTCGGAGGTATCGCTGAAGCCTTCGTTCCAGTCGATGCCGAGGATGATTTTTTCGATGTCAGTTGCGGGCAGGCCCATGGCATAGAGACCGGCGATGATGGAACCGGCGCTGGTGCCGGCGATGACATCGACCGGAATGTGGTTTTCCTCCAGTACTTTGAGCACGCCGACGTGTGCGAGGCCTCGCGCACCGCCGCCACTGAGAACCAGACCGATACGGGGCCGCTCACCGGCGGTCTTTTCTACCGGGGCGGCAACGCTTGCTATGGGCAGCAGGGATAGCAACAGGCCCAGTACCAGGACGATGCCGCGTTGCGGCATCAACTTGTGCGGTCTCTCAGGCTGATGATAGGCCAGCCCCGGCTTTCGGCGCGCTCGCGCAAAGTATCGTCCGGGTCAACGGCTACTGGATATTGCACCATTTCCAGTAGTGGCAGGTCATTGTGCGAGTCGCTGTAGAACCCACTGCCGGCGAGGTTTTCGCCCTGTTTTTGTAGCCATTCTGTCAGGCGTGTGACCTTGCCTTCACGGAAGCTGGGGGTACCGGAAACGCGACCGGTGTAGCGACCGCCGACTTGTTCCGGTTCGGTGGCGACCAGATGTTCGATGCCCAGGTTATTGGCGATGGGACGGGTGACGAAGCTGTTGGTGGCGGTGATAATGAGCAGGGTATCGCCGGCTTTGCGGTGTTTATCGAGCAGCGCCAAGGCCTTGGGCAGAATGATGGGCTGGATTTTTTCTGCCATAAACTGCTTGTGCAGCTCGGCCAGCCGCTCGGGCGCCATTGCGGCCAGCGGCTTGAGGCTGAATTCGAGAAATTCGAGGATATCCAGCGTGCCGGCCTCGTATTCGTGCAGGAAGCGCCGATTTTCGCGGTCGTAAAATTCGCCATCGACGAGATTTTGCTCAACCAGAAAGCGGCCCCATAGATAGTCGCTGTCCCCGCTCAGCAGGGTGTTGTCGAGGTCGAAGATTGCCAGGCTCACAGTGTTCTCTCAGCATGAATAAAGTACGGCTATGATAACGAAACCGTGGCAGGCCAGGAACAGTGCTTCGTCCAGATGATAATATCGGCTTCAGCGTCACAGGGAAGTTGTTCCGCAAGGCGCGCTTTTGAAGGCAGACAGATACGCTGATCCCGGCATTATCGCCTGGGCGGCGTACTCGCATGCTTGCGTGAGTCACGGCAGATGTGGAACAATCGCCAGTCGTGGAAGTAAGTTGTTGATTTGGCCGATGATTGACGTCGACGGATATAGAGCGAATGTAGGTATCATCCTGAGTAACACGGATGGCCGTGTGCTGTGGGCGCGCCGTATTGGTCAACAGGGGTGGCAGTTTCCGCAGGGCGGTATCAAGGCTGACGAAGATCCGTTGCAGGCACTCTACCGCGAACTGCACGAGGAGGTCGGTTTGCAGGCGGATCAGGTGGAAGTGGTCGGCAATACCCGTGGCTGGCTTCGCTATCGGTTGCCGAAACGCTTTTTGCGCCATGATTGCTCGCCCATGTGTATCGGTCAAAAGCAAATATGGTACCTGCTGCGTTTACAGGTATCAGACCTGGATGTGTGTCTGGATCTGGGCGACATGCCAGAGTTCGATGGTTGGCGCTGGGTGGATTACTGGCAGCCTTTGCAAGAGGTGATTGCCTTCAAGCGCGATGTCTATCGCTTGGCGCTGGAGGAGCTGTCGCCCCTGCTGCCGGGAGTGCCGCAACGGCCTCCCCGTTCTACCTGATCTTGATGAATTGCCGGGCGCGGCTTTTTCGACCTCTGCGTTTCGGCTGCCTGTCGTGTAGGGTGGACATCACCCGCTGAGTGTCTCTGCTGATTTATTCTGGAGGGCAGTGTTCATCTTACTGTGGCTGAACCCGGCAATATCACACTTGAAAGGGTACTAATGCATGCTGGATACGCTGCGGCGCATCGTTCAGGAAGTGACCAATGCCGAGAACCTGGATCAGGCGCTGGAGATCATTGTCGCCCGCGTAAAGTTGGCGATGGAAGTGGACGTCTGCTCGGTCTATCTCAAAGACAAACAGCGGGGTGAGAATATCCTCATGGCCAGTGATGGCCTGAACCCCGAGTCCGTTGGGATGGTGCGTCTGCATGCCTCGCAAGGCTTGACGGGCCTAGTCGGCGAGCGTGAAGAGCCACTCAACCTGGCGGACGCCCCATCCCACCCGCGCTTCGAATATTTTCCTGAGACCGGCGAGGAGCGCTTTCATGCCTTCCTCGGTGTGCCCATTATTCATCATCGCCAACTGCTGGGGGTGTTGGTGGTGCAGCGTCTTGCCGCAGTCCCCTTTGGCGAGGACAGCGTTGCCTTTCTGGTCACCATTGCCGCGCAGTTGGCCGGGGCCATTGCCCATGCCGAGGTCAGTGGTGGTCTCAGTGGTTTGGATTCGCGCAAGGGGCGCCGCTCCCGCAGTGCCGAACCCCTGCAGGGGCAGCCGGGCGCGGCAGGGGTTGCCATGGGCACCGTCGTCGTGTGCTATCACGATGCGGGCCTCGATACCGTGCCGGATCGTGAGGTGCAGGATACCCGCAGCGAGGTGAAAAAATTCAGGCGCGCCGTGGAGGCTGTGAGTACCGAGATTCAGGCCATGTTGGAACGCATGGAATCAGTACTGCCAGCGGAGGATCGGGCCCTCTTCGATGCCTATCTGATGATGCTCGACGGCGATAGTCTGGTGGGCGATGCCATCGGGCGTATTCGTAAGGGCAACTGGGCGCAAGGTGCGTTGCGTGACACCATCAACGGATATCTGCGCACCTTCGATGCCATGGAAGACGTCTACTTGCGCGAACGTGCCGAGGACGTGCGCGATCTGGGTCGGCGCATTCTCTCCAAATTGATCTCCGAAGGGCCAGTCGAGCCACGCAAGTTTCCAACCCGCACCATCCTCGTCGGTGAGGAAATCACGGCCTCGATGTTGGCCGAGGTGCCGATCAAACGTCTTGCCGGTGTGGTGTCGGTGCGCGGCTCCAGTACTTCCCATGTAGCGATCCTGGCGCGCGCCATGGGGGTGGCGGCGGTGATGGGGGTCAGTGACTTGCCGGTAGGTCGGGTGGATGGCCGCAAGATCATCGCCGACGGCTATACGGGGCGTGTCTATATTGACCCACCTCGCCGGGTGCGGGATGAATTCCGCCACCTGCTGCGAGAGGAGCAGGAGCTGTCGAAGGAACTGAGTGATCTACGCGACCTGCCCGCCATCACGCCGGACAAAGTGGGCATCCCGTTGTACGTCAACTCTGGCCTGCTGGCCGATGTCACTCCCTCACGCAAGAGCGGTGCCGAAGGTATCGGGCTGTACCGCACTGAATTTCCCTTCATGATCCGTGACAGCTTCCCCGGCGAGGAAGAACAGTGCCAGATCTATCGCCAGGTGCTGGAGGCCTTCTCACCGGCACCCGTGGTGATGCGCACCCTGGATGTGGGCGGTGACAAGGCCCTACCCTATTTTCCCATCGAGGAAGACAACCCTTTCCTCGGCTGGCGAGGTATCCGTATCAGCCTGGATCACCCGGAGATATTTCTCGTCCAGCTACGCGCCATGCTGCGTGCCAGCGCCGGCCTCAACAACATGGATCTGCTGTTTCCTATGATCAGCAGCGTGGCCGAGGTGGACGACGCCATGCGTCTGTTGCGCCGTGCGCACCATGAGCTGATCGATTCCGGTGTGAGTATCAGCATGCCGCGCGTGGGGGTGATGATTGAGGTACCTGCGGCGGTGTATCAGGTGCGCGAATTGGCGCGACGGGTGAATTTTCTTTCTGTGGGCACCAACGACCTCATTCAGTATTTGCTGGCCGTGGATCGTAACAACGCCCAGGTGGCGGAACTCTACGACGGCCTGCACCCGGCGGTGATTCGTGCCTTACAGCAGATCGTCGATGGTGCTCACGAGGAAAAGACGTCGGTGAGTGTGTGCGGTGAACTGGCCGGCGATCCAGCCGCCGTCATTTTATTGTTAGGCATGGGTGTTGACAGTCTCAGCATGAGCGCTGCCAACTTGCCACGTATCAAGTGGGTGATCCGCAGTTTTACCCAGCGTCGTGCACGCAAGCTGCTGGCAGAGGCGCTGACCTTCGAATATGCCCACGCGGTACGCAACTATCTTAACTCTGCGCTGGAAGACGCTGGCTTGGGTGGGTTGGTGCGGGCGGGGCGTTGACCTGGGTCGCTGTTCACTGGCCGTGGACTCGAAGGTATTATTTTGGCATAAATAATTTTTGGCTGTACTGAAAACGAGAAAATTTTATGGAAATCTCCACGATTGTTACGTTGATTGTTGTTATTGTCGTAGTGCTCTACATCATCGCAATATTCAATCAGCTGGTCAGTCTCAAAAACCGCTTTGAAAATGCCTTTGCCCAGATAGAGGTACAGCTCAAGCGTCGTTATGATTTGATCCCGAATCTGGTGGAAACCGCCAAGGGGTATATGCAGCACGAGCGTGAAACACTGGATGCCGTTATCAGTGCCCGGAATGCGGCATCAAACGGCCTCAAGCAGGCCCACGATAATCCTGGACAAGCGGATGCAATGCAGACCCTGGGAGTAGCCGAGGGAGGTTTGGCCGGTGCATTGGGCCGCTTCAATGTCGTCATGGAGGATTATCCAGATCTCAAAGCCAACCAGAATATGATGCAATTGACCGAGGAGTTGACCAGCACTGAAAACAAGGTCGCCTTCGCCCGTCAAGCCTTCAATGATGCCGTCATGGAATACAATACTTACAAGCAGTCCTTTCCTCAACGCATGTTTACAGGCATGTTCGGGCACAGAACCGATGCGGTCAATCTGAAATTTGAAGATAGCGCCGCCATTCAAGAGGCGCCCAAAGTCTCTTTTTGACCTAACCCCCGGTGAATTTCTTTCAGGCACAGAGCAAAGCCCGTCGGTCGACCTGGATATTGGTCGTCCTGTTTGTCTGCGCCATTCTCGGTATTATCGCCCTCACGAATCTTTTGCTGATGAGCGTTATTGTATTCAGGGAAACGGGGCAGTTGTTTAGCTCATGGGCGGAAGTGAAACAGTATTTTGATTGGAAAATGTTCTGGACAACGGGGCTGATTGTGGGGGCGGTGATTGCCGGCGGCTCGCTGTTTAAATTCATTCAGTTGTCGGCAGGCGGCCGGGCGGTTGTCGAATCCCTGGGAGGAAAAATTATTCCCCAAGACAGTGCCGATCCCGACAGGCGCAAGGTGCTGAACGTTGTTGAGGAAATGGCGATTGCCTCAGGCATGGCCGTTCCCCCCGTATATTTGATCCAAGGCAACGGTATTAATGCCTTTGCTGCCGGTTATTCATCCAATGACGCAGTCATCGGTATTACCCATGGGGCCATGCATCACCTTAGCCGTGATGAACTCCAGGGGGTGATCGCCCATGAGTTCAGTCACATATTTAATGGTGACATGCGCCTGAACATCCGTTTGACGGGTATTCTTCACGGCGTTCTTCTCCTCGGCATGATTGGCTATTATCTATTACGCGCCATGCGGCATGTCAGGCATCGGGGTAAGGATACAGGGGGCGCTATTCTCGCCATACTGGTGCTGGCATTGGGGTTGATGGCGGTTGGTTTTGTGGGCACGACGGTCGGGCAGTTGATCAAAGCCATGGTCAGTCGGCAGCGGGAATATTTAGCCGATGCCTCTGCGGTAAGGTACACCCGTAACCGGGATGGGATTGCCGGGGCGTTGAAGAAAATAGGCGGGCTCAGCTCGGGTGGTTTGCTGGGCTCTCCCGCCGCCGCAGAATACAGCCATGCCTATTTTGCGGAAGGCGCCAGTTCTTTTTTCAATGCCCTTCTTTCAACGCATCCCCCCCTTAAAAAACGCATAAGAAAAATTGACCCGGGTTGGGACGGGCGGTTCGTCATGCCGGTCATTGAACCGTCCAGGCCCGCGCCGAAAACGGCGCCGGCTCGAAAAACGCGACAGCAGAAACTGGATGTAACGGCGGGTATTGTTGACGCCATGTTGGCCATTGAATTAATGGGCCGTCCTGGGGAAGCCCACATTGAGCATGCTCACACTCTCATTGATCAATTGCCTGAAGAGGTGAGGGAGGAGGCCAAAAACCCGATAGGGGCACAGGGCATCATTCTGGCCATGCTGGCCGACAGGGATCCAGTCATCCGAAAAGCGCAATGGGCAGCTCAAGTCGATGCCGGGAACCCCGTGGTGTTGGCAAAGGCACGGTCATTGCTGGACAGCATAGCCGGGTTGCCGAAAGCACTCCGTTTGCCCCTCGTCGATATGGCTATGCCTTCGTTACGGGTGTTGTCACTGCCGCAATATAAGAAATTTCGTACGCTGGTCACTGGTTTTATCAAGGCCGATAAGCGGATTGCCCTCTCCGAATGGATTATTGAACAGTTGGTTCTGCATCAGTTAGACATCGTCTATGGCTTGCGCAAGCGGGATAAAGAGAAATATTCCTACCTTGGTGCAGTGAAGGCACCTGCTGAACTGTTGCTCTCCATGCTGGCCCATGCCGAGCACGCTAGTGAAAGCGAAGCCCAGCAGGCTTTTGCCGCAGGTATTAAATCAATCGGAGCGATGGCGCTTAATTTTCAGCCACGCTCAGAAATGACGCCAGGTACCTTGACGGTCGCGCTGGATGAGTTGGCCAAAATGAAGCCACTGGTCAAGAAACGTTTCTTGACGGCATGCCTGGCATGCGTGAGCAAGGATGAGCGTGTTACTATTGCCGGCATCGAAACCTTAAGGACAATTGCTGCGGGTCTTGATTGTCCGCTTCCACCCGTGTTGCATGCGGGTTAATAATCCTGGAATCCGCAGTTGACCGCGCCGCCTCTGCCCAAATCTTATTTCAGTATTACCCGCCTTTGATCTATTTCTATTCATATATTAGCGTCCTTGTTATATTAGTGAATTTCATTTTTCTGGGGAACTGTTTTTTTATGCAGTAGTATGGAGTTCGTAATTATGCAATATACAGATTCTGTATATTTAACTGTTAGATAGTGCCCGCCCGAAAACTATCCAACCTCATGATTTAATATAAAAAACCACTCCATTCCTGGCGCGAAGAAAGCTATAATAAAGCAGGCCTTCCACTGAAAACCTGCAAAAAACCGCTTTTTTTCAGTTTTCTTCATAAAACTTCGAGGATTTA
>JAKIUN010000092.1 GCA_021647505.1 Gammaproteobacteria bacterium
AGCAACGCTTAGCTGCCTGAGCGGACATCCACCGGCAACCTTTTTGAAATGAATGTCGTACGGCAGGGTTGGTGCTGGCCGGGATTTCGTAAAATCTGCACAATGTTGTCAGGTGGTGGAGAAATCACCCACAAACACGCAACAATATCCATGTTATTTATGTGTGAACTAGCCCCGCCCGAAACCGTGGCTTATTTCATGGGTTTTCGGGCTGGCATTAGATAGACCCCATTACTACGTGATACTCATGACCGGCAGGCAAGGTATTGAAAATATCGAAGCCGCCCTCGACGGCGGTGCCGACGATTTTATTGCCAAACCATTCGATACACGCGAACTGGTGGCCCGCATCCGTGTGGGGATACGCACCTGCCGCCTTGAAAATGACCTGCGAATAGCCAATGTTCATCTGACCAAACAGGCCACCACCGACCCTCTCACCGGCCTGCTGAATCGGCGCCGGGCTCTGGAGATCCTCGACACGGAACTGGATCGTGGCCTGCGCGGCACACAAAGCGTGGCCGTTGCCATGGCCGATATCGATTATTTCAAAAACGTCAACGACAGCCTGGGACACGAAGCCGGCGACAGGGTATTGAAGGTGATTGCACAACGATTGCAGGCGGTGGCACGGCGCTACGACGCTCTGGTTCGTTGGGGCGGCGAAGAGTTTCTGCTCATCTGCCCCCACGCCGGGCGAAACGAGATCCGCCGCATCGCCGAACGCATGCGTGCCAGCATATCGGCCAGCCCCATCGAAACGCGGCCTGGCAACGCCCCACTGTCAATAACCATCAGTATCGGCACGGCGGTTGTCGCCCCCGCAGTGAAAGTCACGGCGGATGTGATCGTCGCCAGTGCCGACCAGGCGCTTTACGCCGCCAAACACGCCGGTAGAAATAGCGTGCGCGGTGCGGCATTGGGTTATCACTGATATTCGGCGGGAACCCTTGTGCGCACGGCGCACACTACGCTTTCCCGTAGCCTGCGCTATATTGTCGGAGCAATTTTCGCCACAAGCCGTAGGGATCAAAATCCGTCTTGTATAACGACTTCTCCCATATCAAGCTGGCCCGGCCTTGGCCAAGCTGCCTTCGTACCCTTGCCAATGGCGACAAACATGGCAACCACATGATCATCCGGAAGCCGGATCAGTTGGGCGACTTTTTCAAAATTGAATCCATCCATCGGGCAGGAATCATAGCCCATGTCCTTGGCGGCCAGCATCAAGGTTTGAGCCGCGATACCACATGATCTGAATGCCTCATCCCTTTGCACGTCATCCTTGCCTCGATAATAGCTGTCGATTGCAGGAAGCATAAAATCCTGAACTTCCTGCGGTGCATTACGCCAATACCTGGCAGGGTCTTTCTCCCACGACTTCAAGTCCGCGCAAACAACGATGAATAGAGAACAATCGGTTACCTGCGACTGCCCCCAGGCGGCTTCCCTGATTTGCTCGCGCAGCACCATATCCTTCACTACCACGAATCGCCAATTCTGGATATTGAAGGCCGTGGGTGACAACATGGCCAGAGACAGCAGTTCTTTTTCTTCACCCTCCTCCATCACATGTTCCGGGTCGAATTCTTTGATGGCCCGACGATTGATAATGGCCTCTCGTGTGTTCATAGCAATCTCCTGCGTGGGTACAGTGGATATTGCGTCAAATGCCTTTGGATTTCTGACAGTCTGCGCAGATCCCGTAGATGTAAAGACAATGGTCGGTCATGGCATAACCGGCCTTTTTGGCGATATCCCGCTGGCGCTCCTCGATGACGTTGTCGATGAATTCTTCAACCCTGCCGCATTTGACACACAGGATGTGATCGTGATGTTCGCCCTGATCAAGCTCGAACACCGACTGCCCACCCTCGAAGTGATGACGCTCCACCAACCCGGCGCCTTCGAACTGGGTCAGCACACGATAAACCGTTGCCAAGCCCACGTCTTCACCGGTCTCCATCAGGTGCCGATAGACGTCTTCCGCAGTGAGATGCTGGCCGGCTTTTGACTCCAGCACTTCCAGTATCTTCTTCCGCGGCAAGGTCGCCTTCAGCCCTGCGGCTCTGAGATCTTTGCTCGTCACCTGTCCTTCTCCTACGTCTCGGTACCAACACAGTAGCGAATCAGGTAAGATTCGGTGCCTGTCCGGTTTCTTTTTCAATGGGTAATATGCGCCGATTCATCCTTCTTCTAGTCATCCTTTCGAGCCTCTTGCTGGCTTCCTGCTCAGTGCACAAAATCGACATCCAACAGGGCAATGTTATCACCCAGGAGATGCTGGAAACACTGACGCCGGGAATGGATAAGCGCCGCGTACAGCTGGCCATCGGCTCGCCAATGATTCAAGACCCATTTCATCCCAACCGCTGGGATTATGTCTATTCGTTCAAGGCCGGCATGCGCGACGAGGAACAGTCGGCACAC
This sequence comes from Gammaproteobacteria bacterium, assembly GCA_021647505.1. Classification (GTDB taxonomy): domain Bacteria; phylum Pseudomonadota; class Gammaproteobacteria; order SZUA-152; family SZUA-152; genus DRQN01. The sequence goes on from JAKIUN010000092.1 coordinate 2,431, forward strand.
ATTATCCTTTACTTTGACGGCGATACCTTGCTGAAAGTCGATGTCGTCAAGGCGCCGCCCAGCGAGAAAGACGTGCTAAAGCCAGCGCTGCGCGGGCAAGCCGACTAACCTGCACCCTGCCCGGTAATAACAGGAACCACACAAAGGCAGGCCGCAGCCATCCTTCACTGACGACGACCCACCCGGCAGTCCATAGGATAGGCAGCCCACTCCTCATCGGTCGCGCAGTCGCTAAGCCGGTGGCTCCCCGCCCCCCTTCTTCATCTTCTTGCCCTGCGCCGCACGCTCCTTGCGCACCTTCTTCGGATCGGCGATCAGCTTGCGATAGATCTCTACCCGGTCATGCTCACGCAGCACCGCATTACGCTTGCTGAGCTTGCTGAAGATTCCCACCTTATCGACGTCGAGATCAATCCCGGGAAATTGCCCGGCGATACCGGAGAGCGCCACGGCCTGCTCCAGGGTGGTACCGGGCTCGACATGCAGAGGAATGATCACCTGCCTGTCAGGAAGCGCATAGGCAACCTCAACGTGAATCTTCTTCGGAGTGCTGGGTTCAGCCTCCATCGCTGCGCCTTGTTCAGCGCTATCCGTCACGGGCCCATCTACTGCGGCATTCATATCACCCTCCAGCTATTTGGCCGTTTCCATAGATTACCTCAGCGCGCTTGCAAAAGGCATCCATCATACTGTTGGTAATCTGGCTGAAGGCCGGCCCCAGGGCCGTACCAACCAACCTGTTGGAAAATTCATATTCCATATCCAGAGACACCTTGCAGGCCTTTTCATCCAGCGCCTCGAAGCGCCAGAAACCATGCAGATGCTTGAATGGCCCATCCACCAGCGACATTTCGATCATCTTGTCCTTTTGCAGACGATTGAGCGTGGTGAAGGACTTGTGCACCGCGCCGAAGGTGATCTCTATGCAGGCACGCACCTCATCGTCCGTACGTGACAGCTCCTGACCACCGCCGCACCAGGGGAGAAATTCAGGATAGGCACGGACGTCATCCACCAGGCGGTACATATCGGCAGCGCTGTAAGGAACCAGGGCGGTTTTACTGATGGTTGGCAATATACTGACTCTTTGCTGTTGACAGAAAAAGGCAACCGGCGCTTCAGCCCCGCCCGACTTCCCGATCCAGCTCGCCGCTCTTCAGGCGCGCCATATACACATCCAGTGCCTCCCGGACGCGGCCACTGAGCAGGTACAGGCCAATCAGATTCGGAAAGGCCATAGACAGCAGCATCAATTCGCTGAAGGTGAGGATATTCGATGCGCTGGTCATCGAGCCGATCACCACGAAGATAACAAACATGACCCGGAAGGCCATCGAGGTGCGCTCTCCGAACAGGTAGGTCCAGCAGCGTTCGCCGTAATAGGACCAGGAGATCATCGTACTGTAGGCGAACAACACCACCGACAGGGATAGGATCAGCGGGAACCAGGAGATCACCGAGCCGAAGGCCACAGAGGTCAGCGCCGCGCCGTGGTTTGCCTCAATCAGTGGGGCGTATTCCGGGGCCAAATAGACGCCGGTGATAACGATCACTAACGCGGTCATGGTGCAGATCACTACGGTGTCGATGAAGGGTTCCAGCAGCGCCACCATGCCCTGGCGGATGGGGTACGGTGTACGCGCCGTGGAGTGGACGATGGCCGCCGAGCCGAGACCGGCCTCGCTGGAAAAGGCAGCGCGCTTAAAACCCTGCACCAACACGCCGATGAGGCCACCGACGCCGGCTTCAAGACTGAAGGCCGCCTGCACGATCAGCCCCAGCGCCGCCGGCACCTCGCTGGCATGGGCGCCGATCACCCACAAACAGGCAAGCAGGTAGATAATCACCATGCTGGGTACGATGGCCTCGGCGGTGTGGGCGATACGACGGATGCCGCCAATAATAACCACACCCACGGCCACGGCCATAAGCAAGCCGAATACCCAAGGCTGAGTCCCGAAAAACGGCACCGACTGTTCAACCGCACTCAGCGCCTGGCTCACCTGAAAGGCATTGCCGCCTCCCAGTGAGCCGCCGATGGCCAGCACGCAGAACAACATTGCCAGCCCCTTGCCGGTCTTTGTCCACCCCTTCTCCCCCAGGCCTCGCGACAGATACTCCATCGGCCCGCCCATGATGTGACCGTCGGGACGCACCTCGCGGTACATCTGCGCCAGGGTGGCCTCGGTGAACTTCAGCGTCATACCCAGCAGACCGGCGATAATCATCCACAGGGTCGCCCCCGGCCCACCGATACTGATGGCGATAGCCACACCGGCGATGTTACCCAGGCCGACGGTGGCCGACAGCGCCGTGGTCAGCGCCTGAAACGGGCTCACCTCGCCCTTGTCATCCGGACGACTGTAGCGACCGCGCAGAATGGCGATGGAATGGCGGAATACGCGCACATTGATAAAACCCATGCGCAGGGTCATATAGACCGAACCGACAATCAGCCAGGCGACGATGAAGGGAAAATCCACGCCATCCATGAAGAACAGAATATTGAAGAAGAACACTGCGGCGAGATAGCCGTTGAGCACACCGAACCAGTCATTCAGGGTCCGTGTCGCCTCGTTATCGGCAAAGGCAAGGCCGCTAAACAGTGTCAGGCCGATAAAAATCAAGACCATGACGGCCTTCGGGGATTGCAGCATTTCGTCTCCGTAGCGGGGGTTGCGACTTAGCGGGCTATTATTGGACATTCCGCCGCGTGGGCCAAGGAAACGTTAAAAAAAATAGTCCAAAACCCGCTCTGAGGCTTTCTAGCACCGCAAAATAACACGACTCTCTTATTTGTAGGGTGGGCATTGCCCACCATCACAGCAGGGATAGAAGGCCATACCCTGGTTTATATGAGGTTTTGGCCGTGATAAATATCCCCGAACTCTACTTTTGTTGTGGTAAAAAACCAAAAACCGAAGTGACAGCGCAAGATGGTCGGGGGCTCCTTGCCATACCCGGCAGCCCATCAATACCACCACAAAGCTCACGAAGAGCTTTTCCACCACCGAGGTAGAGAAACCCATTGAGCGGAGCGGGCCATGCCCACGATAGCTTTGTGAGACTGTCGACTCTGTGGGAGCGGCTTCAGCCGCGAAGAAAATAGGCTTCATTCGCGGCTGAAGCCGCTCCCACAGAGTCATTGTTTTTTGTTGTTTTTCACGGGCATGGCCCGCTCCTATCAACAGATAACACCACCCCAACAACCACCTGCAAACCTGAACCCTGCCCTCCCTCCAGAAAACAGAGAATTGTTTAGAGGCAGAATTGGTTATAATGCCCCGATGGCCAAAAAACCAAAAAAGAAAACCGCCACCGGCAGCACCATCGCCCTGAACAAAAAGGTGCGTCACGACTACTTCGTCGAAGATCGTTTCGAGGCCGGTCTGGTGCTGGAAGGCTGGGAGGTCAAAAGCCTGCGTGAAGGCCGCGTACAGATTGCCGAAAGCCACGTCATCATCAAGAATGGTGAGGCCTTCCTGCTCGGTGCATTGATCACCCCTCTGCTCTCTGCCTCCACCCACATCCACCCGGATCCCACCCGCACGCGCAAGCTGCTACTGCATCGCGCAGAACTGAGCAAGCTCATCGGTGCCGTGGAACGCAAAGGCTATACCCTGGTGCCGCTGGCCATGTACTGGAAACACGGCCTCGCCAAGCTGGAGATCGGTCTGGCCAAGGGCAAGCAAAAGCAGGACAAGCGCGCCACCGAGCGCGACCGCGAATGGAACCGCGACAAACAGCGCTTGCTGAAACGCGGCTAGTCGGGAACTTCGTGTTCCAGTACACTGTCTACTGTTTTACTTTGGGGGCGACCTGGCTTCGACGTGGGTCACAAAACCTGAGGTGCATGCCGAGGTGCAGATTACCTCGTAAATCCATCTGCAAAACCTATAGTTGCCAACGACGACAACTACGCACTCGCCGCCTAAACACCGGTAGGGTGCCCTCTGGCCGGAGCCGTGTCTGTGCGTCCGATTCCCAGGGGTCGACTCTCACAGAATCGCGATGAAGCTTGTTCGGGGTGGATTCGCTAAAACTTACCGGACTCGCGGTACGTCTTCCCTGTCTGTCGGGTAGCGTGCCGTTAAACTCAAAGACAGACTAAGCATGTAGATCCGAAGGCGGAGGATTTACGGACGCGGGTTCGATTCCCGCCGCCTCCACCATAAACAGGTTCAACAAGAGCCTAAACCAACCCGATAGACCAATTAAAACAACGGTTTATCGGGTTTTTTATTGCCTAGAGCTTCCCATGGCGTTTAGTAACATCTTAGCTTTTTAGTAACACCCATAGTAACATCAGGCCAATGTTACTAAACGTGGTGTTACTAAAATGGCTAGAACGACCAAACCGCTCACCAATACTGAAGTTCAGCAAGCCAAGCCCAAAGACAAGGAATTTAACTTGGTTGATGGCAACGGATTGGCTCTGCGGGTAAAACCTAATGGCTCCAAACTATGGATATTTAACTACTACCGCCCCTACACCAAAAAGCGAACCTCTCTAAGCCTTGGAACATACCCTGCTATAACGCTTGCAGAGGCCAGAAAACGGCGTGCTGAAGCCAATGAATTACTGGCAAAGAGCATTGACCCAAAGGAATACAGGGATGAGCAAAGTCGCATCAGTGAGAAAGCCCACAACAACACATTAGAATATATAGCCGCCCACTGGCTGGACGTTAAAAAGGCTGATATTTCAGTTGATCACGCTACAGACACATGGCGATCCCTTGAGCTGCATATCTTCCCCAGCCTTGGCAAAGTACCCATCCACAAAGTCACGGCAATTAAGGCCATTGATGCTATCAACCCCATTGCCACAAAAGGGAATCTTGAAACGGTTAAGCGTCTTTGTCAGCGCCTCAATGAGATAATGATTCACGCTGTAAATGGCGGCATCATTGAAGCCAACCCACTAGCAGGCATCAGCAAGGCATTTAAAAAACCAGCAAAACAGCATTTACCCACTCTCAAACCCGAAGAGCTGCCCGATCTACTTCATGCCCTAACCACTGCCAGCATCAAATACACCACCCGCTGCCTGATTGAGTGGCAACTCAACACCATGGTGAGACCGAGTGAAGCCGCTGGTACCCGTTGGGATGAAATCGACTTGGAAGCAGCTATCTGGCATATCCCGGCAGAACGCATGAAACGAAAAAAGGATCATGATGTTCCACTACCCCGGCAATGCGTGGCGTTGCTGGAACTCATGAAGCCAATCAGTGGGCGAAGTCGGTATGTATTCCCCTCAGATCGTGACCCCAAAAAACATGCCAATCCACAAACCGCCAACACTGCCCTAAAGCGCATGGGCTTTGATAAAAAACTGGTAGCGCATGGCATGAGGGCACTGGCCAGCACCATATTGAATGAAGAAGGCTTTGATGGCGACGTGATTGAAGCCGCCCTTGCTCACATTGGTAATAATGAGGTGCGCAATGCCTACAACCGCGCAAACTATCTTGAACGCAGAAAGCCGGTAATGAACTGGTGGAGTGACCATATCGAAAAAGCCGCCACAGGCAATATGAGCCTAACCGGAGGCAACAAAGGGCTGAAAATAGTGGGCATGAAATAGCCCGCTATCCCCCAGCCTGATTCTGTACTACATGGGTAAACGCTTTAACTAATTCCGCAGCGGTCATATTCTGCATATCCACATCACGCGGCATCCCTAGCTTCTGGATAATTTCAACTTGACGATTTAGCTGTACCTCACCATAGCTGTATAGCGTAGTCAGTACCCCTTCATGCCCTAAATTCTGACTCCATGCCTTAAACTCTTCGGGCGATTGGCAAAGGTTTTCACCCAAGACTACCAAGGTATTACGAAAACTATGCGGATTAAAATGGGGTAACTCCGCCAGCAAAAAAGCGTCTTTGAATATTTTGCGTATTGCGGCGGCACTGCTCCAATGCTCATGAGTCAAGCCAGCAACCTGAAAGCTGTTATTACAATCTTGGCTCACTTTAGTTTTAGGAAATAACGGTTCATCGTTACCCATCAACTGCTCAGTTTTCAAATACTCAACCCACTCAAAAACAATATCACTCACATCATCTCCTACAGGAAAAAAAGAGGTGGTAAAGGTTTTGCTGTACTTGGTGCGTATTCTTACAACTGTGAACACCTATTCTTGCGAAGCGTGAACACCTGCACCCCTCTCTCAAGCAGGTGGAGTATTTTTACCTCAAGTGTTCACAGTAGGTCAATATTGGCCTGTTTTTTTCTC
>JAKIUN010000021.1 GCA_021647505.1 Gammaproteobacteria bacterium
CCAGGTGGACGAGCACAATTGTGGTGTAGCTGGTGTCGATCCTGTGAAGGCTCAGGTAACCATCAATTATTTGCGGCTGGATGCTGAAAGATTACGCAACTTGCGCAAGGGTGAGCTTAATCGAATCGTAACTACTCAGCCCGCCCCCGTGCCAAGCACCTTATTTTTTGGTCGGCGAAATAATCAGAGGAGCACCTTCAAATGCATCACTCAACGCGTTGAAGACATTGTGTCCCTGTTTTTTCACCGTAGAGATGTAGCCTCGAATACGGCAAAACGTCTTTGCACCTTGATCCGAGCGAAAGCAACCTGATACCTTTTGCTTCACCTTGACCATGCGCACATCACGCTCAGCCAGGTTATTATCAAAGGGCAGCGAGAAGTCGACTAAAAACGCCAACACCTCCTTTTTATGCTTCACCAATCGATCATGAAGGTTTTTGACTTTGTGCTGTTTCTTTTTCCCGCGCTTCTTGCTTTTGTCAATGGGCAATACAGGAAGCTCATCTCGGCCCGCACGTAACAGGCGGCTATAGCGCCGATCAAAATAGATGACACGCGATGTGTCCAGTGACTGTGCACCTATCTCTTTGGCATCATCAACTTCTTTCTTCGCATCCAATAAGCACTGGCTTAATTCAGCGGCCCATCGTTGCTGATACTGCTCTTGCGCAAATGTCAGCTCACGTAGGTGGTGCGCATTGCAAAGAACATGTTGGCAATCGTAACCGTAGTAACTGGCCCAGTGATCATGAACGGCATATCCCTGATAACCCGGCAGTATAGCCATCACATCCATCGCCGCTTGCCCTCGTCTGGCGTCGATATGGTAGCAGGTCAATTGTTGGGTTGAGGCAACGTGTAGCCAGTTCAAGTTCTTCTTTAAGCGTATTCCGCTTTCATCAAAGTGGACGACGTCACTTTCCCTCAATACAGTCTTGACGGCGTTTTCAAACCGCTCAAGATGCCGATGGCCTCTGTTCAGAATGTTGTTGAGCGTGCCTTGGCTCAGTTTGATTTGAAACAGGTCGTGAAACAATTCCTGTAATCGCTTGTAAGGCAGCAGCTGATACTGGCTGAGATAGGCCGCTGTCGTGTGCACTCGTTTACCGTATTGCACAGCTTGTGTCACATCCGCAGGAAACTCGGCTTTAACGCGAGCATTGCAGCAGGGGCAAATTTTGATCTGTGCGCGATGCTCGGTGACGGAAATTTTGATTTCCGGAAGATCAAAGACCTGCCGCGCCTCATGCTCAGTCATCGCTTGATTCGATAAGTCTGCATGGCAGTGCGTACAGTGTGATACTTCGTGATCCTGGATATTATCCGGGTGTTCCACCTGCTTTAAAGTACTGCCTTTATGACCGGGTTGCCCGCCACTCGAACGCCCGCTTTTCTTGCGCTGGCTTTTTGGCTTGGGTTTGTCATAACCGTCACTGGAGGGTGGCTTACTGCTATTACGGCTGTTCTTGGCCAGTTTGCCCTTTAATTCCTCGATCTCCTTTTCCAGACCAGCGATACGAGCGCACTGCACCATGAGGATTTCGTTTTGCTGCATCAGCAGTGTAATCAAGTCATTTTTTTCTAATGCGCTGAGGGCTTTTTTGTCGAGAGGTGTTTGCATGGCAACAAAGCTTATACCAAAATCGGACGGTTATTCAATGGCTTGTCTGAATTTGGCTGAGGGCTGAGTAGTTACGATATCGAAATGATACTGATTGTTGGGAAAAAGCTGTTTCAACTGTATTTATAGCATTTTCAAAATCATTGCCAACAGCAGAAGTAAAAATATCAGTGCAAAAAAATGCATACATAATTGATCTATAAAGAAAACATCCTTAAGGAAGTGCCATTCGGGACAGACCACGGCTTCCCGGTTTCCATGGAAAATATTAGCTAAATCGTGGTCTGTCCCCTATTTGCTCCCATTGTCAAAGGCTCGGTGACGGTGCTCATCGAGGATGAAAACGGCCGCGAGATCGTGCTGGCCTACCTGAATGCCGGTGATTTTTTTGGTGAAATGGGCCTGTTCGGCGAGGCTGCTAACCGCAGCGCCTTCGTCCGCGCCCGCACCAAGTGCGAGCTGGCCGAGATCAGCTACGGCCGCTTTCGCCAGCTGTCGGAAAAAGACCCGGATATTCTTTTTGAGCTAGCCTCGCAAATGGCCCTGCGCCTGCGCAAAACCAGCCAGAAGGTCGGTAATCTCGCCTTCATGGATGTCACCGGCCGTGTCGCCCGCACCCTGATGGATCTGAGCAAGGAACCGGATGCCATGACCAACCTCAAAAGGGGTCAAAGCCCTTTATTTGATGGAGTCTAGCGTAATCCGGAAAGCATTGGGCATTCTCCTCTTCCATCTTGCCGAGATCAAACATTAAAGGGCTCTGACCCGAATGGCACTAAGTTAAGGGTGTTTAGCACCGACTATCAATAGCTTAGCCTCGTTCTGGCGCGGCTTTCCCGCAGGTCATCCCTATGCAAAAAGGCTTAACTTAGTGCCATTCGGCTCTGACCCCTTTTAACTGTTCTTCTCGCTCATTATCTGTTCCTCAGATCCTGGGGGACAGCTTAAACTACTGTCTGGAATCTGGGGTCCACTTTAAGCACAGCCAATCGACAAAGCCCCCAGCGAGCAGATTACTTAACACGCGCAGCAAGAAACAGCGGGATGCCAACATGGTGAGAAAAGGTTTCTCACTTTAATTTTCCGCCAATGTTTCGAGGCCTTTAACATGGTCACCCAACAATATTGACAAACGTGCAGAAGGCATCACACCCAAAACCCGAGAGAACAAACTACTGCATTCCTTATAAATGGCAACGGCTTCTGGATATCGCTTAAGAAAAATCAGAAGGGCAATTTGATTTTAATAATTTCTTTCATTTAGGATATCTAACTGACATATCTTTTTTAACAAAACCAATGCCTCATCGTACTGTAATTTATCACCAATATAACTGGCATATAAATTTAAACCGTTAAGCACTTTATTGTGCATCTCCTTACTATATTGAAAACACCAAACATCATCCAGCTCATTTTCGAGAAACTTACCTGCATACAAGTTGAGCAAACTATCCACCCGCTTTGATTGATTTTGAAAATCTTGTTTATTATGGATGGAACGCTCTATTCTAGAAGAATAATATTTAACAAGCCCCGCATCCACCCAAACCGTATTGGGATTTAGTCCGATATAACCATCCTTGACCAAAATAGATTTTGTGCCAAGCAATCGCCTTAATCGGTGTACAGTTGTGTGAAGTGATTGCAGTGACTCCGCACCATCTGCATCTGGCCATATTTTTTCAGCAAGGTGGGATTGACTAATGCGCCATATACCAAAAGATAACATGGCTTTTAAAAGAATTATAGGTTTGCGTTGAGACTTTCAACCTCAAAAGCCTCAAAAGGGGTCAAAGCCCTTTATTTGATGGAGTCTAGCGTAATCCGGAAAGCATTGGGCATTCTCCTCTTCCATCTTGCCGAGATCAAACATTAAAGGGCTCTGACCCCTTTTAACTGCCCGCGCTGGGGCGCACGACCTCACAGACCGCGTTCTGGTCGGCCTGTTTACACAGGATGTCACTGGCCGATGCGATGGCGGTGCTCGATCGAGAGGGGGTGATCATCCCATGATGTTCTGATCCGAGACGATCCGGGGATAGCCTCACAACTGCCGGTGAGTCACCCCACAGACTTTGCCCCTGTTGTCGCGGTTCGATTTGGGTTTTCCTCGTTGGCTCATTGATCACCGAGGAGAACCTGATGAACGATCTACACCCTGTGGCCCTGTTCCGCCTGTCTGTGCTCGGCCCCTTGGTCAGCCGGGATCGTCTGGAACGTGGCGAACTCAAACGGTTGATCCGAGAACTGGCCGGTCGTGACTACGACATTCCCGGCAGCGACCGTCAAGGCATCGGCGAGAAGACCATCGAAGCCTGGTTTTATGCCTGGCGCCGGGGCGGCATTGAGGCCTTGACGCCCAAGCCCCGTTCGGACCGGGGCCGATCCAGGCTGGCGTTGGCGGTTCAGGAGGCGATCCTGGATGCCAAGCGCAACAACCCCCGCCGTTCTATCGACCAACTGATCGCCTTGGTGGAGCACAGCGGTCAGGCGCCACGCGGGACGGTCCCGCGTTCCAGTGTCCACCGCCTGTTGCAAGGCCATGGGCTGTCCCGACCCAGCGGCGCCGCCAGTTTGCCGGAAGAACATCGCAGCTATGAAGCCCAATACGCCGGTGACATCTGGTATGGCGATGTGATGCACGGCCCCCGCGTGCCGGTCAACGGGCGGGTACGCAAGGTTTACCTGGTCTCACTGATGGACGATGCGTCCCGGTTGCTGGCCCACAGTGCGTTTTGCACCGGCGAGACGGCACTGGATATCGAGGGGGTACTCAAGTAAGCGGTGCTCAAGCGAGGACTCCCGGTTAAGTTGGTGGTTGATAATGGTCCGGCCTACCGGGCCAAGACCCTGCAGGGGATCTGCGCCCGACTGGGCATCCATCTGATCTATTGCCGTCCCTATGCCCCGGAGGGAAAAGGCAAGCTGGAGCGCTGGCACCGCACCGTGCGCGATCAGTTCCTCAGCGAGCTCGAACCCACGTGCATCCATGATCTGGCCGATCTCAATGCCCGTCTTTGGGCATGGGTTGAGAAAATCTACCATCGACGGATCCACAGCAGCCTGCAGGGGCAGACCCCCCTGCAACGTTATCAGCAGGATCTGGTGCGCATCCGTACGCTGGGCCAGCGTGCCGTTCGGTTGGACGCGCTCTTCTACCATCGACTCTCACGCAAGGTGCGCAAGGATGGCACCGTCGCCTACCAGGGGCAGCGCTTCGAGGTGCCCTATGAATTGGTGGGTCAGTCGGTACAACTGGTGGTTGATCCGCACACCGGACAGGTGATCTCGGTGGAAAACAATCAGGGAGAGACGTTGGGTGAGGCGACACCGCTGGATGTACTGGCCAATACCCACCGCCGACGGCGTAAACCGGCTACGCCCGTCGAGGAGCATCAAACAACGCCTCAGGGACCCAACCTGGTGGAGATGGCCTACCGACAGTATCACGCCATCGATGATGATCTGGCCATCCCGGTGCACCCCACCCAAACCGAAAACGAGGAACTGTAAAAATGTATCAACAACACTTTGGGCTCCACCATGCCCCGCTGGGCAAACAGATATCGGAACTGTGGGATGACGGTACCCTGACCACGCTGGGGGACCGCTTCGGATGGTTGCTGGAAAGCCCGGGCGTGGGCCTGCTGACCGGCCCGGCCGGTGTCGGCAAGACCGCCGCTTTGCGCCAACTCACCCAGGACCTCAATCCGCACCGCTATCAGGTTATCTATCTGGCCGAAACCGACTTCGGCCGCCTCGATCTCTACCGCGGGCTGGCGTTGGCCCTGGGCATCGAACCCGCCTATCGCCGCGCCCAGCTGTGGCGGGACATCAAGGCGCGCATCCTGGAACTGGTCGATGGCAAACAGATCCTGCCGCTGTGGATCATCGACGAAGCGCAGAATCTACCCGCCGAGTTCTTCCGCGACTTCCCGGCCTTCCTCAACTTCGCCTTCGACTCCAGGGATCTGATGAGCGTCTGGCTGGTCGGACATCCCGCGCTGGCTCGCACCCTGGATCGGGCGCCCTATGCCGCACTGGCCAGCCGCATCCAGGCCCGCGTGCAGCTCGAACCCATCACCGAGCGTGAACGCTTCAAAGCACTGATCGACCATGCCCTGCAATCGGCGGGCTGTTCCCATACTCTGTTGGCCGACTCCGGCATGGAACTGCTACGACAGGCCTCCCTCGGGTTGCCCCGGCATGCCGGGCGCATCCTCAAGGCCGCCATGCAGATGGCGGTTCCCAAAGGACTGAACCATTTGCCGGATGAACTGCTACAGCAAGCCATCGAGGAGTTGCGATGAACGATGAGATGTCATCCTTCGCCGAATCAATCTCCGATGAAGCTGCTTTTGCGTTGAGCGAGGCACTGCACTGGCTGGCCCTGGCCTGTGAGGAGAAATACCTCGCCCAGATACGCCGCCATATGACTACCCTGAACGAAGCCAGACCGGTCGATCCCGACCAGCCCTGGAACTCAAACCCGCCGACTGAGTAACGCCGTCGTCCCACGTTCTTGAAGGGCGCGTGCTCCCGGAAAGAACGTGGGACAATCTTGCTTATCCCACCTCAATTAGGTCAGCATGAACGGGGGGAAACAGCGTGGGACGTAACACCTGCTTACCGAGCGATACAAATACAAACGACACTAAAAAGTCCGCTTCACGCAGGCTTTTTAGTGTCGTGATCTTTAACCTAAATTTATGGTGGGCCCGCACGGACTCGAACCGTGGACCAAGGGATTATGAGTCCCCTGCTCTAACCAACTGAGCTACAGGCCCGGTAACGAACTATCGTGTCGAGCTTTCGTTTCATCCGCATCAGGAAGACGAGGATGAGGAGTTGCCTTCGGCATCGATGAAGCTGCGCAGGTGATCGGAGCGGCTGGGGTGACGTAGCTTGCGCAGGGCCTTGGCCTCGATCTGACGAATGCGCTCGCGCGTCACATCAAACTGTTTACCGACTTCTTCCAGCGTGTGGTCGGTGTTCATGTCGATACCGAAACGCATGCGCAGCACCTTGGCCTCACGGGCGGTGAGGCTGTCCAGCACGGAAATCGTCGCCTCACGCAGGCCCTCGAAGGTCGCGGAATTCACCGGTGACAGGATGTTCTGGTCTTCGATGAAGTCACCCAGACGCGAGTCTTCGTCGTCGCCAATGGGGGTCTCCATGGAGATGGGCTCCTTGGCGATCTTCAGTACCTTACGCACCTTGTCTTCGGGCATTTCCATGCGTTCGGCCAGCTCTTCCGGGGTGGCCTCGCGGCCCATCTCCTGCAACATCTGACGGGAGATACGATTGAGCTTGTTGATGGTCTCAATCATATGCACCGGAATACGGATGGTGCGCGCCTGGTCGGCAATAGAACGCGTGATGGCCTGGCGAATCCACCAGGTGGCGTAGGTCGAGAATTTGTAGCCTCGACGATATTCGAACTTGTCCACGGCCTTCATCAGACCAATGTTGCCTTCCTGGATCAGGTCGAGGAACTGCAGGCCGCGGTTGGTGTACTTTTTGGCGATGGAAATGACCAGGCGCAGGTTGGCCTCCACCATTTCCTTCTTCGCACGGCGGGCCTTGGCCTCGCCGATGGACATCTTGCGGTTGATATCCTTGATTTCGCTGATGGAGATACCGGCTTCCTTCTGCACCGCAACCAACTTGTTCTGTGCACGCTGAATTTCATCCGCATATTCCTTCAGCACGGAAGAGTAACGCGCCTTGCGGTTGATCTGCTTCTGCAACCATTCCTGGTCGGTTTCGTTATCCGGGAACGTGGTAATAAAATCCTTGCGCGGCATCTTCGCCTTGCTAACACAGATATCCATGATCACACGTTCATGGGTACGCAGCCGGTTGACCAGACTGCGCAGATTATAGATCAGCCGTTCAGAAACCTTGGGAATCAGCTTGATTTCGCCCAGCTTGGCGACCATTTCTTCGGTGAGCTTGCGGCATCGCTCATCGGCGCGACCATGCTTGGCAACCACTTTTTGGTATTTTTCGAACAACTTACGCAGCTCATCGAAACGCTCCCTGGCCTCCTCCGGATCAGGGCCGGTGTCAACGGCTTCTTCCTCTTCGTCATCGCTGGCCTTTGCATTGGCAGCCGAAGGCACAACGGGCGGCTTCGGCGGCTCATCGTCCTCTTCACGCACAAAACCATTGATCAGGTCGGTCAGGCGGGCCTCGCCATCGGCCACGCGCTGGTAGGCATCCAACACACTTTTCATGGTGCCCGGATAGAAAGACAAGGCATACATGACCTGGTTAATGCCATCTTCAATGCGTTTGGCGATGACGATCTCGCCCTCGCGGGTGAGCAGTTCGACGGTGCCCATCTCACGCATGTACATGCGTACCGGATCAGTGGTGCGGCCAAACTCGCTGTCTACCGAAGCCAGCGCGGCGGCGGCCTCTTCGGCGGCATCTTCATCGGTGGCAACATTGTTTTCGGACAACACGATCTGATCGGCTTCCGGTGCTACTTCGTGCACCGTAATACCCATGTCGTTGATCATGCTGACGATATCTTCGATCTGGTTGGGATCGACGATATCGTTTGGCAAATGATCATTGACCTCGCGATAGGTCAGGTAACCCTGCTCCTTGCCGCGAGCAATCAATATCTTCAACTGAGACTGCTGCTCTGCATTCATAGACATGTGATCGTCTGATACCTATAAAAAATAGCCGCACATTATAACCTAATTTCGCAGGGATTTGCGACCGATTTATAACGCCCTGCACCACATCAGGCGCTACTACCGCCTCGGGTGGCAAGCGATTGTTTCAATTGATATTTTTCCTCATCACTGAGATCGCCAAGCCGAGATTTCGCAAGCAGGCGATCCAAGGCCTGCTCATCATACAGGGAAGCGATATGTGCCATCACATCGCTAAACTCGACCGCCAGGCCGTCATCCGGCACGTCGACCGGCAATTGCGCCAGGCGTGCGAGATGCCGACCTTCGTCCTGGCCCCGCCAATGTTCAAGAATAGCGCCACAACTTAAATGTGGGCTGGTGCGCAATAAATCAATCATTGCCTGTAGCAGTGGCACGCCGGGTAATTCGAGCCCTCGCAGGGTATCAAGTTCCGTCAGGCCTTCGACAAGTTGCGGACGCTGCAACAATAGACGGATCGCACGACGCACGGGCGAAGTGCCCGCTGCCGGAGCAGGGCGCTTAAGCCCTGCTCCTGGTCGGGGAACCCCAGTCAGGTCGGCCAGTGCCGCAGCATCAAGCCGGGCGACCTCCGCCAACTGCGTCGCCATCATATGCCGAAGCACACCCTGTGGCAGCTTTTTCAATAACGGCCGGGCCAGCTCCACCAATTGCGCGCGGCCATCGATAGAACCTAAATCGACCCGGCCCGACAAAGCTTCAAAAAAATAACGGGAAAAGGGGCTGGCGTTCTCCAAACGTTGTTCAAATCCTGCCTGCCCTTCCTTGTGCACCAGGCTGTCCGGGTCTTCACCGTCGGGCAAAAACATAAAGCGAATCTGCCGCCCCTCACTCAGCACCGACAAGGCATTTTCCAGTGCACGCCAAGCGGCCTCCCGCCCGGCACGGTCACCATCAAAACAAAACACTACCTGCGGAACAACACGAAACAGTCGTTGTAAATGTTCCGTCGTGGTGGCCGTGCCCAGGGTGGCGACCACATTGCGCACGCCGAACTGCGCCAGCGACACCACATCCATGTAGCCCTCCACCACCAACAGGCGCTCCAGCTTACGCACTGCCTTGCGCGCCTGGTACAGGCCGTACAGCTCGCTGCCTTTGTGAAACACCGGCGTCTCCGGCGAATTGAGGTATTTGGGCCCGGTCGCTCCCGCCTTCCTGGCTCCCGTAACATTCGCACCGCCCTGTGCATCATCTTCGCCGCCCATGACCCGCCCGCCGAAGCCGATCACCCGGCCCCGGCGGTCACGGATGGGAAACATGATGCGCTCGCGGAAGCGGTCATAGTGGCCACCGCCATCCTTGCGGATCAGCATGCCGGTCGCTAGCAGGCACTCGGTCTTTACGTCCAGTGCGGCGGTCAAGTTGTCCCAGCCGGGCGGGGCGAAGCCCAGCTCGAACTCGGCGGCAATCTCACCGCTCAGCCCGCGTCCCTTAAGATAGTCCTGCGCCTGCTGTGCCTGCGGATGTTGACGTAGCTGCTGACGGTAGTAATCGGTGGCCTTGCCCAGCACCTCATACAAATCCTGATTGCCACGATCCGTCGACGGCGCCGCCGAGCCGGCCTCGTACGGCACCTCCAGCCCAACCGCGCCGGCCAGCTCTTCCACGGCCTCGGCGAAGTCCATGTGCTCGTATTCCATCAGAAAGCCGATGGCCGAGCCATGCACGCCACAGCCGAAACAGTGGTAGAACTGCTTTTCACGACTCACCGTGAACGACGGGGTCTTTTCGTTATGAAAGGGGCAACAGGCAGCATATTCGCGCCCGGCCTTTCTCAGCGCCACGCGGCCGTCGATGACGTCGACGATATCGACGCGGGTCAGCAGCTCATCGATGAAATGGGGGGGAATGTAGCCAGCCATGGGACTAGTGTAGTGTCTCATACTAAATACGAATATAGAAAGCCATTAACGCCACGAGTACAAGGCGCAGCCCGCCGGAAAGGGTGGTTCCCTTTTCAAGGGCTGCAACGCCGAAATCGTGGCGTTAATGGCTTCCCTTTGGGCGAAACGAGAAAGGCATCTGCGGTGTCGCCTAAAGCGCCTACTGTTGGTGCAGCTGTCCTTTCTCGTTTCGTCTATATCCGCATTTAGTATGAGGCACTACACTCGGGTAGGCCCTCGCAAGAGGAATGTCTGTGCCGTATCAACCAACCGGGCCTGGCAACAGCCCAATGGCCAATCCGTCGAAAAATACAGCCGCAGGGCAAAGCCCCAGGCATCAAGCGCCGAGACGCGCCTTGAGCTTGGCGCTCACGGCGCCCATGTCGGCCCGACCCTGCACCTTGGGCTTGAGGATACCCATGGCCTTGCCCATCTCCTTCATGGAGCTGGCGCCGCTGGCGGCGATAGCCTCGTCGATGAGGGCATCAAGTTCGTTGTCGCCGAGCGCTTCGGGCAGGTAGGTCTGCAATACCGTGATCTCGAAAGATTCCTGATCCGCCAGATCCTGGCGACCGGCCTCTTCGAACTGGCGCACGGAGTCACGGCGTTGCTTGACCATCTTGTCGAGCACCGCCAGCACCTGCGTATCGTCCAGCTCCACGCGCTCATCCACTTCACGCTGCTTGATGGCGGCCAGCGCCAGACGCACCACGCCGAGACGAGGCTTGTCCTTGTCGCGCATCGCTTGCTTCATGTCAGCGGTGAGCTGTTGCTTGAGTTCAGACATAAGAGAAGTCAATCAGAAGAGGGGGAGAAAGCCACCCACTAAGGGAGCGGCCATCGAAATCAGTACATGCGCTTGCGGCGTGTCACTTCGCGAGAGATCTTTTTCAGGTGACGCTTGACGGCAGAAGCCATTTTGCGCTGGCGAGCCTGGGTGGGCTTTTCGTAGTATTCGCGGCGGCGAACTTCGGTGAGAACACCGGCCTTCTCGCAGGAACGCTTGAAACGACGCAGGGCGACGTCGAAGGGCTCGTTTTCTCTGACACGGACGTTTGGCATTTGTGTTCCAATCCTTGCTGCTAACTAGTGATAAAATTCGTTTTTCAATCCCGCGCCACTTCTGCCTGCGAGGGCACCCATACGCGGGAGAACGCGGAATTCTAGTCGCATCACGCGTGAAATGCAAAATTCTTGGAACCCTATATATGAGAATC
Source organism: Gammaproteobacteria bacterium (assembly GCA_021647505.1). Taxonomy (GTDB): domain Bacteria; phylum Pseudomonadota; class Gammaproteobacteria; order SZUA-152; family SZUA-152; genus DRQN01. Next base: position 11,423 of record JAKIUN010000021.1, read on the forward strand.
CTCGGCATCGAGACCTCCTGCGATGAAACCGGCATCGCCATTTACGACACGGAACAGGGCCTGCTGGCCGACGCCCTGCACAGCCAGATCGCCCTGCATGCCGATTACGGCGGCGTGGTGCCGGAGCTGGCCTCGCGTGATCACGTGCGCAAGACCCTGCCGCTGATCCGTCAGGTACTGGCGGACGCCAACTGCACAGCAGACGACATCAACGGCATCGCCTTCACCGCCGGCCCCGGACTGGTGGGCGCCCTGCTGGTGGGCTGCGCCATCGGCCGCAGTCTGGCCTGGGCCTGGGGCGTGCCTGCGGTGGAGGTCCATCACATGGAAGGCCATCTGCTGGCACCGCTGCTGGAAGACGACGCCCCGGCCTTTCCCTTCGTCGCCCTGCTAGTCTCCGGTGGCCATACCCTGCTGGTGGCGGTGAAAGGCGTGGGCGAATACGAGATCCTCGGCGATACGTTGGATGACGCCGCCGGCGAGGCTTTCGACAAAACCGCCAAGCTGCTGGGCCTCGACTACCCCGGCGGCCCGGCACTGGCCCGGCTGGCTGAATCTGGCGACCCGACGCGCTTCCGCTTTCCCCGCCCGATGACCCACCGCCCCGGGCTGGACTTCAGCTTCAGCGGCCTGAAGACCTTCGCCGTCAACACCGCAAGCGAACATACAGACACCCCTCAGACCCGCGCCGACATCGCCCGCGCCTTTCAGGACGCGCTGGTGGACACACTGCTCATCAAGTGCCGCCGCGCACTGAAACAGACCGGCATGCAGCGGCTGATCATCGCCGGAGGCGTTAGCGCCAACCGGCAATTACGTGACAGTCTGCAGGCCAATGCCAAAAAGGAAGGCTTCAACGTGTTTTATCCACGTCCCGCTTTCTGTACCGACAACGGCGCCATGATTGCCTTTGCCGGCGCCCTGCGGCTTGATGCCGGTGAACGGATCGGCCTCGCCTTCAATGGCCGGCCGCGCTGGCCCATCGACACATTGGACGCACCCGGCCAGGCCATCTGAAACGCTGATTCGGCACAGAGAAAACACAAAAAAGGCGGCCAATAGCCGCCTTCTTCGTTACTGACTGACAGAACTTACTTGGAAACCATACCTTTCAGTTTGGTCAGCGGCAGAACCTTGATCTTAATACTGGCAGGCTTGGCGGCCACATTCATCAGCTCACCGGGCTTGAACGGATTCGGTACGTTTTTGCGCGCCTTGCGAGCCAGCTTCTTTACCGTTTTCACCTTCAGCAGGCCAGGCAGGGTAAATTCACCACAGGAACGCGGTTTGATGTGGCGTTCGATCAGCACCGCCAGCTCATCCAGTACGGCAACAACCTGCTTTTTGCTAAGCTCCGTATTCTCGGCCAGCTCATTGAGAACCTGTGTCTTGGTGTAACGTTCCTTGATCGCCGTCAGCTTGCGCCCCGGAGCAGCTGCCTTCCTTGCAACGACCTTTTTCTTCGCAACGGCCTTTTTCGCCGGAGCCTTCTTCTTCGCGACGGACTTCTTGGTCGCCTTTTTCTTCATTGCCATGAGTGGGAATCTCCCTGGGAGGTAACAGAATGAAATAGATTTTCCATCGCCGAACAAACAGTATTCAGCAATTTCGCGGGTTTTATAGTCTTTTTTCCGCTCATGCGCAATGTCGGCGTGCAAAATACTCGTGCCAAAGGCTATACATCACGCTATTATTGCCGACACACAGAGCAGCCTGCAAGGCCTACCATCCCCACCCCATGCGCAAGACACCCGAAGTCCTCGACGCCAAAATCATCGCCCGCACGCGCTTCTTTCGTGTCGAGCAGCGCGACCTGCGCTTTACCAACGGCACCGAAGTCTGCTACGAACGACTAGTCGGCTCGTCAGGCGGTGCCGTGCTAATCATCCCCATGCTGGATGACGATACCGTGCTGATGATCCGAGAATACGCCGCCGGCGTGCATCGTTATGAACTGGCTCTGCCGAAGGGCAAAATCGAAAAAAATGAGGCCATTCTCGATGCGGCAAACCGGGAAATCATGGAGGAGGTCGGCTACGGCGCCCACAAGCTGGAACACGTAACCAGCCTGACCATCGCCCCCGGCTACCAGAGTCATTGCACCCATGTGGTGCTGGCGCAAGACCTGTTCGAACGGCGTTGTGAGGGGGACGAACCAGAAGAAATCGAAGTGGTACCCTGGCCCCTGAGCCGTCTGAATGAACTGTTGGCACAGGAAGAATGTACCGAGGCACGCAGCATCGCGGCGCTTTTCATAGCCCGCGAACACTTGGCCCAACAATAACACCCCCACCAACCCAAGGAAGTAAACGTGGCAAACCCCAGTGAACTCCTGAATGATGTTATCGACCTCGCCACCGACGCCGGTGAACGCATTCTGGAAATCTATCAGACAGACTTCGACATCACCCACAAGGAAGACGACTCACCACTCACCGCCGCCGACATGGCCGCACACAATGCCATCGTTGCCGGTCTTTCCATTCTCACCCCGGAGCTACCGATTCTATCGGAAGAATCCGCCAAAATTCCCTTCGAGGAGCGGAAAAAGTGGCAGACCTACTGGCTCGTTGACCCACTCGATGGCACTCGTGAATTTATCAAGCGTAATGGTGAATTCACCGTCAACATCGCCCTTATCGATAAACACGAATCTATCCTCGGCGTCATCTATACCCCGGTCAGCGGATTGACCTACTACGCCGCACGCGGACACGGTGCCTACAGAAAACGCATCAAGGACGGTGAAGCCACGCGCATCCACACCCGCAAAAAAGAACCCGGCCGTACCGTCGTCGCCGGCAGTCGGTCACATCGAGGTGATTCCCTCAAGGCCTTCCTCTCCCATATTGGTGACCACGACATCGTCAGCATGGGCAGTTCACTGAAATCCGGACTGGTGGCGGAAGGCAAGGCCGACATCTACCCACGCCTCGGCCCGACCTCGGAATGGGATACCGCCGCCGCCCACTGCATCGTCGACGAAGCCGGCGGACGCATCACCCAGACAGACCTGTCACCACTGCTCTACAACACCAAGGAATCCCTGCTCAATCCAGAATTTCTTGTCGTCGGCGACTCGGACTACGACTGGGTGCGCTTCCTATGACAAAAGAAAAGCGATGATCTAGGAGGAAATACATAAGGAACCTTTTATCCCAGGGAACCTCTGACCAAATTAACATCCCGCGCCCAGGCGCCTCAACTGCAAATGCAAAACTGCAAAGGAAACAATGTGAAGACCGCCAGCACCGCACTTACAATTACTCTCGGCACACTCCTGCTGAGCAGTACCTTGACAGCCGGCAACGCCCTCGCCGCTGACCCCAGCCTGAAAACCGAACAGGAAAAATTCAGTTATGCCATCGGCTATCAGGTCGGCCAGAGTTTCAAGCGCGAAGGTCTGGATATCGACAGCAAGGCCCTGGCACAAGCCATCGACGACGTCCTGAGCGACAGCGAACTAAAACTGAGCACGGATGAAATGCGCGACATTGTAGAATCCTTCCAGGCCAAACAGGCCGCTGAGCGCACCGCCCGTGCCGACAAGGCCCTCGAAGAAGGTAAGGCCTTCCTGATCGCCAACAAGGAAAAAACCGGCGTAAAGGAACTGCCCAGCGGCGTACAGTACAAGGTCATTACTTCCGGCTCCGGCAAACAGCCCAAGGCCACTGACAGTATTTCCGCCCACTACCGCGGCACCCTGCTCAACGGCGAGGAATTCGACAGCTCCTACGAGCGCGGCGAGCCCGCCACCTTCGGAGTCAATCAGGTCATCAAGGGCTGGCAGGAAATCCTGCAGATGATGCGCGAAGGCGACAAATGGGAAATCTACATCCCCGCAGAAATGGCCTACGGGGCACAGGGTGCGGGCGGCAATATCGGCCCCAATGAAACCCTGACCTTCGAGATCGAACTGATCAAAGTTAACGAGCCTGATTCCCAATAAGGAACGCGCACGTAATAATTTTCTGATATGGCGCTCATATTTAGTCTGTATTTGTTTGTTCTGATTGCCTACAGGGATGTAGGTAAGGGGCGTGAGCAGGACGCGGAAGCCTTGAAAAAAGGCGCAGGAATAGTTGTTCTATTTTGAGCTTTTGTGATTGAAGAACGGACGAAGACGGGCTGAAGATGGGATGCAAGATCGGGAAATTATTGCGTGCACGTTCCTGAGCCACACATGGGTGCCAACACCTTTACGCTGAAACTACAGCAGGTGTTGCGCGCCCACCCCGCTGGAATCAGCGAATTCGGCCTCATCAAATGGCTTGAAGCCGACGGCCAGGCCGGCTTCGACAAGGACTGCCTGCGCACCAACTTGTCGCTATTTCAGACCCATTTTCTGCTGTTCCACAGCCTCTATCTGTTACGTGACGAATTATCTGCCCGTGGTGATGCCCGCCTGGACATCAGCGCACTCTGTATCCAACTCATTCCACTCACACACACCTCGCCATCCGCCATCGACCGGCACGATCCACTGCGGGCCTATTACCTGGATCTGGACAACCTGGAAAACACCCCCGACCACGAGGTCGATGCCTTGCTGAATACCTTCTGGGAGCACTTCATCGGCGACGACGAACGCCGACAGGCACTCAGCGTGCTCGAACTACAAGATCCGGTGGACTGGCCCATCATCAAGGCCCGACACCGTCGGCTGGCCATGCAACATCACCCGGATCGTGGCGGCGACAAAGCACGACTGCAAGCCATCAATGCCGCCATGGATAGGCTGACACGCAGCTACAAGTAGCCCTCTATTTGAAATACAGCGTTTTGTTTGCCACAGAGACACGGAGACTCAGAGAAAAGTTTAAATTCTTATGCACTGACCCGGAACAGTTGCAGAACAACCTGGATAGCGCGAATATTCGACTCGATGACACTATTCTAGAGGCCATTCATGCCAACAACCCCAACCCGGCGCCCTGACCGCGACCATGAATAACGAACAGCGGCCGTTAATAACAATAAGAACACACGCAGGAGAATCATTATGAACCTCACTCGCCTGATGGCTATCATTGGCTTTACGGTTGCACTACTGCTCAGCAGTGGCTGTGCCACGGTCTATACCCAACACCCGACACTCGCCGACAAGGCCGGCCCGGATGTCGCCAGCGTGTACTTTATCCGCACCGTCCCCGTATACACCAACGACTTCGCCGACGCCCCGGTCATCATCGAATTCCAGGACAAGAAGCTGCTCAAACTCGGCGAAGGCGCCTACACACTTCTCTATCTGAAGCCCGCCAAGGGCGAGCTAAAGGTTTCCAACAACACCCTGTACACCAACCAACTGAACAGTCAGCGTGTGTGGAAAGAACGGCACTATCGCTTTATCGGCGGGCGCACCTATTTTATTCACATCCAGCAAATTGACGAGGAGTTCCGTGGGATCTTCTATGAACCCGAGTTGGTATCTCTGCAGCAGGCCAAACAGCTGATCAAACATCTCCGTCGCATGGGAGCAAAGGCCGCGGCCCACCCCATCGACAAACTCACCCATGTCGCCGCCCCTCCGGAGAGCGCGGCCAAGGATAAAAAGCCCACCCTTCCGGAGAGCCTCTATAAATCCACACCCTACATGCTAGACGAAAAGTGAGTCATGCCCGGAAAAACAGCCGTCACCGCAGACCAGCCTCGGCCGGGCGGGCAGCATCGTCTGACTAAAATACTGGCACTGCTCGCTGGACTGCTCGCCGGCGGCCTGGCCCTGGCGGCGCCGCAGATCGTCTCCGTCAGCCCTGATCAGGTGCAGAGCAATCAGCCCGTCACGCTCACTATCGAAACAGCGCACTGGCAGCCACAGTCACACCTGGCCCTGGTGCCTGGCGGCCCCTTCAGCAGCCATCGTCTAGAGCTACCGACCACCCCACACACCATCGCCAGCGATGGGCGGCGCGCCTACGTCGCCCGCCACGGCGGCTGGCTGCAAAGCATTGAATTTCCACCGGGGGCTGAAGCCAGGATCAGCGCTCAGCTGCAAATCGGCGACGGTGAAATCCGTCAGCTGAAAATCGCCCACGGCCATTTGTTGGCCGCTGTCGATGGCCGGGGCGTCATGCTGTTCGATATTTCACTGCCCACACAAATCATCCACCGCTGGACCTATCCTACGGATACACAGGTACAAGACATGCAACTGGGCCGTGACGAGGTCTGGCTACTGCTGGACAACCGGTATCTTGAACGCTTGCGCTTCGGCGACTCCGAGCCCAACGAGGCGGAAAGGCGCTGGATCCTGCCCTTCACCGCCCACAGTTTTGTCCTGCAGGGCGACACAGCGCTGGTGACCGGCCCCGAGGGCATCACCAGTCTGGATCTGAGTACGCCGTCGGCAACAATCTTTGACCGGCAAACCACGCGCGGTACATCTCGCCGGGTACAACTGGCCGCCGGACTGGCCCTGGTGGAAGATGGCCCGGGCGGGCTGGTGGTCTTCGATGCCCGCGACCCGCGCCAGCTACGCTGGCTGGGCAGCCACGCCAAGCGCGGCCCCATTCGTGGCCTAAGCGCCTCTGCCGACCGCGCCTGGGTAGGCATCGGTGAACGCACACTCCTGAGCATCGCCCTCGGCAATCCGACGCTGCCCACCGCCGGTGACGCCCTGCGTCTGGATGCTCCGCTGGTGGATCTAGCGGCGCACGGCGACATTGTCTTCGCCGCCACCACCCGTGGCGTGCAACGCCTCGACTTCGGCACCCCGACCGTGGCTGACATATCCCCTGAGGGCATCAACCTCGGCGGCAGCCGCCGTGGCGTGATCCGCGACAACATCCTCTACGTCGCCGACTGGTTCTCCGGCCTGCATCTCTACGACATCCGCGATCCAGCCAATCCACGCCACCTCGGCAACTACCACACCCCCGGTTCCAGCAAGGGTGTGACCCTGTACGGTGACTACGCCCTGGTGGGCGACGACGACCGAGGCCTGCAAATCATCAACATCAGCGACCCGCGCCAGCCTCGCTGGGTGTCTGAGCTGAGCTGGGAGTCCGATATCTCCACCCTCGGCCTCGCCTACACCATGAAGCGCATCGGCAGCACCCTGTATCTGGCCGATCACCGTGGCGGCTTCCAGATCATCGACCTCAGCGACATCGAGCACCCACGCATCCTCGGTGCGCTGGACACCTCGGGCAAATCCTGGGCCATCGATGTGAGTGGCCACACCGCCTTCATCGCCGACGATGACGGCGGCCTGCTCATCGTCGACGTCAGCGACCCCGCGCAGATCGGCCTCGTCGGCCGCTTCAATCCCGGCGGCCACGTCGAAGACGTGGTGGTGCGCGACGACCTCGCCTACCTGGCCCTGTTCGACAACGGCCTGTTCATCGTCGACGTCAGTGACCCGGCGAACCCGCGCCCGCTGGCCCACCTCGCGATCCCCGGCAACGCTCGTGGCATCACACTGGTGGACAATCTGGCCTACATCAGCGGCTGGGAATCCGGCCTGCAGATTGTTGACATCAGTCACCCGCAGGCGCCGCAGATCATCGGCCACTTCGATACCGATGGCGCCGCCTGGGGCACCGCCGTGCAGGGCAACACCGCCTATGTGCTGGACTGGTGGGGCGGCATCAAGGTGCTGGACATCAGCAACCCGGCCCGGCCCGCGGCCATCGCCCGCTACCAGGCCCGTGGCACCCTGCAGCAATTGCGTAGTACCGGCCACTACATCTTCGCCGCCAGTGGCATCGGCGGGCTGCAGGTGTTCGACATCCACAATCCCCTCAACCCCATCTGGACCAGCGGCGCGGATCTGCCCGGTGAGGCCCTGGATCTGTGGCTGGAAGAGGGCCACACCTATGTCGCCAGCGGCGATGCCGGCGTCACCGTGATCGACACCCTCGACCCCTTCTACGCACGCGTCATCGGACAACTCGACACCCCCGGGGCGGCGTGGCTGATCCGTGCCCGCAATGGCTACCTGTTCATTGCTGACAGGCACGCCGGCCTGCTGGTGGTGGACGCCCGCGAGCCACGTCACCCACGCATCCTGTCGCGCCAGCCCATGACCATCACCGACCTGTGGGTAGACGACGACAGCCTACTGGTCGCCACCCCCGAAGGCCTGCAACAGCTGACCCTGGACACCGCCGGCCGACTGACACCCGTGAGCCACTTCAGCACCCCGGGCGTGCAAAAGATCCGCAGCCAGGCCGGCCTGGTGGCGATCAGTCTCAGCGACGACACGGTGCAATTACTGCGCAGGGAGGCCAATGGATTTATCCCGCTGGGCCGCTTCCAGGCCCATGAGGCGGTACTCGACCTACAACTGGATGGCGGACAGCTGTTCATCCTCGGCGCCCGTTCCGGCCTGATGGCGGTGGATATCAGCCAGCCAGACACCCCGCGCCTGACGACCCTCTATCCCGCCACCGCCCACCATCGCAACCTGCTGCTGTCCGGCAACGCCGCCTTCCTCGGCGGCGAACGGCACCTGAATTCCGTGGCCCTACTGCCGGACATCCGGTTCACCACTCCATCCAACAAACCGGCTCGCCTGCAACTGCCCAACGGCCTGCCCAGCGGCCGTTATCACCTCCTCACCTTCGATAATGATGGCCGACAACACCTGCTACCCAATGCCTTCACGGTGCGCTTCGGCATCCCCGGCCAGAAGCGCTTCAACCTCGAAACTCTACGCCAACTGATGAAAAAACCACTCGTCAGCGACAACTAACCCCGCCAGTCGGCCCGGCTATTTCATGAAACACGGCATATTTAGGTGGCCGGATCAATAATCACGCCAACCTCGTCGCAATTTCACCCAAACCTGCTGCAGTTTTTTTAACGGCGGTGCGACACATGCTTAACCCAAGCATTAATTTTTTTGGTCAGGCTGCCGCTAATGCTCTGGCGAGCAGACACTGCCCGCCAAATCCGGATAACACGATCTCAGGACGTTGCAGTGGGGAAAAACATGTCTACTTCGATTACAGTTCGGCGTTTTCTCGATACACAGGATGTGCCTTATTCCGTCATCCGCATCAGTCGTAGCACAGACGGAAAACTGCTCAGTGAGGATAAAGAAATCCCACCTGCAAATATTGCCAAGGCGGTGATTCTGAAAGACATTCGCGGCATGCTGATGGCGGTGTTTCCCATCACTCACCGCCTCAGTATGAACATCCTGAATCGCCAACTGCACCGGCGCCTGGAGCCCGCCGATACGGCGGACTATCACGGCGTGTTCGCCGACTGCGCCCCTGGCCTACTGCCTGCACTGGGTGAGGCCTACGGTTTCGAGACCATCATTGACGACAGCCTGCTGGATCAGAACCATGTCTACCTGGCCTCCGGCAACGCCGGCGAGCTGATCCGCCTCAGTGGCGCGGATTTTCAACTGCTGCACAGCAACGCCTGGTACGGCAATACATTTTCCAGCATCTCTGAAGGGCCGATGCAAAAAAAGGCCGCCAGAGGCACACCACCGGCGCCGGCCGCCGACCCCAACGAAAGCGGCATCATCCCCATCGCCGACATGCGCCGACGCATTGAGCGCGTCAACGAATTGCCCGCCATGCCCTCACTGGCACAGAAGATCATCCAGCTCAACGCCAATCCCTACGCCCATGCCGAGGATCTGGCCAAACTGGTGGAACGCGATCCCAGCCTGTCGGCGCAGATCGTGCGCTATGCCCAGTCACCGCTCTATGGCTATCCAGGCAAGATCGCCTCGGTGCGCCAGGCCATTTCGCGTGTACTGGGCTATGACATGGTGATGAACATGGCCCTGGGCATCGCCGCCGCACGGCCCTTCAAGCTGCCCGTAGACGGCCCGCTGGGGTTGGGTGAATTCTGGCGCCACGCCACCTACAGCGCCACCCTGATGCAGTCCCTGTGCAAAGTCATTCCGCGCGAAAAACGGCCACGCCCCGGCACCACCTACCTCACTGGCCTGTTGCACAATTTCGGTTTCCTGCTGCTCGGCCACCTGTTTCCCAAGGAATTTAACGTACTCTCCAAGGCCCTGTGCAAAGAGCCGGAGATCCCCGTGGTAGAGCAAGAGCAGCGCCTGCTGGGCATTAGCCACATGGAAATGGGTGGCTGGCTGATGGAGGCCTGGAACATGCCGGAAGAAATCCTCGTCACCCAGCGCGAACACCACAACACCGCCTACGACGGGCCGCATGCCAGCTACGTACATCTGTTGCTGATTTCCGGGGCTCTGCTAAAAAGCCACGAGATCGGCGAGGCCAGCAGCAGCGAGCTGCCGGAGCGTTCCCTGCTCGCCCTGGGGCTGAGCGAGGAAGACGCCATCGGCGCACTGGAGAGCACCATCGAAAACCGCGAATCCCTGGACACCATGGCCCGCCAGTTGGTGGCCTGAAGCGGGTGATCGGGGCGATGCCACTGAACCAAGGCACGTGAAGGTCATTGAATCAGCCAAGGAACCCCGCGACAACGCCCGCCACCATGACCACTGACAGCGACCTCTACCGTGAGAATCAACTGCTGCACCGCAAGGCTGCGCGCCTTTCTCATCCAGGCGCGTGAGAATGAGCAGAAGATGCGCCGCTTCCACGAACAGGAACTGCGTCTAATCAGAACTGGTGCAGCGCGTGCTGTACAATTACCGCACCGCCTTCACCCTCGACGTCGTGGGCCTCACCAACTCCCTCACGGGGTCAACAACCGGCGCTTCTTCGATCAGCGCCTGGGTGAGGAGGTAGCACGCGCGCAGCGCTCCGGCGAACCACTGGCCTGCCTGTTTCTGGATATCGATCACTGGTCAATGCGAGAAAAGAAAAGGCGCTGGAGATTGCAGAACGCATTCGTGGCGTCATCGAGGCCAAACACTTTGAACGGGAGGATGGCGGCTGGCTGTCGGTCACCATCTCCATCGGTGTCTCCAGCCTGCCGACCGGTACTGAGAGCGCCGGGGACATCGCCGAAGAGCTGGTGGATCGCGCCGATCAGGCGCTCTATCTAGCCAAAAATGCCGGACGAAATCAGGTGGTACCGGCGCTGGAAGAAGAATCCCCAGCCAGCGCCCAGGTCACCGAGCTAAAGCCCAGAACCCAAGCGGATTAGCGGTTACGCGGCCGCGATGAGCCGCTGCGGCCACGCGAGTGCCGAGAAGAACCTGAGCTGCCCCGGTCTCGCCCGGAGCCCGAACGACCACCGCCCGGCTTCGGCTTGCGCGCAATCCGCACCCGCGGCTTGATGTCTTCCGCCAACAATTCGGGCGTGACCCGCCCACGCGGAATCTCGTAGCTGATGTAGTCCTGGATATCCCCCAACGAAAAGGCGTAGTCCTCGCAGGCAAAACTGATGGCGTCGCCCTTGGCCCCGGCGCGCGCGGTGCGGCCGATGCGGTGCACATAGTCCTCGGCTTCCTGCGGCAGATCGTAGTTGATGACGTGGCTGACATCGGCAATGTGCAGGCCGCGCGCCGCCACGTCCGTGGCCACCATCACCGGCAGCTCTCCGGCCTGAAATTGCGTCAGCAAACTGATGCGCTTGTTCTGCGGCACGTCACCCGACAACACGGCGGCCTGGATGCCGTTGCTCTCCAGATAGCCCCACACGCGCTCGGCGGCACGCTTGGTGTTGACGAAGATGATGGTGCGCGTCGGATCCATGTGCCGCAGCAGGCCCAGCAGCAGCGGGATTTTTTCCTCATTGGAGGGCGCGTAGACGATCTCCGTGACACGGTCGGCGGTGACCTTGTCGGTCTCCACACTGATTGTCACGGCCTTGTTCATGTGCTCGTAGGCCAGCTCGGTGACACGCAGCGGCAGGGTGGCGGAGAACAGCATGTTGAGGCGCTCCTCCGGCGGTGGCATGCGTCGCAGCAGATAGCGGATGTCCTTGATGAAGCCGAGGTCAAACATGCGGTCGGCCTCGTCCAACACCATCGCCTGCACCTGCTTCAGGTCGTAGACGTGCTGCTTGAAGTAGTCGATGAGGCGGCCCGGCGTGCCAATGAGGATATCGACGCCCGCCTGCAAGTCATTGCGCTGCTGCTCGTAGCCGGAGCCACCGTAGACCACCTGGATGCGGAAATCCGTGTTGCCAGCCAGAGCCAGGGCATCCTTGTGGATCTGGATCGCCAGCTCGCGGGTAGGGGCGAGAATAAAGGCGCGCGGCTGATTAGGCCGGCGCGACTCGGGTGGCTGCACTATCAACAGACGGTGCAGCACGGCAAGCAGAAAGGCCGCCGTCTTGCCGGTGCCGGTCTGCGCCTGGCCAAGCACGTCCTGCCCCTTGAGGGCCAGCGGCAGGGTCTCTGCCTGAATCGGTGTGCAGTAAGAAAACCCCGCTGTTTCAACACCTTGTACCAGTGCGTCGGCGAGCCCTAACTCCCTGAATGAAGTCTCTGTGAGATGTGTGTCTGTCATAGGCGGAAGAGAATAACAAAATTGCCACGGCTTTGGGCTTGAAATCGATCGCGTATTAAGCTGAAATGTCACATTAGCCAGGGTTATCAATATTTTCCAGGAGTCTGTCGGGTTTATTAGGTGGTCATTGCGAGAGAAAACTATTTTTTGGGTCACGTTTTTTGATCGTTCGAGGCGAATAGCCATTGCTATTCAACGAAAAGGATCGAAAAATTGGCCAAAATAGATTTTTTTCCGCAGCAGATCCGCCTAAAGCCGACGCCCTCCCGAGCCGATGACCTCAATTTCATTCCAAATGGAGATCCATCACGTGAGTGGAAACATCGTTTACCTCTCAGACGATTCCTTCGAAGAAGAAGTCGTCAATGCCGACGGCCCGGTTCTGGTCGATTACTGGGCAGACTGGTGCGGCCCCTGCAAGATGATTGCACCGATCCTCGATGAGATCGCCGAAGAATACAAAGGCAAGGTCAAGATTGCCAAGCTGAACATTGACGAAAATCCGGCCACCCCGCCGAAATTCGGCATTCGCGGCATTCCCACCCTGATGCTATTCAAGGGGGGTAACGTTGAAGCAACCAAGGTGGGCGCCGTCTCCAAGTCCCAACTCACCGCCTTTCTCGACAGCAATATCTAACCTGGATATTTCATGAAATACCCAGGTTAATGGAGGGGGATTCAATCAAATAAAGCCCTATTGTCGTGCTTTGCCGAACAAAAACAGAGGCTTGGCAGTATGGCTTTATTAGTTGAGAGCACCCCCAAATTATTCCAACATATTTGCCGGAAGCCGCAGAAACGCACAGTACAGTACTGGACGACGCCCCGCTATCGTGTTAGCTTAGCGCCGAAGCGTCATAGTCAACTGCGTGCCGACGTTCCGGCCCACTCCCAAAATAAAGCCCTTTAAAGACACCCAGCAAGCCCATATCTGACCGCCTGCGCGTCGCGTCCGCTCCAGCGAACGCTCACCCCAGATTCCCCAGATCAACGAAACCCTTTCTATGAATCCATCCATCTAAGCAACCGAAGAACCATGAACCTCACAGAACTGAAGAAAAAAACCGCCACGGATCTAATCGACCTGGCTCGTGAAAGCGGTGTGGAAGGCATGTCCCGCGCCCGTAAGCAGGACATTATTTTCGCCATACTCAAAGCGCACGCCCGCAAAGGTGAAGATATTTATGGTGACGGCGTACTGGAAATCCTGCAGGACGGATTCGGTTTTCTGCGTTCCGCAGACAGCTCCTATCTGGCCGGCCCGGATGACATTTACGTCTCTCCCAGCCAAATCCGGCGTTTCAGCCTGCGCACGGGTGACACGGTGTCCGGCAAGATTCGCCCACCCAAGGAAGGAGAGCGCTACTTCGCACTATTGAAGGTCAGTGAGATCAACTTTGAGCGGCCAGAGAACGCCAAGAACAAAGTGCCCTTCGAAAATCTCACGCCCCTCTTCCCCGATGAACGCTTACGCATAGAGCAAGGCAACGGCAGCACCGAGGATCTGACCGCCCGTGTCATCGACCTCGCCTCCCCGGTGGGCAAAGGCCAGCGCGGCCTGATCGTATCACCGCCCAAGTCGGGCAAGACCATGATGCTGCAGAATATCGCCCAGTCCATTGCCGCCAATCACCCCGAGTGTTACCTCATTGTGCTGCTCATCGACGAACGTCCGGAAGAGGTCACGGAAATGGCCCGCTCGGTACGCGGTGAAGTGGTGTCTTCCACCTTCGATGAACCTGCCAGCCGGCATGTGCAAGTCGCCGAAATGGTGATCGAAAAGGCCAAGCGTCTGGTGGAGCACAAACGCGATGTGGTCATCCTGCTCGACTCCATCACCCGCTTGGCGCGCGCCTACAATACGGTGATTCCATCTTCCGGCAAGGTACTGACCGGTGGCGTGGACGCCAACGCCCTGCATCGGCCGAAGCGCTTCTTCGGTGCCGCGCGCAACATCGAGGAAGGTGGCAGCCTGACCATCCTCGCAACCGCACTGGTAGAAACCGGCTCACGCATGGATGACGTGATCTACGAGGAGTTCAAGGGCACTGGCAACATGGAGGTGCATCTCGACCGCCGTATCGCCGAAAAACGCATCTACCCCGCCATCGACATCAACCGCTCCGGCACCCGCCGCGAGGAACGCCTTACCAAGCCCGATGAGCTGAAGAAAATGTGGATTCTGCGCAAGCTGCTGCACCCCATGGATGAAATCGCCGCCATCGAATTTCTCTTGGATCGTTTGAAAAACACCAAGACCAACGAAGAATTCTATGCTTCGATGAAGCGCTGACCCCTCCCCCGACAACGCTGTTCACTTTGACTTGCTACCGTGCCGCGCCCTTCAACCTATGATTGATCAGTCAGATCAGGATAAAAACAGCGTGGCTGGGGAAGAGAGGAAAGGAAAGACAACCAGGAAATTATCGACCTGCTGACGGCATCGAAAACCCCTCTTGATCACCCAACAGGCTCGTCGACCAGCGTTATGCGCTACCACCACTGCGCCCCGGAACCGGGGTGCGACACGCTGTGACAACGCTCGCAAACGAAGAGTGAAAACGACACCTTACCGTGGCAGACGCCACAGAATTCACCCGCCAGAACGGCATTCATGGTGATGTTGTTGCCACCCGTTTTGGGCTCAAAAAGCGCCGAATGGCAATTGGTGCAATCCAGCCAGGCGGTGTGCTTGCTGTGCGAAAACAGCACCCAGGGCATGAGCTGCGTACGCTTCATGAGGATGTCCATATCCAGGATCTGCATCTCTGACTGCCCCAGTAGATCAGCCCGTGGCTCGATCAACCCTTCATCCAGCGCCAGCACCCAGTCCACTTCACCACGGCGGTCACGCGGAAACCCGGCCATCGCCTGCGTCGGATCCTGCAGGATGGCCAGCGATTCATTGAGCACGTCGTGGATACCGTCGTTGCGCGGTGACTCACTCGCCTGTTCCACCGCCGGGCTCTGCGTCAAGGGCGCGCTGGGTTCAACGGCCGGAGCCGCTGCAACGGACAGCGTCGGCATCTCGGCCTGAACAATGCCCTCGTCCAACGCCGCCTGCAATTCAGGCGTCAGCACCAGCGGGCTTTCCGCTTCCTCTGCGGACTGGGTGTTCAACCCGGCCTTGCAGCCCGCCAGTACCACCGACAGTGCGGCCAGCAAAAAAAATAGTCGGAAAACGATACCCCTCATCACCACCACTTCTCTGGCGAACCTTCGTGTGGCACGCTGTGACAGCGCTCACACACCCACAACGTAAACGATACTTTGCCGTGACAGCGGCCGCAAAATTCACCGGCCAGCACCGCATCCATGGTGATCTTGTTGGCGCCGGCCTGGGGAACAAATATCTCGTCGTGACAGTTGGTACAGTCCAGCCACGCGGTATGTTTGCCGTGCGGGAACAACACCCAAGGCATGGCGCCGGTGTTCTTGAACATGATATCCATGTCCAATACCTGCATCTCGGATTCACCCAGCAGATCGGCGCGCGGGGAAATAATGCCCAAATCCAACGCTTTCACCCAGTCAGCGGCGCCACGGCGGTCGATGGGGAAGGCCGCCAGCGCCTCAGCGGGCTCCTGCAGGGCCGAGAAGGCCTCATTCTGCGGATCGTGAATACCGTCACTGGCCAATGACTCCACATCCAGGGTCACCTGGCTAGGGCGCGAACGGCGCCAACTGGTACCGGTGTCTTCGCTGCCGTCCACCACATAGCTGGCGCTGCGCGAGACAGAATGAGGCTGAGATGAGCAGGCGGCCAGCAACAGAACCACCAGACCCAGTAAAATCAGTATTGTTGTAAAAACGCGCATCCCGTCACTCACTCAGTATTCCGCATCGATAGCCAGCTTCAGCCAGTTCCGTATTACCCTCACAGGCGTTCCCCTGCCACAGTAAAACAAACATCAGCCGGCCAGTCTCCCACCACACGGCACCCCATTGCGCCCCCACCAAATACACAGTAAATCGCCAGCAACAACGACCGTAGTGTATTTTTTCGTCCGATTGTAACCAATCCCCTCCCCCGGGAATAGGCAGGCCCCCCGCCGCTCGGTTAAGATCGGCAACCTGACAACAGCGGCTGGCGACACAACCCATGGCATCCATACCCTACCCCCATTGCGAGCAGAAACCTTTTTCCCGGCGGAACAAATACCATGGCAGGCCGTGGCACATCCAGCCGCGCACAAATTTGGACGGACTGGCTCTCGACCGCTTCAACTCTCATATTGCCCCCTCCACCATGCATAAAACCGGCAGCAGTCCGGACAAGCGCCACTAAAGTCGCAACGATGGCAAATATTCTCGGCATCGGCATCGCCACCCTGGATATCGTCAACCACGTCGCGGCCTGGCCCGCCGAAGACGAGGAAGTGCGCGCCCTGGCGCAGGACGTCCGCCGTGGTGGCAACGTCACCAACACCCTGGTGGTACTCAGCCAACTGGGCCACCGCTGTCGCTGGGCCGGCACTCTGGCCGACGATAGCGGCAGCGCCGCCATCCGTAACGACTTGATGCAATACGACATCGACACCGCTCATGTGCAACAGATCCCCGGCGCCCACGCCCCCACGTCCTACATCGCCCTCAACGTGCACAATGGCTCGCGCACCATTATCCATTACCGCGACCTGCCGGAGTACGGCCTCGACGCCTTCCATCGTATCGACCTGCAAGCACTGGACTGGCTGCATGCCGAGGGGCGCAACGTGGTGGCCGTCGCCGAGATGCTGAAAGACGCCCGCCGGCAGTACCCACAACTGCCCCTGTCCGTCGAGATCGAAAAGCCCCGTGAACACATCGAGCAACTGTGCGGGCTCGCAGACCTACTGATATATTCCCGCCACTATGCACTACACCAACTCGGTGCAGAGGCCCCGATCACCCCTGAAGCCATCGCCAACACCTTTCTGCGCCGCCAGCAACAGCGGGCACCGCAGGCGATTCACGTCTGCAGTTGGGGAGAGCACGGTGCCTACGGCCTGGCGCCGGACAGCGAACTCTTCCACAGCCCGGCCTTCACGCCACCGAAGGTCATCGATACCCTCGGTGCCGGCGACACCTTCAATGCCGGCCTGATCCACGCCCGACTGGCGGGACAAGGGCTCACCGACAGCCTGCGCAGCGCCTGCCGGCTGGCCGGTGACAAGGTCGGCCGGCACGGCTTTCACGGCCTCACCACCCAATCACTTCAGGAATAATCATGCAAGACCATCTCATCGTTGGCGGCGGCATCATCGGCCTACTCACCGCACGCTATCTTAGTCAGGCCGGTGCCATTGTCACCCTGTTGGAACGCCGCCAGATCGGCCGCGAATCCTCCTGGGCCGGCGGCGGCATCCTGTCCCCGCTCTACCCCTGGCGCTACGCGGAACCGGTCAATGCCCTCGCCCGCTGGAGCCAACAACACTACCGCGCCCTCGCCGATGAATTACAAACCAACACCGGTATTGATCCCGAATGGATTCAGAGTGGCCTGCTAATCCTCGATGATGACGAAACCGCCCATGCCACGGCATGGGCGAAAAAAGCCCACGCACGACTCGACATCATCGACCCCGACACACTCAGCCATATCGAACCCGTCATCGGCGAGCACCCCGCAGGTGGCCTGCTGTTTCCCGAGTTCGCCCAGGTGCGCAACCCCTACTTGCTGAAGGCCCTGCGCCAAGACGTGCAGGCACGCGGCGTGCGCATCACCGAATCGGCCGAAGTCAGCCATCTGCTGCACGAAAACGGCCGTATCCGTGGCGTCGGCACCGCCGATGGCGACCACATCACCGCTGAGCGGGTCGTCATCGCCTGTGGCGCATGGAGCGCCTCCCTGTTGCGCGAGTTGGGCCAGGACATCGACATCGTCCCCGTGCGCGGTCAGATGCTACTCTACCGGGGAGAGCCGGGGCTGTTGAAACACATCGTTCTGCATCGGGGGCACTATGCCATCCCGCGCCGCGACGGCCGCCTCCTCTTCGGCAGCACCCTGGAAGACGTGGGCTTCGACAAGACCGTCACCGAGCAAGCCCGGCACAAACTGGAACGCGCCGCCCAGGCCCTGATCCCCGCACTTGCCGAAATACCCTTGGAGCGCCACTGGGCCGGCCTACGCCCCGCCTCCCCCAACGGTATCCCCTACATCGGTGCCCATCCGCAGATCGAAGGGCTGTACATCAACGCCGGTCATTTCCGCAATGGTGTGGTCATGGCCCCGGCCTCTGCACACCTGCTGGTGGATCTGATGCTGGGGCGCCACCCCGTGCTGGATCCTGCACCATTTGCCCTCGACACGCACGCCAGCGCGGCCTGAAACAGCCACTATTAGAAATTTTCCGCGTTGGACGATATACTTAGTACCATGGTAGGAAATAGCGACAAACAATTTGGTGGCGATGTCAGCGAACTGCTGGCCAACCACGGCATCTCGCCCACCCAACAGCGCCGGCAGATTGCCCGCATCATGTTTGCCCGCCCGCAACACCTCTCGGCGGAGCAGATCCTCGAGCGCGTCAATACGAAAGACCATCAGGTCTCGAAGGCCACGGTGTACAACACCCTCGGCCTGTTCACCCGCAAAGGCCTGATTCGCGAAGTGGTGGTCGATCCCAGCAAGATCTTCTACGACTCTAATACCCGACCACATCACCACTATTTCAACCTCAGCACCGGCATGCTGAGCGACATCGATGGCAAGCAGATGACCCTCAGCCAGCTGCCCAAGGCCCCCGACGGCACCGAGCTGGAAGGCATCGACATCATCGTCCGCCTGCGCAACAAGTCCTGACCTGCAGCGAAAAACCCATTCAGCGGCGCCGGTTGTTTCCGCACCCATCCATCTCGTATACTCCCGCCTCCCGCACGGCAAACCCGATCACACGCCGATGTAGCTCAGTTGGTAGAGCAACTGATTCGTAATCAGTAGGTCGGAGGTTCGACTCCTCTCATCGGCACCATATAAAATCAAAGGGTTAGCAAGGCAGAAACTGGAAGCGGCCATAGCCGCCGATGAGCGAGTAGAGATCCGCTAAGGCCACGTCCGTTCAATGACATTGATCCACATGAAACAAGAGCATATGATAACCTCTATTCAATAGTAATTGGCGCGCACAAAAGCAAAGTAAATGGTGGCCAGACGATCAGGACAGGCGCTCGCCGAAGCGCTCAGCCGCGTAGAGAGGCTGGTGCGGCAGGGGATCGTCAAGTCATCCGATATGCAGCGGACGGATCGCGAACGCCTGCAACGGGCCGGATGGCTACAGCCGATCATGAAAGGCTGGTACCTGCTGGGTCAGTCGGCCGATGCCCGACCGGGCAGCACCACCCTCTGGTACGGCCACTTCTGGGATTTCATCCGATATTACTTGAGCGACCGCTACGGTGAGGCCTACTGCCTGTCGGCAGAGTGCTCACTGGATCTGCATACCGACGCCACCAACATCCCCCGGCAGGTCGTGGCCATAACCGCGAATGGCGGCGCCAACACCCTGACCCTGCCTCACGACACATCCCTACTGGTCTACCCGGATCTGGGCAATCTTCCGCCAGACGCCGTGCCATTGAATGGACTCCGGGTCATGGCCCTGCCGCCGGCAATTTGCCGTACCGCGCCGCGCTATTTCGAGACCAACCCTCTGAATGCCGAACTCGCCTTGCGCCTGGTGGAACCCATCGAACTGTCCCGCGTCCTGCTGGAAGGCGCACACACACGGGCCGCGAGCCGACTGATGGGCGCGTATCAGTTTATCGGCGAACCTGAACGGGCAGAACGCATCAAGGGCGACATGGCGGCCCTCGGTTACAGGCTGTCTCCCGTCAACCCCTTCCAGAGTCACCGGCCCCTGCTGGGTACAGGCACCAAACTGTCATCACCATTGGTCGGTCGCCTGCAGGCGCTTTGGATCGGCATGCGGGAAACCGTCATCGAGGTGTTTCCGAAGGCGCCAGGTCTGCCCACAGATGCCAGCGCCTATATGAAGTCGATGGAAGACATCTACCAGCATGATGCCTACAACTCCCTGTCCATCGAAGGCTACCAAGTCACCCCGGAGCTGATCGAAAAGGTGCGTCTCGGCCAATGGAACCCAGACATCTCGTTGCAGGATCAGGCACAGGTAGCCGCATTAGCAGCGAGAGGCTATTACGCAACATTCCAGCGGGTGGGAAACAATATCGGCGCGATCCTGACGGGCGGAGATGCCGCAGATACCGTCAGGGACAATCTGCAAGACGGGTACCGGGCATTGTTCAGCGCCAGCGTACAGGCCGGCATACTGAATGCCGCCGACCTGGCGGGCTATCGCAACCGGCCCGTGTATATCCGCAGTTCCAATCACGTTCCACCACCCCATCAAGCCTTGATGGATGGCATGGAAACCCTGTTTACACTCCTGAAGCAGGAACCCGAGCCTGCGGTTCGCGCCGTGCTGGGGCATTTCCTGTTCGTATTCATTCATCCCTACCCGGACGGAAACGGTCGCCTCGGGCGCTTCCTGATGAACATCATGCTGGCATCAGGCGGTTACCCCTGGACCGTGATCCGACTCAAGCATCGCCAGCAATACATGGACGCCCTGGAACAGGCCTCGGTTGGTGGCAATATCCGCCCCTTCAGTGAATTCGTCCGCGAAGAAATGGCCGTTAACTGGCGCCACGAAGAAAATCAATGATGACCACAACAAGCATCAATCTGCGTGAATAGGGTTCTCGCATTGCCCCCCAGAATGTAACAATGCGAGAACTGACCCTACTCACTATTCACTCCTTCGGGTTATGCGTGGGCACAGAAAACGTGCCCACCCTACGGGCTCGACCTATTATCGCTGCTCTATCGTTTCAAGTAAGCCCATTTTTTCGGCTGTTTTGACAAGGTCAAAAGGTTGCATCAATTCTGGAATACGTTCCAATTGTTCCCTGACTTCAGGGGCAATTTTCAAGTATTGCCATTGTTCCTCATAACGGCTTCTTGATCCCGCGCAACAAATGATTTCAAAATTGTTCTCGGTTTTTATAATATTTTCTCCTTTATAGAGCCTTTCGATATACTTGAACCGGGCAAATTCTATTGCAACCTTTGCCCATAGCTCCAGGCCTTCACATTTATGTTGGGCTAAAGAATAAAAATATTTTAAGGTGACTCTAGCCTCCTGCTTCGTTAAAGATAATGTTTGGAACAGCACAGGAGAAAGTGTGTTGTTTCTTATTAAAAGTTCACACGCATCAATTTTTTTTTCGAGCTCCTCAACCGATGCCCTCATTTGTGTATAAGCAAGATTGATAATCTCATCTTGTTGCTGTTTATTTATAAATTCAGGGTCTTCTCCTGCCCAAGCAGTCGCAGCAACAATCCATAACAAACAAGCCATTAAACCCTTTTTAATGGCAACCATCTGCGACAGCCTCCCAGAACTGTTTTTCGTCTGTCGTGAGAGGTTTTAGTAGTACTTTTCTTGCAACATCACGAATCCGTCGATTCAAAAAAATAGGTACTGCCCGCAGTGCTTGTGCCCACAGTTCCCAATCTTTTTGAACAATATTATGTGCACTGCCCTGTAGTTGTATGCGGTGTCCTGTGAAAATTTTAAGCAAAACACTGCTGCCCAGTACACGGGTAAGCATGTTTCCCGATTTTTGTACACGGTTTATTTCTTCTATTGCCGTTTGGCCTGAATGACTAAATCTCAACATTGAAATATCTGGACATTGCGTCATGAATATATCCTTATCTTGCAGTTAAATTAGATAACTGGCAAATCAATGCGCGAGCACTAAATAGGGTCAGTTCTCGCATTGTTACATTTCCCCTCGGATGTAACAATGCGAGACTCTACTCACGACTTACCCTCTGACGGAGTTGCTGAGGACAGCCGCACAGCGAAGATGGATGGCAGCTTTGCTCTGGCTTAGCTGGCAGGTTTCACTGGAATACGCAAACTATCGATTATCCCCACGGATTGATAATATGCAACCCATCTATCTCTTTAAAATCAGATGTGTTTCGTGTTGCTAATGCCAATCTATGCAGTAATGCTATCGCAGCAATCTGAGCATCCTCCACACTGATTGGGAGTCCATTTTTTGTACGGCAAGAGACCAATTGCGCATATTTTGTAGCAGCCTGCTCATCAAATGAGAGGCAGCGAAAGGGAAACTCATCAAAGATCCCGCATGCTGCTACTGCCAGCTTATTCTTTCGTTTTCCGTCAGGGAGCTAGGAATCAGCCTATCTGTTGAGTGAAGACGCTACGATCTGCACAGACTGTCCGCCTGCCGCATAAAACCTGAGAGGCATCACGAACCTCGAAAAAACCGCCCCCTGAGAAGATCACGACGACTGAGGGAGCGCTCCTCCAGCCGTTGTTTCGAGCTTGATGATTCCGCTGGCCCAGCGCCATCCTCGGCAACTGGATCGCACCTTTCCTCACCCACAAACCCTCGCAACACCGCCTCGGCAGTGGCCACGGCAGTCTGCTGGTCAGCAAACTGGGACATCGGCGAAAACAGTGTGCACACTTGATAACGCCCGATGCCATTTTCCTCGGTGACGGTGAATTCATAGGCGCCGGTAGGGAACTCATGGATGCATTTCTCCCCCAGCCGCAGCCCGCTCCAGTCATCGCCCTCACGCGGAATCAGCATCAGGCCCATGAACCAGGGCGTGACCATTACGCCCAAACTGTGCCCCTGCCAGGAGCGAAATCCCACCGCCTCTACACGCAGATCGTCATTGATCACCGGCATATGCCGCATGCGCGCCTGCTTGATACGGCTGAAGGCCCGCTCCAGGCCCCGGCTAAGATAGTCTGGACAGGTCATGCTATAAATTCCTCGATCAACAACAAAATCATTCACGACACCTCAGGCGGGTGTTGTGGCTTGGCGAACCGGGGCTCCAGCCGTCCCATTGCCCACCCCGCCATCACCCTGACAAGCGGCCAAAAATCCACAGTCCACAGCCTATCAGAAAAAATCCATTCCCCTCACGATTCCAGTCTTC
The DNA here is from genome assembly GCA_021647505.1 of Gammaproteobacteria bacterium. GTDB lineage: Bacteria > Pseudomonadota > Gammaproteobacteria > SZUA-152 > SZUA-152 > DRQN01. The sequence goes on from JAKIUN010000021.1 coordinate 34,775, forward strand.
CACAAGCTTTGGTTTCTGCCTTTTCGATGGCAACGGCACGAGATTGGCTGAAACCAATTCGCTTGCCAGGCTGCGCTGTCGTTATGCCCGGAGCTTCACGAATTGCCTTGACCCATCCACATCCCCCGAACACAGCGGTTTCCGTCGATTTTTCGGGTACAATACGGCCTTTTCAAATCCCCGGGCGCGCCCATCCGTGAATCAGGCTGGTTTTGGCAGGCATCGACATGAGCCGCACTGGCATTCGCCGACGACGGTACAGCCGGCATGCGTGCCAGCACAGCAACTGGATTGGCTGCTGGATGATGGTTCGCTAACCCGGCGCTTGGTGGTGAACTGCGGGGAGGCATTCCGGGTCGCGCCGCTGAGTCAGGGCTGGCGCCGGCCGCTGCTCAACGAGGCGGGGGTGCTGGGTATGCGCCCGGCACACTACGCCTTGGTACGTGAGGTGCACCTGCTGTGTGACCAGCAACCGTGGGTATTTGCGCGTACGGTGATCCCACCGCACACCCTCGGCGGCAGGCGTCGGCGTCTGGCACGGCTGGGCAACAAGCCGTTGGGCGCGGTGCTGTTCGCGGATTGCTCCATGCGTCGCAGCCCGATGCAGATCGCCCGCCTGCGCCCGGGGCAGTGGCTGTTCGATACCGCCACCGCGCCGTTGGAAGAGACTCCAGCGGAAATTTGGGGTCGCCGTTCGTTGTTTTATCTGGATGGCCATCCACTGCTGGTAAACGAGATTTTTCTGCCTGGGCTGGGGGAATAATGGACTGGCCTCACATCCGAGGTCGCGCCTACCAGTACGCTCTGTTGATGCGGCTGGATAAGCCCATCGGTGTGTTCCTGCTGCTGTGGCCAACCTGCTGGGCGCTGTGGATCGCCGGCGAAGGTAATCCGGACACAGGCGTGACCCTGGTGTTCGTGCTTGGCGTGGTGTTGATGCGCTCGGCCGGCTGCGTGATCAATGACTACGCCGACCGCGACATCGACCCGCACGTAAAGCGCACCGAGCAGCGCCCCATCGCCGCAGGGAAGGTGACACCAAAGGAGGCATTGACCCTGTTTGCGGTGCTGTGCGGGCTGGCCTTTGCCCTGGTGCTGACCATGAACTGGCTGACCATCGGCCTGTCCGTGGTGGGTGCGGTGCTGGCAGTGACGTATCCCTACACCAAGCGCCACACCTATCTGCCGCAGGTGTTTCTCGGTCTGGCCTTCGGCTGGGCGGTGCCTATGGTTTTTGCTGCGCAAACCGGCACGATACCGGCAGTGGCCTGGCTACTACTAATGGCAACGGTGCTGTGGGCCACGGCCTATGACACCCTGTATGCGATGGTGGATCGCGAGGACGATGTAAAGATCGGCGTGCGTTCCACAGCGATCCTGTTCGGTGATGCCGACCGGGTGATCATCGGCATCATTCAGACCCTGTTGTTGCTGACCCTGTGGATCATCGGTAACAAGGTGGAGCTGGGAATTTATTACAATCTGGGCCTGCTGGCAGCAGCGGGACTGGCGGTGTATCAGCAATACCTGATTCGTGACCGCGATGTACACGGCTGCTTTCAGGCCTTTCTCAACAATCACTGGTTTGGCGCGGTTATCTTCGTTGGACTGGTACTGGATTACTGGACGAAATACTAACGATGTTAATGGCTTGGTTGGCAATTATTGGTGGATTCGCACTGCTTATGTGGAGTGCCGAGCGCTTCGTACTGGGCGGCTCGGCGTTGGCGCGCAACCTTGGCGTGTCGCCGCTGGTCATCGGTATGGTGGTGATGGGCTTCGGTACCTCACTGCCGGAAATGTTGGTGTCCGGCATCGCCGCCTCTAACGGCAATCCGGCGCTGGGCATCGGTAATGCCATCGGCTCCAATATCGCCAATATCGGCCTGGTGCTGGGCATCACCGCGTTGATCGTACCGCTAACCGTGGCCTCCGGCACCCTGAAGCGCGAATACCCGGTGCTGTTCGGGGTGATGCTGCTGGCCGGCGTGCTGCTATGGGACGGCGACCTGTCTCGCATGGACGGCATCATCCTCTTCAGTGGCTTCTTTCTGGTCATGGGCTGGATGGTCTGGCAGGGCATGAAGGGCCGCAAGGACGGCGACGACCCGCTGGTGGTGGATCTGGAGAGCGAGATCCCCACCGACATAAGCACCGGCGTCGCCGTAATGTGGGGCCTGCTCGGCCTTGTTATTCTGGTTGCCAGTTCGCGCCTGCTGGTATGGGGGGCGGTGGAGGTGGCCCACAGCTTCGGTGTCAGTGACCTGATTATCGGCCTCACCATTGTCGCCATCGGCACCAGCCTGCCAGAACTGGCTGCCTCGGTAATGAGTGCCCTGAAGGGCGAGGACGACATGGCGGTGGGTAATGTGCTCGGCTCCAACATGTTCAACCTGCTGGCGGTACTGGCCCTGCCCGGATTGATCCTGCCCAGCACGCTGGATGCGGCCGTCATGCTGCGTGATTTTCCCATCATGATAGGATTGACCATCGCCCTGTTCGCCATGGCCTATGGTTTCCGCGGCCCGGGGCGCATCAATCGCATTGAAGGCGCGCTGCTGCTGACGGCATTCATCGCCTACATGGCCTGGCTGGGACATACCAGTCTGGCTTGATCCATCAATGCAGCGGACAGAGGAAATATAATGACCACACACCGGCTCAGTTTCTCCCTGCTGCTCTGTCTTGCTCTGCTATCGTCACCGGTACTGGTGGCCGAGACCTCCCTGTGGCAGGTACGCGACGGCGATAGCGTGATGTACCTCGGCGGCACCGTGCACGTATTGGCCGCAGCCGACTATCCCCTGCCGGAGGAATTCGATCAGGCCTACGAGCAGGCCGACCGGCTGGTGTTCGAGACCGACATGCAGGCCATCAACAGCCCGGCCTTCCAGTTGCAGATGGTACAGCGGCTGACCTACAACGACGGACGCAGTCTCAAAGACGAGCTGGGCGCAAAGGCCTACGACGCACTGCTGGCCTATAGCCGCAAACGCAGCCTGCCCATGGCCATGCTCGAACAGTTTCGCCCGGCGATGGTGAGCCTGGCCATCGTCATGACCGAGTTGGAGCGTCTTGGTATCAATGGCGCTGGCGTGGACGAACATTTCTACCGCCGCGCGCAGGCCGACGGCAAGCCCGTGAGCCAGCTTGAAACACCACAGGCGCAACTGGAATTTATCGCCGGTATGGGACGGGGGCAGGAAGACGCCCTGATCCTCAACAGCCTGCGCGACGCCGAACAGGTGGCCGACATGATGAGCAAAATAAAGGCTGCCTGGCGCAGCGGTGACCGCGCGCAGCTGGTGAAGCTGGGACTGGAACCCATGCGCCACGACTACCCTGCCCTGTACCAAGACCTGCTGGTGAAACGCAACCAGGCCTGGCTGGTGAAGCTCGAACGGATGCTGAAGAACGCCGACACCGAACTGGTGCTGGTGGGGGCGCTGCATCTGGTGGGCCACGAAGGCCTGCTGGAGCAGTTGCGTGCGCGGGGCTATAAAATCATCCAACAGTAGATTGCCACAGAGGCACGGAGAACACAGAGAAAAGCCTTGAAAAACGTCATTCCGGCGAAAGCCGGAATCCAGAGGCTCATAATGGAGTCACTGGATTCCGGATCTACGCTTCGTCCGGAATGACAAATGCTGTTTTTCTCTGTGTCCTCTGTGGCAAATCAATCAACACTGACGACGACCAACAAGCAACCAACAGACAAAACCACCGCCATGAACGATACCCAGATACAACAACTGGCGCGCGCCGTCATCGACACCGAGGCAGCCGCCGTCTTGGCCCTGCGCGAACGCATCGGCCCAGCATTCCTGCATGCCTGCCGCTTCATGTACGACTGTCAAGGCCGCATCGTGGTGCTGGGTATGGGCAAGTCCGGTCACATCGGTGAAAAGATCGCCGCCACCCTGGCCAGCACCGGCAGCCCGGCCTTCTTCGTCCACCCCGGTGAGGCCAGCCACGGTGACATGGGCATGATCACCGGCGAGGATGTGGTGCTGGCGCTGTCCAATTCCGGCGAGACGACGGAAATCATCACGATTCTGCCACTCATCAAACGTCTCGGCGTGCCGCTCATCGCCCTCACTGGAAAGCCCGATTCCACCCTCGCCCACACCGCCGATGCACACATCGACGTCAGCGTCGAGAAAGAGGCCTGCCCACTGGGCCTGGCACCCACCGCCAGCACCACCGCCACCCTGGCTATGGGCGATGCACTGGCCGTGGCGTTGCTCGAACGGCGTGATTTCACCGCCGACGACTTTGCCCTCTCGCACCCCGGTGGCCAGCTGGGCCGGCGCTTGTTGCTGCATATCGGCGATATCATGCACGGCGGTGAGCATACCCCCCGTGTGCGCGAGGATGCTAGCCTTAGCGAGGCTCTGCTGGAAATGACCGCCAAGGGACTGGGAATGACAGCGATTGTTGACGGTCAGGATCGCGTGGCGGGGATCTTTACCGATGGCGACCTGCGCCGGGTGCTGGATCACGGCGAGGTGAACGTGCGCGAGATGGGCGTGGCAGAGGCCATGACCCGCAACTGCCAAACCGTCACCAGCGGCCAGCTGGCGGTGGAGGTGCTGCACCTGATGGAACAGCACAAGATCAACGCCCTGTTGGTGGTGGATGGCAACGGCAAGCTGGTTGGCGCACTCAACATGCACGATTTACTGCGTGCAGGTGTGGTGTAATTGTCCCATCGGATATTTTGATTGCCCAGCTAATTTTAGGGAACAAAGGAACCCACTATGAAAGACATTCTGCAAAAGGCCGCGCAGATCGAACTGGTGATCTTCGACGTCGATGGCGTGCTCACTGACGGCAGTTTATTCTTCAGCGATGACGGTCAGGAATACAAGGCCTTTCACTCCCGCGATGGCCACGGCATGAAAATGCTGCGCAGCAGCGGCGTGGAGGTCGCCATTATCACCGGCCGAACCTCGCAAGTGGTCACGCACCGTATGGCCAACCTGGGCATCGAGCACGTCTATCAAGGCAGGCAGGAAAAGCTGCCGGCCTTCGAGGCATTGATCGCAGAACTGCAACTAACACCGGAGCAAGTGGCCTATGTGGGTGACGATGTGGTGGATCTGCCCATCATGCTGCGCGTCGGCCTGGCAGTGGCCGTCGCCGATGCCCATCCGCTGGTGCTGAGACATGCCCATTGGCACACGCCACACGGCGGTGGCCAGGGTGCGGCGCGCGATGTCTGCGAACTGATCATGGAGGCCTGCGGCACGCTGGACGCGCAGATGCAGCCGTTCCTCCAGTAACCGTTTGACGATGAACGAAACCGGACATCCCCGCACGCATGTGGCGTAAACTCACCCTACCCCTCACGGTTGCGGCGCTGGCCTGGCTCAGTGCCGAGTGGCTATGGGAGCAGGAGGTCGAAGCACCGGCCGTGACACCCCTGACCGGAGTGGAAACACCCAACGCCTTCATGGAAGGTGTGATCATGCGCGCCATGAATGAGCAGGGCCAGCCGCGCTATGAGATGCGCGCCACGCGCGCCGTGCATTTCACCCAGGGTGATCGTACTGACTTCGATGCGCCCTTCATCACCTTTTACCGCCCGAATGGCAGGCTATGGACGCTGGCAGCGGAACAAGGCAGAGCCAGCGGCGGTGACCACGACATCCTGCTCAGTGGCGAAGTGCTAATACGCCGCCCACAAAATCCAGCCCAACCCACGGGGCCTGCGGAGATGGAGATTTTCACCCGCGAACTACGTATTTTCAGCAGCCAGGAATACGCCGAAACCGACCAGCCCACCACCATTGTGCATGCCTACGGCCATGTAGACGCCGTGGGCATGAAGGTCTGGTTCAAACAGGAACGCCTGCAATTGTTGTCTCAGGTCAAAGGAATCTATGCACCGACTCATTGATATACAGACCGGACTGTTACTGGTCTGCACACTGTTGCTGGCGGCGCCGGTACTGGCCGCCGACAAGGCACAGCGCGAGCTCGTGACCATCGAGGCCGGTAACTCCATGATCGATATGCGCAAGGGCCAGAGTATCTACACCGGCCATGTGGTCATCACCCAGGGCGGCATGCAGATTCATGCCGATGAGGTCACTGTGTACACCGAAGAGGACGAACTGAAACGCATTGCTGCCAGCGGCGAGCCGGTGCGCTTCCGCCGCCAGCGCGTGGGAGAAAAAGAAATTCACGGCGAGGCACGACGGCTGGATTACCAGGCCAATGACGAACACCTGCTGTTGCAGGATCAGGCCTGGCTCACCCAGGGTGGTAACCGTTTCAGTGGCCAACGCATCGAGTACGACATGCTGCGGGAGCGCGTCACTGCGGCACAGGCCGGGGACGGCAGCCAGCGGGTCAAGGTAACGATCCAGCCCAAGGCCAAATCACCGTCACCTGAAAATGGCCAGCGCTGAGCCGGCATGAATCCGCCATCGACAACCCAGTCGGCCGCCGACGGCGGACTGGTGATTAAAAAACTGGCCAAACGCTATGGCGCCCGGCAGGTGGTGAGGTCGGTCTCACTCAAGGTGGGACGCGGCGAAGTGGTGGGTCTGCTGGGTCCCAACGGCGCCGGCAAGACCACCAGTTTTTATATGATCGTGGGTCTGATCAAGGCCGACAAGGGGCAAATCCTGCTCGACGGACAGGACATCACTCCCTATCCCCTGCATGCGCGCGCGCGCATGGGCATTGGCTATTTGCCGCAGGAGGCCTCGGTATTCCGCAAGCTGAGCGTGGCGGACAATCTGCTCGCCATCCTACAGACCCGCAGCGATCTCAGCCGCCAGCAACAACAGGCCAAGCTGGAGGAACTACTGCAGGAGCTGAGCATCACCCACATCCGCGACTCACTCGGCATGAGCCTGTCCGGCGGTGAGCGGCGGCGGGTGGAGATCGCCCGCGCCCTGGCCACCGAGCCCGCCTTCATCCTGCTCGATGAACCCTTTGCCGGTGTCGACCCCATATCTGTACTGGACATCCAGAAAATCATCCACCATCTTATCGAGCGTGGCATTGGGGTGCTGATTACCGATCATAATGTGCGTGAGACCTTGGGAATCTGCGCCCGTGCCTACATTATGAGTGAAGGTGAGGTTATTGCGCAGGGCGCGCCAGAGGAGATCCTCCAGCACCGCCAAGTGCGCGAGGTCTATCTGGGCGAGGACTTCCAGCTCTGAATAATATATAAGTAGTAGTTGACTCAGCAACTCCATTGTGTGGCCGTTTTTACTCATTGCATGGCCGTTTTTACTAGCAACATGTCTGTATTGGGGTAGAATCAAAACAAACCCCGAGGAAAGTCTACGCCGTCGATGAAACAAACCCTCCAGCTCAAGCTTGGCCAGCAACTGACCATGACACCACAGTTGCAGCAGGCTATCCGCTTATTGCAGCTTTCCACACTGGAACTGCAGACCGAAATCCAGGAAGCCCTCGAATCCAATCCCATGCTGGAAATGGTGGAAGACGACGGTGCAGCCGACGGCGATGCGGCCGCCGAGGGTGCCGCGCCATCGGCCACAGACAACGGCACGCACGAAGAAAACCCGGCACCGACGGAAGACGCCAGTGAACGGGCCGCAGACAGTCAGAGCGAAGACATGCCCAATGACCTCCCCGTGGACAGCGACTGGGAGGATACCTATGAGAGTTATACGCCGGTCACTCGCGGTGCGCAGGATGGCGAGTTCAGCGATTTTGAACAGCCCGCCAGTGCTGACGAGAGCCTGCAGGATCACCTGCACTGGCAACTCAACCTGACGCCTTTCAACGATACCGACCGCATTATTGCCACCACCCTCATCGATGCCGTAGATGACGACGGCTATTTCACCAGCAGCTGTGAAGAGGTTCATCAGTCCTTGCAGGAAGAGCTGGATATCGAGCTGGACGAAGTGGAAGCGGTACTGAACCGGGTGCAGGACTTCGACCCCCCCGGCGTGGCGGCCCGCAACCTGCAGGAGAGCATGCTGCTGCAACTGCGCTATTACGACGCCGACACACCCTGGCTGACAGAGGCGAGACGAATCGTCGGCGAGCATTTCAACCTGCTCGCCAAACGGGACTTCCACACCTTGAAACGACGCATGAAACTGCCGGAAAACGACCTGCAACCGGTCATTCAGCTGATCCAGACCCTCAATCCACGCCCCGGTGGGCAGATCGCCTCCACACCACCGGAGTACATCATCCCCGACGTGTTCGTAAAGAAGGTCAAGGATCAGTGGCGGGTGGAACTGAATCCGGACATCGCCCCAAAGATCGCCATCAACAACCTCTACGCCGGCATGGCGAAGCAAAACGCCACCAAAGACGCTGCTTTTTTGAAGAACAGCCTGCAGGAGGCTCGCTGGTTCCTGAAAAGCCTGCGCAGCCGTAACGAAACCCTGCTCAAGGTCTCCAACTGTATCGTCGAGCGCCAGCGCGGCTTTTTTGATTACGGTGAAGAGGCCATGAAACCCATGGTGATGCACGATATCGCCGAGGTGGTGGAAATGCATGAATCCACCATCTCCCGCGTCACCACCAAGAAATACATGCATACCCCGCGTGGTATTTTTGAGCTGAAGTATTTTTTCTCCAGCCATGTGGGCACGGCGAGTGGCGGCGAATGTTCCGCCACCGCTATCCGCGCGATCCTGAAAAAACTCATCGCTGCGGAAAACCCGGGCAAGCCACTCAGCGACAACAAGCTGGCCCAGCTGCTCGGTGAACAGGGCATCAACGTGGCCCGACGTACGGTAGCCAAATACCGCGAGGCCATGTCAATCGCACCGTCCAATGAACGCAAGTGCCTGAGCTAGGAAGTCCCTGACCAAGTCATGAACGAAAACCTTGAATCCGGACTGACTGTCAGTGGCTCTTTAATACATGCCGAGTTGGATAAACACCTAACCAAAGGAGTCCACCATGCAAATCGACGTTACCGGTCAACATCTCGATGTTACCCCCGCACTCCGTGACTACATCACGGGCAAGCTGGAACGTCTGGAGCGACATTTCGACAAGGTAACCAACGTGCACGCCGTACTCAGCGTTGAAAAGCTACGCCAGAAAGCCGAGGCCACCATCAACGTCAACGGCGCCAGCCTACATGCCAATGCAGAAAATGAGGACATGTACGCCGCCATCGATGCCCTGGTTGACAAGCTGGATCGCCAAATCAAGAAGCACAAGGAAAAGCTCACCAACCACCATCGCAGCGAGGGATCACTGAAAAAGATTCCACTGGCGGAGGAATAAACCAGCCCCGAGCAGCCCTGCGCGGATAGAGCAGCCCTACGGCCACCGCGCAGGGTCTTCGTAACGATTTTTTAAGTAATTTACAAACCATGCAACTTGCAGACATTTTGACCCCCGAACGCGTTGTCGGCCATGTTCAGGCCGGCAGCAAGAAGCGCGCGCTGGAAACCTTGAGCGAGATCCTCGCTGAACATTCGCCCCTGGACGAGCCGGCCATCGACATCTTCGACAGCCTACTGGCGCGCGAACGCCTGGGCACCACCGCCATCGATCATGGCGTGGCCATCCCCCACGGGCGGCTAAAGACATCCACTGAAACTTTCGGCGCCTTCGTACAACTGGAAAAGGGCATCGATTGCGATGCCATGGACAGCCAGTCCGTACAACTGTTGTTCGCCCTGCTGGTGCCGGAAAAATCCACCGAGGAACACCTGCAGCTACTAGCGCGGCTGGCGAAGATGTTCAGCGATGCCGAGCTACGTGAACAGTTGCGTACGGCAACTGACAGTCAAAGCCTGTACGATCTGCTACTGGAGTGGGATCGACAGCATTGAGCACACGTATTCCAACGGTCAATGCCCTGGTTCAGTCGCGCGGGCAACATCTGCAATTGCAATGGTTAGCGGGCCGTAACGGCATCGACCGCGCGCTGGGCAGCCCCGCGCAAACCCCAGGCCAGGCGCTGGTGGGTTTTCTCAACCTGATCCACCCTAATCGCCTGCAAGTCATCAGCCAGCACGAACTCGATTATCTCGACGGCCTCGAGGCACAGGCACGCCAGGATCTGATCCGCCACCTGCTGGAAGCACTACCGGCAGCGATTATCATCGCCGAAGGGCTGACTCCGCCAGCGGATTTGCTGCGCGAGACCGAGGCCTCGCAAACGCCATTGATGTCCTCATCGCTGGACAGTATCAAGTTAATCGGCTGTTTGCGCCATTACCTGGGCGACGAGCTGGCGGAAAAGGCTGTACTACATGGCGTATTCATGGAGGTCAACGGCCTCGGCGTATTGATTACCGGCGAAAGCAGCATCGGCAAGAGCGAGCTGGCGCTGGAGCTGATCACACACAATCACCGCCTGATTGCCGATGATGCCCCCGAATTCTCCCGCGTCGGCCCCGAGGTCATACGTGGACGCTGCCCGCAGGCCTTGCAGGACTTTCTCGAGGTACGCGGCCTGGGACTGCTGGACGTGCGTGCCATGTACGGCGACAGCGCCATCAAACAGACCAAGGATCTAGGCCTCATTGTGCACCTGCAGCGCATGGCAGCCGAAGATCTGTACAATCTCGACCGCGTGCATGGCAGTCACCAGGAGCTACTCATCCTGGATGTCGACGTCCCACAGGTCACCATCCCCGTAGCACCCGGCCGCAACCTCGCCGTCCTGGTGGAAGCCGCAGCACGCAATCACATTTTGCGTCGTAAAGGGTACAATGCCCCGCAAGTCTTCATTGAACGCCAGCACAAATTGCTCGAACAGAAATCGCCCATATGAAACTCGTCGTCATCAGCGGTGCCTCCGGCTCGGGCAAGACCACCGCCCTGCATGTGCTGGAAGACCTGGATTACTACTGCATCGATAACCTGCCGGTAGGCCTGCTGCCGGCCTTCGCGGAGAAAATGCGCGCCCTGCCGGAAGATCTCGGCGAGCGCGTCGCGGTGGGCATCGATGCCCGTAACCCGAGCCTGGATCTGCACCGCTTTCCACAGATTCTCGAACAATTGAGTGCCAGCGGCGTGGAATGCCAAATCCTCTATCTGGATGCCGATGACGCCATTCTGCTGAAGCGTTTCAGCGAGACCCGCCGCAAGCATCCACTCAGCAGCGAGCAGCGCCCACTAGCCGACGCCATTCGCGACGAACGCCTGCTGTTGGCGCCCATTGCCGACCGTGCCGATTTGTACACCGACACCTCGCACAGCAACATCCACCAGCTGCGTGACCTGATTCGCTCGCGTATCGAGGCCCAGCGGCAGACCACCCTGTCGATCCTGTTCCTGTCCTTCGGTTTCAAACACGGCGTACCCATGGATGCCGACTATGTGTTCGATGCCCGCTGCCTACCCAATCCGCACTGGGAACCCAAACTACGCGCCCAGACCGGGCGCGATGCCGCCGTGGCAGAATTCCTCCAGGGACAGAACCTGGTCGAACGATTTGTGACACAGGTCGGTGGCTTTCTAAATAGCTGGATTCCCTGCTTCGAGGCGGATAACCGCAATTATTTGACCATCGCCATCGGCTGCACCGGTGGTCAGCATCGCTCCGTGTATCTGGCCGAACGCCTGGGACAGGAGTTTCAGCCACAATACAACAATGTACTGATCCGCCACCGCGAGCTGGCTGGCTGAACGGCCTGTCTTACAGAGGTCTGCAAATAATGACGATTGGGATACTTTTAGTGAGTCACGGTGCCCTCGGTGAGGTCATGCTGGATATCGCGACGAAGACCCTCAACGTCTGCCCGCTGGCCACCCGCACCCTTGGTGTGACCTTCGACTCCGACCCTGAAGCCATGCAGCACACGGCCCTGACCCTGCTTCACGAGCTGGACAGCGGCGACGGCGTACTGGTACTCACTGACATGTTTGGCGCCACCCCCAGCAATGTTGCCTGCACCCTGTCACAACAGGACAACGTGCTGGTGGTGGCCGGACTCAATCTGCCCATGCTGCTGAAGGTCTTCAATTACCCACAACTGGAGCTGAGCGAATTGGCAAAGCGGGCCGTGGAGGGCGGGCGCCAGGGTGTGATGCTGTCATCACTGGAATCATCATGAGCCAGCGACAGGTCACCATCGTCAACAAGCTGGGCCTGCACGCCCGCGCCGCCGCCAAACTGGTGGCCACTGCGGGGCGCTTTGAGAGCGAGATTAAGCTGCTCAAGGCTCACGCCGAAGTGAACGCCAAGAGCATCCTCGGCGTGATGATGCTGGCAGCGGCCAAGGATAGCGAGCTGACCCTGATCGCCAAAGGTATTGACGAGAACGACGCCCTCGATGCCCTCGAAGACCTCATCGCACGCCGCTTCGACGAAGACGAATAACTCTCCTCTGACCCCCCACCGAAGCCATCGGCTCCCTGGCCGAACGTTATCTGAAGATCGGCAAACGCCTGCACCTGTGCCACCTCAGCCCGGAATGCACCCAGCAGCTGAAAAAAGCCGGTGACCTGGCGGAAGTCAACGTGATCGAAGACCCAAAATACTTTGTGGCCGACGGCAAGCTGGCCTGGAGCAGAGCAAATCCGTATATGATATCTAAGGAACGGCCTTCATATTTTTTCATCACGCCAAGCCACAGTAACAATGAAAAAATCCTGCTCAATAGCAAAAATAAATTGCCAATCCAGCTTGGAACAGACCCGCTGCACCAGTTGCAACCCCAATCCAAACCCCGGCGAGTCAGTATATTCTTCGCTGCTGGCCCCTGTCTGTACAGGGTTGGCAATACGGAGACCATTCGTCGATACCTCCAGTTCTATCACACCATCGACACCGTACATAAAAGCATTTCTGACCAGGTTTGCAATCACAATGGAAAATAGATCGTTTTCGATATAAAGGCTGTCAACATCGACATGCAAACAAAGATCAACCTGCCGATCATTAACTAAATAACGATGATCCTTGATAATTTGCTCACATAGAGCACGAACATCAACATAGCTTTTGTCAACAGGCCGTTCAGATTCACGCGCCAGCCACAACAATGCCGCAGATAGTCGTCTCATATTAGCGCTGGCCCTCAGTGCGCGCTGCACTGCTGGCTGACTGGTTTCATGATTTTGCAGATTCAAGGTATCCAGACTGGCCTGAATAATCGCCAAAGGTGTGCGCAATTCATGGCTGGCGTGCTTCAAGAACTGCTGCTCACGCTGATTAAATGCCCGTATTCTACCGACACCTTCGTGTAGTTGTGCAGCAAGCTGATTCAATTCTTCAATAGGAAAATTGGTGCTCAGAGCTTGATCCGGATTCCGCCCCAGGCTGGATGCCCATTGGCTGAGCAGTGCCAATGGCTCAGTGGTACGACGAATCAGCCATCTCACCATAAAGAACAGCGATATAAAAATAATTAACGTCAGCCAGAACGCCTGATTCAGTGCTGTTTTTACAAAAGCAAGGGATACCGCCTCGATCTCTGCTGCATGATGACGGCTAAGTAAAAATAGTTCGCCGTAATCGTCATCAACATGATGCAACAGATAGAGATAATCGACACTTCCATCAACATTACTAAGACTCACCTCCACGACTTTCCCGCTGGAGACAGGAGGACTACCAAAATAGTTGCGTAATGACTCGGGAATATCCTCCCACTGCCGATAGGCGCTAAATGTTTCACTGCGGGGTAAAGGTAAATCCGGATGTTCAGTTGCCTGCCGTATCAATGATTGCGCATCAAGCTGTATCAGGCTATTGGTATTTAATACAGCCGCGCGCCAGGAAAAAACCAGCGATATTAACAAGCAAACAAAAAACAGACCCGTGCCGAGCCATAACAATTGCCAGCGTACCTGTTCGGCCAGCGTCCTGGTGCGGCGACAATTCTCAGGCATCTTTTTTTCTGAGGCACAAACCCACGCCGACAAGTGTGTGAATCAGGGGATAAGCAAAGGGCTTGTCCACGGCCTTGCGCAGTTGGTGTAATTGGACATTAAAGTTTCCGGCATCCACATCATCATCAGGCCAGGCATGATCTTCCAGTTCAGCCCTTGACACCACTTCGGGACTACGTTGCGCCAGCAATTCAAGCATTCTCCAACCGATCGGCGTCAGCTTGACCTCATGCCCCTCGCGCGACACCCTGAGCTCCTTGAAATACAAGGTCAGCGTATCTATCGACAATTTATCTGTTTGTGGCTTATCACGCCGGTGCAAGGCCTGTAAACGGGCCCACAGCAGGGGCATAGGGCAAGGTTTGACAACATAATCATCAATACCGGCCTGAAATCCCGTGAGTTGCTCTGCGTTGGTATCACAAGCGGTTAACATTAAAATTGGCGTAAAATTCCCCTGTCTGCGCAGTTTTTCACACACCTCAAAGCCCCGCATTCTCGGCAACATCAAATCCAAAACAATCACATCAAACCGACACTCCTGAGCCAGTATCAAGCCAGACTCACCATGGTATGCAAAGTCACATTCAACGCCCTGCAAGACCAGGTAATCACTCATGGCGGCCGCCAGCTCAGCATCGTCTTCGACAATTAAAACTCTCATTCTTTTATCTTTTTGGTGGACAAGCATTCATTCTCAGTTAATTTTTGATGATGATCAAGATCTACCAACTTGCCCTGCTCAATTTTTAGCACCTTATCAGCACAATCAAAATAACGATCATCGTGGGAAACAACAATAACGGTCTTTCCGCGTTTTTTCAGCGCTGGTAAAATCTCCCAATAAAAAATATCCTTGAACAAGGGATCCTGATCCGCAGCCCACTCATCAAGCAAAACAACCGACTTATTCTCGCAGTAGGTCTGCAGCAAAGCCAAGCGCTTGCGCTGGCCATGACTGAAATCCAGCCGGGATAACACTCCTTTTTTTGATGTAACTACAGCAGAAAGCTTCAGTTTTTCTAAAAGATCATGAATGATATGATCATCACAGAGGTTTCCTTTAGCGTCAATAATTTCCTCAAAAAGACAAAAGTCCGGTGTGATGATGGAAAAGTTATTACGAAAGGCTTCTACCTCGTCCGATGCAATCATTTTGTCATTCAGGTAAATATGACCACTGTCCAGCGGATACAAGCCACACAAAATTTTCAGCAAGGTGGACTTACCACTGCCATTGCCACCGATAATTAAAGTTATCTCTCCCGGGTTAAATTGAGTGGAAATTGGCCCAATATGAAACATCTCTATTTTATCGTCTATTTCTAAGGTATAGGAATATTCGATATTTTTAAATTCCAGCTTCACCCCAGAAGAGTCAAGGTCTTTTTCTGTTTTTAGCGGTTTTAACTGACCCCACCCAGAAACCTCAGCTAAGCGTAAACTGTCAATTTTATTAAATGCAACCTTGGCATCTACCAATTCATCCGCGCTATTAATAATAACTTCAATGGGTTCTAACAAAAACAGCAGGGTAATTACATAACCAGCAACGACCTCCATAGACAATAACCAATAGTTGCCAACAACAAAAATAATAATACCTAACATGGCAAATATTAGCAGTTGAGCCCACTGTTCAATCACAGCAAGAACGTTGAATATGCGGTGATTTTTATGGCGCATGTCCGTTGCGGTAGAAAATATTTTACGAGTAAAAAAGTATTTTCTAAAGCGATTAAGCGTCAACTCTTTTATACCTAAAACCACATGTTGATAATGACTCATCATTGCATCAGTCGATTCGCGAACGGCAACGCGATCTTTTTTGGTATACATCAGTAAAAAAAATATTGTGAAAAACATAATGACTAAAAACGCCAGTACAATACCTAGCAATTGCCATGATAAATAAGCCATGTAAGCAATACCAAAAATCACTATAACAATATTAATAATAAGTGCAGGCACCACATGGAAAAATTTTTCTGCGGTATTCAAATCTTCTGTTAATGTTGCAATTACTTTAGGCAAACCAATTTCTTCCAGTTGAGATAATGGTGTTTCTATGACTCGGCGAATCATTTTGACTTGAATGTCATAACTGACATTAACGGCCATTCTGACAACCAGCAGGTCATTAGTTAAGCCGACTGTAAACAAGATAAAAATAGCGCTAAAAAAATATTCAGCGCCATATTTCATATTATCCAGCTGATTACCTATCGCATCACTGATAATGGCAATAACACTCATACTCGCCATGCCCAGAAGAATGCTCATGGGAACGGTGATTAACAGATACCATTTGTATTTTAAATACAATTCTTTATACATACTAACCCGCCTTTCCTGATTTTTTTGTTGGTATAAAATCTATTAACCATAAAAGCCACAAAAGCATCCAGCCGGAATACATTTCCCCCAGAAAAAAATGATAGGCATCAGACAGCCCAAAAATAGATAAGAATCCAAGATACCAGTGCTTGCTTAACTTATATTCTATGTTTTTATGCATGGTTTTTTCTTTAAGTGGTTTCATTCATTCACTGTTTTTTCTTTGACCCAACGGGTTATAAAATCAAGAAAACCATCGGCAAAAGCATATTCTCCCAGAAGTTCAAATTTAATAATAAAGCCGATTCCTGGAACAGTCTCTTTAAAGTATTTTTTCTTCAAGAGACCGTGCTGCGCCTCCGGAAATATTTTTATGGTTAAATTCTTGTTGCCTGATTTCTCAAAAATCTCTTTATATATGCTAGCGCTTTCAGCGGCATCGACATTCAAGTCATGAGCACCAAATATAGCCAATGTTGGGGAGCTGATTTCTTTTAGACTCTCGCGTGCGTCAGAGCGCCAGTTAAGTTTGACAAATTGAAAATGTTGCGGCGTCTTGATTTCTGCTTTATTTTTTTGAGCTGTAGCAGACCGATAATACTGGCGGTACTCCTCATAAGTAGAAGGGTTCTTCGAAGAATTGTGTGAAGGCCTATGGGGCCATTTTCAGGCCACCACAATAAAACAATATGCTATTTCTGAATCCATCGAATGAACGATAACCCCTGGCATTCGACTTGACGGTCTGAATC
>JAKIUN010000022.1 GCA_021647505.1 Gammaproteobacteria bacterium
ATCCCACGGGGAATTGACACCCAGTAGCTGGCTGTAATGCTCTTCTATGTCCATGGAAAAAACCGCTCCAATCAATGGCTAAAGCAGGGTGTTTTACCGGAATTTCACACAGTTTTACGAAGAGCCCTCAAAAGCAAACGTCATCGAATTAAACAAGCACCTGGATCAAGTGATTTTGCCAAAGAAAGGTCGCTGTAATCAGGAAGAAAAAGCGTGGCAAGAGAGTGACATTTTTGCTGAAGCACGACGCCAGCACTCCGGGGTAGAAGCCTGTATCAACAATCTTGAGATACGAGGATTAAACCGTTGCCTGTCCTATGGGCGGGATGGATTTGAACGGCATGTGGCCTTGTCCATCGTTGCCACCAATCTTCATCGTATTGGTTTGCTTTTACAGCGTAAAGAGTTGGTGCTTCTGCAACGAAACGAGCGACGACGGCAGAAGCAACGCTTAGCTGCCTGAGCGGGCATCCACCGGCAACCTTTTTGAAATGAATGTCGTACGGCAGGGTTGGTGCTGGCCGGGATTTCGTAAAACCTGCACAATGTTGTCAGGTGGTGGAAAAATCACCCACAAACACGCAACAATATCCATGTTATTTATGCGTGAACTAGCCCCGCCCGAAACCGTGGCTTATTTCATGGGTTTTCGGGCTGGCACTAACTACTTGTTGCGCAAACAAATAACGGAATCATTAGGCCCCGCTTTGGCGGGGCTTTTTTGTGCCTGGGAGGAATTCAGGGGGGCTATGGGTTGGCGGTGCGCAGGGTGACTGGTGCGAAAGGTAGGAGGCGCGGGCAGCTTGGCCGGCGGTTCGCAGGGGTAGGAAGTACCCCGTGTAGGATGTTGGTCTGGATGTTGGGCGTCTACCAGAAGACAATGAAAACAATAACAAAATCAGCAATTTGCAGAATAATGGCGGAGAAGGAGGGATTCGAACCCTCGATACGCGTTAGCGTATACACACTTTCCAGGCGTGCTCCTTCAGCCACTCGGACACTTCTCCGCAATCTCTCAATAGGCCGCCATGGGCTGGCCGCAAAAGAGCGCGCAAGACTAAACCAGATTGGTTCTTTGCGCAATCATCTGAGGGAATTTTATCCCCGGAATTTTCATTGGTTTTACCGCCCTGCCTGGGCCTCAAGGTCATCTTCACCCTGCCGATAGTCTATGCGATTCAAAGAACTGGGTGTGCGGGTGCCTATATGAAGATGATAGTGGGTTTCATCATTGTGCTGAGCTGCGTGGGGGGTGGGTTTGTGCTTGCTCACGGCAAGCTGATGGCGTTGTGGCAGCCCTTTGAAGTGTTGATTATCTGTGGCGCGGCCTTTGGCGCCTTTGTGGTTGCGAATCCAGGGACGGTGATCAAGGCTACCTTCGCCGCCATCGGCAAAATGCTGTCGGGCTCCAAGCATAGTAAGAAGACTTACATGGAACTGCTGGGGCTGATGTTTGACCTGTTCTCCAAGGCACGCAAGGAGGGCCTGATGGCCTTGGAGGCGGATATCGACGAGCCGGAGAACAGTGAGATTTTCAAGAAATATCCGGCCATTCTGAAGAATCATCATGTGATGGAATTCATCTCCGATTACCTGCGCCTGATGGTGGGTGGCAACATGAACCCCTTCGAACTGGAAAATCTTATGGATGTGGAACTGGAAACCCATCACCACGAGGCGGATAAAGTTCCCTCAGCCATTACCGCAGTCTCTGATGCCTTACCGGGTTTCGGTATCGTTGCGGCGGTGCTGGGTATCGTTATCACCATGGCCTCTATCGGCGGCCCGGTGGAGGAACTGGGCGCCCATGTAGCCGCAGCCCTGGTGGGTACCTTTCTCGGTATCCTGTTTGCCTATGGTTTTGTCGGCCCCATGGCGAGTTCCCTCACGGCGATCAATGAAGATGAATCCAAGGCCTTCGAGTGCATCAAAGTCTGCCTGCTGGCGAGCCTCAACGGCTATGCGCCACAGATTGCCGTGGAGTTTGGCCGCAAAACGCTGTATTCCCATCATCGCCCGGGCTTCCAGGAACTGGAGGATTTCGTCAAGGGCAAGACGGAATAAGCACCTAGGAGCCTGTCGGACTTAGGATGAATCTACTGCGGAAAACCCATTTTGGCCCATTGTTTCGATCCTTTTCGTTGAATATGTCCAATATTCGCCTCAAACGATCAAAAAAATGGACTAAAAATGGCTTTCCCTCGCGACGATTCCCTAAGTCCGACAGGCTCCTAGCACCGGCTGAGACGAGCTGACTCCATGGAAAACCAGACGATCATCGTCAAAAAGATCAAGAAGGGCGGCCATGGTCATCATGGTGGCGCCTGGAAGGTGGCGTTTGCCGATTTTGCGGTAGCCATGATGGCGTTTTTCTTGCTGCTGTGGCTGATCGCTTCCACCACCAAAGAAGAGCAGGCCGGTCTGTCAGAATACTTCAGCCCGCCGACCCAGGGACTGGCCGATGGCAGTGGTGCCAGTGAAGACATCATCGACATGGGTGGGGGACAGAAGATCTCCCAGGGCGATGACTCCAAGCAGGATGCGCGCGAACCCACCGTGGATGAGATCCGGGAGGTGATTGAGGCTGAAAGAAAGCAGCTGGAATCGCTGATGCAGGAACTCAAGATGACCATCGAGAACAGCGAGGCCCTCAAGCCCTTCAAGGATCAACTGTTGCTGGATATCACCCCCGATGGCCTGCGTATCCAGATTGTCGACAAGGAAGGCCGTCCCATGTTCGACAGCGGCGGGGCCAGCATGAAGCCCTATTCGCGCACCATCCTGCGTGAGATCGCCAAGGTCATCAACAAGGTACCCAACAAGCTGAGCCTGACCGGGCATACCGATGCGACGAAGTTTGTCAGCCGCAAAGGCTATTCCAACTGGGAACTGTCGGCGGATCGTGCCAATGCCTCGCGGCGAGAGCTGATTGCCGGTGGCTATGATGCCGACAAGATCGCCAAGGTGGTGGGTCTGGCCTCCATGGTGCCCTTCGATAAGGATGATCCACGCAGCCCCGTCAATCGCCGTATTGCCATCATTGTTCTGGACAAGGCTGCTGAGGAGGCGCTGTTACATCCCGCGCAGACGGCGTCCGATGGTGACGAGACCCAGGCATTGCTGGACAGCAATATAGGCGGCGAGGGCGGTGCACCCGTGCGGCGCTTCCGCAGCGCCATCGGTGATCTGCGAGTGCAGCAGATTGCTGAACGTGAAGCCGAAGAAAAGGCGGCCGCAGAATCTGGCCATGAGCCGGTCGCCGTCCCGGCCATCAATCCCATTCCCAAGAGCCGGCCGACCCAGGCCCCGGCCCATGAAATACCCAAGGATTCCAGCCATGAGGCACCCCGGGAACGCAAAAAGACTGTTATCGAAGACAAAAAGCCGGGCAGGAAGTCTGTCTCTGCGGAAGACCTCAAGGAACCGGACTACACCGGCATGAGCATCGCCGAGCGCATCAAGGTTCGTGCCGAGTGGAACAAGCGCCGTGCCGAGGCGGCGAAACGCTGAGCACATTCACAGCGATCTGTTTCCCGTCTCAGTTCTAACCCGCTACAATAGCGCCCCATGTCTGGAAACTCATTTGGCAAGCTATTTACCGTCACCTCGTTTGGCGAAAGTCACGGCCCGGCCATCGGTTGTATTGTCGATGGCTGTCCGCCCGGACTGGCCCTGAGCGAGATCGACCTGCAAGGCGACCTGGATCGGCGCAAGCCCGGTACCTCGCGCCACACCACCCAGCGCCGCGAGGCCGACGAGGTGAAGATCCTCTCCGGGGTGTTCGAGGGCAAGACCACCGGCACCCCCATCGCCCTGATCATCCACAACACGGATCAGCGCTCCAAGGACTACGGCAATATCCTTGATCGCTTTCGTCCCGGCCATGCCGACTACACCTATCAGCAGAAATACGGCTTGCGTGACTACCGTGGCGGCGGGCGTTCCTCGGCACGCGAGACGGCCATGCGCGTGGCCGCCGGCGCTGTTGCCAAGAAATACCTGGCAGAAAAATTTGGTGCCCGTATTCGTGGCTATCTCAGCCAGCTTGGCCCTATTGCGGCGGAGCGGTTCGACTGGGATGAAGTGCCGCGCAATCCCTTCTTCTGTCCCGATATCACCAAGGTGGCGGAGATGGAGGCCTACATGGATGCCCTGCGCAAGGAGGGCAATTCCGTCGGCGCGCGCATTAACGTGGTGGCCAGCGGTATGCCGCTGGGCCTGGGCGAGCCCATCTTCGACCGCCTCGACGCCGACATCGCCCATGCCATGATGAGTATCAACGCGGTCAAGGGCGTAGAAATTGGCGCCGGCTTCGAGTCGGTGACGCAGAAGGGCACCGAGCACCGTGATGAGATCACCCCCGAGGGTTTTCTCAGCAACCATGCCGGCGGTATTCTCGGTGGCATTTCCACCGGCCAGGACATCACCGTCAGCATCGCCCTCAAGGCCACCTCCAGCCTGCGCCTGCCCGGGCGCAGCGTGAACCTCGCTGGTGAGCCCGTGGCGGTGATCACCAAGGGTCGCCACGACCCCTGCGTCGGTATCCGTGCCACGCCCATTGCCGAGGCCATGCTGGCCATCACCCTGATGGACCACTGGCTGCGTCACCGTGCGCAGAACGCCGACGTGGAGAGCCAGACTCCCGTCATCCCCGCCACCCCGGGTGCCTGAGCCGGCCAATGACAGCCAGGCAGTCCCTTACTGGCGGCTGTCCGGTTTCTATTTCTTCTATTTCGCCTCCATTGGCGCGCTGATTCCCTACTGGTCGCTATACCTCAAATCACTGGGCTTCGACGCCCGTGCCATCGGTACCCTGATGGCCCTGATCATGGCCACCAAGATCATCTCGCCCAACATCTGGGGTTGGATCGCCGACCATACCGGTTATCGCATGCGTATCGTGCGTATCGGCTGTCTGCTGGGTGCGGTTGCCTTTGCCGGCGTGTTTTGGGTCGAGGATTACTGGTGGCTGGCCGTGGTGATGATGGTGTTCAGCTTTTTCTGGAATGCCACCCTGCCGCAATTCGAGGCCACCACGCTTAATTACCTGGGCCGTGACAGCCACCGCTACAGCGGCATCCGCCTGTGGGGCTCGATCGGTTTCATCGTCGCCGTGGCGGCCCTTGGCCCGCTGCTGGATGCGCAGGGGGTGGGTATTCTGCCGATCATACTGATTACCCTGTTCGGGATTATCTGGCTGGCCAGTCTTGCCGTGCCTGAGCGCGCCTCTGCCCATTTATCGCTGGATCACGAACCTCTGCGCCGGGTGCTGATGCGTCCTGAGGTAGTGGCCCTGCTGGTAGTCTGTTTTCTGGTTCAGGCCAGCCATGGGCCATACTATATTTTTTACACCCTCTACATGGAGGAGCAGGGTTATTCGCGTTCGCTGATCGGTCAGCTGTGGGCGCTGGGGGTGATTGCGGAGGTTGCCGTGTTCCTGGTTATGTACCGTCTGGTGCCACGCTTTGGTCTGCGCCGGTTACTGCTGGCGAGCTTGCTGTTCACGGCCCTGCGCTGGGTGCTGATTGGTGAGTTTTCCGATGAAATGGTGGTGGTGCTGTTTGCCCAACTGCTGCATGCGGCCAGTTTCGGTATCTACCATGCGGTGGCGATCCAGCTGATTCACCGTTATTTTACCGGTCGCCATCAGGGTAGAGGACAGGCGCTTTATGGCAGCCTGAGCTTCGGCGCCGGCGGCGCAGCGGGTAGTTTTCTTGCCGGCCTGGCCTGGGCCGGTCTGGGCCCGCAAGCCACGTACTTACTGGCCGCGCTGGTGGCGCTGGTGGCTTTCGTCATTGCCTGGCGTTGGATTCATCCGCTGGACGATACCTCCCTGAGTCCATGAATGCATCTCGCATCGCCGGCTGGAAATCTGTGACGGCGTTCACAGTCTGGAGGTTGTGATTGATGGCGTGAAAATTGCCTCTAAAGGGCACCCGGGCTGGGACGATGAAGTGGGTGGCCGATTGATAAACAGCAGGCCATTTCACAACAGGCTGAAGAGGAAACAAACGTGAATGAAAGACGCTATGGACCTTCCATCGGTTCGCATTTGGGCAAGCCTATTTATGAGTTTATCCAGGAACAGGATACCCGTTATATCTTCGACCGGTTGGCGCAGTGTGATACCGAGGGTTGTCCGCTGGATCAGGTGAAAAAGAACGAGTTGTTGTTGAATCCGGGGCTGATCTACAAAAAGGCGTCCTGAGTGAGGCTTTAGTTATCGCTTGTCTTAGTCGTTACCGGCCGTGGGGGGGTTCACGGCCTTTTTTCATTCTATTCCTGTTGTTTTCCATTCCATGCCGCTATTTTTTCTTGGCGGCCCCCCGTCGTACCCATTCATCCATCTCATCAGCCCTCAGCCAACGCCAGGGCAGGGGAAGTAGTCCTGGCACCCTCCACTGGTAATCCCGATAGACATCGCCGTACTGCTGCACGAGTTTTCCTTCTTCCAGACGTGAGCCAGCGAATGCAGGATGAAATAGGCCATGCTACCGATGGCGAGGGGGATCAGGGTATCGCTTGTTGTTGCTGGCATGGGCGCCACATTAGCAGATCGTGGCGGATGGTTTCTCTGTGTGCTCTGTGCCGCTGTAGCGAATATTTTTGGGGGAGTACGGCGGTCTTATTTGCCCTTGAAGACAAAATCGATGCGGGCCATGCCGTTGGCCTCGACCGTCACCGTGCCCTTTTTTTCACCCAGTGTCCCATGCCATGCGCGGATCTTGTAGCGGCCGGGGGGGACGTTGTCGATGCTGAAACCGCCATTTTCGTCGACCACAGCGAAGTAGGGATTCTTGGTGACAAAGCTGAAGCTGTGCATGAAATCATGGGCGTCGCACTCGACCTTCATGGCGGTACCACGCCTCAGGCTGACCTGCTTGTGGAAGGTCTTCAGGTCTCCCGGCTGGCTGATGTTGAATACGGTCTTCTTGGCCCGGCCAATGATTTCATAGGTATGGATATTGTGCAGTACCGGATCGGAATTCTTCACCGTGAGCTGGCTGCCGTCCTTCATCACGCCGAGAAAGGGCGTAAAGGCACATTTCTCCTGATTCAGTTCGGCGTTGTCGATGCCGGCGGGAAAAGCCTTGCCGGAGTTGACCGTGTGCAGATAGACCACGGCATCCATGAGCGCACCGTTGTTGACACGCACGAAGTCTATGCTGCGTGTGCCGGTGCCGCAGGTATCGGCGTCCTTGGCGACGATATATTGCCTGGGAGCGGGATCAGTGCCCTGGAAGACGACCTTTCCGTCGATGCGCCCGCCATTGTCGACGGGCACCACGTCGTAAGCGCCAGTGTTGAGCGGCAGACAGGCGGCAAGACACAGTGAGGGGATGGGCAGAGTTTTCTTCATGGGGTTTTTTGCGGTCTCCGGTTTGCCGTTTGATGAGATAGTTATTGAACAGCGTGTTCATGCTGCTTGCAAGTCTCATCAGCACAGCCGATTATTCCCAAGCTTGGCAGGTTTCCAGAATTCTCCACTTCGGCTGAACCGGGTGTGCTGTTAAAATGCTGGGTTAAGCCGCAGTTTAGGCGGGGCGGGTATAGTCAGCGGTCACATGGTGGAATGCCGCCCATGTCTCAGCGGAACATTGGAACAATTTGTGTGGCACGCAAGTGCCGCAAGCAAGTGGAGCAAACAAGCGTATGACAGGGCTGAATATCCCAGCCGCCCCGCGTTGGGCCATTCTGATCGTAATCTCCGTACTGGCTGGTTACGCCAGCTATAAATTGGCCGGATCTTCCGTCGTGGTGCCTGAGGTGACGATGAGCCAGGTATATCCCGCCTCATCCGGCGCCTTAGATATCCTCGACCGCTCATTCAGCCTCTCGCCAGCGGAAAACCCCTTGCGCAATGAGGCGCTGGCACTGATGAGCGAGGATCAGACGAAGGGCTGGATCCTCTACAACGAGATTGTCGAGGCAGGGCGTGCACGTTACTACCATGGCTGCTTCGCCTGCCACGGTGAGTGGCTGAATGGCACGGTGCCCGCACAGGCCGCTGGTGCCGGCGAATCCGGTACGCCGAACCCCTTGCAGGCGGCCTTCGCCCTGTGGCGTATCGACATGGGTGGTTCAGAGCAGGAGAAGACACCGGAAACACAGGCCCCGGCCATACCCGTTGCGCATAAAAGACTGGACGAAACCAAGGTCTGGCAGATCATTACCTTTCTCACCGATTCGGCGGGCCTGGTGCCGCAGCTTGATATGGCCGGGGCGGCTAGCAAGAATCCTCCCCTGATGGACATGGCCCTCTACCAACAGCGCTGTGCCGTCTGCCACGGAGAGCATGGAGCCAACGATGGGCCCGCCTCGAAGCGCATGTATCCCCAGCCACGTGATTTCAGCCTGGCCCTGTTCAAATACAAGACTTCGCCGGGAACTCTGCCACCGCGCGACAGCGACCTGTTTCATACCATCAAGCGTGGCCTGACCGAATCCGGCATGCCTGCCTGGGGTAATTTCCTCAGTGATGCACAGATTGATAGCCTGATCCCGGTGATCAAAGGCTTCGACATCACCGCCGCCTGGGCGCCGGAGGATGCTGACGAGGACGATTTCGATGAAGAGGGTTATTATCTGAAGACGGATTTCCTGCAGATCAGTGAGATTGAACCCGTCACCGGGCAGGTGTCCTTCAGTGAGAAGTCCATTGCCCAGGGCAAGGTCGCCTTCGACAAAATCTGTATCAAGTGTCACGGCCCCGAGGGACGCGGCAACATCACCACGGCCAAGAGCTGGCTGGAAGACGACTGGAATAACCGTATTTGGCCGCGCGATCTCAGCAAGCCCTGGACCTGGCGTGTAACCCAGGCCGACGGCCCCGAGGCACAGAGCCGCGAGCAGACTGTCCGCAACATCTATACGCGGCTCTCCATCGGTTTGCCGGGTACGCCGATGCCGGCCCATCGCGCCACCGAGGCGGGTAACCGTGATCCTCTGGGCGCCGAAGACCGCTGGCATGTGGCCAATTACGTCTATAGCCTGCGGCAGAAGAGCGTGCCGCTCGGTGACAAGCCGCTGATCCAGGCCCTGCGCGTCACCGGCCCGTTGCCGGACAGCCTCGACGATGCCGCCTGGGAAAACACCCCGGCCGTATCGCTGCGACTGTGGCCAAACATCATCAAACAGGAGCGCCTGACCACGCCGCTCAACGATGCCGTGACGGTACGGGTGTTGTATAACGATGAAGACATCGCTTTTCTGCTGGAGGTGAATGATCGCACTGACAGCCGTCCCGGCGAAAAGGTGTCGATGCGGGTACAGGATCGACGCTACCGTCTGAATCCAGACGCCTTAGCGATCCGTTTTCCGCGTGTGGATGCAGTTGAAACAGGGCCGCAGCTGCTCATTCCCCACTATCTGCATGGCAATAACACCAACCCGACCACCCAGTGGTATTGGAATGCTGGCAGTCTTGAACCCCCCCAGCCTGCCAGCAAGCTGCTGATGGATGCGATTGGCCCGGCGCAGAAACTCACCCTGCGCACGAATGACCACTCCCTGGATGCCCAGGGCCAGTGGGAGCAGGGTCGTTGGCGCGTGCTGATGAAACATCCACGGGAGGCAAGCAATGGTCGCGATGTCAGTTTCAACGAAGGCTTGCTGATTCCTGTTTCCTTCCTCAATTGGGACGGTAGCAACGGCGAGATTCTCGACCGCAATACCCGCACACCTTGGTACTGGCTGGTGCTGTCAGCGCCGACTGAAACCGATCAGGGCCTGGTGCTGCCTGTTGGTGTCAGCGTCGGTGTACTGTTGCTGGGTTTTTTACTGATGCGTGTTCAACGAAGTAGGGGCAGATCATGACGAATTACGGTGTGCGCCTCGTCCTGGCCCTGCTGCTTGTGCCGCTTTTCTTTCCCTTCACCGTTGAGGGTGATGAGAGTACTGCACAGGAATCACCGACTTTACAGGACAGTATGCAAGAAAAGTCACCACAGGAAGCGGAGGGTGGTGAATCACCTCCTGGTGGTGGATTCACCCTGCAATCCAGCACCGGCCCTGTCTCTCTCGAAGACCTGCGAGGCAAAGTGGTGCTGTTGTATTTCGGTTATGCCTCCTGTCCGGATGTCTGTCCACTGGATCTGTATAGCATGGCCGCTGCACTGGATGATATGGACGACAAAACACGTGCCCGCGTGCAGGGGATTTTTGTGAGTGTCGACCCGCAGCGGGATACGCCGGAAAAACTGGCGGAATACACGGAGTTTCTGCATCCCAATATTCTCGGTCTCACTGCGGACGAAAAAACCCTCCGCGAGGTGGCGACGCGATACGGGGTGCAGTACCACCGCGTCGAACTCAAGGGCTCTGATTTACCTTATGCCGTCAACCACTCCGCCGCGACTTATCTCATTGACCCTGAAGGCACACTGCGTTTCATCTTTCCTCACAATACGCCAACCAGTGTGCTGCTGGAGGCGAGTGAGTATGTTTTGGCCCAGTACGCTGGTAATTGCCTCAATAATTTCCAGTAATACTTTAAACGGCAGGTGTCTGCGTGTGCTCGGGAATCGGAGGGGTATTTAGTTCTACTCTGTTACTTTAATCTGTGAGGACTCCCCACAAAAACCTGGTAGGGTGGGCAGGTTTTTTCATGCCCACGTGGAATATGCGCCAACCGCGTGGGCACATGTGCCCATATATGGCTGATTTGTAGGTTGGTGGTGAGCTTGCGAACCCCAACGAAACCAACAATGCTGAGATTCCTGCGTCACCACCAACCGAGAATAAGCAGGACATCAGGCTTAACGTACTGGCATTGGGGCGTGCATGTAATAACTTTCCGATCTTGCATCTCGGCTTTGTCTCCTGAGTCGCCCTACCTCCCGCATGGCCCAGGCCAGCTCGACCGGTTCCCGGTTCCACCTCCTCCATGCGGTCGTCATCTTCAGCCTGCCTTTGCCCGTTCTTCGGCAACTGCTCCTACGTTGCCTTCATTATCTACATCCTGTAGACAATCAGAACGAATAATTGCAGATTAAGGAAAGCCCGAATATTCACTAGGGCTTTGATAAGGGATTTTATGTATAGAGAGAGGGTAATGACTGCTGGAAGCTGCGATTAAGTGGAAATGCCCGAGCCGAACGCGGAAAAGGTGCGGGTTATCGAGTCAGGCTCTTGTCTGATGAACCCAGCGCAGTCTCAAGATTTGTAAGTTTTGAGGTTAATACGAGATCTTTTTCCAATAATTCCGTTCATGTTACAATGCAAAGCGTGGATTTGTGGGTTTCATCATAGGAAGAGGGCATTAACTTTTCCATCCAGGTCAGCGTTATGCTTCTACTCTCGGTATGAAGAAAGCCGATTAAATCCACGTCATACGAACCCTTAACCCGGGCAGAGACCGTTAAAATTTGGTTTTTTCCTCTAGAGCCTCTTGCAGAACTCTGAGTGGATGAGCGGCAATCCCACTTTGAGTCCATTTCCGGGATGGAATGAGTTTCATGGTGGTTCCATGGAGCGAAATTCCAGCTCGGAAATGGGACAAAGAGGGGAAGCTGATCGCCGCTCATGAGTTTTGCAAGAGGCTCTCTATTGGCAGGCTTTCCTGGAACCTGTGAAGGGACGTGCAACCAAAATATCGAAGAGTAGGTTATATATGCTACTGTGCGAAGAGCCTCGTCGTCGTAGAAAATACCTCTACTGTGGCAGGTCAATAATAAGCTAAGGAGTTATCATGAAAATTGGTACGTTCACTTTTTCCATTCTGTTGTTAATGTTTTTATCTGCCTGCGTATCCAGTAGTAAATTTGAGGACGCGCTGGCAGAAAAGGATGCAATGCGCGAATCATTGGAAGGCGCCCAGGATGAAATCGGCCGTAATAAAGCGAAAATTGCAAAAACAGAACAGGAATTAGAGGCGGCCAGGATGCAAAATTCACTGGCCCAGGAAGAAATTGCTCGCAACCAACAACAACTTAGCGCGACGGAACAGGAGTTAGAGTCCGCCAAAATTCGGGTTGAAGAAATTCAAAATGAATTAATGAATCTTGAGGCAAGAAAACAGGCTCTGCAAAGGAATCTTGCGGAGTCTCAGGAACAAATGGCCACACTCAGAAACATTGAAGCAGAAACCAAGCGCCGTAATGAAATATATGCACAGTTTGTTAACCGGCTGCAAACCATGATTGATGGCGGCCAATTAACCGTCAGCATTGAACAAGGACGAATTGTTATAAATCTTCCAAATAATGTCCTATTCAACAGCGGTAGCGCAAATTTGAATCCCGCAGGTAAAGAGGCACTCGGTCAAATCGCGACAGTGCTGAGCCAGTTCTCCGACCGGCGTTTTCAGATTGAAGGACATACTGACAACCGGCCCATTAAAAGCGCACGGTTTCCCAGTAACTGGGAGTTATCCACTTCCCGGGCACTTACCGTCGTCCATCTGTTGACGGATATGGGTGTTATTCCTGAGAATATTTCTGCTGCTGGTTTTGGTGAGTTTCGTCCCAGGGCTGAGAATGAAACGGATGAAGGTCGGCAGCTCAACCGCCGTATAGAAATCATCATGATGCCAAATCTTGATATTCTTTCCAGTGAGTTGCCTAAAGTTTCACCTTAAAAATTTAAACGGTGGCTCTATTTCGCATTCCGCGTGGGCACATAAAACGTGCCCACCCTACCAAGTGGCGATGAATCAGGCGGCGGTATCCTGCCCTCGCTCGATCATTTCCCGAGCGTGAGAGAGGGTCTGTTCGGTAATCTCCAGCCCGCCCAACATGCGGGCGATCTCGCTAACCCGCGCCTCGGCCGTCAGTGCTGAGACTTCAGTGGTGGTGACTTTTTTGCTGCTCTGCTTGTGTACCTGCAAATGCTGGTGGGCGAGAGACGCGACTTGCGGTTGGTGGGTGACGCAGAGGACTTGCCGTTCGTGACCAAGGCTGCGCAGAAGACGGCCGACGATCTCGGCGATGCCGCCGCCGATGCCGACATCGACTTCGTCGAAGATAAGGGTAGGGATGCTGCCGGTGCCAACGGTGATGACCTGGATGGCGAGGCTGATGCGCGCCAGTTCACCGCCGGAGGCAACCTTGGCCAGAGGCTGTGGTGGCTGGCCGGGGTTGGCGCTGACGAGGAATTCCACACGCTCCAGGCCGTTGGTGGAATAGTTATCCTGTGCCTCCAGCACAATTTCAAAGCGGCCGTCTTTCATGCCCAACTGGCGCATGTTGTCGCTGACGGCCTTGGCGAGCTTTTTCGCCGCGCGCCGGCGGCTGGCCCGCAGCTTGTCCGCCGCGCTACGGTAGGCCGTTTCGGTGGCCGCCAGTTCACGGGCGGTGGCATCCAGCACCACGCCGGCGTCTTCCAGGGTGGCCAACTCGTCTTCCAGCTGTTGTTGCAGCGCCGGCAGTTCTGCGGCGGACACCTGATGCTTGCGTGACAGGTCGTGGATCAAGCCAAGGCGCTGGTCGATCTCCTGCAGGCGTTCGGGGTCGAGACTGAGGCCTTCGAGGTAGCCGCGCAGTTCGTGGCCGGCCTCGCCGGTCTGAATGGCGGCATCGCGCACCGCCTGCATGATATTGCTGAGGCGGGCATCAAAGCCCAGTAGGCGTTCCAGTTCACTGGCGGCCCGTTCGAGGGCGTCGACGAGGGCGCTGTCTTCATTTTCGATCAGCAGTTGTAACACCTGTTGGCTGCCTGCGCGCAGTTGGTTGAGGTTGGCGAGGCGGTCGTGTTCTTCTTCCAGGGCGGTGAGTTCGTTGCGGTTGAGTGCCAGTTCCTGCAGTTCCTGTACCTGATAACGCAGCAGCTCCAGGCGGTCTTCGCGTTGGGCGCGGCTGGTGGTGAGTTCGTCGAGCTGTTCGCGTAGTTTATGCCATTGCCGATATTGGCCGGCGACACTGTCGAGCAGTTTCTGGTGGCCGGCGTAGGCGTCCAGTGCCTGCCGCTGGGCATTGCGGCGCAGCAGGGACTGGTGGGCGTGCTGGCCATGGATATCCACCAGCATTTCGCCCAGCTCACGCAGCGACTGCATGGGTACCGGGCGACCGTTGATGTAGCCCCGGGAGGGGGCGTCACGGTTGATGGTGCGTCGAATCAGGCACTGGCCATCGTCGTCCAGTTCTTGTTTGTTGAGCCAGTCATTGACGGTGCTAAGACCGTTGAGGTCGAAATCGGCGCTGATATCAGCCCGCGCCTGGCCTGCGCGGATCATACCGCTGTCGGCGCGGTCACCGAGGGCGAGGCTGAGGGCATCGATGAGAATGGATTTGCCGGCGCCGGTCTCGCCGGTCAGTACAGTCATGCCGGGTTGCAGGTCGAGGTTCAGTTCATCGACCACGGCGAGGTGGCGAATATGGATATTGCGTAACATTGACGGATGTCTTTCCCGGTTACAGGCGTTTTCCCCAGTGCAGCTTGGCGCGCAGGATGCTGAAGTAGTTGTATTCCGGCGGATGAATAAGGCGAATGGGCCGGGGCTTTTTCTGGATGCTGACGCGGTCGCCGTCACTGAGGGCGAGACTGATCTGGCCATCGCAGGTAACCCGGGCGCTGGTATGCGTGAGGTCGTGCACAATGATGTCCACGCGGCTGTTGCCGTCGACCACAATGGGCCGGTAGCTCATGGTGTGTGGGCAGATGGGCACCAGCACCAGGGCATTCAGCGAGGGATGCACGATGGGCCCGCCGCTGGACAGGGCATAGGCGGTGGAGCCAGTGGGGGTGGAGACGATGAGGCCATCGGAGCGCGTCGTGTTGACGAACTGGTCGTCGATGAAGGTTTCGTATTCGATCATACGTGCGGCATTGAACTTGTGAACCACCACGTCGTTGAAGGCGGTGCTGTCGCTGACTGTTTCGCCATTGCGGATCACCTGCGCATTCAGCATATTGCGTGACTCTTCCTTGTATTCACCCGCGAAGATACGGCTCAGATTGGTGCTCAGGTCAGTGGGTGGAATGTCCGTAAGAAAGCCCAGGCGGCCGAGGTTGATGCCGAGCAGGGGGACGTCATGATCCACCAGCTCACGCGCGGCATTGAGCAGGGTGCCGTCGCCACCGACGACGATAGCGAGGTCACAGCGCCGGCCCAGTTCGCCGCGATCCACCAGGGTGATGTCGTTGCCGAGATCCTGGGTAAGATCAAGGGAGTCCCGGTCGAGGAGGACTTCCAGTTGCTGTTTCTGCAGGCAGTTGATCAGCTGTTTTACGGTGTCACTGGCCGAGGAAGCGCCGTGCTTACCGATGATTCCAACGGTTTTGAAGGGGGTCGACATAGGTTTGTTGTTGCCTGTTTGTTGGATGCGTCCCGATTATCCGGCGAACGTTAGCATGTCGGTGCGGGTGGGCCAACTCAGGTGCCTGTTTCCAAGACTCAGATGGTAGGATCTACACACAGAGAATGCCTATTTGGTATTCACATAACCTATTGATTATTAAGAAAACATTGTATTGCCATAGCGCGTCCGATTATGTAACATACGCGATGTTACATAACATGCAGGCTGTTGCGAGGTTAAAGAATATAATGGCAAAAGGCACCAGTGGGCGAATCGTCGTCGAGATTGATCCCGGATTAAAGCAAGAGCTGTATGATGCCCTTGGGGACGAGGGGATGAATTTGAAGCAATGGTTTCTCGAAAATGTTGGGCGATTTCTTGAAGGGCGCGGCCATCCCACGCTGCCTCTGTTTTCACCGCAGGAACTGGGTGAAAGGAAATAATGATGTTATTTAATTCCACTAAGGTGGCTTTTGCTCCACGTTAAGGAATGAGCTACTACGACAACAATGCCGTAGCCTTTATTGAATCGACCCGCTTGGTTGATATGCGACCACTCTACCAACGATTTTTGCCGTTGTTACCTGGGCAAGCTCACATTCTGGATGCTGGCTGTGGTTCTGGACGAGATGCAAAACAGTTTATCGAACAGGGCTATAAAGTCACCGCCTTCGATGCCTCCACCGAGATCGCCGCCCTTGCAGAAAAAGAGCTTGGGCAGCCTGTCTCCGTACAGCGCCTGCAAGAAATTCAATATCAAAACCAGTTTGACGGTATTTGGGCCTGTGCTTCCTTGCTACACGTTCCAGCCAAAGAGTTACCCTATGTTTTCCACCGACTGGCACGTGCACTGAAGCCCAATGGCGTGATCTATTGTTCATTCAAATATGGTCAGGGTGAATATGAAAAACAGAGTCGAAGATTTACGGATATGGATAAGGTTGGGTTGCGGGTGTTGGTGGGTGAGATCGAGGGGCTGGCAATAACAGAGCTGTGGGTCACAGTTGATCGAAGGCCTGGGCGAGAGCGGGAGCAGTGGTTGAATGGGATTTTGGTTGGTGGGGAATAAGTAAAAGTGGTTTTTTCGTTATGGTAAGTGATAGGCTGCTACCGATCCAAAATTGACATTGTTGCAAGATAGGGGGCACATCATACTAGGCTATGACAAGGTTCAATATAAGATATTTTCAAGAGAACACAAATGGCTAAAACACAAATTGAATGGACAGATGCTACATGGAATCCAGTTGCAGGGTGCTCTTTAGTAAGTGCTGGATGTAAGTATTGTTACGCGATGCAAATGGCTCGGCGACTTGAGGCGATGGGGGTAGACAAGTACAAAGGGCTTGCTAGGAAAAGTGGCAATAATGTTACATGGAGTGGGGTTGTTAGAGAAGATCAAGAATCCTTATTGATTCCCTATAAGTGGAAAAAATCGCGTAAAATATTTGTCAACTCCATGAGCGATTTATTTCATGATGAAGTAAGTGATGACTTTATACTTTTAGTGTGGAAAGTTATGTATGCAACACCACAGCATAATTACCAAATACTAACAAAACGTCCAGAGCGGATGCGCCAAATTATATCAGACAAGATTAAAACTGTACTACCAAATGTATGGTTAGGGACAAGCATCGAAAACTCTGAGGTAATTGATCGAATAAATTTCCTACGCAGGACTCCCGCCGCAGTGCGATTTATCTCGTTTGAACCACTTATTGACTCTGTTGGCTCAGTCAATTTAAGAGATATTCACTGGGCTATTGTGGGTGGTGAGAGTGGTAGCAAGGCCAGGCCTATCAAAGAAGCGTGGATTGATGAGATTTATGAACAATGTGGCATTTATGATACGGCTTTTTTCTTTAAGCAATGGGGAGCTTGGGGTAAAGACAACCAAAGACGTTCTAAAAAGGCTAATGGCCGTGAATATAGGGGCAGGACATGGGATGAAATGCCATCCGCTACAGGCAATATGGCGATATAGCAGGGTAGTTAAATGACAAGGAAAAGTTATGATTGGGATGGTGGTGCTAAGCTTGAAGAGCATACAAAGAAAAAACATTTCATACTTAGGGAATATTTTAGAGAGTATTTGATTACTCGATGTCAATTGCCTCAGCAGGAAAAGTTCAGGCTTGCTATTGTTGATGGATTTACGGGTGCGGGCTTATATAAATGCGGAAGTTTTGGTTCGCCTATGATATTTGTTAATGTACTTACCAAAACTGCAAATGAGATTAATTTGCATCGATTAAGTCAAGGTATGCGCCTTATAATAATCGAGTGCTTACTAATTTTTAACGATCAAGATAAATTTGTTATTGATCAGCTGCGTGAAAATATTGCTCCCCTTTTTGTTACCACAAAAGACGACAACGAAAATATCTACATAGAAACTGAATTCTTGAATAATTCATTTGAAGTAATATACCCACAAATAAAGCAAAGACTTCTTTCTGCAAAGTACCACAATGTACTTTTTAACTTGGATCAATGTGGTTACTCGCATGTTCCTTCAAATATTATTAGAGATATTGTTAATTCATGGCGTTCTGCAGAAGTATTGTTAACATTTATGATTAGTAGTTTGCTAGCTTATCTATCCCCTCAAAAAGAAGTATCAGGTGTTCCTTTAGAGGCAGTCGTTAAGGGCAAAATTGATAGCCTACTTAAGAATGGTGGTGAGCTTCTTGGTAAAGCTCAATGGCTGGGTGAAGCCGAGAAGATTGTTTATTCTCACTACAAGAGTTGCGCTACCTATGTAAGCCCTTTTTCAATCAACAATCCAAAAGGATGGCGCTATTGGCTGATGCACTTTGCAAGCTCGTATCGAGCCAGACAAGTTTATAACAACATACTTCATCAGGATGGGGAATCACAAGCCCATTTTGGGCGATCCGGTTTGCATATGTTGTCATATAATTCTCAAAATGAGGGGCAGCTATATCTGTTCAACAATAGTTCAAGGCAGTCTGCTAAGGAAGCACTGTATAATGATATACCAAGGTTTGTTGCTGAGTCTGGTGATACGCTTGCTATGCAGGATTTTTATGCGGCAGCTTACAGCGAGACACCTGCGCACAGCGACGATATTCATGAAATGATTATTGAGAACCCAGATATGGAAGTCATTACGGAATCTGGAGGCAAGCGAAGGCAGCCCAATACGGTAAAAGCGGGGGACACATTAAAACTAAAGAGCCAGAAAAGTATGTTTTTCATGTTTTCTGGTACATCAAATGGAAAACAACCTTAATTTCAATGTTTTCTAATGGCACAAAGCACCTCCTTTCTGACTAATCCGCTATTAATTTTCGTAGGCTGATTTCATCCCCTCAACGAGGCACAAGATAAACAGTTTTCCCCATACTCATGAAATCACCAACCACTGAAACAACTCAATCTCTCATCACCGGCGGAAAATCAGATCCCTTCCTCCCTCAATTACTCGATGCCATCAACCAGGCTACGGAGATCGATATCACCGTAGCCTTTATTCGCCAGAGTGGCCTGGATTTGATCTTTGATGCATTGAGAGATGCAATGAATCGCCGTGCGGTGATTCGGGTATTGACCTCTGATTATCTGGATGTGACCGAGCCGCAGGCGTTGCGGCGATTGATGTTGTTGGCGGAGCGTGGGGCGGATGTTCGGCTGTTTTCTACGGCTGGCGATCCCAGTTTTCATATCAAGTCCTATATCTTTCTGCGTCGTGATGGTGAAGCCATTTCAGAGGGCTGTGCCTTTGTTGGTTCCAGCAATATCTCTAACATGGCGTTGACTCGTGGCCTGGAGTGGAATCTGCGAGTAGATTATCCGGCGGAATCAGAAAAATTTATTGAGATCCTCGGTAAATTTGCAACGCTGTTTTCTGATTCGCGGGTGTTTCCACTCTCTCATGCATGGATCGATGACTACACGGTGCGACGCAAGGTATCGTTGCGGGTGGTCAACGGTGAGTCGGAAGAGGAATGCCTACCTGCCATCCCTACCGAGATTCAGGCCGAGGCGTTGGCCGCATTGCAGGCCTCCCGGACTGCGGGTTATCGGCGTGGGTTGGTGGTGCTGGCCACTGGCCTGGGTAAAACTTGGCTGGCGGCCTTTGATGTACAGCAGGTCATGGCCAAGCAGGTGTTGTTTGTCGCCCACCGGGAAGAGATTCTGATGCAGGCGGAGGAGACCTTTGTCCGTATTCAGCCCGAGGCGAGTATTGGTTACTACACCGGCAAGGCGAAGGAGGGTGAGGCTGATTTTGTTTTTGCTTCGATCCAGACTCTGGGGCGGGCGGAGCACTTGCAACGGTTTTCACCGGACTGTTTTGATTACATCGTGGTAGATGAATTCCATCATGCAGACTCCAATACCTATCGCCGTTTGATCAATTATTTTCAGCCACGCTTTATGCTCGGACTGACGGCAACACCAGAACGCACCGATCAGGCGAATATCCTCTCTCTCTGTGACGACAATCTGGTATACGAGAGGAATTTTATCGAGGGCATCAATGCGGGTCTGTTGTGCCCGTTTTACTATCATGGCATCCATGACCGGGCGGTCGACTATACTGAAATCCCCTGGCGCAACGGGCATTTTGATCCTGGTGACCTGAGTAACAAACTGGCTACCCGTGCCCGTGCCAAGCATGCGCTTTCGGTGTGGCAGAAGCTGCACCAGAGTCGCACCCTGGCGTTCTGTGTCTCTCGTTCTCACGCAGAGTTTATGGCGGACTATTTCTTCCGAGCGGGTATTCGTGCGGCGGCGGTACATGCCGAGTCGGAGCTGCCGCGTAATGTGGCATTGAAACAGCTGGAAGCGGGTACGCTAGAAGTAATTTTTTCGGTCGATCTGTTCAATGAGGGTGTCGATCTTCCCGCTATTGATACGGTGATGATGCTTAGACCGACAGAGTCAAAGATTCTGTTTCTGCAACAGTTGGGGCGTGGACTGAGGCTGCATCGCGGCAAAGACTATGTGCAGGTGCTGGATTTCATCGGTAATCACAAGGCGTTTCTGAATAAGCCAGAATCATTGTTTGGGGTGCGATCTTTACATGAATTTATTCAGCGACAACAGGGCGATGATTTTCCGCTGCCTAAGGGCTGTTATGCCAACTACGACCTGGGCGTCATCGATTTTCTGCAACAGGTCATCAAGAGCTTGCCCAAGGGGATAGTTGATACCTACGAACTACTGAAGTCGACGGATCAACGACGGCCGAGTGCGGTTGAAATGTATCGTGCCGGGGTGGATTTCAAACAGATCAGAGGAAGGTTCGGCACTTGGTTTGATCTGGTTGCCGAGCGTGGGGGGCTGGATGAGGCGCAGCAGGTGGTACTGCAGCGGCATCGGCCCTACTTCCGTGAGATAGAGACGGCACCTATGACCAAGTCGTACAAGATGGTGCTGCTGGAGGCGTTGCTGGAACTCGATGGTTTTATTCATCCACAGACCACCTATGATCTGGCGATTCGCTCCGGTGAAATTCTGTTGCGTCGCCCGCCACTGATGGTGAAGGATCTACCCGAACGTTTTCAAAGACTGGCCGATATCCTCGTCACCCAACCTGGTCAATGGCTCACCTACTGGAACGCCAATCCGGTTAATGCTTTCATTGGCGGCAATAGAAAACAGGGTGAAATATTCTTTGAGCTGGAAGACAACCACCTGAAGCCTAATTTTGAATTGACCATCAAAGATCGTGATGTATTTCGTAACATGTTGCAGGAACTGGTGGACTACAAGCTGGCCATGTATATGGATAGGGAGCTGAGGGGTGTGACAGCCAATGTGGGGGCCAGCTCGGACTGGGACACGGTTCCATTCTTTCCCAATCTAAAAATTGCTTGCGGTTATTTCAAGAATGCAGACGGCGAAAATGAGACTATGGTGAAAATACCTCCTCAGTATCGTGCCGATCCTTTGCGCCATTTCATTGCACGTGCCTCAGGAAATTCCATGAATGGTGGCAAACAGCCAATCTGTGATGGCGATTATCTATTACTGGAACTGGTCAATGCTGACCGCGCCGGTTCGATCAGCAACCAGATCATGGCCGTGGAGCGGCAGGATGCGAGTGGCGATGACCAATATGTCCTGAGGGTAGTGAAAAAACGGGGTGGTGGTGACTATTATCTGCAAGCGAACAATCCCGACTATGCCGATTTCGATGCTACTGAGGGAATGCGCACCTTTGCACGTTTGCGCAAGACAGTCGCTTCCGAGGACGTGATCGAGGCGTGATCAGCAACATAGACCTCACGACCATAATAGAGACATGTTTTATTTAGGATGCCAACTATCGTGACATTTTGCGGCGTGATTCCCGCTGTATTTCAAGCACAAAGCGCTCGATGGTGCGCGCCTGTATCTTGTCCAGCTGTTCAAAGCTACCGCCGACCTGAATGTTGCGACTGGGCTCATGCCGGGTGATGCGGCGCAGAGTGAACTGGCCCTGAACACGCTTTCTATCGGGAAGAGTAAGAGTGTAGGTCAGGGTTTGTGCCTTTTCTTCGATTGCCGTTTTGGGCGGGAAACGTACGCACATGCCTGCGGCTGAAATATCCTGTAGTTCACCGTGAAAGGTATTGTTCTGCGCATCCACGAGTTCAACCTGGATAGACTGTAGCACACTGACCGGAACCCTAAAAATATGGCGGCGCTGGCGATAACGAATGATTTTTGGAAATGGAACCCTGTAGAAGGCAACACCGTTATCGGCGCCGATCTCGCTGATTTCAAGGATCATCTTGATTTCGATACCCTCGCGGTGCGCACTCAGTCCGATCCTGTTTGCCGTGCTGAGTCGGGTGTGGCCTTCACGGGGGTGTAATTCATCCAGCAATAGATAATTCTGTTCGGGGTTCACTTCGAGCAGAGTGCTGTTATACAGGTGTTTTGCCGAAGGAACGGTAATGCTGATAATGCTGTGCTGTTGTTGCAAAGGGCGAAGGATGGCCGTGATACGAGTTGTCGAGGTGACTTCCTCGTACTGTTGTTGGTAGTTATTGCCTTCCGTTTGTTGCTGGGCCATGTATCGAGTGTTTTAGTTAAGTTGCCCTTTAGTGGTCGCCACCACCCTGCGATGACGACCTGTATCAGGCAATGGCAATTGACTGTCCCTGCGTAGGACGGCGATCCGATTTTCCACTGTCTTGATAGGTGCAGGAAGAAGTTTGCTCGTGGTTTTCACCGCGTAGGAGGCTCAATGCCTGTTGCAGCTGGGCATGTGAGGCATCAAGAATGCGCTGGTTCAGCAGATTCTGTTCATGACATTGTTTCAGTGCAGTGTGCAGGGATTGCCATCTAGCGACCAACTGTGGATTTTTGCTATTGATGATGAAGGCTTCCAGCTGGCGACGATCACAGGGTGAACCGACGATCTCTTCCAGTTCTGGAAACGATGATAGTTCCTGTTGCTCAAGGTCGTTGATGTGTTTGAGTTTGGCATCCATTGTCTGCTCGAAGGCCTGCAGATCGTTGCCCTTCAGCGCATCGCATTCCTGTTGAAGCACCTCCAACATGCGCAGGGCATTTTGCTGTTGCATTTCAAGCAGGATGTGTAGCCGATATTCTGCTGTTGGATTGCTCATGGTTTCAGGATGATCTCAGGTTGTTCTCGAATTGGATGAATTTTTCTGCTACACGCAGGGGATCGATTTCATACACTCCTGCGTCGATGGCCGATTTGAGGCTCTGCACGCGTTCCCCATCGATCACGGATTGGGCATGGATCGCCGATTCGACGCTCTTCAATTGACTGGCCTGCAGGGTGAGTGTGATGGTGTCCGCCCTGTTTGCGGGGGTTGCTGACGACGGGGTTTGTAGCGCATTTCCGCTGCTGTCTGTGATGCTTTTTGCGCTTCCTCCTGTGCCTTGCGGCTGGGACGGAGGAACCCCTGTGATATCAATTGCCATGGTGATGCTCCTTTGACGCTACTGCTATGACTATCGGCACAGGGTATTGAAACTTAAGAGACTTACGATCAATGGGTGAAACTCGTTGTTGTTGTTTGGCTGCCAGTATTGCGGCGTGGATCGTTGATTTTTCAGACATATCAGTACACTAGTTCTACATCTGTTACTTTAATTCTACTTTGTCAGATTAGATGTCAATAAAATCATGGCGTTACAGTTTTAAGGCCATGTAGGGCACGTTTTTTGTGCCCACGCGGTTGGCGCATATTCCACGTGGGCATGAAAAGCCTGCCCACCCTACCAGGTATTTGTGGGGAGTCCTCAGAGTAGGCTCTACATGTGTACTTGCACGGTTCCGGCTTTGATGGCGATGCCCTCAATGATGCGTTTTGAGCGTGTGTTACGCACCGTGATTCGCTCGCCTTGGGCGGCATTCTGTAATGCCTTTCCCTTGCTGCGAACCTGCAGAAAGCCTGTATTGGCGAGGATGGTGACATCATCGCCCCGGCGAACCAGCAAGCGTGCCTTTAGCATACGCGGTGTCAGGGGGGTGCCCGCAGGCAGGGAACGCATAGCCAGTTTGCCGATGATTTCTTCTGTCTGGCGATAATATCCGTGATTGAGTGTTGATATTTCCTGCCGCCGGGAAATGATATCTGCTCGGGTGATGGCATCACCCCGGCTGATGGGGCGGGATGTCGTCAGCACATCGCCAAAGACACGGATATTAGCAGGAATGTAAACGGTCCAGGGTTTCCCTCCCGGGCATTGTACACCCACGGTCAGCTTTCCCTGCAAGCGGCTTCCTGCTGGGACAAAGGCCTGCAGCCCTATTTCACAGAATCCCAGACGTAGGCGTGAATCCAGGCGGCCAAGGTGAATCTCATGACTGTTGCCGGATTCAAGGGGAATTTGTGACCGCAAAAAATCACGTGCCACCTCATGCAGGGAGGTGAGTGACTGGTATTGGGGTGTATTGCCCGTGGGGGTGGTGGCCAGGGCCATTGCCGGAAACAGGGCGGCAACGATCAGCAAAGGCAGGCCGCCGGCAAGGATTTGCCATTTTGTGCCATAGGCTTGCCGGGGGAGACCTCCGGCAGGCGACAAAGAAACAATGCTTGTGATGGTGTTCATGGTGTTAAGCCACCGTTTTATAACATATATCAAATGGCCGTTGATGGTTTTCCGTCAATGGTGACAGTTTTTCCATCTGACGACCTATGTCGGGACAATTGCAACAGACGTGCCATGTCGCCCTCCTCAAGAAACCTCTACCGTGTGTCGATAGAGCGGGTACGATTAACTCGGCAACGATATAGATTGCGTTCAGGGCTTCAAGAATGGTCCGGATCAAGGCGCGGCTCGCCGGAAAGGGTGGTTCCCTTGGCAAGAGCCGAAACGCAGAGGCGGGCCATTCTTGAAGCCCCTATCTATATGATTGAAAAGGGTAGGCCGTCGTGAGAGCGTCTGCGGACTGCGTTGGCAAAACTTGCTGTAGGGTGTCTACAGCGGCGTTTCACCGCCTTGCCGCAGACGCTCTCACAACGGCTGAACACAATCTATATCGTTGCCGAGTTAATAAAATACAGACATTTAAA
This sequence comes from Gammaproteobacteria bacterium, assembly GCA_021647505.1. Classification (GTDB taxonomy): domain Bacteria; phylum Pseudomonadota; class Gammaproteobacteria; order SZUA-152; family SZUA-152; genus DRQN01. The sequence goes on from JAKIUN010000022.1 coordinate 24,752, forward strand.
TTTCTGGAGCTGAGTAATGGCTGGAGTACTCGATGGAGTTGATAAACGCACGCAGTTGGTGGGTGAAAACCGGCTTGAATTGCTGTTGTTCCGCCTGGCGACGGAGCAGTTGTATGGCATCAATGTCTTCAAGGTGCAGGAGGTCATTCGCTGCCCACCGTTGACGCGTGTGCCAAATTCTAATCCAGTGGTGCGGGGTATTGCCAGCATGCGGGGCAAAACCATCCCTGTTTACGACCTGGGGATGGCGCTGGGGTATACACCCATGGACGACATCAGTAATGCCTTCGTGGTGATTGCCGACTATAACCGTACGCTTCAGGGCTATATCGTCAACGGGGTTGACCGTATCGTCAACATGAACTGGGAGGAAATTCTGCCGCCGCCCAGAGGGTCAGGGAATAGTAGCTATCTGACCGCTGTGACCCGCGTCGATAAACGTTTGGTGGAAATTCTCGATGTGGAGAAAATTCTCGCAGAAGTCGTGGGAACGGTCTCTGAGGTGTCCGACGAAATTATTAAAAATGGAAACGTGGGTGATATCCCGAAGATTCTTGTGGCCGATGATTCCAGTGTCGCACGCCGTCAAATCACCCGCACCCTTGATCAACTCGGGATTGAGTCCGTGGTGGTGAAAGACGGTTTGGAGGCGCTGCAATATTTGCAGGAGCTGTCGAAGCAGCACGATGACCTCTCAACCGAGCTGACGATGGTGATTTCCGATGTGGAAATGCCCAACATGGATGGCTATACGCTGACCACAGAGATCCGTAAGGATTCCCATATGAAGGATCTGTATGTGATTCTGCATACATCATTGAGCGGTGTTTTCAACCAAGCCCTGGTGGAAAAAGTGGGGGCCGATAGATTTATGCCGAAATTCAATGCCGACGAGTTTGCCGAAACGATCCTTGAAGCAGTCAAGATAGTGAAGGCCAGCAAGGCCGCGTAGTTTGGCTAGCCCAAAAGACCCCAAAAAAACAGATGACAGGAAATACCGTGCTTGCCAAGGGCCTCTCCAGTGAAGATTACAATGCCTTTCGCTCCTTTCTTGAAGATGCGAGCGGCATTGTGCTGGGCGACAACAAGCACTATCTGGTAACCAGCCGCCTCACGCGCCTGATGAAAGAGCAGAATATTGACTCTTTCAGTACGCTAATGCAGCACATCAAGCGGGACGGCAAGCTGCGGCACCGTATCATGGATGCCATGACGACCAATGAAACGTCCTGGTTTCGTGACAGCTATCCTTTCGATATTCTCAAGGAACAACTACTGCCGGAGTTTGCCAAGCAACAGGCCCGGCAGGTACGTATCTGGTCTGCGGCCAGTTCCAGCGGCCAAGAGGCTTATTCACTGAGCATGATCGCCAGCGAGTATTTTCAGAAGCGGCCGGGTAGCTTGCCGGCCAATGCGGTACAGATACTGGGCACGGATATTTCTCCCACGGTGCTTGAGCAGGCCCGCAGTGGTTTCTACGAAGGCGTGGCTGCATCACGGGGGCTGTCGGAGGAGCGCAAGCGACGTTTTTTTACTCAAACCGGAACCGGCTGGCAGGTCAAGGATGACATCCGTAAACGTACCAGTTTCCGGGAATTGAATCTGATGCAGGGCTATGCCGCACTGGGAAAATTTGACATCATCTATTGCCGCAATGTGCTGATCTATTTTTCCGCCGATCTGAAGCGGGATATCCTTGCCCGTATGGCGCGCGCATTGAATCCCGGTGGTTTCCTGGTGTTGGGCGGTTCAGAATCCATTTCCAGTTATTCCGAAGAGTTCGAGCTAGTGCGCTGGCGCAACGGTGTCATCTACAAACTTGCTTGAAAAATAGCATGTAGGGCACGTTTTATGTGCCCACGCGGTTGGTGCATATTTCACGTGGGTATGAAAAACCCACCCAGCAGGCTTCTCACTCCTCATCCTCCAGTTCTTGCCACCGTTGCCATTTGCTGGCTTCAAGTTGCCGCCCCGACCTTTTCTAATCCTGTCAAAAATCACTAACTGTCTGTAATTAAAGATAAAAAATAAATTGGCATATCCTTTGCTTTGTTCTCAGTGACACAGTGACAACACTGGTAACGGAGAAGCAACATGCGGTTTGGTTTGGAAAAAGTCCTCGGCATTAGTCAGCAGGCGCTGGCTATCCATTCCCGGCGTTCCGAGGTGCTGGCCAATAATCTGGCGAATGCCGAAACCCCGGGATTCAAGGCGCGTGATATCGACTTCAGGGCTGCCCTACGGCAGGTCGGTCAGCAAGGCAGGATGCAGGGCAGCGCAGGTCGCCTCACGACTACCCACGCCGGGCATCTGGGTAGTAGTGGCGTACCGACGGGCGGTATTGATGATCTCATCGGTGAGTTGAAGTTTCGCAATCCCACTCAGCCGTCCCTGGATGGCAATACGGTGGATCCCCTACGTGAGAAGTCGGCGTTTATGGAAAACGCCATACTGTATCAGGCTAATCTTCGTTTTCTCACGGGTAAGGTAAAAATGCTCAAGATGGCGCTCAAAGGTGAGTAGTCTTTGGATGGGCAACAAGGAATCAAGGATAAATCATCATGTCGCTATTTAACGTTTTGGATATCGCCGGGTCGGGTATGAGTGCACAGGCACTGCGGCTCAATACCACCGCCAGTAATCTCGCCAATGCCGAGACGGTGAGTTCAAGCACCCATGAAACCTATCGTGCGCGATATCCCGTATTTTCCGCCACGCTGAATGCTCTGGGTGAGGCAAACAGGGGGGCGGGTGTCGATGTGAAAGGCATTGTGGAAAGTCAGTCGCCACTGCGTAAGGAGTTTTCTCCGAGCCATCCGCAGGCAGACGAAGCAGGTTACATCTACAAGCCCAATGTCAACATGGTGGAAGAAATGGCCAATATGATTGCGGCATCACGGTCTTATCAAAGTAATGTGGAAGTGGCTAAGACATCCAAACAATTATTGATACGTACCTTGAGTCTGGGTAAGTAAGGCGGAGATGACGATGACAAACGTGGACAACAATCTGACATCTGTTCTCAGTGGCCTTGGTCTGGGTGAACAACAGAGCAAGCAAAAGCCCCCGGATGAGCTGGGGCAGAGTGAATTCCTGGAACTGATGATTGCCCAGTTGAACAACCAGGATCCCATGAAACCTTTGGAGAATGGTGACTTTATCGCCCAGATGGCGCAATTCAGTGCCGTCACAGGATTGACCAAGTTACAAGAGTCGTTCGATGGTCTGGCCGTGTCGCTGCAATCCAATCAGGCATTGCAGGCATCGTCACTGGTCGGGCGTACGGTCACGGTGCCCTCAGGTACCGGCACCTTGCCAGAGGGTGGAACACTGTCCGGGATGGTGGATCTGGATTCATCGAGCGGCGATCTGACCATTACTATTCAAGATGCCAGTGGACAGGTCATGCGCCGATTGGAGTTGGGTCCTCAGCAAGCGGGAGATGTGTACTTCAATTGGGATGGCATAACTGATAGTGGTTCTCAGGCCCAGGCTGGGCGCTATTTCATCAGTGCCGAAACACGAACCGAAGATGGTACTAAGGCATTGGAAACTCTGGTGAGTTCCGCCGTTGATAGCGTCACCATGGGTCAGAGTGGGCAGGCCATAACATTGAATCTGGCCGATGGGAATACCGTCGATCTGTCCAGTGTGCGGTCAATCCAGTAAACAGTTGGGAATGAGGAAATAAATCATGCCATTTCGTATTGCACTAAGCGGGCTGAATGCCGCTCAGACTGATCTTTCGATTACCGGTAATAACATCGCCAATGCCAGTACCACGGGCTTTAAAAACTCGCGTGCGGAGTTTGCCGATGTCTATGCCGTGGCCTTTGAGGGTATCAGTGATATCGCCACCGGTAACGGTGTTAGCGTCGCCGCCGTGTCGCAGAATTTTACCCAGGGTAATATCAATTTTACCGAACGCAATCTCGATATCTCGGTGCGGGGGCAGGGCATGTTTGTGCTGAATGATTCATCCGGCCAGTCATTTACCCGCGCCGGCGCCTTCCATGTCGACCGTGAAGGTTATGTGGTCAACCAGGCGGCACAGCGATTGCAGATATTTCCAGCGGTAACGGGCGGTACCTTCAATACCGGCGTACTGACGGATCTGCAGCTGTTGACGTCTGATGGCCCGCCTCAGGCGACGACCTCGATCACTGCCACTATCAACCTGAGTTCATCCGAATCACCGCCGTCAACCACACCCTTTGATCCTTTGGATGCCACCAGCTTCAACAACTCGACATCTACTGTCATTTACGATTCGCTGGGCACCCCACACACCTCGACGCTGTATTACGTAAAAACAGCCGTCGACAACCAGTGGGACACCTACCAGTACATCGATGGTAATGCGGTTTCCAGTGGCGGCGCCTCACCCATTACCATGACCTTTAATTCAGACGGCAGCGTCAATGGGCCGTTGACTATCAATTATGATGCGGTGCCCTCGGGCACCGGCGCTGACCCCATTCAGGTCACCCTGGATTACACCAATGCCACCCAGTACGGCAGCCCATTTGCTGTTAATGGCTTGTCGCAGGACGGCTTTACCACCGGCCGGATGAGCGGTATCGATATCGATGGTGAAGGTGTCGTGTTCGCCCGTTTCACCAATGGCCAGGCAACACCGCTGGGCAAAATCGCCTTGGCAAATTTCCCTAATATGCAGGGACTTCGGCAATTGGGTAACACCAATTGGGCACAGACATTCGAGTCCGGAGACTTATTGTTAGGCGAGGCGAACACGGCCAGTTTTGGCCTGCTTCAGTCCGGTGCATTGGAGGCTTCCAACGTGGATATTGCCGAAAGTCTGGTGAACCTGATTACCGCACAACGTAACTATCAGGCAAATGCACAAGTGATCAGCGCGGCAGACACGATTACCCAGACCATCATCAATATCTGATGTTTGATTGCAATTAGACAAAAATCGGGATACGACTCATGGATCGCATGCTTTACGTTGCCATGTCAGGTGCCAAGCAAACGGCTCTGGCTCAGGCGGTTAACAGTAATAATCTGGCCAATGCCAATACCACCGGGTTTCGTGAAGACCTGGCGGCCTTTCGCAGTATGCCCGTCTTCGGGCCGGGCTCTCCGACCCGGGTATACGCCATGACCGAGAACCCGGGTGTCAATCTCGAAAGTGGCGCCATTCAAGCCACCGGACGTGATCTTGACATGGCGATTCAGGGCAATGGATGGCTCGCCGTGCAGGCGCCCGATGGACAGGAGGCCTATACCCGCGCTGGCAATCTGCGTATCGAGTCCGGGGGGCTTTTGGTCACGGGAAGTGGTCACCCGGTGATGGGGAATCGCGGACCGATTGCGATTCCGCAGGCGGAATCACTGGAAATTGGTGTCGATGGCACCATCACCATCCGTGGCATTGGCGAATTTGCCAACTCACTCACGGTGGTTGATCGCATCAAACTGGTCAAGCCGGAGGAGGCAGAACTGATAAAAGGCAAGGATGGACTGATGCGCTTGAAGGATGGCTATGAAGCCGATGCCGATGCTTCGGTGCGACTGGTCTCCGGGGCGCTGGAAACCAGTAATGTCAATACGGTGGACGCCATGGTCAATATGATTGCCCTGGCCCGCCAATATGAGGCGCAGGTGAAAATGATGAAGGCGGCGGGTGAGATGGCCGCTAAGTCGAATGAATTACTCAGCCTGAACTGATCACGGCTTGAAGTATAACCTGACAGATTTTTTAGAGAGGTAGACACCATGAATTCGGCACTATGGATAGCAAAAACCGGACTGGATGCGCAGCAGACGCGTCTGTCGGTGATTGCCAATAACTTGGCCAATGCCAATACCACGGCCTATAAACGCAGCCGGGCCGTGTTTGAAGACCTGCTGTATCAAAATGTACGCCAGGTCGGTTCACAGTCCACGGAAAATACCAAACTGCCTTCCGGCCTGATGTTGGGCACCGGCGTGCGTACCGTGGCAACGGAAAAAAACCACAGCCAGGGCAATATGATTCAGACGGAAAATAATCTTGATGTCGCGATTCAGGGGCGGGGTTATTTTCAGATCCTGCAACCGGATGGCTCACTGGCCTATACCCGCGACGGCTCGTTCCAGGTCAATGATGTCGGGGAACTTGTCACCGCTGGCGGCTATCAGGTGCAGCCGGCCATTACCATTCCCAACAGTGCACAGAGTATTGCCATTGGTTCGGATGGTGTGGTGTCCGTTACGGTGCAGGGCAGTGCGGCACCGACGCAGATTGGCAGTATCCAGCTGGCCGACTTCCAGAACCCCACTGGTTTACAGCCCATGGGCGAGAATCTTTATAACGAAACGGCCGCCAGCGGCTCACCACAGAATGGCACACCGGGTCTCAACGGTCTGGGCAGTGTGGTGCAGGGAGCGCTGGAGTCCTCCAATGTCAATTCGGTGAAAGAGATGGTGGAATTGATCGAAACCCAGCGGGCTTACGAGATGAACTCCAAGGCCATCTCCACGGCGGATCAGATGTTGCAGTACCTGAACAACAATTTATAACCACTCTCTATAACGACATGTGAAACGACAAGCCGGCCGAGATTGATATGAAAAAACATCCTGTCTTCGTTACTCCGCTACTGGGGATCCTGTTGTTGACCGGTTGCGCCACGCCGGTTCACGAGCCGGTCAGCGACCCACGTTTTTCGGCCGTGCGTCCGGTGATGTCGATGCCGATTCCCATCAACGATGGCGCCATTTACAAGGCCGGCTTCGAGCGCGCCCTATTCGAGGACTCCACGGCCCATCGTGTCGGTGATGTGTTGACGATCGTTTTACAGGAAAAGACCAACGCCAGTAAAAAGGCCAGCACTTCCACAAAAAAGGATGCCACTATCGATCTTTCGGTTCCTACGATTTTTGGTGCACCAGTGCGCCATGCCGGCAAGGATATTCTCAGTGCCTCGGTTGCCGCCAAGCGTGATTTTGGTGGGGAAGGCGACAGCACTCAGAGCAACAGCCTGACCGGCAGTATCACCGTGACCGTGGCTGAAGTATTTTCCAACGGTAACTTGCTGGTGAGGGGTGAAAAACTGCTGACCCTGAACCAGGGCTCGGAGCATGTGCGGATTTCCGGCATTATCCGCCAGGTCGATATTCGCCCGGACAATACCGTCAAGTCATCGCAGGTGGCCGATGCACGCATTGTCTATGGTGGCCAGGGCATGCTCGCCGAGGCCAATGGCAAGGGCTGGATGCAGCGTGTATTTGATGGTCCCTGGTGGCCGTTCTAACGGGAGATAGGCTTATGAAAAGTCATCTAAATATGTGTCGAGCACTGATTGCTAGTCTGATAATGACTCTGATATGGCTACCCGGCCTGGTGCAGGCCGAGCGTATCAAGGATCTGACACAGATTGCCGGCGTGCGCAGCAACCAATTGGTGGGTTACGGTTTGGTCGTGGGTTTGAGTGGTACTGGTGATCAGACTACGCAAACGCCGTTTACCCTGCAAAGTATGAAAAACATGCTTAACCAGTTTGGTATCAATGTCCCGGCAAACGTTAATCCGCAGTTGAAGAATGTTGCGGCGGTGACCTTGCACGCGGATCTGCCACCGTTTGCCAAACCGGGACAGACCATCGATGTCACCGTATCTTCTATTGGTAATGCCAAGAGCCTGCGCGGTGGCAGTTTGTTGATGGCGCCATTAAAAGGTGCGGATGGCAAGGTCTATGCGTTGGCGCAGGGGAATCTGGTAGTCGGTGGCTTTGGGGTCGAGGCCGATGGCTCCAGCATTACCATGAATGTGCCCAATGTCGGGCGTATTCCCAACGGCGCGACCGTTGAACGTGGCGTGGTGTCATCATTCGCTAACGGTAATTCGCTGATCTTCAATCTGAACACGCCTGATTTTACCACCGCAAATCGTATTTCCATGGCCATTAATCAACATGTCGGGCCCGAGACGGCTGAGGCCCTGGATGGTACTTCTATTCGGGTTGCCGCGCCTCGTGACATGGGGCAGCGAGTGGCCTTCATGTCGCTGCTGGAAAATATCGAAGTCTCACCGGGCGAGGCGGCGGCGAAAATTGTCGTCAATTCACGCACCGGTACCGTCATTATCGGCAAGAATGTGCGGGTTTCTCCGGTCGCGGTGACGCATGGCGGTCTGGTGGTGACCATCAGCGCCAGACCGCAAGTGAGCCAGCCGCCACCCGGGGGTGTGCTTGCCGGTGGCGCCGGGCAAACCGTTGTCGTGCCGCGTACGGAAATCGATGTGCAGCAGGCAGACAGCCGTATGTTCAAATTTGCACCGGGCGTCTCGCTGGATGAAATCGTTCATGCCGTCAATGAAGTCGGCGCCGCCCCGGGGGATCTGGTGGCGATACTGGAGGCGCTCAAGGCTGCAGGTGCACTGAGCGCCAGGCTGATCGTGATTTAACCTGGATATTTCATGAAACATCCGGAAAAACTGCTATGACCTCGTCACTTTCATCGGCCTCACTGTATACCGACCTGCAAAGTCTGAAGAGCGTGCGCCACCAAGCAGACAAGCATCCGGAGGAAACCCTGCGTTTTGCCGCGCAGCAGTTTGAAGCACTGTTTTTGCAGATGATGCTGAAAAGCGCGCGCGACGCCAAGCTGGATGACGGCCTGTTCGACAGTGAGCAGACGGATTTTTATCAGGATCTGCATGACAAGCAGATGGCCATTAATCTGGCTCAGGGGCAGGGCCTTGGTATCGCCGAGTTACTGGTGCAGCAACTGCGTCGTGACCAGGGGGCGGGCAAGGATGAGGAAGGGACTTCTGCACAGGCTGCGGCGGTGGATCGTGTTCGCACACTGCGTGACTATCTGGATGCCCGCCTGCCATCGATGCCTCAGATGGCGGCCGTATCACCGATGGCGGCCCCTGAGCCGGTGGTGCAGAAAGCCGTGTTGGATACGCCGGAAGACTTTGTTAAAACACTCTGGCCGCAGGCCCGCCAGGCGGCGGATAAACTGGGTGTGGATCCCGCCGTGCTGCTGGCGCAGGCGGCGCTGGAAACCGGCTGGGGGCGTTTTGTGTCCCGCCACCCGGATGGCCGCAGTAGTTACAACCTGTTTAACATCAAGGCGGATGCCCGCTGGGACGGTGAGCAGGTCAGCGTTGATACAGAGGAATTTCGTCATGGGGCTTTTGGCCGTGAGCGGGCGCAATTTCGTGCTTATGATTCCTTCGCCGAGAGTTTTGCCGATTACGTGAGTTTCCTACAAAACAGTACGCGCTATCGTCCGGCGCTGGACTCAGCCACGGATAGTCATCGCTTTGTCAGCGAACTGGCGCGAGCCGGCTATGCGACAGATCCGGACTATGCCGAAAAGATCATCGGCATTATCGATGGCGAGCCTATGGCGCGCTCCCTGTCGGCCGTCGCTGCGGAGCGGGATTCCTTTAACGATTTTTAAAGAATTTGTGACAGTGGTCGCTAAATGGTAGGGCAATCCCTTTGCGGGGGCGTCTGGCAGCGTACTCCCAGTGCTGACCACAGCGGCCGGGTGGGGCGCGGAGTGTAACTATGGCAGATTTACTCGGTACAGCAATTTCCGGCCTCACGGCCTCTCAGCGTAACCTGGCGGTGGTGGGTAATAATATCACCAACGTCAACACCCCCGGCTATAGTCGGCAGAGTGCCGAGCTGGTGTCGCGCATACCTAGCCCCCATGGTTCGGGATTTGTCGGCAATGGTGTCGAAGTCAGCACCGTGCGCCGCATCTATGACCAGTTTCTGGGCAATCAGGTGACCAATCGCACTTCTTCCTTTGAGCAGATGGACACCCTGTATAACCTGGCGGCGCGGGTCGATAATTCACTGGCTGGCGAGTCTTCCAGCCTGAGCCCAACGATTCAGGCCTTTTTCAATGCAGTGCAGGATGTTTCCAACAACCCGACATCCATTCCCAGCCGTGAAGTCATGGTCTCGGAGGCCTCTACGCTGGCCTCTCGTTTTCAGTCGCTGAATCGGGAATTCGATAGCCTGCGTGATCTGGTCAACACGCAGATGGAAGTGTTTACCTCGGAGGTCAACAGCATTGCCGGCTCGATTGCGGAACTGAATCAAGACATTGCCATTGCCCGTGCCAGTGCCTCCGGGCAGCCACCGAATGACCTGCTGGATCAGCGTGACCGGCAGATCAACCGCCTCGCCGAACTGGTGTCGGTCAACCGGGTCGAGGCGGGTGATGGCTCGACCAATATTTTTATCGGCAGTGGCCAGGCGCTGGTGCTGGGTACTGAAGCCGCCACCCTGAGCACGACCCGTGGCAGCTTCGATCCTGCTCAGCGGGAAATCCTCTTCACCAGTCGCACCACGAGTACTCCCATCGGCAGTCAGTTGAATGGTGGGCAATTGGGTGGCTTGATGGATTTTCGTCGCAACGTATTGAATTCGGCGCAGGATGGCCTGGGCCGCATCGCCATCGGTATGGCCGATACCTTTAATGTTCAGCACCAGCTGGGTGATGACCTGAATGGCAACCCCGGTGGTCTGTTTTTCGCCGCCATCAATGCCACCAGTCCGGCCGTTTTTGCCAACGTCAACAATAATGCCGCCAGCGGTACGGTGGCGGTGAGCATCAATGATTCCGGTCAGCTCAAGGCCTCGGAATACCGTCTGAACTATGACGGCGCCAATTTCTCCTTGCTGCGTCTGTCCGACAATACGGTGGTGGACAGCGGTTTCGGCACGGCGGGGCTGCCTCGCACGGTGGCGGGTGAGGGGATCACCCTTGATCTGAGCGGGACGATTGCTGCTGGCGACAGCTTCTTGATTCGCCCGGTGCGTTACGGCGCTCGTGACATGAATGTCGCCCTTGCCTCGGGGGCCGAGTTTGCCGCCGCCGCCAGCGGTAACGCCAGTGGTGACAACAGCAATGCCTTGGCCATGGCGGGTTTGCAGACGCAAAAATTGCTGGGTAATGGCAGTGAAACCTATCAATCGTCCTACGGCAAGGTGCTGGCCGACGTCGGGGTCAAGACTCGCGAAGCCAAGGTCAACAGCGAGGCGCAACAGGTGCTGCTGGACAATGCCATTGAAGCGAACAGTGCCGTCTCCGGCGTCAACCTCGATGAAGAGGCCGCCGATCTGATCAAATATCAGCAGGCCTACCAGGCTGCGGCCCAGTTGGTCAAAGTGGCCGATACCCTGTTTCAGACCCTGCTCAACGTGGCTAGCAGGTAACGTGTAGGAGCGGGCCATGCCCGCGATGAAAGACCACAATGGATGCATGTAGGTTGGCGGTGAGCGTGCGAACCCCAACGTAACCAACCGGCCATGTTGGGGTTCCTTCGTCACCGCCAACCTACACATGGCGGAGCGTGGCTACCCGTCTGAACTTTAGACACGGGCCATGCCCGCGATGAGATGTTACATAAAGAAAGGATCGTGGTATGCGTATTTCCACCGCACAGATGCAGTCCCAGGCCGTCCGCAGCATGATGGATCGGCAGGTGGAACTGAGCTACACACAGCAGCAGGTGGCCACGGGCAAGCGTATCCTGTCTCCCTCCGACGATGTCATCGGTTCCACGCAGGTCATCGCCCTGCAGCAGAACATCGACACGTCCACGCAGTACCAGGAAAATGCCGATATGGCCGAAAGCCGTCTGCTCAGCGAGGAAAATGCCCTCACGCAGACCATCAATGTCTTGCAGCGTTCGCGTGAGCTGGCTATTCAGGGAAACAACGGCAGCCAGTCCGCCGCCAACCGTGCGGCCCTTGCCAATGAAATCCGTCAAAATCTGGCGGAGATCCTGGCGCTCGCCAATACCGTGGATGGCAATGGCGAATATGTCTTCGCCGGCTACAATGTCGGCACGGTGCCGTTTACTGAGGTGGAAAACCCCGTCGGCAGCGGGCTTTATGATTTTAACTACAGCGGCGACAACGGCCAGCGTAATCTACAGATCGGCGCCGCGCGACAGATCCCCGTGGGTGATCCCGGCAGTGATGTATTTGTCAACATCCCGGCGAGTGGTGGTGGCACCCAGAGCGTGTTTGAGACCCTGGAGCAACTGGCGCTTTCGCTGGAATCCAATTCACCGAACATAGCGGCGGTCGGTGAGCTGCAAAGTGCACTCAGTCATCTCGATGGTTTTCGCGCCAAGGTGGGAGCGAGACAGAATGCCATCGACAGTCAGCGCGACTTCAATGAAGACGTTAAACTGGAGGCACAGAAGCGGCTTGCGGATGTGCAGGATCTGGATTACGCCGAAGCCATCAGCCGCCTGAGCCTGCAATTGGCCGGCCTGGAGGCCTCACAGCAGAGTTTTGCACGGATACAGAATCTGTCCCTGTTCAATTTCCTCTAGGGTACAGCCCGCAGCGGTGACATGAAAAGGGCGCCTCGTCTGCACGGGGCGCCCTTTTTTGTTATGCCCACCCAGTGGAGGCTAGCTGCCAGAGAGGATGCTGGAGCTGATGCTGTCGATGGTGATGTCGTAGCGGGTTTTGTCGGTCGTGATTTTGTCCGTACAGGTATTGCTCATTTGGATGACCCCGATCTCGGGAATGATGTACATGTGGCCGTCATGGGTTGAGTTTCCATCACTGCAGAGATCGAAAATGTCGAATGTCAAAGGTAGTTGGCCGTTGACACTGGCGTCCGGAAAGACATCTCCCTCGCTAAATTCAACCCGAAAGGGATTGGCGTAGTTGCCGATGTTGGTGTTGACCTGCGTGCCGTCACCGACGACGGTGATTATATGTGTGAATCGGCCGACATCACTCTGGCACTTCGCAACACCGCGGACGCAGCCATCCATGAGATGGTATTTCACCGTGTAGGTGTTGTTGATGAACAGGGGTGACTTCAACGTGATGACCGTTTCCTGGCCACCCACGATATTGTTATCGGGGTTGGCGGGGGTGGTGGTGCTGCCGCCGGTGGTGTTCAGCCAATAGTACTGGTCGGGAGTCGGGAGACCACCCATGGCCACCAAGCGTTCGGTACCAGCGGTATCGGTAGTGAGACCATCCTGGTGGACGTATTGAATGACCACCGTTTCGGTGGGGTTGCAGAATGGGCCTTCCAGGCAGTACCGGTAACTCTTTTTGATCACGTCGTAGTTCTTGCCATCTGGGGAGGTCAGGGTGGAGTAATTGCCCCAGCGAACCTCCAGCGTCCCGTTGCTGAAGTCGCCGCTACTGGGGCCGGCTATCGTGGTGGCAAAGACGTTGTATCGAATCCAGTCGCCTTGTTTGTAGATGCGCAGGTTGTCGGTCGTGCGATAATTGGGTGGCTCTGGGTCTTTTTTCTCCACCAGACAGCCCGTCAGGGCGACGGTGGCCAGGGTAACGAGCGCGATGGCGGCAATCATTCGGGGGTGCTTTGTCATCGGTTTTCCTTGGATCTCTGTGGGTTTGATTTCCCACTGTTCGCAACAAGTATAGTCATTCCGGCGCATGCTGGAATCCAGAGGCTGTGGGCATTGGCCTCGGCTTCAGTGTCCTGGCCATCCTGCGTCGCCCTACCGCCTGTCATGTGGGCGTTCGCCAGTGTGACGTGTTGTTGTTTATACCCGTCTGTATGCAGCGGAGTTATCTGTTGCGGCAGACACACTCGTGCGGCAGCGTATTTTGGTGATTCAAAAATAGTTGACCCATAGGATGCCCTTTTGTTCGTGTCGGTGCAAAGTCCGCAGCCGTTAAGGCTTGACGGTAATGCTATGCTAGCGGCTGTTTTTCAACGAGCAACGTCCACTGATGAGCCGCCATTCCACTTCCCCCCCCGCCGTTTCCGCCACCTTCGACCTCGATTGCCGTCGCTGCCCGCGTCTCAGCCGATTTCTTGATGAGGTACAACAGGATTACCCGGACTATCACGCCCGTCCGGTAGCGCCCTTTGGTGCTGCGCGGCCGTCGTTGCTGATCGTCGGCCTGGCCCCCGGCATGCACGGCGCCAACGCCACGGGGCGTCCCTTCACCGGCGACCACGCCGGCATCCTGCTCTACCAGACCCTGTTCGATTACGGCTTCAGCAGCGCACCGGTATCTGAGTCGGCACGCGACGGTCTGAAGCTGCGCGGTTGTCGTATCACCAACGCGGTGAAGTGCCTGCCGCCGCAGAACAAGCCGGTGGGCGCGGAGATCAAGACCTGCAACGATTTCCTGCGTGCGGAGCTGGAAGGACTGAAAAAGGGCGCGGTGGTGCTGGCCCTGGGCAGCATTGCCCATCAGTCGGTGGTGCGCGCCTTCGGTCTGCGGCAAAAGGACTTCCGCTTCGCCCACAATGTGCTGCACGACTTGCCGGGCGGGCGCCGGCTGCTGGATTCCTACCACTGTAGCCGCTACAACACGCAGACGCGGCGGCTGACGGAACCCATGTTCCGCGCCGTGTTCCAGCAGGCCCGGGATTTGATTGACGCGCGATGAGTCTGTACATCCAGCACCGGATTGCAGGAACGGGCCATGCCCGCGATAAAAACAAATATTCGCCACAGAGGCACGGAGAACACGGAGAAAAACTCAATGCCTACGGTCTCTGTGTACTCCATGCCTCTGTGGTGAAAGGGTCTTTTTTTACAGGCATCGCGGGCATGGCCTGTTCCTTGCCTTCGCTCGATTTGCCGCCAAATTTGTGGGAGCGGCTTCAGCCGCGAATGGCGTGCAAAAAGTCTTCGCGGCTGAAGCCGCTCTCACAATCATTGCCTGTGCAAAATGATTGAGTCATATGCCTGATCAGAACAACACCCCGGCCTTCGACGCCAAGGCCTTCCTCAATACCCTGACCGGCAAGCCCGGCGTCTACCGCATGCTCGATGCCGAGGGCAGAGTGCTGTACGTGGGCAAGGCACGCAATCTGAAAAAGCGCGTGTCGAGCTATTTCCAGCGCACCGTGCAGAGCCCCAAGACCCGCGCCCTGGTGGCGCAGATTCGCGGCGTGGAGGTGACGGTTACCCATACCGAGAATGAGGCCCTGCTGCTGGAGAATAACCTCATCAAGCAGCTCAAGCCGCGCTACAACATTCTCATGCGCGACGACAAGAGCTACCCGTTCCTGTTTCTCTCCGGTCATCATGATTACCCACGCCTCGGCTACCACCGTGGCGCCAAGCGCCTCAAGGGGCGCTATTTCGGCCCTTACCCCTCGGCGGGTTCGGTGCGTGAAAGTCTGCATATCTTGCAAAAGGTGTTTCGCGTGCGCCAGTGCGAGGACAGTTTCTACGGCAATCGCTCACGGCCCTGTCTGCAATACCAGATCGAGCGCTGCACCGCACCCTGCGTGGGGCTAATCTCTCCCGAAGACTATGCCGAGGACGTACGTCATGCGGTGATGTTCCTCGAAGGTCGCAATTCCCGCCTCATCGACGAACTGGTGATCCGCATGGAGGTGGCCGCCAAGGCGCTGCAATTCGAGCAGGCGGCGCGCTTTCGCGACCAGATCGCCAGCCTGCGGCGCATGCAGGAGACCCAATCGGTGAACGGCGAGGGTGGTGACCGCGACGTGATCGCCGTGGTCAGCGAGGGCGGCACGGCCTGCGTGCAGGTGTTCTTCATTCGCGGTGGGCGCAATCTGGGCAACAAATCCTATTTTCCGCGCCAGACCGAGGGCGCTGAAGCAGCGGATATTCTGGCGGCCTTCGTGGCGCAGTTCTATTTGAACGGCGAAAGGGCGGGTGGCCGTGAGATTCCGTCGGAGATCCTGCTCAATACTGAACCGGAGGGTGCCGGGGTGTTGCAGTCCGTGCTCTCGGAGCAGAGCGGCCACAAGGTACAGCTGAGCTGGCGTCTGCGTGGCGAGCGTGCGCGCTGGCAGCAGATGGCGGAGGTCAATGCCCGCACCGCGCTGTGCAGCCGTCTGGCCGGCAAAGCCGGCGTGCTGAAACGGCTGGAGGCCCTGCAGGATGCGCTGGGGCTGGACAGCCTGCCGCAGCGGCTGGAGTGCTTCGATATCAGCCACACCATGGGCGAGGCCACCGTGGCCTCCTGCGTGGTGCTGGACGGCAACGGCCCGCTGAAGGCCGACTATCGTCGCTTCAACATCGAGGGCATCACCCCCGGTGACGACTACGCCGCCATGCATCAGGCGCTGATGCGGCGCTACACGCGGCTGAAAAAGGGCGAGGGCAAGCTGCCGGATATCCTGATTGTCGACGGTGGTAAGGGGCAGGTGGCGCAGGCCGCAGCGGTGTTGGAGGAATTACAGATCAGCGGTGTCAGTCTGCTCGGCGTGGCCAAGGGGCCATCGCGCAAGCCGGGGCAGGAGGTGCTGGTATTCACCGGTCGGGAGATGACCCTGCCGGCGGATTCGCCGGCCCTGCACGTGATTCAGCAGATACGCGATGAGGCACACCGCTTTGCCATTACCGGTCATCGTCAGCGCCGTGCCAAAACACGTAACACTTCGGTGCTGGAGGGTATCGGTGGGCTGGGGCCGAAACGGCGCCAGCAGCTGTTGAAACAGTTTGGTGGTTTACAGGAAGTAGCCCGTGCCGGGGTAAAGGATTTGGCCAGTGTGCCCGGAATCAGTAAAAGTCTGGCGCAAAAAGTATATGATGTGTTCCATTCGGACGAATGAATTAACGCCTTGGCACACGATTCTCATGATCTACAACCTGCCCAACACCCTTACCCTGCTGCGCATTGCCCTGATCCCGGTGTTCGCTGTACTGTTCTATCTGCCGGTGCCCTGGGCCCATGTGGCGGTGACGGTGGTGTTTGCCATCGCCGCCATCACCGATTGGCTGGATGGCTATCTGGCGCGGCGCTGGCAGCAGACCTCGGCCTTTGGCGCCTTCCTCGATCCGGTGGCCGACAAGCTGATGGTGGCGGCGGCGCTGGTGATGCTGGTGGACGTCAATCCCACGCCCTTCGCGGATCTGCTGCTGGCCTTGCCGGCGGTGGTCATTATCGGCCGCGAGATCGTGATCTCCGCCCTGCGTGAGTGGATGGCCGAGGTTGGTGACCGCACCTCGGTGGCGGTGTCCACGATTGGAAAAATAAAAACCAGTGCGCAGATGGTGGCCTTGTTGCTATTGCTTTACCGTGAACCGGTCGGCCATTTTCCCACCGCTGAAATCGGTTTCGTGCTGTTGTACGTAGCCGCCGGACTGACCCTGTGGTCCATGTTCATTTACCTGCGCGCGGCCTGGCCCAGCCTCTCCGACGCCGCTACGAAGTGACGGGTGCTCATTGAAAGCGCCCAGCTTCTTTAGTGGGGTGAAGGGCTTGACAGCCCTCCCTCGGGCTGTAAAATACAGCGCTCTTGAAGACGTGACGCGGGAATAGCTCAGCTGGTAGAGCACAACCTTGCCAAGGTTGGGGTCGCGAGTTCGAATCTCGTTTCCCGCTCCAAATCGTTTGTTTGAACCTTTGGGTTTATGCCTCAGGCTTATCCTTTGATGTATAAAAATGCCTCGGTCGAAGGGTCGGGGTTTTTTCAGTTAGAGGGCCTTTTAAATAGGGGGTCTTTTAAACCCTTTTTATGATCGATGACTGGCTGAGTGGCAGAGTGGCTATGCAGCGGACTGCAAATCCGTGTACCTCGGTTCGACTCCGGGCTCAGCCTCCACTTATCGACCACCATTCCTGGTCAGTCTCTTCGATATTTTTCCCAGCACGGTAATGATTCTGACGCGCTTCCCGCGCCGCTGATTTTCTGCAATAGTTACCGCTGTTGAAACCGCTCGCCGCCCGGGTGGTGAAACTGGTAGACACAAGGGACTTAAAATCCCTCGGCTTCACGGCCGTGCCGGTTCGATTCCGGCCCCGGGCACCATTTCCCAATATTTTTATCTGTGGATGTTTGTAGTCTTGCCGCCGTGTGTGGGTGTGCGGCTTTTGTTCATACCGGCAGAGCGAAATAAAAGCAGGCGCCCTTGCTAACTTCCGATTCAGCCCAAATATGGCCCTCGTGCAGGGTGATGATGCGCTGTACCGTGGCCAGGCCGATGCCCGAGCCTTCGAATTCTCTGCTGCTGTGCAATCGCTGAAAGGTACCGAACAGTTTGTCTTTGGCTAAGCGCATATCAAAACCTGCGCCGTTGTCTCTGACGCAATACAGGGTTTCACCGTTTTCTTCCTGGGCGAAAAACTCGATCCTCGGCTGCGCCTTCTTGGCTGAATATTTCCAGGCATTACCGATCAGGTTTTCCAGCATCACGGAGAGCAGATGCTTATCACCATTGACCACCAGGCCTTCGCCGATGTGTATTTCGACGTTGTGCGTCGGGTACTGCTCCCGCAGGCGTTGGATGGTCGTGCGGGCCAGGTCACCCAGGTTGACGCGGCGTTTGTTCAGTTCGCTGCGCTGTATCCGTGACAGCTTCAGTAATGCCGCGATGAGTTGTTCCATACGCAGCGCACCCTTGTTGATGCGCTCAATATAGCCTTGAGCGGTTTCGTCCAGGGTCTGGCCGTAATCCTCACTCAGTGCCTGGCTGAATCCGTTGATGGCTCGCAGGGGTGCGCGCAGGTCGTGGGATATGGAATGGGAGAAGGCTTCCAGTTCCTTGTTGGCCTGTTGCAGGTCGAAGGTTTTCTTTTCGACCATTTTGCGCAAACGCGTCTCTTCGTTCTGCAAGGCGGTGTAGGAGTCGCGCAGGCGAACGATCATGTTCTGGAATTCGCGCGCCAGGGTGCCGATTTCATCATCGCGTTTCAGCAGCCAGGGATCCAGTGGGTTGTCGCGTGCGGCACCCAACGAGGTGGCCGTGATGATATGAGTCAGATCAGTGATGGGTTTGAGGAAATGTTTGACGATCAGCAATACGGCGGTCAGCAATATCAGCAGAAACAGTGTTAGTACGAGAATGATGTCGAAAGCTGCGGCATCGCTGTAGAAAGAGGTGTCATCCAGATAGTAGGCTAGATGGGCATTGGCCAGATGTTTGTTGCCGATCTTGACCGGGTGAATAACTTCCTCAACCAGGCGGTTATGGTAGGTTTTTTGCCGGATCAGAGCGGCGTCTAGTTCCATGAAGGCAATATCGTGGCCGATCTGCGAAAGATCGGTGTGGCTGATGATCTTTCCCGTTGGTGACGAAAGAAAGGCGTAGGCGTAGAAATCCGCCGGCATTACCGATTTTAGCCAGTTTTCCAGTAATTCATAATCGCGGGCGATCAGGCCATCAAGGCTACCGTTGGCGAGGGTGACCACCTGTCCTTTGACCTGTTGCTGGCGCTCATGGAGGAATTTTTTCTGGGCGTCTTCGAGCAGTAGATAGCCGAGGGTCAGCAGGGAAAAGGTCAACAGCAGGGTGATGCTCAGCGCGAGTCGGGTGAAGAGCCTGGATCGCATGTCAGTGTGTCAGTTTTGCCTGCCGCAGGAGATTCTCTGTCAGTTGTTCGATGGCGGGATCGTAGGGTATGAATTCCCGGATTCTCATGGTTTGCATGTCTTTCAGCACCTGTTGTCCAGCAGGGTGGTTTTTCATATGAATGACCGCCTGTGTGAATTTTTCGATGGTCTTTGTATCCAGGGAGGGGCGCGCAGCAATTATATTTTCAGGGTAGGGGGCGCTGACGGCGAGAATTTTCAGTTCGCCCATGTCCATCTTTTTGTTCATCAGGTCGAAGTTGATGCCGCACATGGTGCCGGCGCTGGAGTCATTCAACAGCACGGCGTGGATGGAACTGGACAGATTTTTGGTGAAGTGTTCCTTTAATTCGACACCGGAGTCGATGCCTTGGGACATCAGGTAGGCTCGTGGCGCCAGATAACCGCCGGCGCCCATGGGGCTAACGTAGGCAATGCCCTGTCCCTTGAGTTGATCGATAGTTACGATGCCGCTGTCCTGGCGCACGAAGATTTCGCTGCGGCTGGTAACCTCATCGCGGACATTTTTCATTTGCAGGATACCGATGGCCTTTCCTTCCTGTTTGAGACGATAGAAGACATAGGAATTGATGTAGAAAAAATCCACTTCGCCCTTTTCCGCGGCGTCTTTCATTGTTTTGAAACCCCGCGGTACCACGAGGGAGACGGGCTGGGCCATCTGCACGGCGAGGTATTCGGCGAAGGGTTGCCAGCTTTTGTAGATGCGCGATGGTGGGGCGATGGACAGGATGCCGAGACGCAGTTCCGATGCCGATGAATCCGCCGCCCGGACTGCAGGGGCTGAACCGATTGCAGCGCAGGCTACGGCAAATAATAGGGTTAAAAGCTGGTAACGGGTTGCATTAGCCATCTGGCTTTCCTTTGCCGGTGGGGACTCAAGTATAGCTCGGATATTCCATACATGTAGGCAAGATAACGTTCGTTGGCGGCATTCATTAGCTTGCGCAGGTCGCGAATTGCAAACAAATGGCGTATGCTTCGAAAACATGATGGGGCTGCTGCGACTCGAATTTCCGAATGCCCTTTATCATGTGGTGTCGAGTGGAGATCGTCGAGGGGATATCTATGAAAATGATGACGACCGAGAAAAATTCTTAGAAATCTTAGGAACGTGCACGTTCCTAAGCGGAAGCACCCATTACAAATAACGGCGACTTTGGAAGTGTTGTACGGAGACACTTGAAAATCTTTGAAGCAGTCTTGTTGGCTTTGCTGCAACACATTAATTACAAAAAATAGCATATACGATGTTCAGATATATTCACGCAGCAGACATCCATCTCGACAGCTCCCTGCACGGCCTGGAGCGCTATGAAGGCGCGCCTGTCGAGGAAATTCGCAACGCCACACGCCGTGCCTTCGATAAGCTGATTGATCTTGCAATTGATGAAAAGGTGGACTTTGTTCTGCTCGCCGGTGACCTTTATGATGGCGACTGGAAGGACTACAACACAGGCCTCTATTTCATGGGGTGTATGGATCGTCTTCAAGAGGCCAGTATCCGGGTCTTCATGGTGGCGGGAAACCATGACGCGGCTAGTCAGATTACCAAGCATCTACGGCTAGCCGATAATGTCACGATGTTTTCTACTCGAATCCCAGAGAGAGTTGTTCTCGCTGACCTGAACGTGGCAATCGTTGGGCAGGGCTTCGCGACACGGGCGGTAACAGATGATCTTTCGCAGTCCTACCCGCAAGGCGACCCTCAGCTATTCACGATAGGCCTGCTCCACACTTGTCTGGATGGAAAACCGGGTCATGAACCCTATGCGCCGTGTTCAATTGATGGCCTGCGGTCAAAAGGTTATCAGTACTGGGCGCTGGGCCATGTTCATAAACGCGAAGAAGTAAGTCAGGATCCGTGGATCATATTCCCAGGGAATATCCAGGGGAGGCATATCCGCGAGACGGGCCCTAAGGGCTGCACCTTGGTGACGGTCGATAATGGAGATATTGTAGAGGTAGAGCATCGCGCTCTCGATGTGATGCGCTGGGCGCTTTGTGAGCTTGACGTTACAGGTGCTGAAACCGTCGACAATATCTATTCGCTGGTGCGTGAGGAGCTACAAGTAGCACTCGATGGCGGCGATGGGCGTCCGGTCGCAGTACGTCTTCTCCTGCAAGGTTCGTGTTCGGCTCACAGAATGCTACATGCAGACCAGGAACATTGGATCCAGGAGTACCGTGCACTTGCAAATAGTCTCGGTGGGGCGGGAATCTGGTTGGAAAAGGTTTCCATCAAGACAAATCCATCTGTCTCTGCCGATGAAGTTCTCGCGCGTGACGACGCACTGGGTGGTCTTCTGCGCGCCATCCGGGATATGGAGTTGGATGCGGACGCGTTGGAGAACCTTTCCAACGAGGTATCTGCACTTCGACAGAAACTTCCTGTGGAGATTTTAAATGGCGAAGATCCTTATGATCCGGCAAATTTGGAACTGCTTAAAGATACCCTTGAGGATATCAAAGAACTACTGGTCAATCGTCTGCTGTCTACGGAGCAGGCCACGTGAAGGTTCAGGAGCTGCATCTGGTTGCGTTTGGACCGTTTACGGACAAGATACTGGATTTTGGTCAGGATGCCGGTGGTCTCCACATTATTTACGGCCCGAATGAAGCAGGAAAAAGCTCTGCATTACGAGGATTTAAAGCGCTACTCTATGGCATTGGAGAGCGCACACTTGATAATTTTGTTCACGCCAATGACAAGCTTCGGGTCAGCGGCTGCCTGAAAGCAGCAGACGGGCGCGAAATAAAGTTTTTTCGCAGGAAGGGGCGGAAAAATACATTATTATCCCCTGACGGTGAAGTGCTTGACGAACAAGCACTGACACCCTTTCTTCAGGGCGTGTCACCTGAGCTGTTCAGGACGCTTTTCGGCATTGATCACCAGGCTCTGGTACAGGGTGGGCGGGAGATTCTTGAGCAGAAAGGTGAAGTAGGACAAGCGCTCTTTTCGGCCGCACTCGGTAGTCCCGCACTGCATGAAGTGCTCGCGCAGCTTGACGAAGAGGCAGATAGCCTTTTTCGGCCGCGAGGCTCAACGCAGTCAGTGAACGCCTCCTTGAAAGAATATGCTGAACTGAAAAAGAAGATTAAGGAAAAGTCTCTTTCCTCCAAGGTGTGGGATGAGCATCGCCGTGCTCTGGGACAAACAACTAAAGAGTTAGCGAAAATTCAATCAGAACTTGCTGGCAACAGAGCTGAGATCAACCGTTTAAGACGCATTCAGCGCCTCTTGCCGAGGTTTGCTCGGCAACGAAAATTGTTGCAGGAACTTGAATTCTTGCATGATATTGTGATTCTTCCTGATGATTTTGGAAAGCGCCATCAACAAGCATCCCGGGAGTTGGAGACTGCGCAGGTGATTTTGGCGAAAGCGTCCCCGCGCCTGAAGGGTTTTCAGACTAAGCTTGAGGACTTGTCTGTAAACCAGGACTTATTGGATCAAGGTGAAAATATAGAAGACCTCCACGCGCGATTGGGTGGCCACCGTAAAGCGCTGCAAGATCACCCTCATATTGAAGTGGAACGGCAACAACTCCTGACAGATACGGAATTTTTGCTTAAAGAAGTGAAGCCTGAATTCGAATTGACCGATGTCGAGAAATTGCGTCCGGTACTATCAAGACGGCAAGGTATTAGCGAACTGGGGACTAAAAATGCTGTACTTGTCGCACGGGTAGAGCAAACAGAATCGAGCCGACAGGAAGTAGAGGCTCGGCTGGAAGGCTCCCGAAAGGAGCGCGATGGCCTCCCAAAATCAGATTCTTCTGACGCATTAAAAAGAACCATCGCAGCTGCAAGGAAGCTCGGAGATATTGATGCCGCGATTCAATCCACTCACAGTGACCTTGTTGCATTACAGGCACAATGTGACGCCGATCACTCACGACTCACGCTATGGGATGGTGTGTTGGAAGACCTGCCGGGCTTGGGTGTGCCCAACCGTGAAAGTGTCAGTCGTTTCGAAAAAACCTATGACGAACTTGAGAAGCGTCTCCAACACCACCAGGACAAGCAGGCGGAATCCGTTGCTGCGTTGCAGGACACTTCACTACGCCTTGACAAGATTCAGCGTATGGGAACCGTGCCGACAGAGACAGACCTTGTCGATGCGAGATCCAATCGTGACCGGGTCTGGAAATTGCTGCGCCGCCAGTGGATAGATGGCGAGGATGTATCAGAAGAGGCAAGTCATTTAGATGTCGAAGGAACGCTAGCGGATGTGTTCGAAGAGCGAGTCGCCAGTTCAGATGAGCTGTCAGACCGCCTGCGGCGTGAATCGGATCGTGTACATGAGACAGCAAACTTGCTTGCCAGACAGGAAACCGCACAACAGAAATTAGAGAATTTAGAGCAGAAGCTCGAAGCATGTGCTACTGAGAAGAGCCAGATTGATACCGAGTGGCAGACATTGTGGTCCACCTGTCAGGTTATACCACGTACTCCACGTGAAATGCGGGCCTGGTTGGATGACTTGGATAGGCTCCGCGACAAGGTGGGGCAGTTGCATTCTCAGCGGCAAAAGTCCGATGAGCTGACGCAGATACGTAACACCCATATTCAGCGACTCAATCAGCAACTGGACGCGCTTGGAAAGAAGGTCTCAAAATCGGAGTCACTTGAGGCCATGCTTCCGGAATGTGAAGCAGCCGCGCAACAGCTTGATGACATCAGGCAAAAGTACAAGTCTGTGGATAAGGAGATCAAGGATCTCGAAGCTGGTTTAGTGTCTTTGACCAATGACCATCGACTGGCTATGGAGGATCTCGATACATGGAAGATTCAGTGGCAAAAATTAATAGAGAACGTTGGCTTACAGGGTGATGCATCAGCAACTGAAGTGGTGAATTTCATTGAAAAAGTCAGGGAGCTATTTGTCAAACAGAGTGAGGCGGAAAAACTACGGGTACGGATTAAATCCATTGACGATGATGCAGAGGCGTTTCGCAGTCAAGTGGCGGATATGATCTCAAACGTAGCCCCAGAACTTGAAGATCAACCTGCTGATGATGCCGTAGTACGTCTGAATTCACTATTATCGGATAACCGCTCAAGGCTGACGCAACGTCAGCAGATAGAAGAACAAATTCAACAGGTTCAGCAGGAAATACAGGATTCTGGGGTTACTATACAGACTATGACCGGGCGACTGGATTCACTTTGTGTGGAAGCCAAGTGCAAAATTCATTCTGAGCTGGAAGAAGCCGACCGAAAATCGGCCCAGCATCTTGGCGTCAAGGCTGCTCTCGATTTGCTCAAGAAGGATATTCTGGATGACGGGGAGGGAGCAACTATCGCAGAACTGGAAGCGGAAGCAGCAGATACGCATTCGGACGTACTTCCAGTACAAATCGAGGAGTTGAGAAATAAAATTGATGATGAGCTTGAACCTAAACGTACTGAACTTGCAGAGACCAAGGGTCGTGAAGAAAAAGAGCTGGAACTTATGAATGGTAGTGACCATGCCGCTGCCTTGGCTGAGCAGGCACAAGCCATACTTGCCCGTATTCGTTCAGATGCGGAACATTACGTCCGCGTCAAACTCGCAGGCCGGATATTAAAAGACGAGATCGAATGTTACCGAAAAGAGAACCAGGGGCCGTTAGTCAAGCGTGCCAGCGAACACTTTTCCGCACTGACGCTCGGTTCGTTTGAAGGGCTTATGACAGACTTTAATGACAAGGATGAACCCATCCTCGCAGGCATCCGTTCAGACGGTGAGCGAGTGACAGTAGAAGGCATGAGCACAGGGAGTCGAGATCAGCTCTATCTAGCGTTACGTTTGGCCTCTCTTGAGAAGTATATGGAAAGTGCAGAACCCATGCCTTTCATCGTCGATGATGTGCTTGTGGATTTCGATGATGAACGTTCAGAAGCGGCTTTGAATGCGCTTGCAATATTAGCTGAAAAAACACAGGTTATTTTATTTACTCATCATTCACAGGTTGTTGATCAAGTGAAAAAATTGCAAGGATCGGCCCATGTGCAGGTGCATATGTTGTAAAAAAACGATATGGATCGATCTGCGTATTTTGTAGGAAATTATTTCGTGAAGATATTTATCCGGTTTATCTGGATTAGGGTTATTGGAATACATACAGGCAGGTTTTCATGGATGAGCATAAAATCAAGATTATTGCTGATGACCGCGAACGCAATAGCGGAGTGCTGTCTGCCTTGCGAAGCGACGGGTGTTGCGACCTAAAAATTCATCGTATGCCCGTTGGTGATTATCTGATAGATGAACGGGTATTGGTTGAGCGTAAAACTCTCCCGGATCTGGTTGCCTCCATCAAAGATGGACGTCTATTTCGCCAGGCATTGCGATTGGTGGAAGCTGAGCCCTGGTGCGTTATCGTGTTGGAAGGTACGGTGAGTGATCTTACTGGCAGTGGCATGCGCCGCGAGGCGATTCAGGGTGCGTTGATTACTCTGACTCTGTATCTGGGGATTCCGCTGCTGCGCTCCATGGGGCCAGATGAGACTGCCCGGCTGTTGATTTATATAGTGCCAGCCCGAAAACCCATGAAATAAGCCACGGTTTCGGGCAGGGCTAATTCACGTATAAATAACATGGATATTGTTGCGTGTTTGTGGATGATTTCTCCACCACCTGACAACATTGTGCAGATTTTACGAAATCCCGGCCAGCACCAACCCTGCCGTACGACATTCATTTCAAAAAGGTTGC
>JAKIUN010000093.1 GCA_021647505.1 Gammaproteobacteria bacterium
CGAACGAGACCTTTACCTACCAGTTGGATTTTGGCAATACCAGTGGGGGGGACTTGACCACGGTCGAGCTGCGCGCCTTTTTACCGGCGGGCGTGACGGTCAATTCCATCAGTGATGGGGGTGCCGAGGTTAATACTGGTGAGGTAGTGTGGAATGAGGGCAGCCTTGGTGTGGGCGCATCACTGCACCGTGAAGTAACAGTCACCACCGCTGGTCTTGCCGCCGGACAAATCCTGAAAGCCACTGCGCAGCTCACCCATGATGGTGGTCAGGCCGTTGACAATACCGCGGAACATGCGCTAACCGTTGTCGCCACTGCACTGCCACTGGAGGTGGATATCAGCACCTCAGCCAATCCGGTGGTCGCGGGTGAGCGCGTGCTCTATACACTGACGATCAGTAACTCATCACTGCAGCCAGTCGGTGGTGTGGTGGTGCAACTTCGGGTGCCGGCAGAACTCTCCTTTAACAGGGGTGTGGATGCTGAACCCAATGCGAGTTGCACTGCTGTTACTTGTGGCGCGACAACCGAGTCAGCCTGGAACCTAGAGACTTTGGCCGCTGGTGAGAGTCGTACCATTACGATCAATGCGTTGGTCGCCAGTGTGTTGAGTGGCAGCCTGATCACCACCCCGGTGCGAGTCACGGCGACCGGTTTAGAGGATACGATCAACCTGTTGCACACGGTGGCAGTCTTCAATTCGCCCTCGGCCGAGCTGGCGCTGAGCGCCTCAACAGACCCTGTGGTGGCGAACGAGACCTTTACCTACCAGTTGGATTTTGGCAATACCAGTGGGGGGGACTTGACCACGGTCGAGCTGCGCGCCTTTTTACCGGCGGGCGTGACGGTCAATTCCATCAGTGATGGGGGTGCCGAAGCAAGTACCGGCGTGGTGGTTTGGAATGAGGCTTCACTGAGTGCAGGGACTTCCGTGTATCGCGAGATTACCGTGATAGCCGATGGTGCTGCGGCGGGCGATATTCTTAAACTCTCTGCTGAACTGACCCACGACGGCGGGCTTGAGATCGATAATCGCAGTGAGTTTGCAGTTTCTGTTGCAGAAACCGCAGGGATTGCTTCGTTACTGTCCGTAGATATTGCTGCAACGCCACAGCCTGTAGCATCAGGTGGCATCCTGGCTTATACCATTACGGTGACCAATGGTTATGGCCTTCCACTTGATGGTGTCAGCGTGCAATTCCGGGTGCCAGCAGAACTCTCCTTTAACAGGGGTCTGGATGCTGAACCCAATGCGAGCTGCACTGCTGTTATTTGTGGCGCGACAACCGAGTCAGCCTGGAATCTTGGGACTATGGCCGCCGGTGCAAGCCAGATCATTACGATCAATGCAACAGTCGCTGCGAGTTTGGTTGATGGAACGTTGATAGTGACACCTATTCGTGTGACAGCTACAGACATGGAAGACACCATTAACCTGCAACACACGACGGTTATTGATAACTAAATTATGCCTGAAGTGTGCGTTTTTGGTAACACAGGGTATGGCGTAACGCCTTGGGATAGTCATCCTATTCAAAGGGGTTGCGACGACGCTGTTATGGATCAATCAAGTAGGGTGGGCACGTTTTATGTGCCCACGCGATTGATCAAAAAGCGCTTTCAAACGTTTTGATTCTGGGTATCTTTGGCTCTTCCGTGTTGTCGCAGTAGATAACCAGTCACACAGATTTTTTATATGCCCCCGAGTAAAATTCTTTTGTTTTCTCATCAGCAGGAAACATCAGCTCTACTTTGAACTCACTCATGACAACATCTTGCACGGTGCCCAGCTGGGCAATAATTGAAAAGAAAGAGAGGCTATGATTCGAAAGCTGAAATTGGGTTGACAACACAATCCCATCTTCTGGCTCTGGGAAGTCAACCGCCTCTTTATCTTTAAATAGGCGCTCTTTTAGCCTGCGCTCAAAGGCTTTCAGGTAAGCGGGGCCGCCCAGCATTGAAATTTCCTGCCTTAAACGCAGCAAAATCACCGCGGCGGTCTGATAAAAATTAAGGATTTTTGAGCTTTCCGGATCCTCTTGGATAATCGCCTCTAACAAGTTTTTGTGCCCGGATAAGCCAAGTTCAGACAGCAGCCTGTTTGCCGAATCATTTACCTTTACAATGTCCCAGGCCTGATTCAGCACAATGGCAGGATAAGGCATGTGGTTCTCGATCATTTGATCAATTGCGCTGGTCACGGGTTCCAAGGCGGCATCGTTCATGGGCAATTCGCTATAAACCGGTGCATGGTCGGCAGAAAGTAATGCCCGATTGATTTCACGTTTAGGTATAAACAGAAATTCCCCGATCTTCAGGATCATTTCCTTGCTGGGAATGGATTTCCCCGTCTCTATAAAGCTGACGTGCTTGCTGGAAATGTCCAGATCCAGTGCTAATTTCAGCTGGCTATATCTACGCTGTCTTCGCCATGACTTCAGAATATCTCCCGCAAATTCAGTCACTTGCCAATCACTCCGCTGTCTTCTTGAAGATTCATTACCTCTAAGGTAATTGTAACGCATTGCATCGCATCACAAACTTCAACTTCCCTTGGAAGGAGTTTCACATGTCATTACAGTTGCGCGCAAAATTCATGATGGTGGTATCGATTGTATTTGGGATTTATTCACTGTTATGGGCAACGGCCCCCTTTGATGCCATCAATTTCCCGGCCCGTCTCATTCTGGATAGTGCGGATTGGCCAGTCGATAATTTGTTTTCTCCCCTCGACAAGGAGACACAACTACTGTCAGCCATTGGATCCGGGTTGCTGGCTGCCATCGCAATTTTTCTCGGTGGGATTGTCGTGCCGGCAATAAGGGAAGGAAACCGGCCAATTATTCGCACGACCATCGTAGCAATGGTTGTTTGGTATGTTATTGATGGTGTTGGTTCACTAGCATCGGGTGTCGGCTCAAACGTAATATTCAACTCCGTCTATCTGGCGCTGGTGCTGATACCGCTGATTGGCGCAAAGAAATCTGACGAAGCATTCCGCGTGGGCACATAAAACGAGCCCACCCTACTTGGCTACCCATTGTGGTCTCTCGCTATGTGCCCAACAATCGTCTGGTAAGCAAGGTATACATGTCCCGTCTACCGTCGGCGATAACATAGACGTAGACATTGTCACCGAGCACGCGGTAGATAATGCGGTATGGATTAAAGAAAACTTCGCGATATTCTCTTATGCCTAACGCGGACAGCTCTTTGGGGTAGGCGCCGCGATCCGGCAGGTCAGCAAGATTGAGCATGACTTCCTCAATCTTACTCAGTACGTAATCGGCGCTTTGTGGTGAATCGTGCTCCGATATATGTTCGTCAATATCTTCAAGATCCTGTACGGCGTCCTTTGTGAGCAGGATCGTAAAATTCATTGGCGATGTTTCCGGCATTCACGGACAGTCTGAATGGCAGTGGAAACGCTGAGCACTTTCCCTTCTTCAATCTGACGATTACCAAGGGCCAGAATTTTCAATAAGGCCATGGTCTCCTGTTGCTGTTCATAGCTTTTTATATCCTGTATGACAACTTTTGCTTCACCATTCTGAGTAATAATCAATGGTGCTTGTTGTTCACCTAGCTTGCGAATAAGCTCAGAAGCGTGGGCTTTGAGATAGCTAATCGGTTTGATCTGGCTGGATAGTTTCATGGCAATATCCCATTATCTTGATTGGGTAGACCTAAATATGGACTTTATTTTGGTCTTTTGTCAAGGTGTGGCCGAACGACAAGGGTTTCAGTGCTCCTTCAGGAGTGTGCACGTAATAACCTCCTAACTGGGTGTCCACTGAACCGCCTAGGGCACCAACAGCAGGCGCTTTAGGCGACTCAGGAGCAGTTGCCGAGGACTGAAGCGTCAAAGTGTCGGCGATGAGTGTTGACCGGATTTCTGTCGGCTTGCTGGAAGGGCGCGTGATGAAAGGGCGTTTTGAGAATGATTGCCGGGTTGGGTAAAATGGGTTCATCCACAGTTTTGGCGTGGTGTTGAGCGCTTGGGCGAGATCTAAGGCCGTGTTCGTCAGTGATACTGCGTTTGTCTTTGATCGGTTCATTCAGGCGAGTGTGTTTCGTGTCTCAGGGTTGGATATGCTTCCGGGTGCTCAGCCGGGCAACAGCGGCCTGACCCACCAGACCACGGCAAGAATCACGAAGGGTAATATCAGGTTGAGACGGAAACCGGCTCGGGCCATGGCGTTCATGCCGATGCGGCCGGTGGCGAAGACGATGGCATTGGGCGGCGTGGCCACCGGCAACATGAAGGCGCAGGAAGCCGCCAGGGTGGCGCTCAGCAGCACCATGGTCAGGTCGTAGTCGCTGGACAGGGCGACGGCGGCGAGGATGGGCAGCATGACCTGGGTGGTGGCGGTATTACTGGTAATTTCGGTGAGAAAGACAATAGCCAGGGCGATGCCGAGCAGCACCAGCGGCAGGGGGATGCCGGCGAGAAAATGCGCCTGGGTGCCGATCCACTGAGAAAGCCCGGAGCCCTGCATGCCCATGGCGAGGGCGAAGCCGCCGCCGAGCAGGATGATGATCTCCCAGGGCAGGCGGCCGATGGCCTGATGACCCAGGATGGGGCGGCCGTCGCGTACCGGCACCAGGAACAGCAGCAGGGCGGCGGTCATAGCTACGGTGCCGTCGTCCACGCCGGGAAAGGGTAGCAAGGAAGACCAGCCCGGCAGGTGAAAATCCTCGCCCTGGATGCCTTGCCGGGTCATCCAGGCCAGGGCGGTGAGGCCCAGTACCCAGGCGACGAAGGATTCGTCACGGCGCATGGGGCCGAGTTCCTGTTGTTCCTGGGCCAGACCCAGCACGGCGTCTTTGGCCCAGGACAGCTTGCGCAATTGGTACATAAACAACAGCAGTAACAGCGTGATGCCCACCAGCACCATGGGCACGCCGACGAACATCCATTGCAGGAAGCTCGGCACGTCTTCCGGCGCATGGATGCGCATGTTCTCCAGAAAGACGAAATTCGGCACCGTGCCCACCGGCGTGCCCATGCCGCCGATGTTGGCGGCGTAGGCGATGACTAGCAGCAGGATCGGTGCCAGAACGGCGAGTTGTTGCGGCTCCAGGGCCTTGTCCAGGCGGGTGAGGACGGCTATGCCGATGGTCACCATCAGCATGGTGGTGGCGGTGTTGGAGACCCACATGGAGAGAAAGGCGGTGGTGAGGGCGAAGCCGGCGAGGATCTGGCTAGGGCTTCGATGCAGTCGGGAGAGGATGGCCAGAGCTATACGCCGGTGCAGGCCGGTGCGTTCCATAGCCTGGGCGATGAGGAAACCGCCCACGAACAGGAACATGATGCTGTTCATGTAGCGCGGCGCCGTTTCTCGGGCGGTGGCGATACCAGTGAGGGGGAAGGCGATTAGCGGGATCAGGGCGGTGACCGCCAGTGGCACGCATTCTGTGAGCCACCAGATCGCCATCCACAGTACGATGCCGAGCATGAAGGGCGCGCGCGGGTGCTCGGGGATCTCCAGCAGCAGAGGCGTAAGTATCCCCAGCGCCGGCCCAAGCAGGAGCGCGATTTGTTGCAGCCGGGTGCGTTTTGCCGGTGTCTTGTTCATCCCTGCAGGGCCTTTGCGTCGGATCTGTGACTGGTGCTGGCGGTGTTGCTACTGCTGCTCAGCGTACTCGTCTTCGCAAAGCGCAGCACCAGAAAGCCGGTGACGGCGGACAGGAAGGAGGCGGTGAGGATGCTCAGGCGTACCGGCTTGATGTATTCCTGACCAACGTGCTCAAAGGCCAGCGAGGCGATGAACAGACTCACGGTAAAGCCGATGCCGCACAGCAGGATAATGCCATAGAGTTGGATCCAGTTCGCGCCTTCGGGCAGAGCTTCGCCCACTTCATCTTGACCAGCAGCCAGCAGACCGTAAATATGCCTAGTTGCTTGCCGACGAACAGGCCGAGGATGATGCCCAGGGTGACCGGCTCCATCAGGCTGGCCAGACTTATGTTCTCCAGCGGCACACCGGCGCTGGCGAAGGCGAACACGGGCAGGATGATGAAGGCGACGATAGGGTGGAGGTCGTGTTCCAGGGTGCGCAGGGGCGAGTGCTTGGGTTTGGTCGGGTGACGCATGGGGATCATGAAGGCCAGAGCAACGCCAGCCAGGGTGGCGTGTACCCCGGACTTCAGCACCGAGGCCCACATGATCATCCCTACCAGCAGGTAGGCGGGCACATCCATGACGTTGCGCCGGTTCATGATGAACAGAATCACCAGGCCGACGAGGAAGAAAAATACCGCCATCAGGCCGTCGTTGATCCACAGCAGCAGGGGCTTGGCAATGATAAAACCGCCGATCTGAACCACCACGGGCGTTTACAGCAGGCCGTTGTACATGCCGCTGAGGGCCTGGGTGTTGATCATCACCAAGGCGATCAGGGCGGCGATGATGAGCAGGATGCCGCCAGCGCTTTCCTGCTGAAAGAAACGACGAATTGGATTCATGGACATGCTGTGACCGGAGCTGGTTAAAAGTCGGCCATTCTAAACAGAAGCGCTTGCCGGGTATAGCGTAATTGAGGGGACGACGGCAGGTTTTTGTCGTTGTCGTCGTCATCTGCCCGAGCCTGCAGGGCACAAGTTATGCGCAGCAGGTCGCTAGTACTCCATTAATGGATGGGTTTCCCGAAACAGCATAACGATCCGCTCGAAGAGGAACAACGCCCAATAATAGATAACTTGTTGATTTAACGGGCGGCTCGTGGCGAAACAATCGAATACCTTCCGGAAACCAGCTTTCATAATCACTACTTCTAACTCCGTTACTTCAATCTTTGGGGACTCTCCACAAAAACCAGGTAGGGTGGGCAGGTTTCATGCCCACGTGGAATATACGCCAACCGCGTGGGCACAAAAAACGTGCCCACCCTACATGGCTGCGAGCCATAAAAAGTATCCTCTCAGATTGATATCAACAGTCAATAATGATAGTTTTAACGTATCATGTGGCGTCTTTTCAGCCCTTCATATTGGAACCCAGGGGTACACTGATGACACTTAAGACATTGAGTATGGATATACTGGATATGAGTTTTTCGGAACGTGTCGTCACGCTGCGCAAGCAAAAAAGCTGGACTCAGCAGCAGCTCGCCGAACGGGTCGGGGTTCGCGTTTTACAGATTCGGCGCTACGAAAGCGGTGCATCCCAGCCCACGCTGGATGCCATTCGCCGCCTGGCGCTGGCGCTTGGCGTGACGACTGATGAGCTGATTTTTGATAAGGATGAGCGCGGGCCGGATGAGGATTTACGGCTTCAATTTGAAGCCCTTACCCGATTCACGCCAGAAGAGAAGAAGATAGCCAAAGCGGTGCTGGAAAGCCTGATTCTCAAGCATGACGCCAATCGTTTCTCGGCGACGGGATAGCGCGGAATGGCGGTAGTCTTTGATTATCACTTTGAGTGGGATGCCGCCAAGGCCGCCAGCAATCGGCGCAAGCATGGGATCAATTTTGATCTGGCCGCTACGGTGTTCCGTGATCCGCTGATGTTGTCAATCCCGGATGAAGAACACGGCGAGATGGAGGAACGCTGGTTAACAATGGGGCAAGCGGAAAACAGCAAACTATTGATAGTGATCCATACTTATCAGGAGATCAGCAGTAATACGGCCAATGTGCGGATCATCTCTGCCCGGCCTGCGACCAAACATGAGCAACGGCAATATGAGGCAAGCGTATGAAACAGGAATATGACTTTTCCAAAGGCGAGCGCGGGAAGTTTTTCCGCAAGAACGCCAAGCTAAACCTGCCGGTTTATCTTGATGATGAGGTACAAAGTTATTTGCAGGCACGGGCTAAATCAAAGGGCGTGGAAGTTGCCCAGCTCGTCAATGAAATGCTCCGGCAGGATATTAAGTTGATTGAGGCTGTGAAGTAATAAGCCCGGCATTGCCCGGCTTTGTGTTAATGGATTTTTAAGTTGGACTTCGTGACTCAGTCCAACCGGGCTATTTAGTGGAAATAACATGAAAGCAAGCAAATTCTTCCACCGTAATCCGGGTGATAGTTAAGTGTATTTAGTAAACTGTCACCGTAATCCGCAGTGTTTGTCGGCCATGCGGTCTCAGGCTTGAGGGCGTCCCGGCTGCCAGAGCACGTCGCCACTTTGCTGCGAGTGATTGAGATGGCGCGCCAGGACGAAGAGCAGATCCGAGAGGCGATTGAGAT
>JAKIUN010000023.1 GCA_021647505.1 Gammaproteobacteria bacterium
CCGATGCATACGGTCTTCGTATTCACGCCAGTCAAGGGCGCGCAGGCGTTCCTGCTGATCGGTGATGACCAGCATGCTACCGATGGGTGTTTCCCGTTGATGAAGGAACAGGGTTTCAGGGGGTGAGTGTTGCGGCATGGGTGATTTTCTCTTTCGTCGTGCAGATATCCGTAGCAGACGTATTGCCTTCAGAAGTCCAAAGATGCAGTGCAGCATAGGCTCGCCAGGGGCGCCAGGCTTCGGCATGTTGGAGGAGCGTTGCGGGTGTCGGACGCTGTCCCTCTTTGCTGGCCATTGCACGCATCAAACCGATGTCAGCGGCTGGAAATGCATCCGGTTCGCAAAGGGCTCGCATGAGAATGTATTGGCCGGTCCAGTCGCCGACACCAGGTAATGCCCTTAGACGCTGGAGTGTGGCATCTGGTATCTGGCTGGCGCTGAACATATTCGGGGTTTCCAGAACTGCTTCGCTCAGTGCCGATAAGGCCCGGGCGCGGGCGCCGGGCATGCCGAGTGAACGTAAGTCAGCCTCGGCAAGGCGCTTCGGTGATGGAAAGATATGGCTCAGTCCTTCTGACGTTAACGACGATTCAAGTGGTTCTCCGTACAGAGATACCAGTTTGCCGGCGAGTGCTGTGGCGGCACTGACGCTAATTTGTTGGCCGAGAATCGCCCGGATGCCAAGCTCGAACCCGTTCCATGCGCCGGGTACACGCAAGCCGGGCCGGGCTGTGATCAGTGGTGCGAGCCGGGGGTCATGGGCAAGGTGGGTGTCGATGGCGATGGGGTCGGCCGTGAGGTCAAACATCCGGCGCAGTCGGCTGACGATGACGGCGAGGCTTGATACGCGCGGGAAACGGATTGTCGCACGCAAACATTTTTTACTTTCATCAAACGCAACACAGACGCTGCCTTGGCAGCCATCCAGGGCAATCGAACGATGGTACCGGTCTTGTTTGTCGACCCATTCGATTCCCGGAATGGCGCGTGTTTTCAGAAATGAAATCAGGCTGGACCAGTCGTAAGGCGCGACATAGGACATCGTCAGCGTAATGTCCGAAACCGTGGACGCGCTACTATGGGCGCTTGGACGTGTGCGGCGCAGCGCTCCGGGTGGTCGTTTGTACAACGTCTGAAAGACTGCATTGAAGCGACGAATGCTGCCAAAGCCGGCGGCATGGGCAATTTCAGTCATCGGCATTCGCGTTTCCATGATCAGTTGTTTGGCAAAAAGGATGCGGCGGGTTTGGGCAACCGCAATCGGTGATGCGCCGAGATGTTGCTGGAAGAGTCGCCTGAGGTGGCGTTCACCGACACCCAGCTGTTCGGCGAGGTGGTCGACGGTTTCATCATCCAGCGCCCCTTCGCCAATCAGTGCGAGTGCGCGCTTGACGGTGTTTGAAGTCCCGTTCCATGCCGCCAGATCCGGTGAGTTTTCCGGCCGGCAACGCAGACAGGGCCGAAATCCGGCCTCTTGAGCTGCGGCGGCCGTCGGGTAGAACGAGACGTTTTCGCGTTTGGGCGTGCGCGCGGGACAGATCGGCCGGCAGTAAATCCCGGTGGTGCGAACGCCGATATACAAACGGCCGTCAAAACGGGCATCTCGCGTTACAATTGCACGGTAGCAGGCATCGTGATCAAGATTCATACGGCAAGCCTAGCAAATGTCCCCCCGCTGTTCTCGCCGTTTTCGGACGCAACCATTTGGGTTGTCGCCTGATGCCGCAAGGCAGATATGGCTTACGCGGCACTGATTGTCACATCACGAATTGATCGGGCTTTCCTTGATGGTATAGTCGCCGGGATTGCGCCGATGTGCGGCGCTCCGGTTTACCTGTGGAACGATATGCTTGTGACAAATGAAATGACTGAAAAGGGTGTGGTCAATGCGCCAGTTGCGGAGGCTTGCCCCCTGTCGGTGGTTGTTCCCCTGTATAACGAGGAAGAGAGTGTCTGGCCTCTGATCACGACCATTAATGAGGCCCTGAAGGACTATACCGCATCCTGGGAGCTGGTATTGGTGGACGACGGCAGCAGCGATAATACGGTGGCGGTGGTGCGTAAGTCTCTGCAAGAGGGCAATGCGCATGTCCATCTTATCCAGTTGCAGCGCAATTTCGGTCAGACGGCCGCAATGCAGGCCGGCATCGATCATGCCCGTGGTGATGTCATTGTCACCATGGATGGTGATTTGCAGAACGACCCCACTGACATTCCGCGCATGGTGGCGCGCCTGCTGCGCGAAGATCTCGATCTGTTGTCCGGCTGGCGCAAGAATCGCCACGACAATCTGGTGATGCGCAAAATCCCCTCGCGCATCGCCAACCGCCTCATCGGCCGCATTACCGGCGTGCGCCTGCATGACTATGGCTGTAGTCTCAAGGTCTATCGCGCCACGGTGATCAAGAACATCCGCCTGTATGGCGAGATGCACCGGTTTATTCCCGCCTGGGTGGCCACCAACACCTCGCCTTCGCGCATCAAGGAAGAGGTGGTGAAACACCATGCGCGCCAGTACGGTGAGTCCAAATACGGGATTTCGCGCGCTTATCGGGTCTTGCTGGATCTGATGTTCGTGTATTTTTTCATGCGTTTTCACGCCCGGCCAGGTCACTTTTTTGGCCGTATCGGTCTGGTGATGGGTGGCCTGGGTGGCCTGATTCTGACCTATCTGGTCGTTATCAAACTGGTGTTCGGCGAGCAGATCGGTAATCGCCCATTGTTGCTGCTGGGGGTGCTGCTGGTGGTGGTTTCGATCCAGTTTTTCACCACCGGTATCATGAGCGAGATGATGACCCGCACCTATTATGAATCCTCTGATACCCGTCCCTATATCCTTACCCCGCGTTCGCAGGAGGAGGGGGAGGACGACCTGCCGTGGAAGTTGCCGGCTCAGGTGTGACTTCGGCTGTTGTGTCTGTTTGCCACAGGGGGCACGGAGAACACGGAGAGTCTCTCGTGGTTCTCTCGGTGTCCGTCCTCCGTGACGAAAGTAAAAAACGCTAGCTCAGAAACGCTCGACCAAGAAGACATGGCCTCCGATGGCGAAGGTGACTTCCTTGGCCTTGGCCCAGTACGGATCGGCCAGCTTGGGGGCGTAGAAGTGTAGGGCGCCATTGGTGCGATCCATGATACGCCGCACCTTCTCCGGCAGGGCCAGGTATTTGGTGAAAATGAAGCGGGCAATCATCTGTGCCTGCTTCCAGGCACGTTGCTCTTGAGGTCGGTCACTCTTGCCGTCGTGGGTCCAGCTAAACTGGCGTTTTTGCCACACCACACCGCAGAGGGTCTTCGGGTAGCGTCGGTCCTCCATGCGGTTGATGGTCACAAAGGCGACGGCAAGCTGGCCATTGATGGGTTCGCTGCGGGCCTCGAAATAGAGATTCAATGCCAGGCAGCGTAGCTCCTTGGCCTCTTCGGAGCTGAGGGCGGTTTCAGCCAGTGCCCGTTCAGTGCCAAAGGTTAGTAATAACAACAAGAAAATTCTCATACGACGATTCCTGATGGTGGTATTTTTGCGCAGGCCGGGTTGACCAGCGGTGAAATTTTAACCAATTTGGTTGATTTATGACCACTAAGCAATTTTTATGCCGTATTGTATTTCTCGTTTGAGAACAGTCATGTTGTGTGCATGCAGGAATTTTTGGTGGCGCCCGACTACGGCTTTGTAAAGAAAATCGACATGTGTACGTGGGCTTTATGGGGGCGTGGGAAGGCCTGCTCCTATTCCTTTCCGTATATTTTCCCCGGGCGTGGTAGTTTGCGATCTTTTACACACCGTTTGTCGCGGTAGTGCCGCAGATCGGCTTAAGTCAACCAGCAGGAGGTACAACATTATGTCAGCGTCTATCACTGAATTTTTCATCCAGGGCATGAAGTGCGGTGGTTGCATCAGCAATGCCGAGAAGGCTTTGGCCGGTGTGCCGGGTTTCGTCTCCGCCGAGTTCAACCTGGATGCCGGTACCGCCAAGGTGGTCGGTGGTGTCGATCCACAGGCCGTTTGCCAGGTGCTCACCGAGGCCGGTTACCCGGCGGTGGTAAAAAGCGGCTGACTTCATATGTTGAAGGAATCACTATCGAACAATATTTAATAAACTCACACTGGAGGGTTTGACAGCATGCCGACACTGCGTTTTTCCATCGGAGGTATGGCTTGCGCGGGCTGCGTGGGCGCGGTGGAGGATGCCTTGAAATCGGTGCCGGGGGTGGCGGTGGTGACGGTCAACTTTGCCGAGCACACCGCCGAGGTGGTCGGCAATATGACGACCGAGGCGCTGATCACCGCCGTCACCGCTGCCGGTTATGAAGCCACGGAACTGAAGAGCGCCGCCGACGAGCAGGAAAAGGAGGCCTCCGAGCAGGTCCACCTGCGTGCCTTATGGCGACAGGCGGCGGTTGCCGGCGCCATCGGTTTTCCGCTGATGTTGGCCGGCTGGCTGGGTTTCATGCCGCCGCAGGAGGGTGCCGGCCGGATCTTCTGGTTCGTGGTTGCCGGGCTGTCGCTGTTTGTGCTCTGGTACGCTGGCGGGCGTTTTTTCTCCGGGGCGTGGAGGTCATTTCAGAATCACAATGCCACCATGGACACCCTGGTGGCCCTGGGTACCGGTACCGCCTGGGCCTATTCCACCCTGGTGTTGCTGTGGCCGTCGCTGGTGCCCGAGTCTGCCCGGCACCTCTATTTCGAGGCCGCGGCTATTATCATTGCCCTCATCAACCTCGGTGGGGCGCTGGAGATGCGCGCGCGCGGCAAGACCTCCGAGGCCATCAAGCGTCTCATCGGCCTGGCGCCGAAGACCGCGCGGGTGGTGCGCGAAGGTCGCGAGCAGGACGTGCCCATCGAGCAGGTGGGCATCAACGAGACCCTGCGCGTGCGCCCTGGTGAGAAGATCCCGGTGGATGGCGTGATGATTGACGGTAGCACCACGGTGGACGAATCCATGCTGACCGGTGAACCCATGCCGGTGCAGAAGAGCGGCGGCGACGAGGTGGTGGGCGGCACCCTGAACAAGGTTGGCAGCTTTCTCATGCAGGCGAAACATGTGGGCGCCGACACGGCGCTGGCGCGCATCGTCGAGATGGTGCGTCAGGCGCAGAACTCCAAGCCGGCCATCGGCCGCCTGGCCGACCGTATCGCCAGTGTGTTTGTGCCCAGTGTGCTGATTATCGCCGTGCTCACCTGTCTTGCCTGGTACAACTTCGGCCCCGATCCGCGTGTCAGCTACATGCTGGTGACCACCATGACCGTGCTCATTATTGCCTGCCCCTGTGCCCTCGGCCTGGCCACGCCTATCGCCATCATGGTGGGGGTGGGCAAGGCGGCGGAGCACGGCATCCTAATCCGCAACGGCGAGGCCCTGCAGCGGGCCGGCTCCCTGGATACGGTGGTACTGGACAAGACCGGCACTGTGACTGAGGGCCGCCCGGCGTTGACCGCCGTGGAGCCGGGTGCTGGCTTTGATGAGGCCGGGTTGCTGTACTTGGCTGCGGCCATCGAGCAGGGTTCCGAGCACCCGTTGGCCGAGGCGGTGTTGCAGGCGGCGCGGGAGCGGGGCATTGCATGGCCGGCGGTAAAGGATTTTGCTGCTGTCGAAGGCCAGGGCGTGCATGGGTGCGTGGAGGGGAGCAAGGTGTTGTTCGGCAATGCCAAGCTGATGGCGGATAATGGCATTGAGCCTGGCAAGCTGGTGGCGCGGGCCGAGGCCCTGGCCTGTGATGCGCAGACCCCCATGTTTCTTGCCGTGGATGGCCGTATCGCCG
Organism: Gammaproteobacteria bacterium; assembly: GCA_021647505.1. Classification (GTDB taxonomy): domain Bacteria; phylum Pseudomonadota; class Gammaproteobacteria; order SZUA-152; family SZUA-152; genus DRQN01. The sequence goes on from JAKIUN010000023.1 coordinate 5,758, forward strand.
GCCTGCTGGCGGTCAGCGATCCCATCAAGGCCGATTCTCGCGAGGCCATTGCCCGTCTGCAGACCGAGGGCATCCGCGTGGTGCTGTTGACCGGTGACAACCGTGCCACGGCTGAGGCGGTGGCGCGCACGGTGGGTGTCGATGAGGTGATTGCCGAGGTGTTACCGGGTGAGAAGGCCGACAAGGTGGCCATGTTGCAGGGCGAGGGGTGTGTGGTGGGCATGGTCGGTGACGGTATCAACGATGCCCCGGCACTGGCCGGCGCCGATGTGGGCTTCGCCATCGGCACCGGTACCGATGTGGCCATTGAGAGCGCCGATATCACCCTGATGCGCGGTTCGTTGCACGGTGTGGCCGATGCCATCGCCGTTTCCCGCGCCACGGTGCGTAACATCAAGCAGAACCTGTTCGGCGCCTTTATCTACAACGTGGTGGGCATCCCGGTGGCGGCAGGTGTGCTGTACCCCTTCGGTGGGCCGCTGCTCAATCCGGTGATTGCCGGCGCCGCCATGGCCCTGTCCTCGGTGACCGTGGTCAGCAATGCCAATCGGCTGCGGTTTTTTCAACCGAGAGTGCGTAGCGGAGGGCGTCCATGAGCGACTGGTTGGTGAATCTGGGTGGGTTGGCGTTGCTGGGTTTTATTGTCTGGTGGTTCTGGCTGGCGCCGCAGGGTCGCTGATGGTTGAGCCAATCACGGTGCACCCCATGCCCGCGATGTTTTTCTGCTCAAAAACTTACCCTTGTGGAAGTGGCCTCAGCCGCGAATGAAGCCTATTTTCTTCGCGGCTGAAGCCGCTCCCACAGAGTCGACAGTTTCACAAAGCCATCGTGGGCATGGCCCACTCCTACAAGGCCTGCTCCGCCAACTCCAGCGCCTCGGCAGCCTCCATCCACTGCTCTTCGGCCTCGGCCAGCTGTTTTTTCACCCGCACCTGATCGGCCAGCAATGCATTCAGCTCTGACTTGTTCTCCGCGCTGTAGATGGCCGCATCGGCCAGCTGCGTCTCCAGTATTTCCTGCTCGCCCTGCAGCTGTTCCAGCCGTTTCTCACGCTGACTGACCTTGTTACGCAGAGGCTTCAGCCGCTTGCGCCGCTCGGCCTCCTGTTGACGCTGCTGGCGGCGATCAGCCGCCGAATCCTTTTTCACCACCGAAGACAGCGATGCTGTCGCTGCGGGCGTCACCGGCTGGCGGCGATACGCCACCATCCAGTGCGCATAATCCTCAAGATCACCGTCAAAAGGCTCGGCACGCCCCCCCGCCACCAATACAAAACGGTCACAGACGCTGCGTAGCAAATGACGGTCATGGGAGACGATCAACATGGCGCCCTCAAAATCCTGCAGGGCGAGATTGAGGGCATGACGCATTTCCAGGTCGAGGTGATTGGTCGGCTCGTCGAGCAGCAGCAGGTTGGGCCGCTGATAGACCAGCAGGGCCAGCACCAGGCGCGCCTTTTCACCACCGGAAAAGGGCGCCACCAAAGACAGGGCCTGATCACCGATAAAGCCGAAGCTGCCCAGATAATTGCGCAGCTCCTGCTCGCTGGCCACCGGGTCGAGACGGCGCAGGTGGCCGAGAGGGCTGTCATCGCCGTGCAGCTGCTCCAGCTGGTGCTGGGCGAAATAGCCGATCTGCAGGGTCTTGGCCGCCTTGCGCTGGCCCGTCAGCGGTGCCAATTCTCCGACCAGGGCCTTGATCAGGGTGGACTTGCCGGCGCCATTCGGCCCTAGCAGGCCAAGGCGGTCACCGGGCTGGATGTCCATTTTCACTCCGTGCAGCAGCGCCTCACCGCCATAGCCCAGATCCACCTCAGTCAACTGCAACAGTGGATGCGGCACGTCCTTGGGTGCGCGAAAGCCAAAGGTAAACGGCGAATCCACATGCGCTGGGGCGATCTCCTCCATCCGCGCCAAGGCCTTGAGGCGGCTCTGTGCCTGCCGTGCCTTGGTGGCCTTGGCGCGAAAGCGGTCGACGAACTGTTGCAGGTGAGCGACGGTGCGTTGCTGCTTGTCAAACGCCGCCTGCTGCTGCGCCAGTTGGGTAGCACGCTGTTTTTCGTAGGCACTGTAATTGCCGGTATAGGCATGCAGGCGCTGTTCGGCCAACAGGGCGATGTGATCCACGCACAGGTCGAGGAAGTCGCGGTCATGGGAGATCAGCAACACCGTGCCGGAATAGGCGCCCAGCCAGTCCTGCAGCCACAGCACGGCATCGAGGTCGAGGTGGTTGGTGGGTTCGTCGAGCAACAGCAGGTCGGAACGGCACATCAGCGCCTGGGCCAAATTGAGGCGCATGCGCCAGCCACCGGAGAAGCTGTCCACCGGCTGCTGCATCTGCGCTTCACTGAAACCGAGACCGGCCATCAGGCGCGCCGCGCGGGTCGGCGCGGTGTAGCCGTCAATGGCCTCAAGGCGACCAAACAGGCTGGCCTGCCGCTCGCCATCATCGGCCGCTTCAGCCTCCGCCAGCTGTGCCTGCAGGGTGCGCAGTTCGCTGTCACCATCCATCACATAATCGATGGCGCTGCGCTGCGTCGCCGGTGTTTCCTGCGCCACATGGGCCAACACGATGCCAGCTGGCAGGGCTACCTCGCCGCCATCCGGATGCAGGCCGTGGGGGTCACGCAGCCCCAGCACCAGCGCCAGCAGGCTGGACTTGCCGCTGCCATTGCGGCCGACGATGCCCCAGCGTTCACCGGGCTGGATGGTGAGGTCGATCTTTTCAAGGAGCAGACGCACACCGCGCCGCAGGGAGACATTCTGAAAACTCAACATGGGACGGGAGTTTACCTGCAAAGTGGCTAAAATGGTGTATTGGCCACGACCGTTGGACAGATGCCTCTACTCTACTGACGCTTAAAAATGCCCTATAATTACGCCCAGCCCTTGCCCGCAGGGCGATTCTTTAGCATATTTATCAAATATTATCCCTTCAAGTTCCCACCGCAATAATACTGGAATCGGAAGCCACGCCCCCTCTTTTGGAGCCGCCATGCGCGCCCTCAGACTGTTGTATCGCATCACCCTACTGGGCATCCTCGCCCTGAGCACCATGCCACTGCAGGCCGCGCATCCACTGCAGATCGCCTCTGGCGTGCGCGAACCCCACTCGACCCCGGCACAGACCGGTTTCATCGATCGCTTAGTCATCGAGGCCTTTCGGCGCACAGGCCATGAAGTGGAGATTGTCCAACTCCCGGCGCAGCGTGCGCTGGTGGAAAGCAACTCGGGCATCATGGATGGTGACTTGATGCGAGTGCAGGAAATTCCCGATACCTTTACCCATTTACAACGCGTGCCGGAGAAGCTCATCGACTTCGAATTTATGGTCTTCACCGGTCATACCTCGTTGACACCCCGGGGCTGGGACAGCCTCAAGCCCTATGAGATCGGTATCGTCGCCGGTTGGAAGATTCTCGAACGACGCCTGCAAGACAGCCGCGCCCTGACCCGGGTTGGCGACACTCAGCAGCTCATGCGTCTGCTCACTAATGAACGCGTCGACCTGGTGGTCAGCGAACGCTGGCAGGGTCTGCAGGCTATTCGCGATCTCAAACTGAAGGATGTGCGCATGCTCGAGCCACCCGTCAAGACCAGAGAGATGTTTCTAATGTTGCACAAACGCCATGCCGCCCTGCTGCCCGAACTGGCCAAGGCTCTGCGCAGCATGAAACAGGATGGCAGCTACCAGCGGCTGTATGACGAAACGCTGGGGCATCTTCAGCCATCGTTTCAACAGCAAATGCCATAGCTGTGCAAAGCACCACACACCAAAACAAGCTGTTGACACGGCTGGGCTTGCAAAGCCCACTTGCTCGCCGGCTGGTGGTCAGTCTGGTACTGGTCAGCTCGGTGCTGGCCCTGCTGATCACCCTAGCCCAGCTTTACACCGATTTCCGCCGTGATACGGCCAGTATTCACGATGAGCTACTGCAGATCGAAAAGAGCTTTAGCGAAAGCCTGAGACGCAGTGTATGGACCCTCAATGACACCCAGGTCAACGCTCAGCTGGACGGCATTCTCGCCCTGCCGTATATCGAATCGGCCAGCATCCGTGTCGATGGCGAGGTACGTTGGCAACGGGTACGCAACGCCGGCGGTAACGAACCGAATCCCGACAGTCGTCAGTTGGTGCACCGCTTCGAACTCACCACTCGCTACAAAGACCACCAGCGTCATATCGGTACCGTGGCGATCATCGCCAGTCTGGAATCCGTGTACCGCCACCTACAGGACAAGGCTATTTTCATTCTTCTCAGCAATAGTGCCAAAACCCTGGTGGTTGTCACCCTGGTCTTTCTGCTGTTTCAGCTCACCGTCACTCGCCGCCTCAATGCCCTGGCACAGCACGCCCATGCCCTGGATCTACAGCAGACTCCACCGGCGCTGCCCCCGGCACGCAAACCCGACGACCCGCAGGCCGATGAGATCGACCAACTCACCCACGCCCTGCACGACATGCAGGAGCGCCTCGCCGAGGCCTACCGACAGCAGGCTAGCCTCAACAACGAACTGCGCGAGGAATCCCAGCGCCACCAAACCGCCTGCCACAAATTGGCCACCCTCAGCGAGCGCTTGGAAGATGATGTTCGACAACGCACCCAGGCTTTGCAGGCCAGCAACCGCGAGCTGGAAAGCTTTGCCTATGCCATATCCCACGATCTGCGCGCGCCCCTGCGCAGCATTATTGGCTTTAGTCAGGCCCTGCAGGAAGACTGTGCCGATCAGCTCGACGACGAAGGCCGCCAGTACCTCGAACGAGTCAATAACTCCGCCCTGCGCATGGGACAACTGATCGAGGATCTGCTCAAGCTCTCACGTATCAGCCAGAGCAAACTGCACTGCCGCAAGGTGAACCTCAGCAACATCGCCATGGAGGTCGTCGAGCAACTGAGACTAGCCGATCCCGAACGTCGGGTATGGCTCGACATCCAGCCGGACATTAGCGCTTGGGGCGACTCCGGCCTGTTGCGCATTGCCCTCGCCAACCTGCTCGGCAATGCCTGGAAGTACAGTGCGGGCAAGGACGAGGCCCACATCGAGTTCGGCTGCCGAGAGGAAGAGGGAAACCAGACCTGTTTCGTGCGCGACAACGGCGCCGGCTTTGACATGCGCTATGCCAACCGCCTCTTCACCCCCTTCCAGCGCCTGCACCAGACTCGCGAATTCAAGGGCGAAGGAATCGGCCTGGCCACTGTGGCACGCGTCATCACCCGCCATGCTGGACGCATCTGGGCCGAGGCCAAACCCGGGCACGGCGCCACCTTTTATTTCTCCCTGCCCGCCACCCCACAGCGCAGCGAACGGACAGAGGAGTGAACCCTAAAACCTCAGTCCTGCCCTCTCAATCCTGTCCCTTCTCCCCCAAGCTGCTAAAATCGCCTCCCCAACCCTTGCCAGGCCAAACCCCGTGACCACCACCCTCACCCTGACCGACTTCCTCGACCAGATCGGTACCCTGCCGCGCTTTTTCGGCCTTGGCCGCCGTATCAGCGAAATTCCGCGCGAGCGCTTCACGGCCTTCGAGAACGCCGAGGAACCCTGGCCGCAACCCTTTCAACAGGCCGCCTGGCTGGGCATCCTGTTCAATGACACCCAGACCGGCGAACCACACCTGTGGTTTCTGCGCTTCCCTCTCGATGAACAGGGCCTGCTGATGCAGGCTGCGCGCGATGAATTCCTGCACCGCATCATCGATAGCGCCGGCCAGCCCGGCAGCGCCGCCGACCCTTCAACAGACCAGCTCGGCGATAACCCCTTCGGCTTCAAGCCCAACGAGGCGCAGATGGCCAACCTGCACGCACGCATTGCTTTCACGCAGGGGCAACCGGCCTCACCGCAATACGCCCACACGCTGGAATACTTTAGCGGCGAACAGGGCTTCGAACAGTGGCAGTTTGTCGGTCTGCAGGGCATCGCCGATCTGGCCATACGCCACGACGTGCACGCCGAGCTGCTCACCCGGGCCATCCCACAGCTACCCACCGAACCCTTCAACGTGCTCTGTGGCTGCCTGGAAAACGAGACTATTGGCGACGGGCTGGTCGACGCCCTCGCCGCCCGCCTGTACAGCGAACTGGCCGCCGACAACCCCGATCCAGTACTGATCGCGGCGACCCTGCGTGGCCTGTCCAATGGTGCTCAGCGTGAAAAGGTCATCGCCACCACACAGGCCACGCTGAACAGCGAACTGGGCAAGCACCCGGAAATCCTTGCCGCCATTGCCGGTCGCGCCTGGGAGACCCTGTACGACAACGACCTGCGCACGCGCTTTTTACTGCGTCTGGCAGAAAGCGGCCAGCGCGCCTTCGACAGCATCCTCGCCGACCTGCTGTTCCTGCCCGTGCTGCGCAATCTGCTGCTGGCCGATATTCGCGGCAGCCAGCTGCCGCAGGAAGTACAACAGACCATCACCGGCTTCATTCAGCGTTTCGCGCAAGATGCCACCAACAGGAGCAAGCCATGAGCATCGGCACACTGCTGTCCGATTCTGCCACCCATGTGATGCTGTTGGGCAGTGGCGCGAGTCAGCCCTGGCGAATGACGGAGCACGCCCATGCCTGACAAAAAGCTGCCTGAAAAATCCTCCGCCAAGACCGTTGCCGCCTTTTTGCAGAAGGCCGCCGGCACGCTGCCCGCACGCACCGGTACAGCGGGCAAAAACCGCGGCCGCCTGATCTTCGCCCTCGACGCCACCGCCAGCCGCGAGGTCAGCTGGGATCGCGCCAGCCATTTGCAGGCAGAAATGTTTCAGTCCACCACCCAATTGGGCAGCCTCGATATCCAGCTATGCTATTACCGTGGCTTTGGTGAATTTCACCCCACTCCCTGGCTTGCAGACAGCCGCCAGTTGCTGCGTGAAATGACCGCTGTGCACTGCCTCGCCGGGCATACGCAGATCGGCAAACTGTTGCAACATGCCCTGCGCGAAACCCGCAAACAAAAAGTTAATGCCGTGGTCTTTATCGGCGACTGCGTGGAAGAGAACATCGACAACCTGGGTCAGTTAGCCGGACAGCTGGGCCTGCTGGGGGTGCCACTGTTCCTGTTTCATGAAGGACATGACCCCAGCGCCGCACAGGCCTTCCGCCACCTCGCCGAACTCAGCGGCGGCGCTTATTGCCCCTTCGATGCCAATAGTGCGCAACAACTGCGCGACCTGCTCGCCGCCGTGGCGGTATTCGCCGTCGGCGGCCACAGCGCATTGACGGACTTTCACCGCCGCCACGGCAGCACCCTGCTAAAGCTCACCCGGCGCTGAGATGTCTCGCCTGCTGTTCATCCTCATCCTGTTGTTCTGCGTCTGGCTGGCGATACGCTGGTTCGTGCGCACTCCACCGCACAACGTGATCCGCATCCTCAAGCGCATCGGCCTGGCCGTGCTGGTGCTGGGTGTCGTCTTCCTTGCCGTCACCGGACGCCTCCACTGGATCGCCGTCCTCGTCTTCGCCATTTTGCCCCTGCTACGACGTGGCTGGGTGCTGCTGCGCTACCTGCCCTTTCTGCGCGGCCTGTATGCCCGCCATCAGGCCGGACAGGGCCAGCGTCCGCCGGCCAGCGGCCAGCAGTCCACGGTGGAGACGCGCTTTCTGCGCATGAGCCTGAATCACGACAGCGGCGACATGGACGGTGAAGTGCTGGAAGGACACTATGAGGGACATTTTCTCAGCCAGATGTCACGCGAGGCGCTGCTGGATCTGCTGAATCAATGCCAGACGGCCGACGATGATTCCGCCGCCCTGCTGGCGGCCTATCTCGACCGCCACCATGACGACTGGCGCGAGCAGTCCGAGGCACACCAGCAACGTGCCAGCACCGCCAGCGGCCCCATGAGCGAAGAGGAAGCCCGTGCCATTCTCGGCGTGGAGCCGGATGCAATGGAAGAGGAGATCATCCAGGCCCATCGCCGCCTGATGCACAAACTGCACCCGGATCGCGGTGGCTCGGACTACCTGGCGGCAAAGATTAATCTGGCCAAGGACTGTCTGATCAAAGGCTGAGTGATCGTGCCGGCAGACCAAGGGCCGCTGATTCAGCACTTTTCGTCACTCCGACGAATGCCGCAGTCCAGTGAAAATAGATGGCTACTGGGTTCCGGTATTCGCCAAAATAACTCCATTCAAGGCCATTATCCGACAAAAATAGTTGGCTTTTACCCAAGCGGCGCTATATTAGAAAAACAAGATATATTAACCATCATTTTGAGAAGGACAGGAGCAGGAAAATGCAAGTAGAAGCAAACGGCAAGATCATCGAACTGAGCGAGGCAGGCTGGCTGGAGAATCTCGACGAATGGACCCCGGAGGTGGCCGTAGAGATTGCCAACAACGAGAAGGTCGAGCTGACCGACGAGCACTGGGATATCATTAATCTGGCCCGTGAGCTTTTTGAAGAAAACGGCAGGGTCTGCGAGCCACGCGCCTTTTCCAAGCACATGAAAAAGCTGTACGGCAAGGATCGTTGCGACAGCAAGTATCTTTACGCCTTGTTTCCCTACGGTCTGATCAAATCTGCCAACAAGATCGCCGGTCTGCCGCGTCCAAAGGGCTGCAGCTAGCCCTTAGATGCTGGTAACGGTAGTGAACCGCATCGTTCGCGTGAGATCGAGCGTTGCTCATTGAGGAGGCCATCGTTTCCAACCGATGCGGTTCGCAGAATTCATTGATCCGCCGGAACAATCACCGTGAGACCAAGAATCTTCCAATCCTGCATACCCCCGCGATAGTAATAAATCTTCTCCGCCGGATAGCCAAAATCAAGCAAAGCATGAATGGCGTGGGGAGACTGGCCACACCACATACCGTTACACCACAATGTTATCTCCTTGGCTTTGCTGAAATTCCATTCACTGCTGCCGACACCGTTGCCCATTATGCTTTGCAGGCTGGCCATGGCATTCTCCAGAAAGGAGGGGGAGGTCTTTCGGGTAACACCGAGTCTGGCCAAAACGGCGGCTCTGGCTGCCTCATCTTGGTCGTTACCAAAGCGGGTAAAAGGAATATTGATTGAGCCCGGGATGGTACCCTTTTTATACCAGGAAGGTGTACGTGCATCAATGAGAAGACCCTTGCCTTTGTTCAATTTATTTTCGATAAACGTCAATACTTCCAACTCTCCCACAGTGACCACGCCCGGGGCCACTTGAGTCGGCTGGATACAGAAGGGAGGACACTTCCGCGAGGTCTTTGTAAATCCACCCGTCAGCATATGCTGTTGATCCTGGATACGCCGGATCTCGACCGCCTTTCCATCGTGTGTGGTGCTGACATAGGGCAGGCCCTCCCGGATATTGACCTCCAATGCCTGCACAGAAACGGCACAGAGAAAAAACCCTGCCGCCACGGCCAAAAAGTAGATACCCTGTTTTTTATGAACCTTCATGAAAATTATCCTTGTTTTCCCACCTAGATCCCAGTGAGAATACTGGTTTCCAGCGGGTCATTTTTTCTGGAAATAGAGGTCAAGAATCAGATTGACGGTCTTTAATATTTTTCCCGAAGATGTCATGTGATAATCGACAATCTGTGCTTTATGCGGCTCTGACAGACGGCTGTAGAAGGTGTAAACATTCGGCCTCTCGACTTTCAGTGCATACTCAAATCCCTTGCGTCCGCCCTCAACCGGCCTTGGACTACCAATGGCGCCACCACGTGCGGGGACAGAACCGGCCGTATCCTCATCGAGAACGTCGGCACTGGATTCCGCCTCGGCTTCAAGCTCGGACAAATAATCGGCGGCGACTGGCGCCGATGACACCATCGCTATCACCAGGCCGGTGAAGACGATGTGACGTTTGCAGCCTGAAAGGGCCTCCCCATATTGTTGAAATACTGCAGCGATCCCACTATGCATACATCAGTCCCTATCATTAAAATCCCGTAAGGCCAGCCGCCCTAAAAACAGCCTGGTAATACCCACCATCCACAAACTTAGTCACGCTCTTGTAAGCGATATCTCCATCTATAATTGTTCATTCGCGTGCGTGATTCGGCTATGGGGGAGACAATCTTTAGAGTCGCTCGCCCAACGGGAAGATAAACAGTTAATTGAACAAGAAATTGACTAAAACGGCGGCACCATAACCTATTTCTGGGCGAATAATAGGGTAATATCACCAATGCCATTAAGTTAAGCCTGAGATCCTGCTTGTTGTAGGTTGGTGGTGAGCCTGCGAACCCCAACGAAGCCAATAATGTTGGGGTTCCTTCGTCACCGCCAACCTACAAAACAGTCGTGATTTTGTTAACTTAATGACATTGGTAATATCACCATAATATCGATCCACTGTGCATACTCAATGGATCAATCTGTGGCAGAAACCTGTAACCAGAAGGTCACGGGGCCATCATTCAACAGGGATATTTGCATATCGGCGCCAAACATACCCGCTGCCACCGGCTCATAACACTGCTTGGCCTGCGCCAGGATTTCCGTAAACAGCTCCCGCCCCAGTTCCGGAGAGGCTGCATGACTGAAGCTGGGACGCGCCCCCTTTCGCGTATCCGCGACGAGGGTGAACTGGGGCACCAGCAGCAGGCCACCCGCCACATCACGCACACTGAGATTCATTCGCCCCGAATCATCGGCAAAGACACGATAAGCCAATATCCGCTCCAGCAAGCGCGCGGCGATGGCCTTCGTATCCTCGCGCTCAATCCCGACAAACACCAGCAGGCCCTGATCAATGCACCCAACTAGTTCACCATCGGCATACACGCTGGCCTCGCTGACACGCTGCAGCAGACCAATCATGCCAACCGCCGGGCTATGTTGTCGGTGGCACGCACCAGGGCGTCGATAATACCGGTCTCCAGCGCCGAATGCCCGGCATCCGGGATGATCTGCAACTCGGCATCGGGCCAGGCATGGTGCAGATCCCAGGCACTCTGCATGGGGCAGACCATGTCATAGCGTCCCTGCACGATTACGCCGGGGATACCCGTCAGGCGGCCGACATCGCGTAGGATCTGATCCGGCTCTAGGAAACTGTCGCGACTGAAATAGTGACATTCGATACGCGCCAAACTCAGGGCATTGTGTGGCTCGCTGAAATGGTCGATGACCGTCTTGCTGGGATGCAGGGTCGAGGTACGCCCTTCCCATTTCGCCCAGGCCTTGGCCGCCGCCATGCGCGCTACTTCGTTTTTACTGGTAAGACGTTGATGGTAGGCCTTGAGCAGGTTACCGCGCTCTGCCTTGGCAATCGGCTTGAGATAGTCTTCCCAATAATCGGGAAAAATATGGCTGGCACCCTCTTGATAGAACCAGCGGATTTCATGCGGACGACAAAGAAATATACCGCGTAGCACCAGTCCCAGCATCCGGCCGGGGTGAGTCTGTGCATACACTAAGCTTAATGTGGATCCCCAGGAGCCACCAAACAGTAGCCATTTTCTGATACCCAGATGATCGCGAATGAATTCCATGTCCGCCACCAGATCCTGCGTCGTATTATTTTCCAGTGAGGCGTGCGGCGTCGACTTTCCGCAACCACGCTGATCGAAGAGAATGATGCGGTATTTTTCCGGGTCAAAAAAGCAGCGATGCACCGGAGAGCAGCCAGAGCCGGGGCCACCGTGCACGAACAACACGGGAATACCCTCCGGACTGCCGCATTCCTCAACATACAACCGGTGCGGGTTCTGCACACGGAGGGTGTGGGTGACATAAGGTTTGATCTTCGGATAGATATCCCGCATGGCGCAGACCTCGGCAATGAGACTTAATCTGTTTTTGAATTACAGCCCGCCAGCTTATACCAAGTAATTCTAGCCAGAGAATGTTGGCGAGTTCAGCGGACGAGTGCCACCGATAGAGTTATATGTCGTTGCGAGGAAAGATCAGAATTTGAAACCCTACGAACCGCTCAGCTATCGGTGCCCCGGCTCACTTCGATAATGCATTTTTCTGCGCCATCATGCATGCATTGCGTCTCCCGCAGGCTCAATGGTTCGCCGAAACGCTCACCCAGTCCGCGCACGATGCCTTTGGCGACGTCACAGAGTTGGCGCTGCGATTGATAATGGATGACCAACAGCGAATCGCTATCACGCCGGGCAAGGATACATGGGGGCTTGCGGTTTGGGTTGTGCTTGTGAATGGCGTCGTGGATGCTGCCACTGGCATTTTCGATGACCTCGAAACTCTTCCAGGCGGGATCAGAATACATGTGATAAAAATCCAGCAGCCGGTTTGCGGTAAAGGCGCCGAAGTCCTCCAGCACAACAGGGAGCGGCAATTGCAGGGCCTCCGCGGCACTCTGGGCCAGACCAACAATTTCTTCATCCGGATATTCCGCTACGGGAAAGAACTGTTTGTACGCAGAATGCCCGTTGTCTTTAAGCAGTACTTGCCAAGTTTCCTTGCCGCCATGCCGCTCAATCACATAGTCACGAAGAAATTCGAATATAACACCATACATGACAGCCACCTCTTTCTGTCGCCCGGGTAACACTCCATCGGACGATGACAAGAATGACTTAACGGATTACTGAGAAAAGAGCCCACCATCTAAACAAAAAATGCGCCTTTTGATCTTTCTGATACATGGCCTGGGTTCGCTCCTCACCGTTTCCGGTCTCACCTCCTCCCTGTGTTGGTACAGTTTGCCAGAAAACAGCGCCATTCAACAGCCTGTTGGGCAACTTCTTCTGTAACAGACTGCGATCAGCTGGCCATACGGCTGGCACGCTTGCGATCATTTTCCTTGAGGTATTTTTTACGCAGACGGATGTTGAGTGGCGTTACTTCCACCAGCTCATCGTCATCGATGAATTCCAATGCCTGTTCCAGGCTCAGGTCGATAAACGGCGTGAGCTGAATGTTTTCATCGGTACCCGAGGCACGCACATTGGTCAGCTGTTTGCCCTTGAGACAATTGACAACCAGATCGTTGTCACGCGCGTGAATGCCGATAACACTGCCCTCGTAGACCTCCGTATTGGCGCCAATGAACAACTTGCCACGCTCCTGCAGGTTCCACAGAGAATAACCCAGCGCCTTGCCCTGGCCATTGGAGATCAGCACGCCGTTAAGGCGCTGGCCGTAATTACCCGCCTTCATGGGGCCGTAGTGATCGAACACGCTGTAGATCAGGCCGGTGCCCTGGGTGGCGGTGAGAAATTCGGTGCGGAAACCGATCAGGCCGCGCGCCGGCATGATGTAATCGAGGCGCACACGGCCCTGGCCGTCGGGCACCATGTCCTTCAGTTCACCGCCGCGCTCGCCGAGTTTTTCCATCACGCCGCCCTGGTGATCGGTCTCCACATCCACGGTAACATGCTCGTAGGGCTCTTCCCGGCTACCGTCTTCCAGCTCATGAATGATGACTTCAGGACGCGATACACCCAGCTCGTAACCTTCACGGCGCATGTTCTCGATGAGAATCGACAGATGCAGCTCACCACGACCGGAGACCTTGAATTTGTCCGGGTCTTCGGTCTCTTCCATGCGCAGGGCGACGTTATGGATTAGCTCTCGCTGCAGACGTTCACGGATCTGACGCGAGGTGAGGAACTTGCCGTCCTGACCGGCGAAAGGTGAATTGTTGACGCCAAAGGTCATACTCACGGTGGGCTCATCCACGGACAGCGGGGTCATGGCCTCGACGTGATCCGGGTGGCACAGGGTATCGGAAATATTCAACGGATCGAGGCCGGTGAAGGCGATAATGTCACCCGCCTGAACCTCGGACTTCTCTATACGCTCCAGGCCCAGGAAACCGAAGATCTGTAGAATACGGCCACGACGTTGCTTGCCGTCGACGTCCACCACGATCACCGGCGAGTTGGCCTTGAACGTGCCACGGCTGATACGACCGATGCCGATGACACCCGTGTAGCTGTTGTAATCCAGCGCCGAGACCTGCATCTGGAAGGGGCCGTCCAGATCCACATTGGGCGCCTTGACGTGCTCGATGATGGTCTCGAACAGCGGCGTCATGTCGCCGTCGCTGACGTCGGAATCCAGCCCGGCATAGCCGTTGATGGCAGAACAATAAACAATGGGGAAGTCCATCTGCTCATCGGTGGCGCCGAGACGGTCGAACAGGTCGAAGGTCTGATCCACGGCCCAGTCGGGACGCGCACCGTTGCGGTCAATCTTGTTCACCACGACGATGGGTCTGAGTCCCTGCGCCAGCGCCTTTTCGGTAACAAAGCGGGTCTGCGGCATGGGGCCATCGGCGGCATCCACCAACAGCAGCACCGAATCCACCATCGACATCACGCGCTCCACCTCACCGCCGAAGTCGGCGTGTCCGGGGGTGTCGACAATGTTAATGTGGTAATCATTCCACTCGATGGCCGTGTTTTTGGCCAAAATGGTGATGCCGCGCTCCTTCTCGATATCGTTGGAATCCATCACCCGCTCTTCGGCATCGCCACGGCCGGCCAGGGTGCCCGACTGCTGCAGGAGTTTATCGACGAGGGTGGTCTTGCCATGGTCGACGTGGGCGATGATGGCTATGTTGCGAAGAGAGTTGCGGAGTTTCTGTCTCACGGGATGCTGCTCTGGAATGATTGGGGCCGCGCATTATACAGCAAAACCGCAGGGCTTCACACAAACCGCGAAGGATCGGCCTACTCGATAATAAGGGAAGAAAAATTGCACATCCAATTGCCTCACTCGGAAAGAAATCTGGCGATTAATGAGTTAATCAATCTTGATGATGGCCGAAAGTTGGGCTTTGTCGACGCTGGAGAATCCACAGGATTACCTATTTTTCTATTTCATGGGACGCCAGGGTCAAGAATATTCGGCTTTGAGGATGAGTCTCTGGTTAAAAACCTCTGGTTAAAAAAAGAAGGGTTGAGAATCATCACACCAGAAAGGCCGGGGTACGGCTTGTCTGATTCGAGCAAAAAGAGGAAAATTAGAGCTTTTCATATCCCATTATCAGGGAGGCATTCCGAAGCGGGTATTTAGGCGCATATTCCGACATATTGCTGGTGACAAAGCCGTGGGGTATCGACTTTCCATCTTTGTCCCTCCCTATTATTATGTGGCATGGAGAATCTGATACCCTTAATGCCAATTACTCCAGCTAAAGGGTTTTCTAAAATACTCCCAGACTGCGAATGTCACTTCCTGGAAAGTGAAGAGCACACTAGAGAAATTATTCGAAGAATTAAAACCCAAATATAAAATAAGGCTAATGAGTGGCGTTTTAGGTAAACATAAAGGGCATTTCAGGAATAACTCACTGTTTTTAAAAAGGAAATAGCTTTCTTCCCACTGAGATTATTGTCCGGCGATATATTCTTCAAGGCCGAGACGCGTTAAAAATATCCGACCCCAGAAAAAACCATGAAACTTTTAGCGCCCAATTATTCTGCCTGCTTGCAATCACCCAGCCCGGAAAATCCATGAGCCATCACGAACTCGACGCCCGCCGCATGCTGTGCCCGATGCCGGTCATCAAAACCCAGAACCTTGTCGCCACGCTGAAGCCCGGTGATACCGTGGAGGTATTCTGCACCGACCACGGCGCCCTCAACGACATCCCCGCCTGGAGCCGTATTAACGGCCACGAGGTCATCGCCAGCCACGAGTCGGATAGTGAAGTCAGCATCACCGTGCGTGTCGGTGACAGCGACGACGAATGAGCGCCCCCTCCGAACATGCCCCGCTAACCCACGACGAACGCTACCGCGAGGCTCGCCACGTCACCCTGGTCGGCTCGGCGGTGGATCTGGTGCTGGGTGTGACAAAGATCTTTGTTGGCTTCGTCGGCAATTCGCAGGCACTGATCGCCGATGGCGTACATTCCCTGTCGGATCTGGCCACCGACATCATCGTACTGTTTGCCATGAAGCACGGCTCGCGCGCCGCCGACGAGGAGCACCCCTATGGCCACGGCCGCATCGAAACCCTGGCCACGGTGGTACTGGGCGTCGCCCTGCTGGCAGTGGCCATCGGCATCGCTTATGACGCCAGCCTACGCCTGCTCAACCCCGAACTGCTGCCCAAGCCCGGCTGGCTGGCGCTGAGCGTGGCGACCATCTCCATCGCCGCCAAAGAGGCCATCTATCACTACACCCTGCGCGTCGCCAACCGCCTCAACAGCCAGCTGCTGCGCGCCAACGCCTGGCACAGCCGCAGCGACGCCATTTCCTCGCTGGTGGTGGTCATCGGCGTCATCGGCGCCATGAATGGCGTGGTCTGGCTCGATGCCGTGGCCGCCATCACCGTCGGCGCCATGGTTGGCAAGATCGGTATCGGTCTGGCCTGGCACAGCTCACAGGAACTCATCGATCGCGCCATGGAGCCCGAACAGGTGACAAATATCCGCACCGCCATCCTCTCCGTGAACGGTGTCAAGGCCCTGCACATGCTGCGTACCCGGCGCATGGCCAATGATGGTTTGGTGGACGTACACATCCTCGTCGAGCCGAAAAGCAGTGTCTCTGAGGGCCACCTGATCAGCGAGCGGGTACGCCAGGCAGTGATGGAGAAAGTGGACGGCATCACCGAGGTCATGGTACACATCGACCCCGAGGACGATGAAGTCAGCGCCCCCAGCCATGGTCTGCCCATGCGTGACGAGGTATTGACGCTGCTACGGCAGCGTTGGCAAGACATCGAAGAGGCGTCCAACATCGAGCACGTCCGCCTGCATTACCTGGACGGTAAAATCCATGTCGAGGTATCATTGCCACTGGAAAAAATGCGGGATATTGCTCAGGCTCGGGCTCTTGCACAGCAGCTGGTTCGCCTTGCTGAAGAGGAAGACAACATCGCGGATATCCAGGTCAGCTTTTATTAAGCACCACCGCAAAGGATCATTGCCAGCCACAAAGCGCACAGAAATAGTGCAGAGTGGCTGCCTTATTTGCACCAAGCCGACGCAACCTGGTCACTAATAAAACCGTGTATTACTGGAACTCGTTGATTAATCAATAAATTCAGCGAATGGCATATTTTCTGCTGAGGCTCTTGCAAAACTATTTCACAATAACGAAGAATCAATAGCCGACGACAACAGGCGGCACCACAAGCCATTGATTTATCGTGCTTTTTCAAGCTTCACAAGAGCCTCTGTTGTTAGATTTTTTCGATATCTTATAAAAGGTGAAGTTTTTTATGAAAAAAATATTGGTGATACTTTTATCTGTGTTATCAATATCTTGTTCGGCTCTCGCGGAGATGGATAGAGACGATTTCTATGAAAAAAATTCAAAACAATTAGATATAGTGTTGGAGGAAGTTAGCAAAAATCTATCAAGCCCAAGTGACGGTACAGAAGTGTGGTTTCCGTTATTCATGAAAACAAAGGTATCGCTGGGCATTAGTTCGCTAATACATACCCCTGATGGGTTGTTGATTAAAACGGGTGAATCAAAGATATCGTTTATTCGTGAAAAGTCAGAGGAAATGTTTTTTGTTGGTAAAGGACTGAGCTTACTGGAAGTATATTCAGACATATTTACGATGAACATGAATGAAATTCTAAAAAAATACGCCGCAGAAAAAATATCAAAATATGGAATATTCGATTTCAAAATCGCACTCTCTATTCCAGGCTATGAGGAAAAAGGATACTTCCAGAGTGATGAATTTTGGGTGTATTTCCTTATTGGCAAAGAAACATCAGAGGCATTCATTCTAAATAAAAATTTTCCAGGAGACGCGATACGTATTGGCGCTCAGGGCTTGGATCCTAAAAAATTTAAACATCTGTTAACTAATATTTCAAATATCAATTAAGAGTAAATATCGAGAATAAATATATGGAACCTATATCTGAGGAAGAAAAGCAAGAATTGAGAGCGATCTTGTCTTCTTTTTATGGTAACGGAGCGCTTAGCTGGAGGATGACGAAGCGTTCATTCGAATTGTTTGGTGAGCTTATTTCGAAAACCAAGCAGTGTGATTCCGCTATGAATTGGGTGCCGCGTTCGTTCTTTGTTGGTAACGTTCTCAATTGGGCAAAAAAACAGGTTCGACAAACCATTGTCAGGCACTTCAGAAAAGATGAAAATAAGCATTATTTGTTATGCATGCGGGGGGCTGCCCTAGCAATGAAAACACGGTTCTTCATAGCACAAAATTAAATCTAACGAAATAAGCTCTAGGGCAGCCAGAAAATGAAAGAATCAGAATTACTACTGATAACACAACAATTTACCTTTAAACACACTGAAAACCTACTGAAAACACTGGAGGGCACGTAATGTCTGCTCAAGATGTTCTGAATACCATTAAAGAAAATGATGTGAAGTTTGTCGATTTCCGCTTTACCGACACAATCGGCAAGGAACAGCACGTCTCGGTTCCCGCCCATACCGTCGACGAAGACGTCTTCACCGACGGCAAGATGTTTGATGGCTCCTCCATCGCCGGCTGGAAGGGGATCAACGAATCCGACATGATCCTGATGCCCGACACCTCGACGGCCGTACTGGATCTGTTCGCTGATGAAACCCAGCTAATCCTGCGTTGCGACATCGTCGAGCCTTCCACGGGCCAGGGTTACGAACGCGACCCCCGCTCTGTCGCCAGCCGCGCCGAGGCCTATCTGAAGAGCACCGGCATTGCCGACACCGCTTACTTTGGCCCCGAGCCCGAATTCTTCATCCTCGACGACGTACGTTGGGGCTCCAACATGGCCGGCTCCTTCTACAAGATCGATTCCGAAGAGTCCGAGTGGAACTCCGAGAAGGTCTACGAAGACGGCAATATGGGCCATCGTCCCGGCGTCAAGGGCGGCTACTTCCCCGTACCGCCGGTCGACTCCCTGCACGACATCCGTGCCGCCATGTGTCTGGCCATGGAAGACATGGGTGTTGAAGTCGAAGTCCATCACCACGAAGTCGCCACCGCCGGCCAGTGTGAAATCGGTACCGTATTCGATACCCTGGTGAAGCGCGCCGACATGAACCAGATCCTCAAGTACTGCGTACACAATGTGGCCCACGCCTACGGCAAGACCGCCACCTTCATGCCCAAGCCGTTGGTAGGCGACAACGGTTCCGGCATGCATGTGCACATGTCACTGGCCAAGGACGGTGAAAACATCTTCGCCGGCAATGAGTACGGCGGCCTCAGCGAAATCGCGCTGTATTACATCGGCGGCATCATCAAGCATGCCCGTTCATTAAATGCCTTCACCAACGCCTCCACCAACAGCTACAAGCGCCTGGTGCCCGGCTTTGAAGCCCCGGTGATGCTGGCCTACTCTGCACGCAACCGCTCGGCCTCCATCCGCATCCCGTTTGACAGCAACCCCAAGGGCCGTCGCATCGAACTGCGTTTCCCGGATCCCACCGCCAACCCCTACCTGGCCTTTGCCGCCATGATGATGGCCGGCCTGGACGGTATCCAGAACAAGACCCACCCGGGCGAGGCCATGGACAAGGACCTGTATGACCTGCCCGCCGAAGAAGCCGCACAGATTCCTACCGTCTGTCACTCCTTCGATCAGGCCCTGGAATGTTTGAGCGCTGATCGCGACTACCTGACCGCTGGTGACGTCTTCACCAACGACATGATCGATGCCTACATCGACCTGAAGATGGAAGAAATCACCCGCCTGCGCATGACCACGTCTCCGGTTGAGTTCGATATGTACTACAGCTGCTAAGCACGTAAGTACAAACAAATCAAGCCCTGTTTCCGGCAAGCGCGCCGGAAACAGGGTTTTTTCCGGGTATTAATCCCATGCCTTATATGTGCATTAATCCCGCGCCCTGGCAGATGTTATCAATATTTTCGGGCTAGCCCGTTTGGAACTGATCTACGATGATCTCCAGATCATGCACCATTTTGACTAGCCGGGTATTAGATCCGTTGATATTCTGGGCTTCTTCTGCGGTATCCTGCGCTGCTTGATTAATAGTATTAATGCTATGGCCCATCTCTTCAGTCACCATGCTCTGCTGTTTGGCGGCCGTGACAATCTGGATATTCATGTCGTTGATGGTATCGATCATAGCGGTGATGGATTGCAGTGACTCACCTGCCGCGATCGAGTGTTTAACACTGTTTTGTGCCTGCTTGTCTCCTTGCTCCATCACCTTTACTGCATTATCTGCCCCTTCCTGTAGTGTTTCGATTATTTGTTGAATCTCCCGAGTTGACTGTTGAGTACGCTGTGCCAGCGTTCTTACCTCATCGGCAACGACGGCAAAGCCGCGCCCCTGTTCACCGGCGCGGGCGGCCTCAATGGCGGCATTAAGTGCCAGCAGATTAGTCTGTTCGGCGATTTCCTTGATAACAATCAGAACCGTGCCAATATTTTCGCTGTCACTTTCCAGCTTCAGAATGACTTTGCGGGCACTAATCACATTATCAGCAAGCTGGCCAATGGCAGTCACAGACTCGGAAACAATCCTATTTCCCTTCGCCACCTCTTGCTCTGCGCCCCTTGCCGCTTCAGCTGCTGAAGCCGCATTTCCAGCAACCTCCTTTACTGCGGATGACATTTGATTCATGGCGCTGGCCATCTGCTCTGCCTCCCCCTGTTGCCGTTTTATGGCATCCAAAGTTGAACCGTTTGCTTCAGACATCTCACTTGCGGCAGAGGAAAGAGTGGTAGTGGCGCCGCTAACCTTTACAATAGTGTTATGGATTTTCTCAATTATTTTATTAAACGTTGTTGCCAACAGCGCGACTTCATCACTGCCCGAAATGTTCAAGCGGGCGGTCAAGTCTCCATTACCCTGTGCGATATTTTTCATAAGCGTGTCAACCTCTGTGAGTCGGTTAACAATTGAGCGAGAGAATAATGATATGAGTCCGGCCAATACCAGCAGTGCGATGATAAGACCGCTTAACATACTAAAATTTGCTTCCGAAAGAGTATTTCCTATCAGAGAAGTACGGTTGCTTGTTAATTTCTCATACTCGGTTTTCAGTTCCTCAAAAGCGGCAAGTGCAGGGCCGTCACTTATCTTGACCATGGCATCAATTTCTACGGCACTTTTTCCGAGAGATACGGCTTTCTTTACGGCATCAGTCGCTTCTCTGTACTTGGATGCCACTCCCGCGATTGCAGACAAGGCGTTGTCTTCTGTTACAGAAAGATCTTCCAATTCTCGATAGTTGTCTAGTATGGACACTATTTCAGTGTGATTGGCAACAATTCGGTCATAATGTTTAGGCGTACCTCGCAGGACATAATTCTTGAAATTATGGATACCGCCACCATAGCCAAATTGAGACTTTATTCCCATTAAAAGATTTTGACGTTTCACCACCTGTGACTGGTAGTGATGCCACTCATAATTTATACGCGAAATTGAATTTTCTACATAAAAATATACAGCAGAAAAAATTACCACGACAGACCCCAGGAGCATATAGCCCCTCGCTTTAATGGAAAGATTGGTTAGCATCTAGTTACCTCGGTAGATAATTTGCTTACAATTACGCCAAGGATAACGACACAAATATTAAGGACTTTAGCCGGCATTGAAAAAGATACTTATTGCTTTCTTTTTCGCACAAAAAACCAAGGGATTGAGTCAGATATCCCGCATCAGACACTTTTAGTGATTTCAGGGCAGCGTTGCAGCCGTAGAATTTAGCTTTAGCGTGCATGATGGAACACCAGTCGTGGGACAGTTCAAGGCTACTCCATGCCTGACTAGTCGCCCCCACCCACAGAACAAGGTTTACCTCTATCTGCTGCGTGGAGCTGCCGTAACGATCCATCATCCTGAACTTTCAAAATGATGAATGTTTTGTCAGGTTTGCGAGTGACTGAAATTTCCCGGGAAGTGGGCTTGTAACGGTAGTCGAGGTAGCAATGGTCGCGGGGGTTGGAGAGGATCTGAGGGGTGAAGATAACACCGATACCTCCCCCGCAATGGGCGGAGCGGGTGATGAGACCGGGGTGGCCTTCGCGGTGTAGGCGCTGGCCGATCTGTTGACTGAGATCGTATTTGCCAGGAGTGGCCAACTGGGGGTAGTCGGCCAGTTTGGGGCGGAAATCAAACAGCAGGCCGTCGCACTGAACCTGGAAGATGCGGCGTTCGCCAATGATGATTTTTGGTTGTTGGCGGAAGTCGGCGTCGTGGAGGAATTGCAGCCAGTGGTGGGTGGTTTCGAAGATACTGGTCTCGAGGCTGTCGGCGCCGTACCAGACGCCGAAGTTGCCATCGGAGTAGCGGCTGCGGGTCCAGTTTTCGAACGGGTAGCGGATGGCGGCGCAGTAGCGGGCCTGTTCGAAAGGGCGGTTGATGATGGGGGAGTCACCGAAGTCGGCGGGTTTGGCGGCGAGTTCGGCGGCGATGGCAGTGTGCCAGTCGTCGGGCTGGTCGCTGAGGTCGTCGAACAGGTTTTGGGATTCGCGCAGGCTGACGATGTTGCGCAGCCAGTCGCCGTGGTAATCGATGCTACAGAGTCCGCTGAGGAGGCGGTCGATCACTGGCCGCGAACCTGATCCAGGTAGCTGCGCAGCATGAGCAGGCCGGCGAAGCCGTGCTGGCTGACGACCTGCACGGGGGTGATGTTGTCGAAGGCCCGGTTGGGTGCGCGCATCCAGGCGTAAGCCAGTTCGCGGTTGTGAGGGAACAGCAGGCGTAGGGATTTGTGCACGCTGAACAGGTGACCGACACGATCCAGCAGGTCACGGTTACTGCCCAGGGGCTGGCCCTTGCGGTAGCGGGCGAGGGTGGTGCGGCTGCCGGCGTCGAGGCCGAGCAGATCGAGTTGTTCTTCGTTGCTGAGTCGCCAGTGCTGGAACAGTTGCATGACCATGCGGGCGAGGCCCTGGCGGCTTTCTTTGTTGTGGATATCCGGGCTGGGGGCGTGGGTGTCGTGGGGGGTGAGCAAGGCCATTTCGAGCTCCGATTGTAACATCTGTTACACTATATAGCCCATATGTTGCGTGATTGCAATGTGGGAATTTGCGGCTGAAGCCGCTTCAGGCCTGCTCGCTGTGATACTCCCCTAAAACAGGTCGACGTTGTCCGGTAGCTCGGCGGCTGTATCGTCTTTGGCGGAAGGCTTGCCGGTAAAGCCGGCAACCAGCAACTCCAGCTGCACGGAAAACTGAGACAGGTCGCCGTTGTCGGAGATGTTGTTGCGCGCCAGCTCGGACAGGTCGCGTACGCTTTCGTCGATCTTTTGGATGTTGTCGCGCACGGTGCCGGCCAATTCGGACTGTTGTCCGGCCTGAGCGGCGACCTGGACATTGCTGTCGCTGATGCCTTCGACGGCGGTGGCGATGAGGGCAAAAGTCTCGCCGGCGGCCTGGGTGCGCTCCAGGTTGAGGGTGGAGACCTTGGCGCTGCGTGTCATGAGTCCGACTGCTTCCTGATTACCGGTACGAATGGTGTCCATGAGTTTACGCACTTCGCCAGTGGCGTCGGTGGTGCGTTTCGAGAGGGCGCGTACTTCGTCGGCGACCACGGCAAAGCCTCGGCCCTGCTCACCGGCCCGCGCGGCTTCGATAGCGGCATTGAGGGCCAGCAAATTGGTCTGTTCGGCGATGGTGACGATCATGTCCAGTACTTGGCCGACATCTTCGTGGTGTCCGGTGAGGGCGCTGATGCTTTGTTCCAGTTGCTCAATTTCGCCTTGCATTTCCTGCATGCCGTCCACGGCGCTGCTGACCACGGCACGGCCCTTCACGGCTTTGTGGTGCACATCCTGTGCGGTTTCGCTGGCACTGTAGACGGCCTCGTTCACTTGCTGGCTGCTGTCGGCCATTTGCCCGACCGTGTCGCTGAGTTGGGTGATGGCCTCAACCTGTTCTTCGATGGCGCCGCTGGTGGCCTGGGTGATTTCCTGGGCGCGCAGGCTGCTCTGGGAAAGGTTGGTGGCCACCATGAGTACCTGTTCCACGGTCTGATCTAGTTTACGTGTAAAACGGTTGAAGGCTCGGGCGATCTGTGCCGTCTCGTCGCGTCCGTCTTCGGGCAGGCTGGCGCTGAGGGCGGCAGTGCCGTCGGCAACATGTTCCATGGCCTCGGTAATGCGTGCCAGGCTGCGATGGATGCTGCGTGCCATCAGCAGGGTCATGCTGAGCAGGGTGATGATCAGTATCAGGGTACCGGTAAAGAGGACTCTGTTCTGGTCAATGCGGGCCTGTTTAATCGCGTTCAGGGTGGTTTGTACCAGCAGATTCTGATTTTTCAGTGCCTGGCTGATACTGTTGCCCAGCGCGGCACGCAGGCCGTCATTTTCGCTGAGCCCCAGCTGGCGTTTGCTGTCGACCAGATGATGGAAGCTCTCGGCATAGGTGTTGAGATTGTGTGTTGTCTCATTGCGGTGTGATGGACTGAGCTCGGCCTGTTCTATGGCTCTGAGGAGTACGCCATGGGCATGGTCGTATCGGTCGGCGTATTTATTGTCCAGGCGGAGGAGAAAATCCTTTTCGTGACGGCGCATCATGAGCAGATGGGTGAGCAGGTGATAATTGCCGGTGGCACTGAAGACGATTTCCACTTGATGGGCGGCCGTGCGCAGGGAGCCGCGCAAGCCCTTGTCTTCATCCAGGCCAATGGTCTGCACCAGTTTTTCAAGTTCGCTGAATCGGGAGGAGATGGTGCCCAGATCCCGATGGATACGGTCGAGGGGGCGAGTGTCCAGATCCAGCTTGGTCATGATGTCATTCAGTTCATGCAGTTCCTCGGTGATGGAACGCTGTTCGTGGAAAAAATAGTCACGGGATTCCCGGCTGTGGGTGAGCAGGTAGTTTTGCTCGGCGGCAAGGAGGGCCTGCATATCGGCCTCCACATCAACCAGTGTGATGATGCCGAGCCGCAGGAGGTCGGAGCGCTGTGTGGTGTACTGCTGCAAGGCGAGTATGAGCAGGGCGCTGGTGGTGATAACGGCCGAGAGCAGAAATAGGCGGTGTTTGATGGTCATGGTTGATCGATCGGATTGTCTGATATGTCGATATTAGCGGTTCTGCGAGGGCAGGCTTGAGGGGTGCCTTGGCAGGCATGGCGGCTGTGTGTTGGGCGGGGGTAATCCACGGGATTGGCTACTTTTTCACCAGCCGGTACAATGGCTGCCCCGTTTTGGCAGTGTGGCATGATGTTTTTTCAGGATTCATTCGATGTGATCGTGGTCGGTGGTGGTCACGCCGGTACCGAGGCCGCGCTGGCTGCGGCGCGTTCCGGTGCGCGTACCCTGCTGCTGACCCACAATATCGACACCCTGGGGCAGATGTCCTGCAATCCCGCGATTGGCGGCATTGGCAAGGGCCACTTGGTAAAAGAAGTGGATGCGCTGGGCGGATTGATGGGCCGTGCCGCCGACCGTGCCGGCATCCAGTTCCGCCGTCTCAATGCGCGCAAGGGGCCGGCGGTGCGCGCCACCCGCGCGCAGGCCGACCGTCGCTTATATGGGCAGGCGGTGCGTTCGGCGCTGGAGGCTCAGCCAAATTTGCAGCTGTTTCAGCAGGCGGTGGACGATCTGCTGGTCGAAAGTGGACGCATCATCGGCGTTGTGACGCAGATGGGACTGAAGTTCCGGGCTGTGGCGGTGGTGCTCAGCGTCGGCACCTTCCTCGGTGGGCGTATCCACATCGGGCTGGAAAGCCACGAGGGCGGGCGCGCCGGTGATCCGCCGGCCAATGCCCTGGCGCGCCGCCTGCGCGAGATGCCTTTCCGCATTGAGCGGCTGAAGACCGGCACTCCGCCTCGTATTGACGCAAAAAGTATCGACTACAGTCAGCTCGCCGAACAGCCGGGCGACGACCCCATTCCCAGTTTTTCCTTTATGGCCCGGCCCGGCGATCATCCGCGCCAGATCAGTTGCCACATTACCCACACCAATGCACAGACTCACGATATCATCCGCGCCGGGCTGGATCGTTCACCTATGTACAATGGCGTCATCGAGGGCGTGGGGCCGCGTTACTGCCCGTCTATCGAGGACAAGATCGTGCGCTTTGCCGACAGAGATTCGCACCAGATCTTCATCGAACCGGAAGGACTGGCATCGAGCGAGATCTATCCCAACGGTATTTCCACCAGCCTGCCCTTCGACGTGCAGCTAGCCCTGGTGCGCTCTATGAAGGGCTTTGAACAGGCCCACATCACGCGTCCCGGCTATGCTATTGAATATGATTTTTTCGATCCTCGCGACCTGCGTCCCTCGCTGGAGACCCAGCACCTCGGTGGGTTGTTCTTCGCTGGGCAGATCAACGGCACCACCGGCTATGAGGAGGCCGCCGCCCAGGGTCTGCTGGCGGGCATCAATGCCGCCCGTTTGGCGCGTGACGAGGCGCCGTGGTCGCCACGCCGCGATGAGGCCTATCTCGGCGTGCTGGTGGACGACCTGATTACCTGCGGCACTCAAGAGCCCTATCGCATGTTCACCTCGCGCGCCGAATACCGCCTGCTGTTGCGCGAGGACAACGCCGACCTACGCCTGACACCCATCGGTCGTGAACTGGGTCTGGTGGACGATGCTCGCTGGGCCGCCTTCGAGACCAAACGTGAAGCCGTCGAACGTGAGAGCCAGCGGCTGCGTGAGACCTTCTTCCATCCCGGCAGCCTGGCCGACAGCGAGGCCGAACGGGTGCTGGGTCAGGCGTTGAGCAAGGAGGCACGCTTGTCCGAGCTGTTGAGTCGGCCCAATGTGGATTACACCGCACTGATGAGCCTGCCCGGGGCAGGAGAGGCCGTAAACGACCCGGTGGTGGCCGAGCAGGTGGAGATTCAGTGCAAGTATGCCGGTTATATCGCACGTCAGCACGAAGAGATCGAGCGTCACCGGCGTCAGGAAGGGCTGTCTCTGCCAGAGGATCTGGACTATGGCCGGGTGCGCGGCCTGTCCACCGAGGTGGGCCAGAAACTGGCCGCCCAGCGTCCGGCGACGATCGGCCAGGCGTCACGCATTGCCGGAGTGACGCCGGCGGCGGTATCACTGCTGCTGGTGTATTTGAAAAAGCGTGTAGCCAGTGGCAACTAAGCAGGTTTTGAAGGTGCGACCGAATGCTAGCGCGGAAAAGTCCGGTCTGTCCTTACGGCCCACGGAACTGCTACTCTTCGGCAAGCCGGAAGCGGGTACGCATTTTATCACCCGCCGGCAGGCGGTCGGCATCGATTTGCCCATGAAGATGCTGGCCTGGAAAGACGAGGTGGGCCAGGTTTGGCTAAGTTATAACGACCCGGTTTATATCGCACGGCGTCATGGTATCGCTGATCGTGACAAGAATATCACCAAAATGAGCAAGGCGCTGGGCAGCTTCAGCCGCCTGGCTACCGAGTAACCGATGTCGCTGGAGACGACTCTCGCGCAGGGTCTGCAGGCCCTAGGCATCGAATGCCCGCTTGAAGTCCGCAGGCGTCTGCTGGATTATGTGCGCCTGTTGGCGAAGTGGAACCGTGTCTATAACCTGACCGCCGTGCGCGAGCCGCTGGAAATGGTGCAGCGGCATCTGCTCGATAGCCTCACGGTGTTACCGTGTCTGCGCGAGTTGCGCTCGAAGCGGGTGCTGGACGTGGGCACCGGCGGTGGCCTGCCGGGCATCCCGCTGGCGCTGCTGTCGCCGCAGACCGACTTCGTTCTGCTCGACAGCAACAGCAAGAAGACCCGCTTTGTGCAGCAGGCGGTGGTTGAGCTGGGGTTGCAGAATGTCGAGGTGGTGCATGCCCGGGTGGAGGAATTTCACCCCGAGCAGCCCTTCGATGCGGTTATCTCGCGGGCCTTTTCGTCACTGCGGGAGATGGTGGAAAAGGCCGGCGCCTACGGCGGCAGTGAAGGTATTCTGCTGGCCATGAAGGGCGTCTATCCGCAACAGGAGCTGGCTGAACTGCCGGCGGGGTTTGTGCTTCACAAGTCGCAGCGGCTGCGGGTGCCGGGGCTGGATGAGGAGCGACATCTGATCTTTCTTGCGCCAATGGGTGGGGCAAGGGCAAATTGAGTAGCATCACATAACAGGCTGATACGGGCTGGTAAACATGGGCAAAATCATCGCGATAACCAACCAGAAGGGCGGTGTCGGTAAGACCACCACCAGCGTCAATCTGGCGGCCTCGCTGGTGGCGACACACCGCAGTGTGTTGCTGATCGACATGGATCCACAGGGCAACGCCACCATGGGCAGCGGCGTCGACAAGCACGCGCTGGAGTGCTCCAGTTATGACGTGCTGGTCAGCTCGGTGGGTATTCGTGACGCCATCAATGAGACGGAACAGGCGGGCTATGATCTGTTGCCGGCCAACGCCGATCTCACCGCCGCCGAGGTGGAGCTGCTACAGGTGCCACAACGCGAACGCCGTCTGCGCGAGGCGCTCAATAGTATTAATGGTCGCTACGACTATATTCTGATCGACTGTCCGCCATCGCTGAATATGTTGACCCTCAATGCCCTGGTGGCGGCGCAGTCAGTGATTATCCCCATGCAGTGCGAATATTACGCCCTGGAAGGGTTGACCGCACTGGTGAATACCATCGAGGACGTGCGCGACAACCTCAATCCCTTCCTCAAGATCGAAGGTCTACTGCGTACCATGTATGATCCCCGTAGCCGCCTTACCGGCGATGTGACCGCGCAGCTCAGCAAACACTTCGGTGACAAACTGTACCGTACGGTCATCCCGCGCAACATCCGCCTCGCCGAGGCGCCCAGTCACGGCCAGCCGGCGTTGGTGTACGACAAGACTTCGCGTGGTGCCAAGGCTTATCTGGCACTGGCTGGCGAGATGTTGCGGCGTGAAGAAGTGGCGAGCGTCTAACCCCTTTCATTACTTTCGGAACAGACACATGGCAGCAAAGAAAAAACGAGGACTGGGGCGTGGCCTAGACGCCCTGCTCGGTGGATCATCGACAACGATGGCCGAGGCCTCCAGCACGGACACAGAATTACGCGATCTGGCCGTTGATCTGCTACAACCGGGCAAGTATCAGCCGCGTACCGATATGCACCCGGAAAGCCTCGAGGATCTGGCCAGCTCCATTCGTGTCCAGGGTGTGGTGCAGCCCATCGTGGTGCGGGAGCTGGCCGAGGGTGGTCGCTATGAGATCATCGCCGGTGAGCGCCGCTGGCGTGCGGCGCAGATCGCCGGCCTGCATGAGATCCCGTCGCTGATTCGTGTGGTGCCCGATGAGGCCGCCATCGCTATGGCCTTGATCGAGAACATCCAGCGTGAAAATCTCAACCCGGTGGAGGAGGCCAATGCCCTGGCGCGGCTCATCGAGGAGTTCGAGATGACCCACCAGCAGGCCGCCGAGGCCGTTGGCCGATCACGCGTTGCGGTGAGCAATTTGTTACGTCTGCTGACCCTCAACGACGACGTTCGGCTGATGCTGGAACGCGGTGACCTGGAGATGGGCCATGCGCGGGCATTGCTGGCGCTGGAAGGCGAGCAGCAAAGCCGGGGCGCACGCGAGGTTTCCGCCAAGGGTTATTCGGTGCGGGAAACGGAGCAGCTGGTACGCCGCCTCAGTGTGGGTACGGCAGGGAAATCGGCGTCAGACAAGGCGCTGGATCCCGATATCAAACGTCTGCAGGATGAGCTGGGCGAGAAACTTGCCGCCAAGGTGATTTTTCAACATGCCGCCAAGGGCAATGGCAAACTGGTGATCCATTACAACAGCCTCGATGAACTGGATGGAATCCTGCAGCATATTCAGTAATTGTTATTATGGGGTCTCAGGTCGTCAATGGTTGCATCCAGCCCGGTCATGTTTTGTACAATTTATCCAAAACCCGCTTGCTGTGGGTGCGCGGGCTGGCTATAATGCCCGGCCTAAATTTAGGATACGCTTGAAATGAGCGAGTCCAAGAAGCCCGGGTTATTACTCATCGGTGCCGGTCAGGTTTTGACCTCGATGATTGTGTCCGGGTTTTTGTTGGGTTACTTGCTGGATCTCTATCTCGGAACCCAGCCGATTTTCATCCTGATCCTCGGTGGCCTCGGCTTCATCGGCGGATTTCTGAAAGTCTACCGATTACTGACCGACCCGGAGCTGCAATGAGTAAGTTGGGCGCCGATCTGGCTGCCAAGGCCCGCC
Source organism: Gammaproteobacteria bacterium (assembly GCA_021647505.1). Taxonomy (GTDB): domain Bacteria; phylum Pseudomonadota; class Gammaproteobacteria; order SZUA-152; family SZUA-152; genus DRQN01. The sequence continues at coordinate 35,679 of JAKIUN010000023.1, forward strand.
GGGTTGTCATCGTGCAGTTGGCAATAACGACAATTGTTGCCCTACTGTTCCTGTTTCAAGGTGCGTGGGACGCACTTTCCGCCGTTTATGGTGGACTGGCGAGTGTCTTTCTCGCCCTGCTCTCGATCCGGGGGTTCAAGCGCGCCAACGAGCATGCGCTGAACGACCCGAAGAGGAGCATGCTGATTCTGTACATCGGCGCCGTGCAGCGATTCGTGGCGGTGGTGGTGTTGCTGGCGATAGGTCTGGGAGGGTTGAAGCTTGCTCCCCTGGCGGTCTTTATCGGTTTCGCGCTGGCGCAGGCAAGTTATTTGATGGGTGTTCGTGATGGTGGTGCGAAAGCAAAAGCCATGCAACGCCCGGATTGAAAACCTTAAGTAGGGGATAGAATCTTGAGTCAAGCAGCAGAGGGTTCATCGGGCGCCAGTACCGTCGAGTATATCCAGCATCATTTGACCCACCTCAGCGTTGGTGAAGGCTTTATGACCTGGCATCTGGATACTATTTTTGTCTCTATTGCGCTCGGTGTGCTAATGGTCGTGGTGGGTGGCCGAGTGGCCAAAAACGCCACCGATGGTGTCCCCGGTGGCTTCCAGAACTTTGTCGAATCCATACTCGAGTTTGTGCAAACCCAAGTGAGGGATTCCTTCCCGGGCCACAATCCCCTGATTGCCCCGCTGGCCCTGACCATCTTCGTCTGGGTCTGGCTGATGAACTTTATGGATCTGATTCCCATCGATCTGTTGCCGCTGATCGGCACCTGGATAGGTCTTCCCTATCTGAAGGTCGTACCTACCACAGATTTGAGCACGCCGATGGCGATGGCGCTGGTCGTGTTTGCGCTGGTTCTGTTCTACAACATCAAGGTCAAGGGCCTGGGTGGCTACCTGAAGATGTTCCTGTTTCACCCCTTCGGCAAGTTCGCCGTTCCGGCCAATATTGTCATGACCGCCATCGAAGAAATTGCCAAGCCCCTGAGCCTCGGCCTGCGACTGTTCGGTAACATGTTTGCCGGCGAGTTGGTGTTCCTGCTCATTGCCCTGCTGGGTGGTGCTGCCGCGCTGGGCGCGGGTCTGCTGATCTGGTTCCCGCTGCAGGTGGTGCTGGATCTGGCCTGGCTGCTGTTCCACATTCTGGTCATTACCTTGCAGGCGTTTATCTTCATGGTGCTGACCATCGTGTATCTGGGTATGGCGCATACCACGGATCACTAAGATCGGGTTTTTAATGTTTTATCGTTAAGTTTTTATCTTTAAATTCTTTAAATAAAAGTGAAGGAGAGTAACAATGACAGCTGATATGCTTGCGACCATTTACGCCTATACGGCAGTAGGTGTGGGCGTTATTCTTGCGGCCGCCGGTATGGGTTCCGCCATTGGTTGGGGCCTGATCTGTGCCAAGACTCTGGAAGGTATCGCACGTCAGCCTGAGATGCGTCCGGCCCTGATGACCAACATGTTCATCTTCGCCGGCCTGATGGAGTCTTTCCCCTTCATCATCTTGGCATTCGCCATGTGGTTCCTGTTCGCTAATCCGTTCGTCGGTGCCCTGCAAGCCGCCATTGGCGCGCTTTAATTCAAGCCGCTAACTTGGCTGATCTGCGGTTCTCCGCATGAGAATCGGCGGGATAAGTCGGGAGGAACGATAAAGTGAACATTACAGTAACGCTATTCGCACAGATGATCGCCTTCGGCCTGTTGATCTGGTTTGTCAACAAGTACATGTGGGATCCTCTGTCCGGGATCATGGAGGCGCGTCAGAAGCGTATCGCCGATGGTCTCGCAGCCGCAGAAAAAGGTAAGCACGAGCAAGAGCTTGCTGAAAAACGCGCGACAGATCTTCTCAAAGAGGCGAAAGATCAGGCACAGGAAATCGTTGCCCAGGGTCAAAAACGTGCTTCCGAAATTGTGGAAGAGGCGAAAGACACGGCGCGCGCCGAAGGTGATCGCATCGTTGCTGCGGCCAATGTCGAGCTCGAGCGCGAAGTGAATCAGGCCAAAGAAGCTTTGCGTACGCAGGTTGCGGCGATTGCCGTTGCCGGCGCCAAAAAGGTTCTGAAGCGTGAAATCGACGCCAAGGCACACAAAGATCTGTTGAACGATCTGGCTACCCAGATCTGAGGCACACACCATGGCTGAAATATCTACAATCGCACGTCCATATGCTGAAGCGGTCTTTGAACTCGCCCAGGCCGGCGGCACATTGAAAGCATGGTCTGAGATGTTGCAGACCCTCGCGCTGATTACCGCAGACCCTGACATGCAGGCCCTGATCGGGAACACCAGTGTCGACAAGGCCAAGTTGGCCGGGTTGATTCTGGACATTACCGGCAAGGCGGCAAATGAACAGGGTCAAAACCTGGTCAAGCTGTTGGCGGAAAATCGCCGCTTGGGTGCGCTGGGAGAAATCGCAGTGCAGTTCGAGACGCTGAAAGCTGAGGCTGAACAGACCATCGAGGCGGAAATCGTCTCGGCGAGTGAGGTCAGCAAGGAGCAGCAGCAGAAGATCGCCGACAAGCTCAAGGCCCGTCTGGGTCGTGATGTCAGCCTGAAGTGCACCATTGACGAAAGTCTCATGGGTGGCGCCGTTATCAAGGCCGGCGACATGGTGATCGATGGCTCGGTCAGCACCCAGTTAGAGAAGCTTTCCGTAGAGTTGGCTGGCTAAGCGCTGCCACGAAGAGGAATACGAAAAATGCAATTAAATCCGTCTGAAATCAGTGAGCTGATTAAAAAGCGCATCGAGAATTTCGACGTCTCCACTGAGGCGCGCAATGAAGGTACCGTGGTGAGTGTCACCGATGGTATCGTGCGCATCCATGGCCTGTCCGACGTCATGTTGGGCGAGATGATCGAGTTCCCGGGTAACACCTTCGGCATGGCGCTGAACCTGGAGCGGGACTCCGTGGGCGCCGTGGTGCTGGGTACTTACGAGCACATCACCGAAGGCGACAAGGTGAAATGCACCAGCCGCATCCTGGAAGTCCCTGTCGGCGAGGCCCTGCTGGGTCGTGTGGTGAACTCGCTGGGTGTTGCTATCGATGGCAAGGGCCCTATCGAGTCTTCCGAGCAGTCGCCCATCGAAAAGGTGGCGCCGGGCGTCATCGAACGTAAATCGGTGGATCAGCCGGTGCAAACCGGTCTCAAGGCCATCGACGCCATGGTGCCTGTCGGCCGCGGCCAGCGTGAGCTAATCATCGGCGATCGTCAGACCGGCAAGACCGCCGTCGCCATCGATGCCATCATCAACCAGAAGGGCACGGGCGTTAAGTGCATCTATGTCGCCATTGGCCAGAAGGCTTCCAGTGTCGCCTCCGTGGTGCGCAAGCTGGAAGAGCACGGCGCCATGGCGCACACCATTGTGGTGGCCGCCAACGCCGCTGATCCGGCCGCCATGCAGTACATCGCTCCTTATGCCGGTTGCACTATGGGCGAATTCTTCCGTGATCGCGGTGAAGACGCCATGATCATCTATGATGATCTGACCAAGCAGGCCTGGGCCTATCGCCAGGTGTCTTTGCTGCTGCGGCGTCCGCCGGGCCGTGAAGCCTATCCGGGTGATGTCTTCTATCTGCATTCGCGCCTGCTGGAACGTGCGTCCCGCATCAACGCCAAGGAAGTGGAGCGCCTGACCAAGGGTAAAGTGAAGGGTAAGACCGGTTCCCTGACCGCCTTTCCGATTATCGAAACCCAGGCGGGTGACGTGTCGGCCTTTGTTGCCACCAATGTTATCTCTATTACTGACGGCCAGATATTCCTCGAGGCCGATCTGTTCAATGCCGGTATCCGCCCGGCCATCAACGCTGGTCTTTCCGTGTCCCGCGTCGGTGGTGCTGCGCAGACAAAGATCATCAAGAAGCTGGGTGGTGGCGTACGTCTCGATCTGGCTCAGTATCGTGAGTTGGCGGCCTTTGCCCAGTTCGCCTCTGATCTGGACGAGTCCACCCGTAAGCAGATCGAGCGCGGTCAGCGTGTCACCGAACTGATGAAGCAGAAGCAGTATGCACCGCTGTCGATTGCCGAAATGGCCTTCTCCCTGTTCGCGGCCAACGAAGGCTTCATCGATGACGTTGACGTGAAAAAAGTGGTTGATTTTGAAGCTGCCCTGCATGCATACCTGCGCGGTAGCCATGCCGACATTCTCAAGCGTATCGACGAGAGCGGTGATTTCAACGATGAAATTGTCGGCGAGATGAAAGCGGCTATCGAGAAGTTCAAGGCTTCCAGCACGTACTAAGCCCTAAGCCTTGCACTAATCGTCGGTTAAATCGTAGGAGGCCAGCAATGGCGGTCGGTAAAGAAATACGCACCAAGGTCAAAAGCGTACAAAATACGCAGAAGATCACGCGTGCCATGGAAATGGTGGCGGCGAGTAAGATGCGCAAGGCACAGGATCGGATGGCGGCATCACGGCCTTACGCCGAGAAGATCCGCAACGTGATCAAGCATCTTGCCCACGCCCACCCGGAGTATCAGCACTCGTATTTGCAGGGACGCGACATCAAGCGCGTCGGGTTCATTGTTGTTTCCAGTGATCGTGGCCTGTGCGGCGGTCTGAATGCCAACCTGTTTCGTACCTGTATCAGATCCTTGAAAGAATGGGATACGCAGAGCGTTGAAATCGATATCTGCACCATCGGTGGCAAGGCAGCGGGCTTTTTCAAGCGCGTTGGCGGCAACGTGGTTGCTGAAGCCAGTCACCTGGGTGATGCGCCGGCCATCAATGACCTGATCGGTACGGTCAAAGTGATGCTGGATGCCTTTGACAATGGCAAGATTGATCGCTTGTACGTGGTCTACAACAAGTTCGTCAGCACCATGCTGCAGGATCCGCAAGTCGAGCAGCTGTTGCCGATTCAGGCGGGCAACGAAGAGAATTATGCCCATCAGTGGGATTATCTCTACGAACCGGAAGCCAAGGAAGTGCTGACCGATCTTCTGACGCGCTACGTGGAATCCCTGGTTTACCAGGCGGTGGTGGAAAATATTGCCAGCGAGCAGTCGGCGCGGATGGTGGCCATGAAGGCCGCATCGGACAATGCCGGCGACCTCATCGACGAATTGAATCTGGCCTACAACAAGGCCCGCCAGGCCGCGATTACACAGGAAATTTCCGAGATCGTCAGTGGCGCAGCGGCCGTATAGGGACGCTTGCTGCCAGTATCCGTAGGGCGAACAGCTTTTTTGATATTTGAAGGGGACTGAAACATGAGTTCAGGAAAAATTGTACAAATCATCGGCGCGGTGGTCGACGTGGAATTCCCGCGTGATGCGATGCCGAAGATTCACGAAGCGCTCAAGCTGAGTGAGGTCGATCTGACGCTGGAGATCCAGCAGCAGTTGGGTGACGGTGTGGTTCGCGCCATTGCCATGGGTTCCACCGATGGCCTCAAGCGCGGCATGGCCGTCGACGCCACCGGCTCTGCGATCCAGGTGCCGGTTGGCCAGGGTACGCTGGGTCGTATCATGGACGTGCTCGGTCGCCCGATCGATAATGTCGGTGAAATCAAGGCCGACAAGCTGATGCCTATCCATCGCAAGCCACCGGCCTTTGATGAACAGTCCGCCAGCGTCGAGGTTCTCGAAACCGGCATCAAGGTCATCGACCTGATCATGCCCATCGCCAAGGGCGGCAAGATCGGTCTGTTCGGTGGTGCTGGTGTCGGCAAGACCGTGACCCTGATGGAGCTGATTCGTAACATCGCCGTCGAGCACAGCGGCTTCTCCGTATTCGCCGGTGTGGGTGAACGTACGCGTGAAGGCAACGATTTCTACTACGAAATGGAAGAAGGCGGCGTGCTGGATAAGGTGGCCCTGGTCTACGGCCAGATGAACGAGCCGCCTGGTAACCGTCTGCGCGTTGCCCTGACCGGCCTGACCATGGCCGAGCATTTCCGTGATGAAGGTCGTGACGTGCTGATGTTTGTGGATAACATCTACCGTTACACCCTGGCCGGCACCGAGGTATCCGCACTGTTGGGTCGTATGCCTTCCGCGGTGGGTTATCAGCCGACCCTGGCCGAGGAAATGGGTGCCCTGCAGGAGCGTATTACCTCCACCAAGACCGGTTCCATCACCTCCTTCCAGGCCGTGTACGTGCCCGCGGATGATTTGACCGATCCGTCGCCCGCCACCACCTTTGCTCACCTGGACGCCACCCTGGTGCTGTCTCGTCAGATCGCCGAGCTGGGTATCTACCCCGCTGTTGATCCGCTGGACTCCACCTCGCGCCAACTGGATCCGCTGGTCATTGGTGAAGATCACTACAATATCGCCCGTGCCGTTCAGGGCACCCTGCAGCGCTATAAAGAGCTGAAGGACATCATTGCGATTCTGGGCATGGATGAACTGTCTGAAGAAGACAAGCAGTCCGTCACCCGTGCACGTAAATTGCAGCGCTTCCTGTCCCAGCCTTTCTTCGTCGCCGAAGTATTTACCGGTGCACCCGGCAAATACGTCAGCCTGAAAGATACGATTGCGGGCTTCAAGAGCATCGTCGAGGGTGAGCATGACGGTTTGCCCGAGCAGGCCTTCTACATGGTTGGCGGTATTGAAGAAGCCATTGAAAAGGCGAAGACCCTGTCCTAAGCCTGGCTGAAGGGGAAATATTATGGCTATGACCATGCATGTTGATGTTGTCAGTGCAGAGGAAGCAATTTTCTCTGGCCCTGCGAAGATGCTGTTTGCACCTGGCGTGATGGGTGATCTGGGTATCATGCCCCGTCACGCGCCACTGCTGACCCGTATCAAGCCGGGTGAGGTGCGCGTACTGACGCCGGATGACGAAGAGCAGTTTTACTACGTGTCGGGCGGGATGCTCGAAATCCAGCCCGAGGCGGTAACGATTCTGGCCGATACCGCGATACGTGCCAAGGATATTGATGAGGCAGCCGCGCTGGAAGCCAAGGATCGTGCCGAAAAGGCGCTGGCCGATCGCAGTGGCGAAATCGATTACGCGACGACAGAGGCGGAGTTGGCAGAGGCGCTTGCCCAGTTACAGGCCATTCAGCGTCTGAAGAAGAAGCTGGGTCGCTGAGCTATTGTGTTTTAGATAAAACGTGTTTTGCATAAATGAGAAAAAGGGTGGTTTTTTTAACTGCCCTTTTTTTGTGTTGTGATTAACTGATATCTCCTTTTCCATATTGCCGTGGTGGGCTGAGCAGTTACGTCAGAATTTCTTAAGCTATCGGCAATATACTGCGCAGTTCACTTATTCCCGAATTTTTAATGTTTAGTCTGTAGGTTGCACATGAGCACACAGTTGACCGTTGTTGTCCTGGCCGCAGGCCAGGGGACACGCATGAAGTCCAATCTTCCCAAGGTGCTGCACACCATTGGTGCCCGGCCCATGTTGGCGCGTGTCATTGACAGTGCCCAATCCCTGAATCCGCAGGCGATCCATGTGGTATATGGGCATGGAGGCGAACAAGTCAAAGAGCGGCTCCAGGATCTTCCCGTCAGTTGGGTATTACAGTCACAACAGCTCGGAACCGGGCATGCAGTTAACCAGGCAATGGCAGCGATCGCGGATTCACAAATCGTCCTGGTGCTTTATGGTGATGTGCCACTGATTACTCCATCAACGCTCGCGCGGCTGGTTGACGCGGCGAAGGATAATCGTTTGGGTTTACTGACGGCAGAATTAGACGAGCCAACGGGCTACGGAAGAATCGTGCGGGACTCTACGGGCAATGTCAGGTCTATCGTTGAACAAAAGGACGCCAGCCCCGAGCAGTTGGCGATTGCCGAGATCAATACTGGCATGCTTGCGGTGAATGCAGGTCAGTTGCGTGGCTGGCTGGACAATATCGACAACGGAAACTTGCAGGGCGAGTATTATCTGACGGATGTCATCGCATTGGCCGTCGAGAGTGGTGTCGAAATCAATGCCATTTCCACGCCGGATCTGGCGGAGATCGAAGGGGTGAACAACCGGCTTCAGCTGGCCAATTTGGAGCGCGTGTTTCAACAGCGACAGGCAAATCGTCTGATGCTGGAGGGTGTGACTCTGCGTGATCCGGGGCGGTTTGATTTGCGTGGCAAGCTGAAAGTCGGACGTGATGTCGAGATCGATATTGGCGTGCTCATTGAAGGTGAAGTAGAACTTGGTGACCGCTGCTACATCGGCCCGAACTGTATTCTCAAGGATGTGGTATTGGGCAACGATGTGCGTGTTGAGGCCAACAGTATCCTGGAATCATCGACCATCGGCACACAGTGCCTGATCGGTCCATTTGCGCGTCTGCGTCCGGAATGCGAGCTGGCGGACGATGTGAAGGTCGGCAATTTTGTCGAAGTAAAAAAATCGACAGTCGGCAAGGGCAGCAAGATCAATCACCTGACCTATGTGGGCGACACTCGAATGGGTGCCAACGTCAATGTGGGTGCGGGTAGCATTACCTGCAATTATGACAGCGCCAACAAACATCTGACGGTGATTGGTAATGATGTGTTCATTGGTTCGGACAGTCAACTGATTGCGCCCGTAACCATCGGTGATGGTGCAACCATTGGCGCCGGCTCGACCATTACGCGCGATGCTCCTGCGGGCGAACTGACACTGAGCCGCAGTGAACAAAAAACCCTCAAGGGATGGAAACGTCCTGTAAAGATTAAGCGTTAACGACTCAAAATAATGGAATTATAGTTATGTGTGGAATTGTAGGCGCCGTTGCCGACCGTGATGTTGTCCCTATTTTGCTCGAAGGCCTGAGAAGGCTTGAATATCGAGGTTATGATTCAGCCGGTATTGCTATCCTGGATAAGGATCGATGCCTGCGGCGGGTGCGAGCAAAAGGAAAGGTCGTAAACCTTGAAAAGGAAATGGCAGGTGGTCTGCACGGCCATACGGGTATTGCCCACACACGATGGGCAACACATGGTGTGCCGAGTCAAAAAAATGCCCATCCGCACATCTGTGAAAATATTGTCGCTGTGGTGCACAACGGCATTATTGAGAACTATAAGGTGTTGCGTGAGCAGCAGGGTACCACGGGGTATCGATTTACTTCGCAAACCGACACCGAAGTCATTGCGCATCAGATCCATCATTATTTGACCAGAGAGGGCCAGGATTTGGTGATGGCGGTAAAGAATGCCGTCATCGACCTTGATGGTGCTTATGCCTTGGGTGTGGTCAGCAGCGAAGAGCCTGGTCGTCTGGTGGCTGCGCGGCGGGGAAGTCCACTGGTGATCGGTGTTGGTATTGGTGAATATTTCATCGCCTCGGATGTGGCTGCGTTACTTCCCGTTACACAGCGTTTTATCTTTCTTGACGATGGCGATATTGCGGATATATGCCGTGACTCACTGAGCATTATTGATGCTTCGGGAAAACAAGTTGAAAGGCCGATCCGCGAAAGCGAGCTACGCGCCGATTCCGTCGAGCGTGGCGCATATCGTCACTACATGCTGAAAGAGATTTTTGAACAGCCACGCGCTATTGCCGAGACTCTGGAAGGGCGTATTACCAATGGCCGGGTTCTCGAACAGGCCTTTGGCGCTGACGCGGAAAAAATCTTTGATGATGTGCAGGGCGTGCACATCATCGCCTGCGGTACCAGTTATCACGCCGGCCTGATTGGTAGGCACTGGCTGGAATCCCTGGTGGGCATCCCTTGCAGTGTGGAGGTCGCGAGCGAATTCCGTTATCGCAAGCCTGTGGTGCGTAATAACTCATTGATCGTGACACTGTCACAATCGGGTGAAACCGCCGATACGCTGGCAGCCTTGAAAGAGGCAAAGCGCCTGGGTTTCGGTCATTCTCTGTCTATTTGCAATGTTCCGGAAAGCTCGCTGGTGCGTGAGTCAGACTTGGTTTTTCTGACCCGTGCGGGGCCGGAAATTGGTGTGGCCTCCACCAAGGCCTTTACCACTCAATTGGTTGCACTCATGTTGCTGGTCATCGTTCTCGGGCGGCGTAATGGCTTGACTGCGGAAGATGAGCGCGGTCTGGTCAATGAGCTGGAAAGATTGCCGGGTAAGGTTGAGCATGTCCTCAATATGGATAATGCCATTGAGAAAATATCCGAGCAGTTTGCCGATATCCGCAATGCGTTGTTTTTGGGGCGTGGCGCGCAGTACCCGGTTGCCATGGAAGGTGCACTAAAACTTAAAGAAATTTCCTATATCCATGCCGAGGCCTATCCGGCTGGTGAGCTGAAGCACGGGCCACTGGCACTGGTGGATGCCGACATGCCGGTGATTGCCGTTGCGCCCAACAATGAGTTGCTGGAAAAGCTCAAGTCAAATCTGCAGGAAGTGCGTGCCCGTGGTGGTAAGCTGATCGTGTTTGCCGGCGAGGATTCCGACATGCAGGGATCAGAAGATGTGCAAGTGCTTGAAATTGCACCCGTGGAAGATGCCATCTCGCCGATTATCTATACCATCCCCCTGCAATTGCTTTCTTATCACGTTGCAGTGCTCAAGGGTACGGATGTCGATCAGCCGAGGAATCTAGCAAAATCGGTAACCGTTGAATAGAGTGAGCCATGTAGAAACTATGAAGGATCGCAATCCGTGCTGGATAATATGCCAGGGGATTCCAGGTATCGAGATTTGCGCTCTGCGTGGCACTGACTTCCTCCCACTCTAAATATGCTGGATTAGCGTAGCAATCATTTTAATCTGACCAACCTCTCAAGCAAAATATCCTCGACATTTCGCCGGGAATCAATAACCGATAGCACATACACCCGCAATTCTGAAATGCGAAAAATCACCCGCCAAGGAGGAACAATTAATTCTCGATATTGAAGGATACCGTGATTTTTAAGCTCAGGGATAACTCGGCCTCTTTGGGGAAATGAACAAAGATCTGAAGCCTTGGTTTTTATTTTTTTGAGGTTTTCCCTTGCTGCCGATGGATTACCAGCATATATGTATTCGATAATAGACTTCAGATCTTCCTCTGCGGTTTCCGCCCAAAAAACCTTATACGTTTTTGCCATCGATTATGAACCGACCAGCTTCTCCAGGTCGGAAAATACCTCATCTTGTATCTTTGATTTTCCTTTAAGAATATCTTCCTCGCCCAAAGATATAAGCTTCATTAACCCTATGGCATTACGCATATTTTCATAACTTTCAGGATCTTGAAGCACAGCTCTCGGTTCACCATTTTGGGTAATGATGATCGGCCGATGGGTTTCATTCACCTGCTTTAACATATCGGCAGCTTTGGATTTCAGGAATGATATGGGCTTGATATCAGTAGAAATTTTCATAACAATCACCTCCAGTCTTTTTATGGTACCATATTATGACTGATTGTCAATATCAGCAAAAGGTGATGTCTTTCATAATGCTAAGACTGTTTTGAGAGAAAGTGACGTCGTTCACTTTGATGAAAGCGGAATTAAGCCAGGAGTAAAGAGAGTAAAGAGGGTCAGTTCTCGCATTGTTACATCCTCCCTTGCCCCCGTCTCCTGAAAGCCCCTGGGCTGGAACGAACCCATACGCCTCACCGGCCTGGCGCAACGGGACTACTGCTTCAATAACCCCCCACTACAACCAGCAACCAGCCTTGTTTCAACCGATGATCAACTTAGCCCCCACCAGCAGGGTGATGACTTCGAAGGTGCGCTTGATCCAGCGATTGCCTTGGGTAATGGCCAAATGGGCGCCGGCGTAGCCACCCAGCAGGGAGCCGAGCAGCAGGGCCGGTAGCCAGGACCACTGCGGCTCGCCGAAGATGCTCAGGATCACGGCACCGCTACCGTTCCAGAACAGGCCCACGAGCACCAGGGTATGAGCTACCGCGCGCTTGTAGTCAAGGCCGAACCAACCCACTAGCCAGAGGGTGACGAACAGGCCCGTACCGGAGGTCAGCGAACCGTTAAGAATGCCGATGAGGAACAACACGCCGCCGCCCACGGCATAGCGCCAACCCACTTCCGGCATGGCTTGGGACTCCTGACCCAGACTAGGTTTGAACACCGAGTACAGACCCAGACCCACGGTAAGCAGGCCGAGGGTGATCTCTGCGTTACGATCTGGCACGAAGAGGATAAAACTGGCGCCGATGATTACACCCGGCAGGCCGAATAACAGGATAAACAGCGTTAGACGACCATCCAGACTCCCCTCGCGAAGATTGCGCACCGTCGCGCCCACCCCCAACGCCACACTGGCGATCTTGTGCGTCGCCAATGCCACGCCGAAGGGCAGGCCGAGAAAGATCAGGATGGGGAATTGCAGCAGACCGGCGCCGCCGCCGGCGAAGGCGGAAAAGACATTCGCCACCAGGGAGACGGCAAATAACAAGAGTTGGGTGGGCCAGTCCATGCTCAGTGGTTTACCGGATTACCGTAAAAAAAGATTTGTGGGAGCGGCTTCAGCCGCGAAGGTTTAACCTAACTTCGCGGCTGAAGCCGCTCCCACAAGCTGTTCGATAATCAGTGATCAGGAAACAAGCTCGCAGACAGCAGGCCCCATTGTTGCTCCCAGCGCTGCAGGGGTGACTGCGAAAAACCACTGCGCACGAACTGATTCATACGCCCTTCGACCGCTGCCAGCATCAGGTTGGCTGAGGCCGCCGAGGGGTTACCGACGGGTAGCTCACCCTTCGATTCAGCTTCGCGAAGAACCTGTTTCAGTTGTGTCTCTAAGCGACTATAGAACTGCATGATACGTGTGCGTAGACGTTCATTTTCGCCAGTCAGGGCATCGCCAACCAGTATCCTGGACAGCCCCGGATTTTGTGCCGAAAAACCCAGCAGTACGCCGAGAATAGCCTCGCAGCGGGCCTGTGCCGTGGACTGATCATCGAGAATGCGGTTGATCAGTCCAAATACCGTTTCCTCGATAAATTCAATCAGCGCCTCGAACATACGCGCCTTGCTGGGAAAGTGGCGATACAATGCCGCCTCGGAAACGCCGAGTTCACGCGCTAGGGCGGCGGTGGTAATACGCTGGCCCGGACTGGCCTCCAACTGCTGAGCGAGGGTTTCGAGGATTTGTTGTGCACGGGAAGATTTATTATTGGCCATGGGTTATGTCTTGGTTGTTTTTATTGGGTTACCCTCGCGATGTTCTTCCCGGCTATCACGGCGGTGTTTTTTAGTATTGTGGGGGGCATCGTGTCCTTTTAGCCGCGAAGAAGCCTGAAACTGTTTTTCGCGCCTACCTTAAAGGTGTTCCCACTATTTTACGTACTTTCTTTACTACAGAGAGGTGTCTCCTTGCAGGCTTGGTTCGTCCCCCGCCCGTGAGCGGATCAGTGTGCCAACACCTTCGTCGGTAAATATCTCCAGCAGCACGGCGTGCTGCACACGGCCATCGACGATGTGTGCGGTTTTCACGCCACCCCGCACAGCCTCCAGGGCACAGCGGATCTTAGGCAGCATGCCACCGTGGATAGTGCCGTCTTCGATGAGTTCATTGACGCGCTCGGCACTCAGGCCAGTGAGCAGTTTTTCATCTTTGTCCAGCAGACCAGCGGTGTTGGTCAGCAGCATGAGTTTTTCCGCCCGTAGGGTCTCGGCCAGCTTGCCTGCGACGAGGTCGGCGTTGATATTGTAGGACTGGCCATCTTCACCGACCCCGATGGGCGCCACTACGGGAATAAAATTACCCTGCACCAGCATGTTCACCACCGAGGGATCGATGCGGGTCACCTCACCGACATGACCGATGTCGATAATCTCCGGGGCCTTGAGTTCCGGCGAAACCTTTTCGAACTTCAGCTTGCGTGCGTGAATCATGTCGCCGTCCTTGCCGGTGAGGCCCACCGCATTGCCACCCTTGCGGTTGATGAGACTGACGATTTCCTTGTTCACCTGCCCGCCAAGTACCATTTCCACCACGTCCATGGTTTCGCGATCGGTGACGCGCATACCCTGATAAAACTCGGTCTGCTTGCCGATACGCTCCAGCAATTTGCCGATCTGCGGGCCGCCGCCGTGCACCACCACCGGATTGATGCCGACGGTCTTCATTAACACGATGTCGCGTGCAAAGCTGCTCTTCAGGGCTTCGTCCACCATGGCGTTACCGCCGTACTTGATGACGATGGTCTTGCCGGCGAAGCGCTGGATGTAGGGTAGGGCCTCGCTGAGGACGCGAGCCACGTTCATGGCAGATTTGGCGTTAAGGGTCATGACAGTATTGTATGCGGCATGGTTCATTTTCACCACAGAGGTGCAGAGAACACAGAAGAAAAAAGGGGCTCTTCTCCGATCTTGTGAGTGAAAATCAGGCTGAAACGTAGAACATCGAATCTTTGTCTGGAAGCGATGATTGCCTGATTTTCAGTTTGAAATACTCAGTATCCTTAATTCCTCTAGCGCGCTT
>JAKIUN010000094.1 GCA_021647505.1 Gammaproteobacteria bacterium
GCGCTGAGCGCTTGGTGGACTCGGACACGCATTCCAGTCCCCGCGACAGGGCAAGACAGCATAAAGGACAGTATTCATTGGCCTACCCGCCGCTTACCGCTACAATTCCGAGCCTGTTTTCCCAATCCGAATTCACATAGCAGGTAGCCATGCGCACTTCCCAGTTTTTGCTCGCCACCGTCAAGGAAACGCCCGCCGATGCGGAGGTCATCAGCCATCAGTTGATGCTGCGCGCGGGGATGATCCGCAAGCTGGCCTCCGGCCTCTATACCTGGCTGCCCATGGGCCTGCGGGTGCTGCGCAAGGTGGAAAATATCGTGCGCAAGGAGATGGATTGCGCCGGGGCGCAGGAGCTGCTGATGCCGTCGGTGCAGCCGGCCGAGTTGTGGCAGGCGTCGGGCCGCTGGGAGCAGTACGGGCCGGAGCTGCTGCGCCTGCGCGACCGCCACGGCCGCGAATTCTGTTACGGCCCCACCCATGAGGAGGTGATCACTGACCTGGCACGCCGCGAGCTGCGTTCCTACAAGCAGCTGCCGATGACTTTCTACCAGATCCAGACCAAGTTCCGTGACGAGATCCGCCCCCGCTTCGGCGTCATGCGTGCGCGCGAGTTCCTCATGAAGGACGCCTATTCCTTCCACGCCGATCAGGACTCATTGGACGAGACCTACGACCGCATGTTCGCGGCCTACGCGCGCATCTTCAGCCGTCTGGGGCTGGATTTCCGTCCGGTGCTGGCGGACACCGGCGCCATTGGTGGCAATACCTCACACGAGTTCCATGTGCTGGCAGAATCCGGCGAGGACGCCATCGCATTTTCTACAGAGAGCGACTACGCGGCCAACGTGGAGCTGGCCGAGGCGCTGATTCCGGCCGGCGAACGCCCGGCGCCCAGTGCCGAGCTACAGATGGTGGACACGCCCAACCAACGCAGTATTGCCGAGGTGTGTGATTTCCTCGACATCGACCCCGCGCAGACCGTGAAGACCCTGCTGGTGAAGGGCAGCGAGACAGACGTGGTGGCGCTGGTGCTGCGTGGTGATCACACACTGAACGAGGTCAAGGCGGAAAAGCTGCCGCAGGTAGCCAGCCCGCTGACCCTGGTGGGCGATGAGGCGGTGCACACCTGCTGCGGCTGCCCGGCCGGCTCCATCGGCCCGCGCAATATCGCCGCACCGGTGATTGCCGACCGCGCGGCGGCCCAACTGGCCGACTTTGTCTGCGGCGCCAACGAGGATGGCAAGCACCTCACCGGCGTCAACTGGGGCCGCGACCTGCCCGAGCCCGGTTCTAAAAACGTACAGGTCGCTGATCTGCGCAACGTGGTGGAGGGCGATCCGAGCCCCGACGGCAAGGGCACTTTATCCGTCAAGCGCGGCATCGAGGTGGGCCATATCTTCCAGCTCGGCACCCAGTACGCCGAGGCGCTCGATGCCACGGTGCTGGACGAGTCCGGCAAGGCGGTGGCGATGCGCATGGGCTGCTACGGCATCGGCGTGTCGCGCGTGGTGGCCGCCGCCATCGAGCAGAATCACGATGAACGTGGCATCATCTGGCCCAATAACATCGCTCCCTTCCAGGTCGCCCTGCTGCCCATGAACATGCACAAGTCGCAGCGCTTGCGTGGGGCGGTGGAGAAGCTGCACGACGAACTCATGGCCGCTGGCATTGATGTACTGCTGGATGACCGCAAGGAACGCCCGGGGGTGATGTTTGCCGATATGGAGCTGGTCGGTATTCCGCACCGTATTGTGCTGGGCGAGCGCGGCCTGGATGCCGGTAACATCGAATACAAGGGCCGCCGCGATGCCGATAAGCAGGATGTGGCACTGGAGGGCATTGTCGACTTTCTGCGTGAGCGGCTCGTGGCGTGAACCGCACCGATTGGCCGTCAATGTTTCTGATTTATGATTAGCGGATCATTGCCGTTTTTATACTTCGCCGGGTGCACCACCAACACGGTGAAAACCGACAGCAAGTAGCCTGGGTTGAGCGTAGCGAAACCCGGGAGATTCAAAGGACAGACCGACACGTCGATAATCAATGACATGAAACACCGACACGACAAATTCGCGAGAGATATCCCGTGCCGTGGTCTGCTAATGGCATTGGCGCTACTGCTCGCCCTGCCCGCAAGCTCACTGGCCGCCACCCAGGAACGCCCGGACGATAGCCTGCGCGCACATCTGACCAAGGCCATCAGCGAGAGCGATAGTTTCGAGGATCGCTTCGCCGCCGAGGTCTGGCTGCTGGACATGTCCAACCGCCTCAAGTCACGCGTGCCCAACGACGCCGAGCGCCTCAACCTGCTGAAAAATATCCACTACGAAGCCAGCAAGGCCGATCTGGCGCCGGAGCTGGTGCTGGCGGTAATCAACGTGGAGAGCAATTTCAACCCCTGGGCTATCTCCTCTGCCGGCGCTCAGGGACTCATGCAGATCATGCCTTTTTGGCTGAAAGAGATTCCCGAGGCCGGCGACAATCTGTTCGACATGCGCACCAACCTGCGCTTTGGCTGCACCATCCTCAAGCATTATCTGGACAGGGAAAAGGGTGATTTCACCCGTGCCCTGGCCCGTTACAATGGCAGCCTGGGCAAGACCTGGTATCCCAACCTTGTCTTCACGGCCTTGCGCAAGCGTTGGTACAAGGTTCGCTGAATTAATAAATGCTGGGGAGGGATTGTGGGAACGGCTCATCGTGCCCTTTGGATATCAGCGAGTAGCCTGGGTTGAGCCTGCGAAACCCGGGAATTTATGGTGCTGATTATCCCGGGTTTCGCAGGCTCAACCCAGGCTACCTGCTACAATTTCACCGCTCACCGCCACAGCAATAAACTATCGCGGGCATGGCCCGCTCCTACCGATAACAATAAATGGATAGCCTGATTGAAGACTGGGGACTGTGGGGCCTGTTCCTCAGCGCCTTTATCTCCTCTACCCTGATGCCCGGCGGGTCCGAAGTTGTGCTCTCGGCCCTGCACCTGTACGACGCCCACACACCGTTGCTTCTGCTGGCCATCGCCACCCTCGGCAATACCCTGGGCGGCATGAGCTCATGGCTGATCGGCTGGCTGCTGGCGAGACGTTGGCCGGCCAAACGCCTGCGCAAACCATCGCAGCAGCGGGCCATCCGCTGGCTCGAACGGCACGGCAGCCCGCTGCTGTTGCTGTCCTGGTTACCTGTTATCGGTGATCCATTATGTGTCGCCGCTGGCTGGCTGCGCATTGGTTTCTGGCCGTCGCTAGTGTTTATTGCGATAGGGAAGGCGGCACGGTATGGCGCCATATTGTGGCTGTTGAAAGAATATTAGCCGCAACACCTGGAGCGGGCCATGCCCGCGATGGCTTTGTGAGACTATCGACACTGTGGGCTATAGTCCGCTCCAGTAAGGCAATCCAGTGTTGCTTAGTTGCCGCGCGAGGGCCAGGAAAAAATCAGCACAAAACCACCCAGACCTCCAAGCATCCAGCTCAGTAACGGTGCATTGCCAAGCATGGTGGTTGAGGTCGGGTCGGCATAGGCGTAAATAATAGCGGCACTGATAATGAAGCCGCTGCCGACGATGGCACGGAAATTACGCCGCTGGGCACGGCGAATTTCCCAGCGGATTTTTTCCAGGGCCTCGCTGCCATTGGCCTTTGCATGTTTCTCAGCCTGCGCCGCTTCGCTGAGGAAGGCATGCAGCAGGCCGGGGATCTCCGGCAGCTTTTCCGCCCATTCGGGGGCATTTTTTTTCAGCGAACGGCCGAAGGAACGGAAACCGATCTGCTCACTCATCCAGCGTTCCAGGAAGGGTTTGGCGGTTTCCCACAGATCAAGATCCGGGTAGAGCTGCCGGCCCAGGCCTTCGATATTCAGCAGGGTTTTTTGCAGGAGTACCAGTTGCGGTTGGACTTCCATGCTGAAACGCCGCGCTACCTGAAACAGGCGCAGCAACAGATGGCCAAAGGAAATATCCTTTAGCGGACGTTCAAAAATGGGCTCACAGACGGTACGGATGGCCGCCTCGAATTCCTCTATGCGAGTATCCTCGGGCACCCAGCCGGATTCCACATGCAATTCGGCCACGCGGCGATAGTCGCGCTGAAAGAAGGCAAGAAAATTGCCGGCGAGATAATGCTGGTCGGCCTCGTTGAGGGTGCCCATGATGCCGAAGTCCACGGCGATGTAACGCCCTGAGGATTCGACGAAGATGTTGCCCGGGTGCATGTCGGCGTGAAAAAAATTGTCACGGAATACCTGGGTGAAGAAGATTTCCACGCCATTTTCCGCCAGCCGCTTAAAATCGATGCCCTGCGCGTGCAAGGCGTCGATATCGCCGATGGGTGTGCCACTGATACGCTCCATGACCATTACATCACGGCGCGTCAGTGGCCAGTGCACTTCCGGCACATAGAGTTGCTCGGAAGCGGCGAAGTTACGGCGCAGCTGCGAGGCCGAGGCCGCCTCGCGCATCAGGTCCAGCTCGTCCATGATGGTTTTGTCGTATTCCGCCACCACCTCGCGCGGGCGCAAGCGACGGCCCTCTTTCCAGAAACGTGCCGCCAGGTCGGCAAGGCTATAAAGCAGCGCAAGGTCACGGCGAATTGTCGCTTTGATGCTGGGCCGAACCACCTTGACGATGACCTCGCGGCCATCGTGCAACTGCGCGGTATGCACCTGGGCGATGGAGGCAGAGGCCAGCGGGGATTCGTCGAAGCGGGCGAACAACTCACCTACCGGCTTGCCCAGCGATTTTTCGATGATGGCGCGCGCCTCATTATCGGGAAAGGGCGGCACATTGTCCTGGAGTTGTGACAGCTCATTGGCAATATCGTCTGGCAACAGATCGCGACGGGTGGAGAGAATCTGACCGAATTTGACGAAGATGGGGCCCAGCTCTTCCAGTGAACAGCGGATACGTTCGCCGCGCGAGCGGGTCTCGCGGCGGAACCAGTGCCACGGCAGCAGGAAGCGCACGAAGCTGACAGAACGGAACAGGTGGGTTCGAAAGACAAGATCGTCGAGACCATTGCGGGCCAGCACGAAATTAATGTACATAAGACGCAGGGCTTGACGAAGTCCGGTCACTGGGAATTCTCTTTGTTCTTGCGACGGGAAACGAGGCGCTCGACACGAGCTTCGAGGCGATCAACATCCGTGCGTAACGTATCGACCGCAGCGAGAAACGCTTCTGTCTCGAAACGGTTGGGCAGGTCGCGGCTCTCTTCCTGCAGGTATTCAGCGCCGTCGCGGCCCAGGGTGTCCAAGGTCTTGCGGCCCCAGTCGACGGCATCACGCACGAAGCTGCCGACCCTGTGTGCCACCACGTCACCGGTGATCTGCGAAAGGTGTTCTTCCCAGTCGATATCGAGACCATCGAGAATCGCGCGGAACTGGCCACCCAGCTCCACGTCGCCACTGATCTCCACCTCACCGGCAAAAAAACTGTCGCTGGCATTTTCCGCCAGCCCCATACGCAGCATACCCACGGGCGTCCCCCGCAGGGTGGTATCCGGTTCGCCTTCAAAATGGCCGAAGACATTCAGGCCGGTATTGGAGGGGATCAGGTAGAGGACCACATCCAGTCCCTGCAACTCGATGGCAATGACTTTTCCATTGATCTCGCGCAGGCGCACGACGGTATCCGGATCCAGTGCCAGCACCTGATTGACGGCGACCTCGATGGCGGCGGTCACAACGATTGGAATCTGTTTCATATTAGAAAATTTTTCCGGCAATCCAGCCTGGTTGCCGTGTCATGTCAGACAAGCCTGGCCAATGAGTCATCTAAACACTTTAGTCATCAGGTCACGGTCGTGATTCTCGAAACCGGCCTCGATATTCAAAACTGAAACCGAGTGTCACGGCAAGGTAACCGACGACAGAGGTGTCAATTTGAGCCACCCACAGACAACCAAGGCACTTGTCGCGAAGAAGGCTAAAAACGGCTTCCCGGGCTTTGGCTTGGGAAAAGGCATAGCCGTCCAATGCCATTAAGTTAAGCCTGAGATCCTGCTTGTTGTAGGTTGGTGGTGAGCCTGCGAACCCCAACGAAGCCAACAATGTTGGGGTTCCTTCGTCACCGCCAACCTACAAAACGGTCGTGATTTTGTTAACTTAATGACATTGCATAGCCGTCCTTTTCGTAGTAACCGCGCATCATCTTTTAATACGTCGACATCTGCCTCTGTCGCCGGCCGGAATCGCTGCATGCCATCTCCCCTGGCTTGTCGCCAAACCACGGCCCGTTAACGCACTTCCGCCATCAGCATCGACAATGTCTTCTGCGATTCATCATCCGCCTCGAGGCCTGCCTCGTGGAGCACCACGGTGTTGGCGATCTTGTCGTGAAAACTCTGCTTACGCTTGTCCCGGATGACCCAGAGAAAACCCAGCCCCAGTGGTAACAGTGAAACGATATAGGCGAAAAAGCGCAACACCGCCTGCCGCGGCCGCAGAGGTTCGAAGGTTTGCGCATCCACCACCTGACAGCCGAGCAGCAGCTTGCCGGGCGTACCGAGAAACTTTACCCACAGCCACGCGGTCAGACCCATCCACAGGGCATTGCTAAGCAGGCCTTCGGCACTCCAAAATTCGGCATTGAGATAGATCGGCCCCAGCAACAGGCTGAACAGCACGGTGAAGATGGCGCCATCCAGCAATGCCGCCCCCATGCGACGCCAGAAGCCGGCATAGTCCAGTTCAGTATTTAGCATCAAAATTTATACCCCCGGTGCAGGGCGACGATGCCGCCGGTGAGGTTGAAATATTTGCAACGCTCGAAGCCGGCCGTCTCCATCATCGCCTTCAGTTCGTCCTGAGGCGGGTGCATGCGGATGGACTCGGCCAGGTAGCGGTAGCTCTCTTCGTCATTGACCACCAGTTTTCCCATCATCGGCAACAGCTTGAAAGAATAGATGTCATACACCGAACTCAGCCCCGGCGTGACCGGCTTAGAGAATTCCAGCACCAACAGGCGGCCGCCCGGCTTGAGGATGCGATACATGGAACGCAGGGCTCTGTCTTTATCGGTGACATTGCGCAGGCCGAAGGCGATGGTGATGCAGTCGAAGTGATTGTCGGGAAAGGGCAGGCATTCGGCATTGGCCTGCACATACTCGATGTTGCCCAGCACGCCGCGGTCAACAAGGCGCTCGCGTCCCACCGAGAGCATGGAGGCATTGATGTCGGCCAGCACCACTTCGCCTCGGTCACCCACCAGTTGCGAGAATTTGGCGGCAAGATCGCCGGTGCCACCAGCGATGTCCAGCACCCGCTGGCCGGCGCGCACGCCACTGTGCTCGATGGTGAAACGCTTCCACAGGCGGTGGATGCCCAGCGACATGAGGTCGTTCATGACGTCGTATTTGTCGGCCACAGAATGGAACACGTCGGCGACTCTGTTGACCTTCTCCGCGTGGGGTACTTCCTGGTAGCCGAAGTGGGTGGTGTCTTTGTCCTGTTGCTCGTTCATGGTCGCTGTTCCCGCTGGGGGTTCATTATTAACCCGGCAAAATATAGATAGGGCATTGGCGGATGGTCCTGTCTCCTTTTGTTGGGGTTCGTTCCTCACCACCAACCTACGAGGCGGACTGTTTCCATCGTCTTGTGCACCCTCGCGGCCTTCCTTCCATCACCCCTTGCGCTGGTGCCCGGCCTTTTCCAGCCGTTCAAGGTATTCGGCCCATAACGCCTCTTTCTCACTGCCCAGGGTGTACAACGTATCCCAGGAATAGATACCCGTGTTGTGACCATCGTCGAATTCCAGTTTGACGGCATAGTTACCCACAGGTTCAATACCGGTGATATTGACGCTTTCCTTGCCCAGTTGCAGCACTTCCTGGCCGGGGCCGTGACCACGCACTTCCGCAGAAGGCGAATAGACGCGCAGATATTCGCAGGACAGCTCGAAGTGCGCACCGTCGTCAAAGATGATCTCCAGCACGCGGGATTTCTGGTGCAGCTTGATGTCGGTCGGTTTGTGGGCTGAACTCATGCTGTGTTTCTCCGCGCTTTACCGCCGGGTTAAAGGATGTAACG
>JAKIUN010000095.1 GCA_021647505.1 Gammaproteobacteria bacterium
ATCTGCACAATGTTGTCAGGTGGTGGAGAAATCATCCACAAACACGCAACAATATCCATGTTATTTATGCGTGAACTAGCCCCGCCCGAAACCGTGGCTTATTTCATGGGTTTTCGGGCTGGCACTAGGTACGAGGTTTGTTGGAAGAGGTCGGTTTGATATAGTACCGTTTACTTCGGAGCAAGCGGAAACGGCGGCGCTACTCTGGAAGAAGACACGCAACAATGGGCTCTCTCTGGCGGGCTCTCTCTGGCTGACCGTTCTTGTCTTGCTCTAGCGATTGTGCGGAGTACCACTGTATTTACTACAAACCATGTCTGGGCAGAATTGGACTTGGGACTGGATATTCGGGCTGTGCGTTGAGTGTGATTATAGCGTTGCAGTCACGGGGTCATAGGTGTTCTTTGTCTCATGGCCCAGGGCGTGCATAATAGCAAGACCCTATTGCTTCCTACGGTCTCTTTTGCAGGTATGCCGGTCAGGGGTTCTCAGGCAGGATAATCGTCGTCGTTTCCAGCGCCCGGGTACCCTCATCGATGAGAGTGAAATCATGCCCACCGATGCGTACCATTTCATTGTGTTTCAGCATGTGGCGTTTGCTCAGCCGCTTGTCGTTGACGAAGGTGCCGTTGCTACTGCCGAGGTCTTCGATCAGCAGATCCAGCAAGCCTTCCAGATAGGCGCTGGGACGTACGGTAATGAGCGCGTGACAACCGCTCACGGTCTCATCGTCGAGACTGATACACAGTCAGCGGCACGGCTGATACTCAGCGTACCTTCCTGCAAATCAAATTCGCCGAGAAAATATCCATTGCGGGAGTCGATGAGTTTGGGCATATTGCTGACCTCAATAGATAACTTCAGTGGTTTTTTACTTCCCGCACGGTGGCCCGATGCCAACGATCACCACAGAGATATTATCTCGCCCACCACACTGGTTGGCCAGATCCACCAGACGCTGTGCGGCTCGCTCCCAGTTGCCCTGCACAGCAAGCAGGGTTTCTGCAATCTCGGTGTCTTCCACCATATCCGTCAAACCATCAGAGCACAGCAGGTAGACATCGCCGGGCGTCGCCTCAAACTCCTGAATCTCGGCATCGACGGCCTCGCGCACCCCTACGGCCTGAGTGATGACGTGGGTAAAGGGACTGTCTTGCGCCTCCTCCTCGGTCATCATTCCTTCCGCCATCATCTGCCGCACCAGCGAATGATCATGGGTCACGGCCGTCAGCTCACGCCCGTGCAGACAGTAAAGCCGTGAATCACCCACGTGCGCTACCAGCACACGATCACCGTGCAAGATCAGAACAACCAGGGTGGTACCCATGCCTTTCTGCTGTACATTCTCCTCGCCAGCGGCGAACACAGCATCATTGGCCTCGTTGATAGCGCTATCGAGCAGGCTTGCCAAGGGGCTCATATCTTTCCCCCTACTTTCAGGTAGCGGTTGCCCCAGTGCCGACTGTAGACATCTCTTGATGTATTCAACACTCATGCGGCTGGCCACATCACCGGCCTTGTGACCACCCATGCCATCGGCCAGCAGGGCCAAGCCACACTCAGCGTCCCAAAGGATAAAATCTTCGTTGTGATCCCGTTTCAGGCCCGTGTCGCTCGTGCCTGCCATGAACAGGGTAAAATGAGAGGTCATGTAGTACCTTGCCTTATTCTGGAGTAAATAGTGTGATCCACCGCAGTGGTACACAATAAATGAGGGGTCGTAGCAGAATGCCTTTCTCCGTGTCGTTCTGGTCACTGCCTATATTTCTTTTTCAGCTCCCGCGTCTGCCACTAGATAAGGTATCCCGCTCGCCGCGACGCCTCAGCCAGCATTCTAGCGTCGGCA
The DNA here is from genome assembly GCA_021647505.1 of Gammaproteobacteria bacterium. GTDB lineage: Bacteria > Pseudomonadota > Gammaproteobacteria > SZUA-152 > SZUA-152 > DRQN01. The sequence continues at coordinate 1,847 of JAKIUN010000095.1, forward strand.
CAGCAGCACCATAACGCCTTTTCCTGCGCCCTATCGATAACACGCGCCAGACAGCCAGGAAGTTCCATATCAGCTAGGGAGTCGTCTCCATAAAAGATCGCATCAATCATCTATCGGCCGCACTTTCACGACCTCCACCCGCAATAGCAACCACCCCCCGGCCACAAACAACAGGATCAGCGACAACATCCCCGCTCGGTGGCTGTCCGTGGCGACACTGACAACCCCTACCATCAATGGCCCCAGCAGAGCCGCAAACTTGCCCAGCATATTGTAAAAACCAAAGAACTCCGCCACCTTGTCCATGGGAATCAGACGTGCATACAGAGAACGACTGAGGGCCTGAATGCCGCCCTGCACCAGACCGATGCACACCGCCAGCAGGTAAAATTCCCAGGTCTCTTCAATCAACACCGCCCACAGCGTGACCGCGATATACACGCCGATAGCAATGAGAATGCCACGTTTCGCCCCGATCTTCTGCCCCAGCCAGCCAAAGGCCAACGCCGCCGGAAAACCGACGAACTGGGTAATCAACAGCGCGCCGATAAGGTGGGTTTGCTCAAGGCCGATGGCGAGGCCATAGTCCACCGCCATACGCACGATAGTGTCGACGCCATCGATATACAACCAATAGGCAAACAGAAACAGAAACACCGGCCGCAACTGACGAATGTGCCGGAAGGTGTCAAGCACCTGTCGATAGCCGGCACACACCACTGCCCAGCCCGACAAACGCCGCACTACCGGTGGCTCCTTCACCATCAGCATCAGGGGTACGGAAAACAACGTCCACCACAGGGCCACACTGAGAAAAGAATAACGCACCGCTTCTTCTGCGCTGTCCAGTCCGAAGCTGTCCGGCGACAGGGTCATGGCCACGTTAATGCCGAACAGCAGCCCGCCACCGAGGTAGCCCAGCGCATAGCCGATGGCCGACACCATGTCCCAGTCTTCTTCGCGCGCCACCTCGGTGAGCAAGGCATCGTAAAACACATTCGCACCCATAAAACCCACCGTAGCCGCCACGAACAGACCCAGCGCCGCAGCCCACTGCCCCGCCCCCACGGTGCTCAGGCCCGCCGTACAGATCACGCCCAGCAGGGCGAATAGCAGCAGGAAGCGTTTGCGCAGGCCGCCACGGTCGGCGATGGCGCCCAACAACGGCGCGGCCAATACAATGAACAAGCTGGCTACGGCATTACCCACACCAAGATGAAAGGTGCTGGTGATGCTGTCGAGGCCACTGCCCCAGTACTGCTTGAAGAACAGTGGAAAAAAACCGGCCATCACCGTGGTAGCGAAGGCGGAGTTGGCCCAGTCGTAAAAGGCCCAGGCGATGACCGGGCGAGTGAGATAGCGCTTCATTGTCCGCGTCTGCACCACAAAAAGAAGAGATGACGCCAAAATACAACCCGGCAGGAGCGCCCCCTCAGGCCGTGATAGTCCGGTGTTGAGAGCATTTTCATGGCCAGAGGAGGGGCTCCTACGTGTAAAAAGATCACACTATTTCCCCGCCAGTCTCTTGAACCGCTTGTCCCACTTTTTGTAACGCTTGCGGCAATAATCATCCAGTGTCTTATAGTTGTCGAAGAACAGATCGAAGCCCTCCTCCGCCGAGCTGTCAAATTCGCATTCATCGTTAGAGTAACCACGGCAGATCATGGGGCGAGTCGCATAGATACCGCACTGTCCCGTCTTTGTGATGTGCTCACAGGGGGCCTCCACAACCAGCATGAACCAGCCATCCGAGTCCTTGTAAAACTGGATATTGCGATGCGACACCTGCCACAGCAGGGTATCGAAGTCCGCCATCGAGCGTGGCGTATCAATGTGCAAGGTGATGTACTGACAACACTTGGTGCCGGTACAGAGACTACACTTATTCTCCGGCGTGACTTTTATCGCCTTCATTGGCTTGCTGACCTTTTTCTTATTCGTCATCAAAATCCCCCAGGGTTCAATACTGCATGATAGCAAACCGGGCGACTGGAAATAATCACAGGATAATGCGATAACATCCATAAACCACCCGGATATCTATCTATGCCCAAAGACCAGCCTGTCAACGAAACCTTCGCCGCCATCGACCTCGGCTCCAACAGTTTTCACATGATCGTCTGCCGTCTCAGTAACGGCGAGCTGCATGTCGAGGACAAACTGCGTGAAATGGTGCGTCTTGGCGCGGGTCTGGACAAAAAAAACCGTCTGGACAATGAAACCCAAGAACGCGCCCTGGCCTGCCTAGAGCGCTTCGGCCAACGCCTGCATGGCCTACCACCACAACGCATCCGCGCAGCGGGCACCAATACCCTGCGCATTGCACGCAACGCCAGTAACTTCCTAGCCCGCGCCGAGCAAGCCCTGGGACATTCTATCGAAATCATCGCCGGCACGGAGGAGGCACGCCTCATCTATCTTGGTGTGGCGCACAGCACCGGTGCGGACGAAAAGCGCCGTTTCGTCATGGATATCGGCGGTGGCAGCACCGAGCTGATCATCGGCGAAGGCTTTGAACCCCGCTACATGCAAAGCCTGTACATGGGTTGCGTCAGCATGACGCGCGACTATTTTGCCGATGGCGCCATCACGCCCAAGGCCGTAAAACGCGCCGAGCTGGCCGCGCAGGTGGAGCTTGCACCGGTCAAAGCCACCTATCGCAACATGGGTTGGGAAAAGACCCTCGGTGCCTCCGGCAGCATTCGCTCCATTCGTAACGTAGTGCAGGCCGAAGGCTGGAGCGACGACGGCATCACCCTCGACTCACTCAAGACACTGCGCAGCGCGATGCTCGATGCCGGGCATATCGACAAACTGTCATTCAACGGCCTGACAACGGAGCGCGCACCGGTATTTCCGGGCGGGGTCATGATACTCCTGGCCACCTTCAAAACCCTGGGCATCGAGCAGATGCAGGTATCGAACGGTGCCCTGCGCGAAGGGCTGATCCACGATCTGCTGGGGCGCGTGCATCACGAAGACGTACGCGGCCGTGCAGTGAACAATCTGGCGCAGCGCTATCACGTCGATCTGCCGCACGCACAGCAAGTGGTTGAAACCGTGCAGGCCTGCGTGGCACAGGTGGCCGAGCAATGGTCACTGAATCTGCAAGAGAGCCGGCAATGGCTGCAATGGGCCACGCTGCTGCACGAAATCGGCCTCGATATCGCCCACAGCGGCTTTCACAAACATGGTGCCTATATTGCCGAATTTACCGACCTGTCCGGCTTTTCCCGCAACCAACAACGCCTGTTGGCGACCCTGATCCGTACCCATCGTCGCAGGCTCTCTGCCACCGCCTTCGACCATCTTGTCGAAAAACATCAGCACCGCGCCCGGTATTGGACCATCCTGCTGCGCCTAGCCGTGCTACTGCACCGCAGCCGAAGCCCAGAGGCATTACCCGCGTTCAAACTCAAAGCCAGCAAAGACAGCCTGACAATAAAATTTCCCGAGGGCTGGCTGGACACACATCTGCTAACCCAGACGGATCTGGCCCAGGAAGCGGATCACCTGCAAGCAGCAGCATTTTCGCTCAGATTTTCCTGAGTCAGACAAGAAAAAAGACCGCGAAAAGGCAACCATGGCCCACGACCACCAACACGACATCGACGCCATAGGTGATCGTCGGCTGGGCTGGGCCATCGCCATCAACATGCTCCTCACCGTGGCACAGGTGATCGGTGGTGTCGTCTCCGGTAGCCTGTCACTGATCGCCGACGCCCTGCACAATTTCAGTGACGCCGCCTCGCTGTTGATCGCATGGGTGGCACGCCGCATCGGCAGACAACCGCCCGACCACTTCAAGACCTTTGGCTATAAACGTGCTGAGGTGATTGCCGCATTGATCAACCTCGTCACGCTGGTGCTGGTGGGTTTGTACCTGATCTACGCGGCCCTGTGGCGCATGGTCGAGCCACAGGTTATCGAAGGGTGGATCGTGGTTATCGTCGCCAGTGTCGCCCTGGTGATCGACATCGCCACAGCGGTGCTGACCTACCGCATGTCGCGGCACAGCATGAATATCCGCGCCGCCTTTTTGCATAATGTTTCCGACGCCCTCGCCTCCGTCGGCGTAATCATCGCCGGCAGTCTCATCCTGCTTTACGGCTGGTACTGGACGGATACCGCGCTGACCCTGCTGATTGCCGGTTATGTGCTCTATCAAGCCATGACGTTATTACCCAAGACCATCCACATCCTCATGCAGGGTGCGCCAGAAAATATTTCCATTGAGGACGTCATCGACGCCATGGAGCGGGTCGAAGGTGTCTTAAATATCCACCACCTGCATCTCTGGCAACTCGACGAACACAAAAACGCCCTGGAGGCACATGTCGTAATTCAGGGTTTTTCTGAAACGGAAACGATTAAAACAGCCTTGAAAGGCGAACTTGAAAAACGCTTTGCGATAACACACTCGACATTGGAATTTGAGACTGGTCATTGTAGTGATGCAACCCGGCCGGGGTAAACATCTTTCGTCAACGCCCACACATCACGCCACTCCGGCGGCAGAGTGCGCGCCCTACGCACCAACGCGGAGAAAATGCGGATAAAAACTGATCACAGGAAGGGCGGGACGCTAAGGAACGTGCACAACATATTTATCAAAAGCGGTAGATGACACTCGCCGACAACAGGTCAACATCATCGCCCAGCGAATAACGTTCCCAGGTACCCAGGAAACCGATACTGTCTGACAGATCAAAGCGCCCCCCCAAGCCATAGAACAGATCGGTATCACCCGTGCTCACCGCACCGCCAGTGGGGCCACTATTACTCCACTTGGAACCCCAGACCAGAAAGCCAAGTTTGCCGAAGACGGCAAACTTGTCGGCAAAAGGATAGCTGCCAATCGCCGAAAAATCAAAACCCGTTGACGAAAGAACTTTGGTCTCACCTTCGGGCGTCACTGGGCCATCCATGTCACCAAAGGATATATAACCTGCTTCCAGGGCAAAGTTTTGGTTCACCGAATGGCCGCCGAAAAACCTCCACCCTATTGCGCCGTCGTACGCGCTGTCATCGGGTGAGGCGTTTCCCAGACCGACACCGAAATACGAATCACCTTTTTCGGCATGAACCATCGATGAGGTGCTCAGTACTGTGAAAAGGACGCTGGCAAGCAGATATTTCTTGCGGTTATTCATGTTTATCTCCGATTCAAAAAGGGGCAAAAGCCTCAATGGGCCTCTTTCTTTCTTTATCATTTGCCGCATAGATAATTTCGCCCTTATGAATCACTATACCATCTGCAACACCCATGGGCATTGGCTTCTTAGGAACGTGCACGAAATAACATCCTGATATGGCGCTCATATTTAGTCTGTATTTGTTCGTTCTGATTGAACAAAAGCGCAGGAATAGTTGTTCTATTTTGAGCTTTTGTGATTGAAGAACGGGCAAAGACGGGCTGAAGAGGAGATGCAAGATCGGGAAGTTATTTCGTGCACGTTCCTTAAATACACGCTTGATATGTAGCTGGTACTAAATTGAACCAACATCTGGATAAATTTTCTCGGTAAACTTAACTTTACCCACGCCCAATGCTCTCCCCTTGCCCGGCGAATAGATGCTACATTATTACCGAACCATACAACAACCGCTCAAATTCAGACCCTTCTTCACCCGGCCTATCAATTCCATCCTTTACTGAGATTAAACCATCCTTTACTGAGATTAAACAACCAATAGCATCGCTATTTTTCTACTATTTCATCACTAATCAAATTCCAATTACCGTCAACCAATCTAAATAGTGCCAGCCCGAAAACCCATGAAATAAGCCACGGTTTCGGGCAGGGCTAATTCACGTATAAATAACATGGATATTGTTGCGTGTTTGTGGATGATTTCTCCACCACCTGACAACATTGTGCAGA
>JAKIUN010000024.1 GCA_021647505.1 Gammaproteobacteria bacterium
ATCGGTATACTCGATAGCAATGTCCACTCGCTGCTCTGTTATGTTGAGATCCACGCTGTGGATATCCCACGGGGAATTGACACCCAGTAGCTGGCTGTAATGCTCTTCTATGTCCATGGAAAAAACCATGGAAAAAACCGCCCCAATCAATGGCTAAAGCAGGGTATTTTACCGGAATTCCACACAGTTTTACGAAGAGCCTGGTTTGTAGGGTAGAATGGTCATAAGCCTTGAGCTGTGCACCCCATGGATGATTTGTCGCTAACCATTATACAGCCAAGGCTTCTTGCGTTTTAGGGGGGGCTATCTGGGGGTTGGGGTTATGCACTTATTTGGTTGAATCTAAGAAGGAAAAATATGCCTGTCAAGAAAACAATTAAAGAGGCGTCTATTCTGTACATTGAAGATGATGCCGTCACCAGAAAACAGTTATCAAAATATTTCAAATCAGAGTGCCGAGTGTTACATACGGCGGTAGATGGACAGGAGGGATTTGAGCTATATCAAAAACATGCCCCTGACATTGTTATTACTGATATTGAAATGCCTAAATTAAATGGACTGGAGATGGCAAAAAAAATCAGAAAACAATCTTTATCCACTCAAATTATCATTATTACTGCCTACAAAAAAGATGAGTATTTACTGCAAGCAGTCAATTTACAACTCACTCAGTATCTATTAAAACCACTAAGTATTGAGAAAATTACCGATGCACTTAAGCTGTCTTCAAACTATCTGAATTGTAAAAACGCAAATACAAAAAAAATCATCATCAATAATGGATATTATGATACTTACACCAAAGAACTTGTTTGCGATGGTCAGATAGTTAATTTGTCAAAACATGAAAGAGCATTAATCGAATTGTTGGTAGAAAAGCATCCGGCACCTGTATCCTATGAATCTATTAATGCAATAATTTACGATTATTGTGGTTCAAAAAATGCGATGAAGCTTTTAATCAGTGCATTAAGAAAAAAAATTAAAAAGGAATTTATTGTTAGTGTTTCTGGGTTTGGTTATAAACTAAACCCCGATGGTGATGATTAATCATGCTTTTTTTAGGATTTTATTTTGGCACCTTAGCAATGATATGTTTAATTAATTTTCATTGGTATAACGTCACCAATGAAAAAAGCTATCTGTATTTAGCTATTTTTAAGACGTTTTTGATACTGATAACGCTTCAGACTAACCAGATTGTAGTCATCAATGAATTTTCTATTATTTTAAATATAAATATCATATTTATTTATGCTTTGTTATTTTCGAGAGAATTTTTAGCGTTAAATATCTACGCCAAAAAGATGTACGTTGCCATTAATTATACGATGGGTTTCGTAATATTATATTTTACCTACAGTACCATCACTGGTGACTATTCAAATTATAACTTACCCTATTCGCTAATATTTTCCCCATTATTCCTGTTAAGTGTTTTCATATACCTAAGAGGTTTTGAGCCAGCAAAATATTATGCACTTGCATGGGGAATTTCTCTTTCAATGACTGGGTTGAGTGACATAAACCGTTTCAACATCGCTAATTTCTATCCTGACATTCCTTTCACACTTATTGGTCATATTATCGAGTCCGTAATTCTGTCCTACGCCATATCCGTTAAGACCAATCTCATCATTAAAGAAAAAGAGGTGCAGAGTAAAATACTCATTCACCAGGCAAAACTCGCCGCTATGGGGCATATGCTGGAAAATATTTCTCATCAATGGCGGCAACCCTTAAATAGAATTTCCGCTTTTATGATTAACATGCATACGCATATCAAGGATAAATACAAAGATGAAAAGTATTTGTCAGATGCGCTCAATCAATCTCAGTTGCAACTTGAGTACATGTCAAATACCATCAATGACTTTACTAATTTCAATAAACAATCCACCGACAAAGAAAATTTTTCCGTATCGTCCGTTATTTCAGATGTTCACAATATCATTGGCCCAACACTCGAAAAAAACAGTATTTTATTCGACACAAAAATACTCAATGATTTTTCAATGGTTTCGTATCCAAATGAACTGGCTCAGGTTATTTTGAATTTAATTCAAAATGCACAGGATGCGCTAGTCAACAGAGAGGTGGTGCAGCCGGTCATTGTAGTCATCATCGATAAAAACAGAATCAGCATACAGGATAATGCGGGAGGCATAGACGATGAAATCGTGGCGCAAATTTTTGAGCCTTATTTTACAACCAACGCTAAAACGTCATCATTAGGCTTAGGTTTGTATATGAGCAAGATTATCCTTGAAAAATATTACAATGCCAAAATAGAGCTGCACCAGACTAAACAGCGTATTTCATTTAACATTATTTTTATGTAGGGTATTTATGTGGAACGAGCCTGCGGCGCAGTAACAAAACATTTTAAAAGCGATAAAGTCATTGTCGCGTATAGGGTTATTTCCACTTTCCTTAATGAATACCCTATTCCCTCCAAAAAAACCACACCGAATAGAAACTATTTTTTGATATAGTCCATCGAATTTATCGTAGTTTGCAACCTGGAAAAAAATGAAAATGCGAACAAAATCATCCTGCTTGACTGGTTTTTCTTTAATCCTTACCGCTGTTTTTCTGCTTGCCGCTTGCGACTCTGAACCACCTTCATCTGAAGATAAAACCGAAGCCTTGGTCAGACCCGCAAAGTTGATAGAGATTGGCCAAACAAAAAGTGATGATTTTCTGAATTACCCAGCAGTAATTAAATCGGCACAGCATTCAACCTTGAGCTTTGAAGTCGGTGGCGTGTTGAAGGCGCTGCTGGTTGTAGAAGCGCAAGAGGTAAAGCAGGGAGAGGTACTGGCAAAACTGGATCAACGAGACTTGCAAACACAACTAAAATCAGCCAAATCAGAATTTGACAATGCCAATGCAGAATACCAGCGTGCGGTACGGCTGATGAAAGAGGATGCCATCTCACGCAGTAGTCTTGAGGAGCGAAAATCCAAACGTGATGTGCGTAAAGCACAACTTGAAACAGCGGAAAAAGCGTTGCAGGATTCGGTGCTGATTGCCCCCTATGATGGAAATATTGCCAGGATACACGTAAAAGAACGGCAAGCTGTTCAAGCGGGTGCGGAGGCTATTAGTATCATTAGCAGAGGAAAACTCAAGGCCACCATCAATTTACCTTCTAGTATAATTGCCCGGACTGGTAAATCCCAAGCACTGGCAACCGACTCCTATATCATATTGAATTCGGCATCTGATCGCCGTATCCCCGTCGCCTTCAAAGAAGCGTCTTTAGAGGCTGATGCGGATTCACAAACGTATGAAGTTGTCTTCGTTTTCGACACCCCTGAAGATTTAATTGTATTGCCAGGTATGAATGCCGTCGTCTGGTTTAGAGACCCTGGCAGATCGACTTCTGATAGTAACAAGATACGTATTCCGCTTACCGCAATTGCCACCGATGGCGATCAAAAATATGTCTGGATTGTCGATCAAAATACGATGCTGGTTTCGAAAAGAAATATTGTGATTGAAGCCAATGTCGGCACATTGGTTGGGGTCACCAATGGCCTGAAACCGGGTGATACCATTGTTGCATCAGGTGTTTCTGCACTTTCTGAAGGGATGAAGGTGTCTAGATGGTCAAAATAGATCAGCTTACTTCGCTTTTGATCAGAATAAGATTAAACAGGAACACAGTATGAACATCGCCGAATTTTCCATCAAAAATAAAATTCTTAGTGTTATCGCTATTCTAATTTGTCTGTACGGCGGTTGGAATGCTTACCAGACAATGCCGCGGTTTGAAGATCCAGAGTTTACCATCCGAACAGCTTTGATATTTACACCTTATCCAGGGGCGAGTCCCGAGGAAGTAGCTACTGAAGTGTCACAGCCGCTAGAGACTGCCTTACAGCAATTACAGGAAGTCAAAAAAATAAAATCCAAGTCTACTGCGGGTATGTCTGAGATTACGGTTGAGATTAAATACAAATTCTCGAAAGACAAAACGGCCTTGCAGACTGTGTGGGCCAAAATGCGCAATAAGATAAAAGATACGGAATCTTCACTGCCACAAGGTACCGGAACACCATTAGTGAATGATGATTTTGGCGATCTTTATGGTTGGTCTTATTTCATCACAGGTGAAGACTATAGCCCCGCAGAACTACGCACCTATGCCAAGGCGCTGCAAAAAGAAATTTTACAAGTTAAAAATGTCGGTAAAGTCGCACTGGCCGGTGAGCAACAAGAACAGATTTTTGTTGAAATAACGCGTGAACAATCGGCTGCGCTAGGCGGCTCGATATCCAGGCTTTACGATATTCTCAGTCAGCAGAATGCAGTAGTATCAGCAGGCAGTGTCAATATTGGCGACCAACGATTGATCATTGATCCATCGGGTGCCATTGATACCATTGAATCCATTAAAAACCTGCTGGTATCAACATCGTCTGATGGAAAAATCACCTATCTTTCTGACATTGCTAACGTTTATCGTGGCTACAAAACACCGGCGCAACAAATCATTCGTTACGATGGAAAATTTGCCATTGCCTTAGGAGTGTCCAGTACCACTGGCGGCAATGTGGTGGAAATAGGTGCAGCGGTCGATAAAAAAATTCGTGATGCCGAAAGTCGCCGACCTTTAGGGATAGATGTTTCAACTTATTATAATCAGGGCGAGGTTGTTAAAGCATCGGTTGATAATTTTGTAGTTAACGTTATTGCGGCTTTGGTCATTGTCATTGTTACCTTGCTTATTTTTATGGGTTTGCGCTCAGCGATAGTGATCGGCTTTATCCTGATTCTCACCATTGCAGCGACGCTACTCACCATGAAATTAATGGGCATTCCCATGCATCGAATCTCTCTGGGTGCGTTGATCATCGCACTGGGGATGATGGTGGATAATGCCATTGTGGTCACTGAGGGAATCCTGGTGGGCGTGCAAAAAGGTATTAAGAAGCTAGATATTGCCAAAAAAATTGTTACTCAGACTAAATGGCCATTATTAGGCGGGACATTAGTGGGCATTATTGCCTTTGCACCGATTGGTTTTGCGCCAGGCCAAACCGCTGAGTATACCGGCGATCTGTTTTGGGTGATTATGATTTCCTTACTGTTTAGTTGGGTTTTTGCGATTACCATCACGCCGCTGAGTTGTTATGTGTTATTTCCTGAAGCTAAAGATAATGCCGAGGCAGAAAAAGAAGGCGCTTTTTACCGCAATTATAAAAAAATGATGCGCAGCGCACTGCATCTGCGTTGGTTGGTTATTCCTGCCGCCGCAGGATTATTAGTTCTCTCTGTTTGGGGCGCGCAATTTATGACGCAAGGGTTTTTCCCCAAGTCCACCACACCACAACTGGTGGTCGAGTACTGGTTGCCAGAAGGCACTCGTATAGAGCGCACTGAAAAGGACATGAAGGAAATAGAAACCTTTATTCGCCAATTGGATAACGTGAAGTCGGTACAAACCTTGATTGGACAAGGCGGCATTCGCTATATGCTCACGTATGGACCCGAGTCGCCTAACAGTTCTTACGGCCAATTTCTGGTGAAGGTCGATGATTACCGTAAAACCGATGCCATGATGCCAAAAATTCAGGAGTTCATTGAGGCCAACTACCCTGCTGCCGATGCTAAGGCATGGCGCTTTATTTTGGGGCCTGGCGGCGGTTCAGCGATTGAAGCTGAATTCAGAGGGTCAGACCCACAGATTTTACGTCAACTGGCGAATCAGGCCACTGACATTATGCGTGCCGAACGCACTTTGTCAGTCAAAAATGACTGGCGTGATCCGGTGAGCATTATCGAGCCGATTTATTCCGAAACCAAAGGCCGCCGTGCTGGCGTATCAAGACAAGACTTGGCAGATGCCCTAACTCGGCATTACTCCGGAAAGCAGGTCGGCGTTTACCGGGAAGGTGAAGACCTTATTCCCATTATCGCTCGCAGCCCAGAGACGGCAACCGCCTCGATTGATGACATTAAAAGCCTTCAGGTTTTGAGTTCGGCAACAGGCAAAACATTACCGATTGCTCAGGTGACAGATGGTTTTAGAACTGTTTGGCGTGATGGACAGGTTCGCAGTGAAAATCGAATATTGGTGATTAAGGCGCAAGCTGATCCGTATCCTGATGAGCTGCCGGCCACCTTATTGAATCGTATGCGCGCAGATATTGCCGCTATCGAATTGCAAAACGGTTACACCTTGCAGTGGGGTGGGGTGGAGAAAGACTCCGCTGAATCTAGCGAAGATCTAATGTCGACGATTCCGATGGGACTGTTGGCCATGGTGTTGGTGGTGGTTATTCTATTTGGCAAAATCAAACAGCCGCTGGTGATCTGGCTAGTTGTCCCTGGCCTGTTTATTGGCGTGGTGTTTGGTCTGGTGGTTACAGGTGTTCCTCTCGAATTCATGGGAATCTTAGGAATTCTTTCTCTGTCAGGACTATTGATTAAAAATGCCATCGTGCTCGTCGATCAGATGGATTTTGAAGTTGACAGTGGTAAAGCGCGATTTGATGCCGTAGTCGACGCTGCCACCAGCAGAGTTAGACCCGTTATGATGGGGACATTAACAACAGTGCTCGGTGTAACCCCGCTGTTTTTTGATGCCTTTTTTCAATCCATGGCCGTGGTTATTGTTTTCGGTTTGACGTTTGCTACTTTGTTAACGTTGCTGATTATACCTTTGCTTTACGCCGTATTTTTTAACATTCAATCAGGAGAGACCACTCATGAGAGTCAGTAAATTTATCATCTTACCGGCCATGGTGTTGTTGACTTCATCTTGTGCTCTCTTCAATACTGCAAAACAAGATAGCCCGCAAGCGGTCAAACAGGCAGTTGAAACGCCTGAATCTTGGGCGATAAAAGCTAAGCAGTATGATGATGATTCGATCAATTGGCTAAAAACCTTCAATGACCCAATGATGCTCAAGCTCATAGCCGAAGGTAAAGCCAATAATATCAATTTACGGGTGGCAGCGGGCAACATGGATAAAGCTTGGCTATTGGCTAAGCAATCCGGCGCGGCACTCAAACCCACCGCTGATCTGTCTCTGGGTGGAACTCAATCGGGTAGTGTTGATGGAGGTGCCTCGAACAGCAATGTGACGGTTGGTTTACAAGCCAGTTGGGAACTGGATGTTTGGGGTCGTATGAAATCGGGCGTTGATGCAGCGACGGCAAGTGCACAAGCTGCGGAAGCTGATTACATTTTTGCGCAACATTCACTGAGTGGGAATATTGCAAAAACCTATTTTAAAGTCATTGAAGCCAAGTTACAGGCTGATATTACACGTAAGAATCTGGCAACGCTTGAAAAGGGCATGCGTATTACCCAGGTAAAATATGACAATGGGCTCTCTTCAGGGCTAGATGTCGCACTCAATCGTACCAATTTGGCCTCTGCAAAAGAGCAATTGATTCAAATTGAAGGTTCCGAGCGCGATGCGTTGAGAGCGTTGGAAGTATTACTCGGTCGTTACCCATCTGCGAGCGCAGACATCCCCAATATTTTGCCAGATTTACCGCTGCAACCCCCGGCCGGCATCCCCTCTGAACTATTGGAACGCCGCCCCGATATTGTTTCTGCCGAGAGAAAAATTGCTTCGGCATTTAATGCCACCGATCAGGCAAAAGCGGCTCGACTCCCCCGATTTTCATTAACGGCTTCAGTGAATAGTGCCTCGAGTTCGTTGTCTGACGTTCTCGATCCTGCCAACGCCGTCTGGCAATTGGCTGCAAATTTAATGGCTCCTTTAATGGATGGTGGCAGACGTAAAATAGACATTGAAATTGCCACAGTGGAGCAGAAACAGGCCATCGCAAATTATGCACAAGCCGCGTTAACTGCTTTTTCAGAAGTAGAAGATAACCTGGATCAAGGGGCTGTTCTAGCCCGTCGAGAAACCGCTTTAAGTGAGGCATTCAGGCACAGCAATAAAGCCTATTCAATCGCAGAATTAAGATATAAAGAAGGCGAAATAGAATTACTGGATACGCTCCAAATTCAACAACAGGCCATCTCCGCTGAGAGCCAGTTATTATCCATCAAACGGGCACAACTGGAACAGCGCATCAATTTTTATCTGGCGTTGGGTGGCAGTTGGTAAAGAGAATGAATAACTAGCAATGGAATTCACAGTCACGTTTGTCAAACTGTTTTTCTGGACGATTTATCTGGTTTATCCACTGTTGTTTTTTTTTAGCTTCTTGATCATCGCCTTGGGTCAAATTGTTTGTCGCGTCGAAAAATGGGAAACCTTTGATGGTCTTTATTGGTCATTTATTACTGCAACAACGGTTGGCTACGGTGACATTCGTCCAATGAAGAAAGTATCCAAAGTACTGTCGGTGCTTATTGCACTGCTAGGGATGATGTTTACTGGAATCATTATCGCAGTAACACTTAATACGACAACTGTTGCAGTGGAAAAGCATGGAGATGAGAAAATTATAGAAAAAATGAAAGAAGAATTTAGCTAATACCGAAAACAAGGATTACGTGGCTGCTCGAACTTTGCCGCGATGACTTTGAAAAATTACAGATCCGTTTATCAGAACTTTGGGGCAATTATGAAAGATATTGAAAACACAACCCAGTACATCAGTAACTACTACTCAGCGAGTAGTCAATATAGAGGCTTGAATTCATATGAAATTTAGAAATTTATTGATAGTAACAATGACAGTATTAGTTTTAACATCTTGTACTACCACTTCTACTAAAATGTCAGAAACTTGGAAAGCGCCAGATTTTAAAACCAAGAACTTTAAAAACTTACTCATTTTAAGTGTTACTCAAGATGGTGTAGATAGACGGATGTTTGAAGTTTCTATGGTAGAGGCACTATCAAAAGCTGGTGTGGGATCTACTGCTAGTTATACAGTTTTACCAAATGGAGGCAAGCTCAATGAATCGACAGTTACTGAGGTCGTTAAGAAATATAAATACGATGCTGTTATAGTTACAAAATTGATTACTGTTTCCACAGACATTCAACATGTTGCTGCACAATCATATATAGCTTATCAAGCTGGCTACCCATCTGCCTACTATAGCTCTGGTTATAATGGATTTTATGCACCAGGCTATTATAATCACTATGCTACTTCTTACACTATAGTTAATGAACCAACTTATAACATTGAAACAAAGACAGCCGTAGTGGAAACCAATCTTTACGACGTGGAAACTGAAAAATTAATATGGTCTGGTCGATCTGCAACTATTAACCCAATGTCAGCAGGTAATGCTATTCCTTCTATTACATCTATGATTGCTAAAACATTGAAAGAAGAAAAAATAGTCATGGATAATAATGGAAATTGATTTATGAATAAACCTGTTTTACGAGTTGGACTAGGACTAGCAAACCATTGAATCGCATCCGAGCACAAGTAAAAAAGGTAGTTTTTCGATTCCAGATTTGTCTGGTCGTTCTGCTTGTTGGCGGCTGTGCCACGGTTCCGTTGGATCAGCCCAAGTCCCACAGTGAAGCAATCACAGACACTGGAGACATGACGCACTTCGGCAAATTAGCAAACAGTTGGGCAGATATTCACGATCAAAAGTCTGGGTTCTTCCCTCTGGTGCAGGGTATGGACGCACTTGGCGCAAGACTGGATATGGCTAGTCAAGCCGAGAAGAGTCTCGATCTGCAATACTTCCTGATGAAAGACGACACAGCCGGTCGCGTCATTAAGACTGCCTTGTTGGAGGCTGCTGACCGAGGAGTGCGCGTACGACTTCTCTTGGACGACATATTTACAACAGCAACGGATCGGAATTTATCGCTGATCAATCAGCACCAAAATATTGAGGTTCGGCTATTTAATCCGATATCCCGTCGCGGACTCCACTTTTTCAACCTCGTTGGAGATTTCAAGCAAGCCAATCGGCGCATGCACAACAAGACCTTCACCGTCGACAATGCCCTCAGCATCGTCGGGGGGCGTAATCTTGCAGATGAATATTTTCAATTGAAAGAAGAATCGGTGTTCTCTGATTTCGACATCCTGGCTTTTGGACCGATCGTGCGAGAAATTTCGATATCGTTTGACACCTACTGGAATCACGCGCTTGCCGTACCGGTAGAGCAGGTATTGAAGCGCCAGGATGCCGATTCGCTGGAAACTGTGCGAAGTGGCATATCCGAGGAAGCTGACAATATTTACGCCAGCGTTTACCGACAGGCACTTGATAGCGATCTGCTGCAAGATCTGATTACCGGAAAGCAAGCTCTTTTTGTGGCCGATGCCAGAGTCATGTCGGACGATCCTGATAAGCTTGTTAACAAGGCTGGTGCGGAAGAACACATGCAGCTTGTGACTGAACTCGAGGTGCTCCTGCGCGATGCGAACCGAGAAATCATGTTCCTTTCTCCTTACTACGTGCCCGGCGACGACGGCGTTCAGTATGTGCGCGATCTGGTCAGCAGGGGTCTACGTGTTGTCATGGTCACCAACTCTCTCAGGTCAACCAATCAAATTATGGTGCACTCGGGATATGCGCGCTATCGAAAGGACGTGATTGACGCGGGCGTCGAACTCTATGAGGTGCGTGCAAATGCGGGACGAGATGCACATGGTGGCGAAAGCCCGGAAGCACTCACAATGCATACAAAATTAATACTCATTGATCGTCGCTACCTGTTTGTTGGTTCCCTGAATCTAGATCCGCGTTCAATTGAGCTTAATTCTGAGTTTGGGTTGTTGATTGAATCTGAGGCATTAGCGAAAATAATTGCTTCGGGAATCGACGATGCGATCACAACACTTGCTTACCGTGTCGCAAAAGACAACAAGGGCCATCTAGAATGGCGAGGCATCGTTAACGGCGTAGAGACCATAGAAACGAACGAGCCTCAGGCGAGCGGATGGCGGCGATTCAAGGCCTGGTTCATGAAAATAGTGCCGGAAAGCCAACTCTAGTGCGCGCTCTATTGTCCATTAGATAATGACAGATATATAGGAATATTATGGAAACTCAACCCATTGTTATTGTAAATTTTATGACATTCACCATAGGCATAATGGTGTATTTCTCTGGGCGACTATTGACTCAGCGTGTTGGATTTTTACGCGAATATAATATTCCCGAACCTGTGACCGGAGGGATTCTGGCATCTCTTGTGACTTTAGCGCTATTTTTGATTTTTAACATTGAACTCTCTTTTGAAATGGACATACGCAATACGTTGCTGATTTATTTTTTTACGGCCATTGGCTTGAATGCGCGCTTTAGCGATCTTCTTAAGGGGGGCAAGCCGTTGCTGATTTTGCTTGTGATAACGCTCAGCTATATTGTCTTCCAAAATTTAATCGGTGTTACTGCGGCTCAGCTGTTGGGGTTGCCCAACGCGATGGGAGTGTTGACAGGTTCAGCGTCACTCTTGGGTGGGCACGGTACGGTGATTGCGTGGGCGCCTGAAATTTCCGCTAATCACGGCGTTCC
The DNA here is from genome assembly GCA_021647505.1 of Gammaproteobacteria bacterium. Classification (GTDB taxonomy): domain Bacteria; phylum Pseudomonadota; class Gammaproteobacteria; order SZUA-152; family SZUA-152; genus DRQN01. The sequence goes on from JAKIUN010000024.1 coordinate 11,447, forward strand.
AAATGCGCTTGAGTTAGGTGTTGCATCTGCCACTCTTGGCTTGATCATTGCCAGTTTGCTAGGTGGACCCATTGCAAAATTTTTGATGGCCCGGCACAAAATTGTAGGCAGTTCGGGTGAAGAGTTAACCGTTGGTACGTCATATAAGGATGAAGCGACGGAAAAACTGTCTCATGTTAATTTTATGGCTGTGATGCTTGTTGTCCATATGGCGATAATATTTGGATATATGCTCAATGAGGTAGTGATCGAAATAGGTATAAGGTTGCCGTTGTTTGTAACATGCCTGTTTGTTGGTATTTTAATGTCAAATACAATCCCATTGATGTTTAAAAAAATTCCATGGCCTGCGCATACACCTGCTCTTGCGATGTTTTCTGAATTCTCTCTGGGGCTATTTATTGCTATGTCCCTGATGGGGATGCAATTATGGGCGGTTGCAGATCTTGCGGGGCCATTGATCATTCTATTAGGCTTGCAGGTACTTGTTGCCACCTTGTTTGTTGTGTTTATTTTCTTTAGGATTATGGGAAGTGACTATCAATCCGTTGTTTTAAGCGCGGGTTTTACAGGTTTTGTGCTTGGGGCAACACCAACAGCCATTGCCAACATGTCTGCTGTTACGAAATCGCATGGTGCCGCCCCAGCCGCCTTTATTATTCTACCTCTCGTTGGTGCGTTCTTTGTTGATCTCACCAACGCTTTCGTCATCCAGTTTTTCCTGGGCTAGCACAGACTGATAATAGGGGAGCGGTGCAATTACTAAACTAAGAGTGCGATGGTCATTTCCACTACTTAAACATTTATGCAGATACGTTGAATATTCCAATGACTATGGCGAAAGCCTTATTTATTATGATCAACATGTACAGCGGTGAGGATTAGCTTGAATATAGTTAAACGATCTCAATGTTCTGTTTCTGTTTTGTTGGGTGTCATGCTGATATCTTTATCGGCATGTCAAACAGCGCCACCAAGGTCAATCACTGAGCAGGAACTTGCTGACGGACGACAGGAATATCTTCGTTCATATCAATCAGACTTAGAAAAAATTTCTAACAAAATAGAAGCACGCATGGTGCATGAATATAAATATGCCCAACTATCAATCAATAATGAATCACAAAGTATTGACATGCTTGTTATCTCCGGTGGAGGGGCTTTCGGTGCATTTGGTCTAGGTTTTCTTAAAGGCTGGGGGGAGGTCAATGAAGCGAATTATAAACGACCTCAATTTGATTATGTAAGCGGTATTAGTACGGGGGCGTTAATTGCACCTTTTGCATTCATCGGGACTGAAACTGCATACGACCATGTTATTTCGTTATATAAAAGCCTGGGGCCTGATTCAGTTAGAGCGCAAGGTCTTCTTTCATATCTGCCTGGTAATGTTGCTTTATATGATGTTTCGAACTTGAGGGAAAAAATTAAGTCAACGATCACTGAAGAGTTAGTCAAACGTATAAAAATAGGTGCTACTGAAAATCGACAGTTAGTGGTCGGCGCAACAAACATGGATTACGGCATGCTGCGTGTGTGGGATATTGCTCAAATCACATCAGAAGCATCTACAGGAGATGCTGCAAAACAAATAGTCGACATACTACATGCATCTACAGCATTCCCCATTCTGTTTCCACCCGTAATAATTGATAATATAATGTATATAGATGGTGGTGCGACGATGCAGATTGTTGGCGGAATAAATGATCGTAGTTGGGCATATGATTTTGAAAAAATGACTTTAAATATCGTTAATTTGAAGGAGCCGGTAAAAATTCGAGTATGGATTATAGTTAATGAAAAATTATTGCCAGACTCTAAAGTTGTTCAGTCAAATTGGCCATCGGTAGCGGAACGTAGTATGAAGACACTTCTTAACGCCTCAATACTTAAGAGCATTCAGGATGCTGATACTTTTGTTAACCTTATTAATCAGCGTCCTGAATTTGACGCACAGATGAAGTTTGTCACTATCCCACAAGATTTTCCTATTGCTGATTCTGATGTGATGTTTGAGCCAGAAATAATAAAAAAACTGCTTAAATTAGGGAAGAAAATGGGGGCGGATCCTATGAGTTGGAAAGAAGAAGCGTTGCGCCCCGGCGCTCCTTTTGAACTGAATTGAATTGAGTGTTATTGCTTTTGTCTAAAATTAGAAAGGTGTTTTATAAAGTGTCCATACAAAAACAAAGTTTCGTTGTCTACTTTTTTATGACTATTCTTATATTGTCAGGTTGTACTCTAAGCAAAGTAGACATCACACAGGAGCAGACAACAGTCGATGAAAATTTATTGCTCACGCTGCCGAGTGAACCTATTTCCTACTTCAATAGCGTCAAGCCTCTGCTTGAACGCCGTTGTATCTCATGCCATGGTTGTTACGATGCGCAATGCCAGTTGAAACTGACTTCTATAGAAGGCATACAACGCGGAGCCAACAAAGACAAAGTGTATGACGGTACCCGGATGTTTGGTGTTAATCCCACGCGCCTGATGATTGATGCTAAAACTACAGCACAGTGGCGTAAGAAAAATTTTCACACGGTGCTCAACGAAGGTGAAAATACGCCCAGAAAAAATCTGCAAGAGTCTACATTATATAAGTTTTTACATTTAAAACAGCGCCATCCTCAGGCACGCATTGGCATGTTGTCAAATGATTTTGATCTCTCCCTGGATCGGAAACAAACCTGTCCAACATCTGATGAATTTCAGAGTTACGCACAAAAACACCCTAAGGGAGGTATGCCTTACGCCATGCCTAACCTTAATCATCAGGAATATACAACTCTCGTGCAATGGATAGCCCAGGGCTCACCGGTTGACTCAAAGCCGGTAGCATCAAAGCAAACAACGAAGCAAATAGCGCAGTGGGAACAATTCTTCAACAAACGCAGTAGCAATAAAGAAAAACTGATGAATCGTTATCTCTACGAACATTTATTCCAGGCGCATATTCACTTTACTGATGCGCCGCCGCGTGAATTTTTTCGACTGGTTCGCTCTCGCACAGCGCCGGGGCAGGAGATTGACGAAATAGCGAGCACACACCCTTATGATGATCCTGGAGTGGCTTCTTTTTATTACCGATTGCGTCCCTACCATGCCTCTATTGTGGCAAAGAACCATGTTGTATATGAGCTGTCCCCACAGAAGATGGATCGCTACCGAGAGTTGTTTTTGAAGCCGGATTATAAGGTTGAAAACCTGCCTTCCTATGACCCCGGTATTACAGCAAATCCATTTAAGGTTTATCAATCTATTCCTGCTAAACTGCGTTATCGGTTTTTACTGGATGATGCCAGATTCTTTATTGAAGGGTTTATTAAAGGGCCTGTATGCCGTGGTCAAGTTGCGCTAAATGTCATTGAAGATAATTTTTGGGTTTTCTTTCATAACCCTGATCTAGATTCAATAACGGATGATGCTGATTTTTTAGCGGCTATTTCGAACGATCTGGATATACCCGCAGGCGATACTTTAAATATTTTAGCTGCGTCGACAACATACAAGAAAAAAGTAGAACGCTATTGGGAGGCTTTACGCGAAAATTTTACTAACATATCAGGACAGGCTGATGTGAAACAAGCGCTCGCGGCATCCATTTGGGATGGAGGTGGCACAAACCCGAATGCCGCGTTGACTATCTATCGACACTCCGACAGTGCCTCGGTTCACTTCGGGCTGACTGGCCGTCCTCCAGAAACAGCCTGGGTGATTAATTACCCATTATTGGAACGTATTCACTATTTGCTGGTAGCGGGTTTTGATGTGTACGGTAATGTTGGACATCAATTGAATACCAGGGTCTACATGGATTTTCTCAGGACGGAAGGTGAAAACAACTTTCTGATGTATCTTCCTGCAAGTAAACGCAGGGCTATCCGAGATTCCTGGTATTTAGGCATTCGTGAAGGTCAAAACAAGAAACTGGACGACAGTAGCGGGTGGCTGGATAAAGAAATCGTGATTGGCTACCAAACCGACGACCCGCAAGCCGAATTATATCAGCACCTCCAACAGCGTCTGGGTAAGATGACTGGCCCAATAGATTTGCTAAACCGCTGCAAATCTCAATCATGTATAGCTGCTGCATATAACACAGCACCTTCCGCCGAACAAAAGGCCGACATGGCATTGGCAAAAGTGGCTGATATTAATGGAGCCATACTGCAGGTTTTTCCTGATCTCGCCTTCGTTAGAATCAGGGATGCTGAGCAGCAAGCAGAATTTGCCTATACATTAATACGCAATAAATCCTATAAAAATGTAAGTTCTATGCTGACAACTGTATCTTATAATGATAGTGATGTTGACAATGACACGCTGACGGTAATGAAAGGTTTGCATGGATCCTATCCCAATTTTTTCTTTGATATTCAATTGCAGCAAGTGGATGATTTTGCTGAACGCTATGCCGCAATAAGTAGCCGTAAGGACTATGAGCAGTTTGTATCAATATATGGTGTGCGCCGCACTCGTACTGAATTTTGGGCAATTACCGATTGGTTTCAGGATTACTACGCGAAGCAGGAACCGGTGCTTTCTGGGGTGTTTGATTTGAGTCGATACAACAACCGATAGCTTGGCCGATGAAATTAGTTTAGTGAAAAACACCTATATAAACTGGTAAATTGCATAGATCATGATGAGCAAATTTTCTTATTCACAAATTTTATTAGCATTGGCAATAGTTTTTTTAGCCTTTTCTTTGATAAAAATATCCAGTCACATCCCTGAAGTTCTCCACGTTATTGATAAAACCAGTCCACAAGTAGATACCATTGTTGATGAAATTACGTTAATAAGAGAGGAAGTGAAATTAGTTCGCCTGTTAGTTGCCAAACAAACCCCTGAAATTTTAGCGCAAGTTGAAAATGCCTTACCTGTCATTGAGCAAGTTGTCGCCGAAAGCGAACGCTATTCCAGTCAATTGCCTAGCATTATTGAACAAATAGAAAAATTAACACAAAATGTTCAACAACTAGAGAAAAGTCTGCCAAGTATCTTACAACGCGTGGATGCCGTAACGGCTACTACTAATAACACCATTGCAGAAGTTGCCTTATGGCGACCACATTCACGTGATTATTTAGCTGAAATGGCCTTGTATAGAGAAAATATTCCTCAATATTTAACACGAGCTGAATATATTGTTAGTGATGCAAAAAGTATTGGAAAAGAAGCCAGTAGTGGCATAGCGACAGGGTTGTTTAAGGGAGTTATTTCAATGCCTTTTGACGTGATCTCCGGGCTTGTGGGTATTGTTGGCTTGAGTTCTCTCTCTGCTAAGCATTTAACTGCTACTGACGTTAATTTAATGAAAGAGAAAATCATTGCACTATTAAATGATGAGAACCAGACTAAAGCTGTTTGGCAAAATGTTGATAGTCGCAATCGAGGCCGTATTATTAAAGGCGAGCTTATTAGAAAAAATCAAAAAAATTGTCATTACCTTACTTTTAAAAATTATTTTGGCAAAGAAAAAGAAACGTTAAAAAAACTTATGTGTCTTGATAGTGAAGGTTTATGGAAAGTGATGTAATACCAACAATTCCCGCCAAATCTGTTTGAGCTCAGATAGAGGCCCAATTGTATAAAAAATACAGTGCCTACGGGGCCATTTTCAGGCCGCCACAATAAAACAATATGCTATTTCTGAATCCATCGAATGAACGATAACCCCTGGCATTCGACTTGACGGTCTGAATCTTCGAGTTCAGTCCTTCGACAACCGCGTTACTAATCCGATGTTGGAAATAGGTTAGCAAGTTGGGTAAGTGACTTTTAATCATTCTGGCTTTTTCTTTGATCGGCTCTAAGCGGCTTCTAATAGCCCATGAATACCACTTGTCAAAATGTCGCTCAGCACATCCTGATATAGGTATATGTCCAAAAGTGTCGAAAGAGCTTCTTAACGCGGTAGGTTCGACAGGTCACGATGTCATCCTGCACCCGCTGAACTCACGCGAATAATCCTACAAACCGCCGGGTAGAGGCGTCGTTAAACTGTAGTACACTGACCGGATGCTCCAGCCCGGCCGTTTCTCTGACCTGCAAGCTTTTTTTCGCCCCTTGGGCATACTCCGCGCATGAACCGCCAGGCGCTGCTTAAACGGCTGTTTGGTGTGCTGTCGGAGGATCAGCTGCTGCACCGCGTCGAGGATCTCAAGCCCTACGAGTGTGACGCCTTGTCGGCCTACCATTGCCTGCCGCTGGCGGTGGCCATTCCCGACGAAGAGGCCCAAGTGAAAGCCATCCTCGCCCTCTGTTATGCCGAGGGCGTGCCGGTCGTGGCGCGCGGCGCCGGCACCGGGCTGTCCGGCGGCTCGCTGCCGCACGAGGACGGTATCCTGCTCAGCCTGGCGCGCTTCAACCGCATCCTCTCCGTGGATCCCGAGAGCATGACCGCGGTGGTGCAGCCGGGGGTGCGCAACCTGGCCATCTCCGAGGCGGTGCAGGAGCACGGCCTGTACTACGCCCCCGATCCCTCCTCGCAAATCGCCTGCTCCATCGGCGGCAATGTGGCGGAGAACGCCGGCGGCGTGCATTGCCTGAAGTACGGCCTCACGGTGCACAACATCGTCAAGCTGAAGGTGCTGACCATCGAGGGCGAGGAGCTGACCATCGGTTGCGACGCGCTGGATTCCCCCGGCTACGACCTGCTGGCCCTGCTCACCGGCTCCGAGGGCATGCTGGCCATCATCACCGAGGTCACCGTGCGCCTGCTGCCCATCCCGGCGCTGGCGAAGGTGGCGCTGGCCTCCTTCGACGACATCGCGGTGGCCGGCGAGGCGGTCAGCCGGATCATCGCCCGCGGGGTGATCCCTGCGGGCCTGGAGCTGATGGATAACGCCGCCCTGTGCGCTGCCGACGACTTCGTGCAGGCCGGCTATCCGCGCGACGCCGAGGCCATCCTACTGTGCGAGGTGGACGGCTCGTTGGAGGAGGTGGAGGATCAGCTGGTGCTGGTGCTGGAGATCCTGCGTGAGGCCGGCGCCACAGACATCCGCGTGGCTCGCGACGAGGCCGAGCGGGCGCAGTTCTGGGCCGGGCGCAAGGCCGCCTTTCCCGCCGTCGGTCGCCTCTCGCCCGACTACTACTGCATGGACGGCACTATCCCCCGTCACCGCATCGCCGGGGTATTGCGTTACATCCGCGACCTGTCGAAGGAATACGGCCTCGCCGTGGTCAACGTGTTCCATGCCGGTGACGGCAATCTGCATCCGCTGATCCTCTACGATGCCAATAACCCTGGCGAGCTGGAGCGCACCGAGGAGCTGGGCGGCAGGATTCTTGACTACTGCGTGGCGGTGGGCGGCGCCATCACTGGCGAGCACGGCGTGGGCATCGAGAAGATCAACCAGATGTGCCACCAGTTCGGCAGCGACGAGATCACCCAGTTTCACCGCATCAAGGCCGCCTTCGACGAGAAGGGCCTGCTCAATCCCGGCAAGAACATCCCCACCCTGCAACGCTGCGCCGAGTTCGGCGCCATGCACGTGCATCACGGCCAGCTGTCGCATCCCGAACTGGAGCGTTTCTGATGGATCGCGACCTGACCGATGACCTGCAGGCACGGGTGCGCGAGGCGCACGCGGCGCGCAGCCCGCTGTGCATCGTCGCCGGCGGCACGCGCGGCTTCTACGGGCGCCGCGTGGAGGGCGTGGAACTGGCCGTGGGCGGGCATCGCGGTATCATCGAATACCAGCCCAGCGAGCTGGTGGTGACGGTGCGCGCCGGCACCCCGCTGGCCGAGCTGGAGGAAGCGCTGCGTGAGCAGCACCAGATGCTGGCCTTCGAGCCGCCGCACCACGGCGAGGACAGCACCATCGGCGGAACCATCGCCTGCGGCCTGTCCGGGCCGCGCCGGGCGGCTGCGGGCGCGGCGCGCGACTTCGTGCTTGGCGTCACGGTGATCAACGGCCTCGGCCAGCGCTGCCGCTTCGGCGGCCAGGTGATGAAAAACGTCGCCGGCTACGATGCCGCGCGCCTGATGGTGGGCGCGCAGGGCACCCTGGGGCTGCTGCTGGACGTGTCCCTCAAGGTGCTGCCTATGCCCAAGGCGGAGGAGACGCTGAAGCTAGCACTGGGGGCCACCGAGATGCCCGCCCGCGTGCTGCGCTGGGTGCGTCAGGGCCTGCCCATCACCGCCAGCTGCCACCTTGAGGGGACACTCTGCCTGCGCCTCGGCAGCACCCCCTCGGCGGTGCGCGCGGCGCGCGCGCGCATCGCCCGCGAACACACTTGCGAACAAACCTGCGGGGAGGTGACGGCGGACTTCTGGAGGCAGATCCGTGACCAGCGTCACCCCTTCTTTCGCGCCTCCGGGAACCTCTGGCGCCTGTCTCATCTGCCCACCACGCCTTTCTACAGCGGCGATCCCGAGGCGGCGCTGCTGGAGTGGAACGGCGCGCTGCGCTGGGTGCACGCCGAGGAGGACATGTACGCCGAGGCCGAGCGCCACGGCGGCCATGCCCAGCGTCATCCGCTGCACGCCCGTGAAGGGGCCGACGGTGACATCTTCCCGGCCCTGGCGCCGGGGCTGGCGAGGATCCAGCGGCGCCTGCGCGAGGCCTTCGACCCGCACGGTATTCTCAACCCGGGGCGCCTGTGTGTGCGCGACGCGGCGGCGCAGGCATGAAGACCCGTCTCGTCGAAGCCCTGCGCCGCAGCCCCGAGGGGGCCGAGGCGGAGAAGATCCTGCGTAGCTGCGTGCACTGCGGTTTCTGCAATGCCACCTGCCCCACCTACCAGCTGCTGGGCGATGAGCTGGACGGCCCGCGCGGGCGCATCTATCTCATCAAGCAGGTACTGGAGGGCAGCGAGCCCGGCCGCCAGACCCAGCTCCACCTGGATCGCTGCCTGAGCTGCCGCAACTGCGAGACCACCTGTCCCTCCGGGGTGCAGTACAGCCGCCTGCTGGAGATCGGCCGCGAGCAGGTCAATCGCCGCGTGCCACGTCCCCTGGGCGAGCGTCTTGGCTGCGCCGTGCTGCGCCGTCTGCTCCTCCAGCGCCGCCTGTTCAACGCCCTGCTGGGCCTCGGCCGCGTCCTGCGTCCGCTGCTGGGCGGCAGGCTGAAAGCGGCCATTCCGCAGCCCGCTCCGACACTGGCCGTGCAGGCGCGGCCGCATCTACGCAAGGTGCTGCTGGTGCCCGGCTGCGTGCAGCCTGGCCTGCGTCCGGCCATCGACGATGCTGCGCGCATCATCTTCGACCGCCTGGGCATCGAATGCCTGACGCCGGAGGGCGCGCGCTGCTGCGGCGCCCTGGAACACCACCTCGATGCCGGGCATCAGGCGCTGGCCCGGGCGCGCACCAACATCGATGCCTGGTGGCCGCGCATCGTCTCGGGCGAGGTGGAGGCCCTCTGCATGACCGCCAGCGGCTGCGGGGTGATGATCCGCGACTACGCGCGCCTGCTGGCCCACGATCCGGACTATGCCGACAAGGCGAGGCGGGTCAGCGAGCGCTACCGCGACCCGGCGGAGATCGTTACCGCGATCCTCGCCGAGGGGCGCAGCCTGGCGCCAGGGCAGGGCGGGCAGCGCATCGCCCTCCATCCGCCCTGCACCCTGCAACACGGCCTGCGCCTGCGCAACGTCATTGAACCCCTCCTTGAGGCCTGCGGCCACACCCTGCTGCCCTTCCGTGAGAGCCACCTGTGCTGTGGCTCTGCGGGCACTTACGCCATCACCCAGAAGTCCCTCTCACGGCGCCTGCGCGAACGCAAGCTGGGGCACCTGCTGGCGGGTCGGCCGGAGGTCATCGCCACCGCTAACATCGGCTGCCTCATTCACCTGCAGGCCGGCACCGAGACCCCGGTGCGGCACTGGCTGGAGCTGCTGGTATGAGGCGGGCCGGCTATTTCCCCCATCCGGCCCATGTTTTTGCCGCTGCCGAGTTCTGGCAGAATGGCCCCGAACCAACCATTTCAGTCAACCATTTCAGTCAATCATTCAGAAGCCCCACGGCGATAACACGAGAAGACATCATGACCATTTCCTCTTTCAATCCCCCCGTCCGCACCCTCATGGGCCCCGGCCCCTCCGACGTGCACCCGCGTGTCACCGGCGCCATGGCGCGTCCCTGCATCGGCCACCTGGATCCGGCCTTCGTCGGTATGATGGACGAGGTCAAGCAGATGTTGCAGTACGCCTTCCAGACGAAGAACCAGCTCACCATCCCGGTCTCCGCGCCTGGCTCGGCGGGTATGGAGACGGTGTTCCAGAACCTCCTGGAGCGCGGCGACAAGGCCATCGTGTGCCAGAACGGCGTGTTCGGTGGGCGTATGAAGGAAGTGGTGGAGCGCTGTGGCGCTATCCCGGTGATGGTAGAGGACGAGTGGGGCAAGCCAGTGGATCCGCAGAAGGTGGAAGACGCCCTCAAGGCCAATTCGGACGCCAAGCTGGTGGCCCTGGTGCATGCCGAGACCTCCACCGGCGCACGTTCCGATGTGGAGACCATCAGCCGCATCGCCCACGAGCATGAGGCCCTGGTGCTGGTGGACGCCGTGACCTCCCTGGGCGGCAGTGAGCTGCGCGTGGACGACTGGCAGATCGACGCCATCTATTCCGGCACCCAGAAGTGCCTCTCCTGCACCCCCGGTATCTCTCCGGTGAGCTTCAGCGAACGTGCTGTGGAAGTGATTACCTTGCGCAAGAGCAAGGTGCAGAGCTGGTTTCTCGACACCAACCTGGTGATGGGTTATTGGGGGCCCAACGCCAAGCGTGCCTACCACCACACGGCACCGGTCAACGCCCTCTACGCCCTGCACGAGTCCTTGGTGATGCTGCAGGAGGAGGGACTGGAGAACGCCTGGGCGCGCCATGATCGCAACCACCTGGCGCTGCGTGCCGGCCTCGAGGCCATGGGCCTGTCCTTCGTGGTGGAAGAGGAATACCGCCTGCCACAGCTCAACTCGGTGACCATCCCCGAGGGCGTGGACGACACCGCAGTGCGTGGCCGTCTGCTCAACGAGTTCAACCTGGAGATCGGCGCCGGCCTTGGCGCACTGGCCGGCAAAGTGTGGCGCATCGGTCTGATGGGCCACAGCTCGCGCGCCGAGAACATCTTCCTCTGCCTGTCCACCCTGGAGGCGGTGATGAAGGAGATGGGTGCCGACATCCACACCGGCGCCGCCCTCGCTGCGGCCCAGGCGACGCTGGCCGACTGAGCCCAGCGACCCGCGCACATGGCCCGGTGCCTGTAGTACACTCTCCGGATGATCGAAACCGACCGCCTCATCAGCCCCGCCGCCGCACCCACTGACAATGCCGAGGAGGTGCAGGATCGCGCCATTCGCCCTAAAACACTGGCGGATTACGTGGGGCAACCGGTGGTCTCGGAACAAATGGAAATCTTTGTCTCCGCCGCCCGTGCCCGCAGTGAGGCATTGGATCACACCCTGATCTTCGGCCCGCCCGGCCTTGGCAAGACCACCTTGGCGCACATTATTGCCACCGAGATGGGCGTCAATATGCGCCATACCTCCGGTCCGGTGCTGGAGCGCCCCGGCGACCTGGCGGCCCTGCTCACCAACCTTGAACCTCACGATGTGCTGTTCGTGGATGAGATCCACCGTCTTTCACCGGTGGTGGAGGAGGTGCTGTATCCGGCCATGGAGGATTATCAGCTCGATATCATGATCGGCGAAGGCCCGGCGGCGCGCTCGGTGAAGCTGGATCTGCCGCCCTTTACCCTGGTGGGGGCGACCACCCGTGCCGGCCTGCTGACCTCGCCATTGCGTGATCGCTTCGGTATCGTGCAGCGGCTGGAATTTTATTCGGTAGCGGATTTGTCACACATCGTTCAGCGTGCCGCCGGTATCCTCGGCGTGAGCCTGGATGTGGCCGGTGCCGGCGAGATCGCCAAGCGCGCTCGTGGCACGCCGCGTATCGCCAACCGCCTGCTGCGCCGGGTGCGCGATTACGCGGAGGTGAAGGCCGATGGGCGGATCGTCATCGAGGTGGCGGCCCGGGCGCTGGATATGCTGGATGTGGATGTGCATGGCCTCGACATGATGGATCGCAAGCTGCTGCTGGCAGTGATCGATAAGTTCGATGGCGGTCCGGTGGGGGTGGACAACCTGGCCGCCGCTATCAGCGAGGAGCGCGGTACCATCGAGGACGTGTTAGAGCCCTATCTGATTCAACAGGGCTTTCTGATGCGCTCGCCGCGTGGGCGTGTGGCCACCCGCAGCGCCTATCTGCATTTCGGTTTGCCGGCGCCGGTAAAGGTCGAGAGTGACGAGGATTTGTTCGAGACCGAGTGATCGCGCATAATGCGCGCTTCGCTGGCGGGAGTCTGGGCCGGTGATGAATTATTTCATTCAGTTGCTGTCTTTCTGGCTGATTGATTGTTTTCTTCAAATACGGGTTGTATCAATCCCATGGACGATTTTCGCTGGCCGGTGCGGGTTTATTATGAAGACACCGACAATGGCGGTGTGGTGTATTACGCCAATTATCTCAAATTTATGGAGCGAGCCCGCACCGAGTGGCTGCGTGAGAAAGGTATTGAGCAGGATGCCTTGCTCGGGCAACACGGTGTGATGTTTGCCGTGGCCTCGGCGCAGGTGGACTTTCTCAAGCCCGGGCGCTTTAACCAGCAGTTGCTGGTGAGCGTTTGTCCGCAACAGATCCGGCGGGCAAGCGCAGTACTTGAACAAAAGGTTTGTCGGTTGTCAAAAAGTGGAGGATATAGTGATGTCCTGTGTTGTGGCAGCATCAAGATTGTGTGTGTTGATGCCGTGAATTTGCGTCCGCGGCCTTTTCCCGAAATAGTGCGGAGGGAGATTCTCAGTGACCACTGATATGTCAATTCTTTCATTGATTCTCGGCGCCAGCGTGCTGGTGCAGATGGTGATGCTGCTGTTGCTCATTGCCTCGCTGTTTTCCTGGAATGTGATCTTCCAGAAACACAGGGTGATGACGCGTGCGCGGGTGGCCGCCGACGAGTTCGAAGAGAAATTCTGGTCCGGTGGCGACCTTGCCGGCCTCTATGCGCAGGTGACCTCCGGGCACTACGAACACGATGGCGGCCTAGCGACGATTTTTGAGGCCGGTTTCAAGGAATATGCCCGCCTGCACAAGCAGCCAAACATTGATCCGGCCTTCGTGCTGGAGGGTGCGCAGCGCGCCATGCGCATTGCCCTGGCGCGCGAGACGGACAGGTTGGAAGTGCACCTGCCCTTCCTCGCCACGGTCGGCTCCACCAGTCCTTACGTCGGCTTGTTCGGCACCGTGTGGGGCATCATGAATTCCTTTCGTGCGCTCGGTAATGTCAAGCAGGCCACCATTGCCATGGTGGCGCCGGGTATCGCCGAGGCACTGGTGGCCACCGCCATGGGCCTGTTTGCCGCCATCCCGGCGGTGATTGGTTACAATCGTTTCAACACCGAACTGGAACGCATCATCGGCCGCTACGAAGTGTTCATCGAAGAGTTCTCCAACATCCTGCAACGGCAGTCGCACAAGTGAGAGCCCGGATGGAAAACGACGACGGATCCAGGTACTAATGGCCTGCCCGCCACCACGCAAAAAGCGCCGGCCCATGTCCGAGATCAACGTGGTGCCGTACATCGACGTGATGCTGGTGCTGTTGGTGATCTTTATGATTACCGCGCCGCTGCTGACTCAGGGCGTGAATGTGGAGCTGCCACAGGCCGAGTCGGAGGTCATGACCGAGGAGACGGATGAACCGCTGGTGGTGACGGTGACGGCCAACGGCGACTATTACCTCAATGTGGGTGACAACATCGACGATCCCATCGATCATCAGATGCTGGTAACGCGTGTCGCTGCGGTGTTGCGGCACAAGCCGAAGACGCCGGTGATGGTGCGTGGCGACACGCATGTGGAGTATGGCAAGGTGGTCGTTGCCATGTCTCTGTTGCAGAAGGCCGGTGCGCCGAGTGTGGGCTTGATTACCGATACTCCGGAAGACGTGAGATAGCAATAACGCCGTGAGAGAACTGCTGAAGGAAGTTGCCCAGGATCCGCTGGCCATGTTTTATGCCGTACTGGTACATGTGGCATTGGCTGCGGTTCTGTTCGTCGGTTTGGAGTTGCATGAAACCCCGCTGCCGGCGGCCTCGCCGAAGGTCAATGTCGTCCAGGCCGTGGCGATCAACGAACAACAGGTGCAGGCCGAGCTGGATAAACTGAAAAAGGCCGAGTCCCAACAGCAAAAGACGGTCGAGGCCCAGCGTGAGAAAGAGGAAACGCGCAAGCGCAAGCTGGAACGCGAGATGCGCGAGACGGAAAAGAAGCGCAAGGCGGAAGAGCAACGTCTGACACAGCTGAAAAAGGAACGTGAAACAGAAAACCAGCGTCAGAAAGAGGCGGAGAAAAAGCGCAAGGCCGAGGCAAAGCGTCTGGCGGCCAAGAAGGCTGAAGAGCAGAAAAAACTAGAGCGTCTGAAGGTCGAGCAGGCGGCGCTGGAGAAAAAACGTCAGGCCGAAGAAAAACGTTTGGCCGAAATGGCGGTCAAACGCCAGCAGGAGCAGGAGGCGGCCCGCAAGCGTGCTGAAGAAGAGAGTAAGCGTCGAGAGCGGGAGGCGGCCATGCGTGCCGAAATTGCTGCGGAACAGGCGCAGCTGGATGCGGCAAAACAGCGCCGGCTGAATTCCCTGCGTATGCAGTATATAGCCGCGATTGCCGGCAAAGTGGAGCGCCACTGGCTGAAGCCGCCGAGTGCGCGGGTCGGTTTGTCGTGCAAGGTGCGGGTGAAGCAGATTCCGGGGGGGGAGGTGGTCGATGTGCAGGTGACGCAGTGCACCGGTGACGATACCTTTCGCCGTTCGGTGGAGAAAGCGGTGAAGAAATCCTCGCCGCTGCCCATGCCGAAAGATCCCCGCCTGTTCGAGCGTGAGATCATTTTCAACTTTAAACCGCAGTAATCAACAGCAGTCTATGATAAGTATGCCCACATTGAAAAAAACCTTTCTGTCCGCCACCGTGCTTGTGTTGTCACTGCTGGTCGGTGCTACCCATGCCGCACTCAATATTGAGATCACCCAGGGGGTCGAGGGCGCGGTTCCCGTTGCCGTTGCACCCTTCAAATGGACCGGCCCAGAGCCAAGACCGCCGCAGGACATTGCTGGCATCATTAACAAAAATCTGGCACGCTCCGGGCGCTTTGCGCCTCTGCCGGCAAAGGATATGCTGGCCCGGCCGGACAGTGATTCCGAGATCAATTTCAAGAACTGGCGGCTGATCGGCAGTGACTACTTGGTAGCCGGTAACATCGATTACCAGGGAGGGGATCGCTACAAGATCCGTTTTCGCATCTACGACATCTTCAAGGGCAAGCAGCTTGACGGCTACGTGATGTCGGTCAGTGGCACCCGCCTGCGCCGTGCTGCGCACCATGCCAGCGACATCATCTATAAGGCACTGACCGGTGAGCGGGGTGCGTTCAATACGGAAGTGGCCTATGTGACCGCCAGCGGTGTGGGAAAACAGCGGCGCTATACCCTGTGGGTGGCCGATTCTGACGGCCACAACGCCCAGGCGTTGATGAATTCTGACGAGCCCATTCTCAGTCCGTCCTGGTCACCGGATGGCAAGCGCCTGGCTTACTCCTCGTTGGAGGACGATGGGCATCAGGTGGTCTTTATCCAAGAGGTGGCCAGTGGCCGGCGTCAGTTGGTGTCATCCAATCTTGGCTTGAACGGTGCGCCGTCCTGGTCTCCGGACGGCAAGTCACTGGCCCTGAGCCTGTCAAAGGATGGCAACCCCGAGATATATGTCATAGACTTGGGCAGCAAAAAGGTACGGCGTATAACGCGCCATTGGGGCATTGATACCGAGCCGGCGTGGATGCCCGACGGCAAGAGTATTATCTTTACCTCGGATCGAGGGGGGCGGCCCCAGCTTTATCGTGTATCCAGCCAGGGTGGCAAGGTAAAACGGCTGACCTATGAAGGCAATTTCAATGCCCGCGCGGCGATTTCGCCGGATGGCAAAATGGTGGCCATGATCCACCGCAGCAATGGCAAGTATCGTGTCGCCGTGCTGGAACTGGAAACAGGCTATCTGCGGGAACTGACCGATGGGTCGCTGGATGAATCACCCAGCTTCGCGCCCAACGGGAGTATGATTCTTTATGCAACGAGTTCTGGCCGGCGAGGTGTGCTGGCAGCGGTGTCCGTCGATGGACGGGTTCGCCAGCGACTGACTGTGCAAGAGGGTGATGTGCGGGAACCGGCATGGTCCCCATTCAATAAATAATTAATGTGCGGGAACCGGCATGGTTCCCATTCAATAAATAATAGGAAGGAGTTTATGATGAAATTTTTGGCCAAGGCTGCGTTCGCTATTTTGCCTGCGTTGTTGTTGCTGGGTTGCGGTACCTCGGGTGAAGTCAAGGACGAGCTTGAGGGCGAGGCTGGCCAGGGCAGTGAGCAGGTGACCGACATGGATTCATCCACCTCGACCCAAGGCGTCGGCGACGGCAGTGACCTGACGGGCGAACGCATGGACGGTGGCGCGGAAGATATGAGCGCTGCTGTTGACCCGCTGAATGACCCCAATAGCCTGCTCAGCAAGCGCGTGATCTATTTCGACTTCGACAAGAGCGACATCCAAGACGAGTTTCGTGACATTATCAACGCCCATGCCGAATATCTGGCCATCAACCAGGGGGTCAACATTACCATCGAGGGCCATACCGATGAGCGTGGCACCCGTGAGTACAATATTGCACTGGGTGAACGTCGTGCCAATGCCATCAAGCGTATGCTGACCCTGCAGGGTGTTTCCGCCAGCCAGATTCGTGTGATCAGCTACGGTGAAGAGCGTCCTGCAGCATTAGGTCACGGCGAAAATGCCTGGGCGCTGAATCGACGCGCGATTCTCGACTACCTGCGTTAAATTCAGATTACCAAATTAATTTAGGTCAAACACGTTAAACACTGCAGAAATACGCTATGTCGAAACGCTACTCTTCCATCTTCGTGTTCACTGCCGGTGTGCTGCTGTCGCCAGTGCCGGCCTTAGCGGCGCCAGCGCCAGTGATCGAGGCCTCCAGCCAGCCGGGCGCACCTGCCGAGACTGTTAAAGCCCTGGACGCGCGGCTGGCGCGTGTCGAGCGGCGGCTGGAAAACCGAACCCTGGTTGATATGGCGCTGGCCTTGGAGAGCCTGCAACGGGAAAACCAGCAGTTGCTGGGACAGTTGGAAGAACAGGCCTATGAGCTGGAAAGCCTGAAGAAACGCCAGCGCGACCTGTATCTGGACGTCGATCGTCGCCTGGCCCAGTTGGAGGCCGCACAGGCAAAGGTAACGGCAGGTGCCTCAGCGGCAGGGCTCCGCCCAATTGCCCCGGTGGCGGGGGGGGCTGCTCCGTTGAAAAGCGGGTTGGCAGCGGTGGGGTCGGTAGCGGCCTCGGTGGCGCCGACGGCCTCGCCCCCGGTTTCTGTCGCGGTGGATCCCGTGCCCGAGGTGGGCACACAGCAAGAACATGATGATTACGAGCGCGCCTTCAATCTGCTGAAAGAGGGGCGTTATGACCTCGCGGTGGAGGCCTTCAAGGCCTTTGTGCAGACTTACCCGAGGGGGCGCTACACCGACAATGCACAGTACTGGCTGGGTGAAGCCAATTATGTGCAACGTAATTTCAAGGCGGCCCTGAGTGAGTTTGAACAGGTGGTCAACAATTTTCCGGACAGTCCCAAGCGCCCCGACGCCCTGCTGAAGATGGGTTATACCTATCAGGCGCTGGGCGACAATGACAAGGCACGCCTGTCTCTCAACGGTGTACGAATGAACTACCCTGACACAACCGCAGCGCGTTTGGCGGGCAAGCGTCTACAGGAGCTTACACCCTGATCCTGCCTGGCTGCCGGGAAGCTCGCTGGGCCTGTTTATGGATCGCACTTCCTCCGCTCAATGAATGACTGTATACCGCACGCCGTAGCGCAGCCGTCCCGGCCGGGGTCGCTGAAAATCAGTGAAATCTTCTATTCCCTGCAAGGCGAGTCGCGCAGTGTGGGCCAGCCCACGGTGTTCGTGCGTCTCACCGGCTGCCCGCTGCGTTGTGCCTATTGTGACACCCGCTACGCCTTTCACGGCGGTGAATGGCGGGACATGCAAGACATCCTCGCTGATGTGGCCGGTTACCAGCCGCGATTCGTGACCGTCACCGGGGGGGAGCCGCTGGCGCAGGCGGGCTGTCCGGCTCTGCTCGAAGCCCTGTGTGATGCCGGTTATGAGGTCTCGCTGGAGACCAGCGGCGCGCTGGATATCTCGGCGCTGGATCCGCGTGTTATCCGGGTGATGGATCTGAAGACACCGGGCTCGGGAGAAGCGTCGAAAAATCGCTGGGACAATATCGCTTATCTCACGACGCAGGATCAGATCAAATTCGTACTGTGTAGCCGCAGCGATTACGAGTGGGCCTGCGAGATCATACAGACCCATCGGCTTGCGAATCGTTGCGAGGTGCTGATGTCGCCCTGCTTTGCCGAGCTGGATGCCCGCCAGCTGGCCGAGTGGATCCTGCAGGATCGTTTACCGGTTCGCTTTCAGTTACAGCTGCACAAAATTCTCTGGGGCGAGGAGCAGGGGCGATGAGCGCTGCCGGGCAGAAGGCGCGGGCGGTGGTGTTGGTCTCCGGCGGGCTGGACTCCGCCACCACCCTGGCCATGGCGCAGGCGCAGGATTACGACTGTTATGCGCTGAGTTTTGATTATGGCCAGCGTCACCGCATTGAACTGGCCGCCGCACAGCGTGTGGCATTGGCACAGGGTGCGCGGGAGCATCGGGTCATTAAACTGGATCTGTGCGCCATCGGCGGCTCGGCGCTGACCGACAGCGCCATTGCCGTGCCGAAGTCGTCGCCGGGCGAAGGGATTGCCGAGGGCATTCCGGTAACCTATGTGCCGGCGCGCAATACCATCTTTCTCGCTTATGCACTGGGCTGGGCCGAGGTGCTGACGGCACGGCATATTTTTATCGGCGTCAATGCGGTGGATTATTCCGGTTACCCCGACTGCCGTCCTGAATTCATTGCGGCCTTTCAGACCCTGGCCAATCTTGCCACCAAGGCCGGAGTGGAGGGGCAGGGCATGCATATTCACACGCCGTTGATCCAGTTCAGCAAGGCCGATATCATCCGCGAGGGCACACGCCTGGGAGTGGACTATCGTGCCACCATTTCCTGTTATGATCCGGATCCGGCCGGTCGTGCCTGCGCCTGCTGTGATTCCTGTCACCTGCGGACGGCGGGTTTTAGCGCCGCAGGTGTGGCCGATCCCACCCGCTATCAATCGCCGCTGATTACCGGGCGGGCTACGGAATGATCGTCTTGTTCACCGACTTTGGTCTTCGCGGGCCCTATGTCGGGCAGATGAAGGCGGTGCTATTGCGCGCGGCGCCCGCAGTGCCCGTGGTGGATCTGATGCATGATGCGCCGGCCTTCGACGTGCAGTCTTCCGCCTATTTGCTGGCGGCATTGGTGGATGCCTTCCCCGCCGGCACGGTGTTTCTCTGCGTGGTGGATCCGAGCGTGGGTAGCAGTGATCGCCGTCCGTTGATACTGCGGGCGGGTGAACACTGGTTCGTGGGGCCGGACAATGGTCTGTTCGAGCTTGTCGCCCGTCATCAGGCGGCAGCGGTTGAGTGGCGTGAGATCCTGTGGCGCCCGCAAACCTTGTCGGCTAGCTTCCACGGCCGTGATTTGTTTGCCCCGGTGGCGGCGGCGCTGGCTTGTGGGGAGACGCCGCACAGTGCCCGACTGGTGCGGGAGCCAGTGGAGGATTGGCCAGAGGATCTGCCGCGTATCATTTACCTCGATAACTTCGGCAATGCGATGACCGGGCTGCGTGCCTGCCGATTACCCGTGGCCGCATGCTTACAGGTGGCTGGACAGGTCTTGCCTCGGGCAAACACCTTTTCCGATCTGCCACCGGGGCAGGGGTTCTGGTACGAAAATGCCAACGGTCTGGCCGAGATTGCCGTCAACCAGGGGCATGCCGCCAGCGTACTGGGGCTGTCGTTGCGACAGCCGGTTCGCGTTGTATAACACCTGAAACCACGAATTCAGGCCAATAATTATAGCCGGCATGCGAGCCGGTATCAGAGGGGAGCAGGGTATATGCAGGAAGAAGAACATCACGATTCACGGATTTTTCTGGCCTATCTGTTACTGACCACGGTTGTCAGCGGTGCACTGGTGATGGTCATCGAGGTCATGGGCTCGCGCGTGATGGGGCCGTTTTTCGGTGTCAGCCTGTTTGTCTGGACCTCGTTGATCACCGTCGCACTGTTGGCCCTGGCCATCGGCTATGCACTGGGCGGCATGATTGCGGATCGCACCCAAAGGCCGGCCCTGCTGCTTTTCGCCATTCTGTTTGTGGCCGGTGTGCTGGCCCTGTTGGTGCCGGTACTGAAGGGGCCGATCCTCAAGGCCAGCCTGCCGCTGGGACTGCGTAGCGGCGCCTTTGCCAGCACCCTGGCGCTGTTTGGCCCGGTATTGCTGCTGCTGGGTTGTGTGTTCCCTTTCCTGGTCAAACTCGTGGCGCGTGAATTGCACAATATTGGCCGCGTGGTGGGCGGGTTGTCGGCGTTGTCGACCATCGGCAGTACCGTGGGAACCGTCGCCACCGGCTTTTTCCTCATTGCCTATCTGAGCGTAGATCAGATTTTTGCCTTTACCGGTGGCCTGCTGATCCTGCTGTCGGTGGGTTATTTCGTCTTTTTCCAGCGCCGCTGGTGGGCCTTGGTCTTCCTCGCTCTACCCGTCGTGCTGTATCAACCGCAGCAGGCGGTGTCGCGGATCATGGAAGATGGCACGGCGGTGAATTTGATCCACAGCGAGGAAAACCATTATGGCAGCCTCAAGGTGGTGGACTACAGCTTTGGTGATATCCGGCATCGGGAAATGATCATCGACGGCATGGTTCAGGGGGGAATGGATCTCAGCAGTCGTTACTCTACCTATGAATACACGTATTTTTTGCAGTATCTCAGTCGTGCCCTGGTGCCGCAGGGTGAGCGTTGCCTGATGATCGGCCTGGGAATGGGGGTGGTTCCGAGCTGGCTTGAACGGCAAGGGGTCAGTTGCGACGTGGTGGACATCAACTCGGCCGTGGTGGCGGTGGCCCGCGAGTATTTTGATTTCCACATCAGCGGTGACATGCTCATAGAGGACGCCCGCTATTTTCTCAATGCCACTGACCGACGTTATGACTATATTGTATTGGACGTCTTCAGCGGTGATATCACCCCGGGGCATCTGCTCAGTGTCGAGGCGCTGAGCCTGATGCGAGAGCGCCTGCGGCCGGGAGGGGTGCTGGCCGTCAATCTCATCGGCAGCCTCAAGCGCGAGACCTATATGACCGCTTCGGTGGTGAAGACGCTGGCGGTGGCCTTTGATCAGGTGGTCGTGTACCCGGCCTTCGACCCGCAGGAATCCACGCAGGGCGTCGGTAATCTGATCATCATGGCCTATCAGGGGACGGAGCGCCGTCTACAGCTGGATCGCAACACCATTAGCGGTCACCACAGCCTGCTACCGTTGCTGCGCACCCAGATGGGACAGCGTTTCAATTTTCCTGCGGACACCCCGGCGATGGTGTTGACGGATGCCTACAATCCCATCGATTTCTTTGATGGCTGGCTGCGGGAATTCGTGCGTGGCAGCATTCTCGACTCCACCAACTGGGATATTTTGATCAATTAGCCCTGCCGGGTGCTGATCCATCGGGCGGCAGCATTTGGGATACCCTAAATCATAAAAAGCTATTAAATAATAGTTATATATTACTTTTAGAGAATAGCGGCTTACGCTATTGTTTACCCACTCACAGACAAACCCCCTGATTTGTTTGAGTTGGCCGCGACTTCCCTCCCTGGAGTCGCGGTTTTTTTATGCTGTTTTTGCTGTCCCGACGTGTACCATTGGCGGATGCTGGAGAACTGAAAACCCTACTTAATTCCAGGCATTAACCCCGTTGTCCTGTGCAAACCCTGGTGATCGATGCCGATGAGCAACGACACAGCGGCGTTGATTGTTTGCCTTTAAATTAGAGACAGTAACGATGAAATCAAGAACGATTTTTCCCGCTTTCCTCCTGATCGCGCTGACGGCCTGCGGTTCAGAAGAGGTGGGTACAGGCTTCGCCGTCGCCAGTGTTCCCGAGCTTGTTGACGAACAGGGCATCATCGCTGCCTGCAATATTTGCCATGGCAAAGATGGTGCGAACAGCGATAACGGTGTGCCCTTCCTTGCCGGGCAGCACCAGCCATACCTGATTGCGGCGATTCGTGAATACGTGGTCGGTGAGCGGCAGCACACAGCCATGCGTGACGCAGTGGTGGCATTGACGGATGCCGAACGCCTGAGTGTCGCCAAACACTACGCAAGACTGGATACGCCCTGGAAAGGGGCGGGGAAGGGAAGGCCGGCCAGCACCGGGAGCATCGACAAACATGCCGTTGCCGCCGGTAAGCGCATTGCTCGCCAGTGTACCTCCTGCCACGGCGGCAAAGGCATCAGTACCCGCCCGGGGGTACCGAGTCTTGCCGGCCTGCAGCCAGACTATTTCAAACGATCCCTGCGCGCTTACCTGAGTGGCGAGCGCGTGGGCGCCGACATCATGAAGAATTTCAAGTATTCCCTGTCGACGCGGGATATGGATAATCTAGCGGCCTATTTTGCCGCTCTCAAGCCTGGCAAGGCAGCGCTGGCGACCAAGGGCAGTGTCAAGCAGGGACGCAAGTCGGCGGCCAGCTGCGTGGGTTGTCATGGCGCCAATGGCAACAGCATCAACCCCGATATCCCCAGTCTCGCCGGCCAGGATGGCCGTTACCTGAAAATTGCTCTGCAGGACTACCGTGATGGTGGGCGTAAAAATGCCCTGATGGAGGCGGCCGTTGCCGGTTTCAGCGACCGCAGGATCGATAACTTGGCCGCCTATTACTCACGTCAGAAACCGGCCTCGCCGGCCCTGGGTGGAAGCAGTCAGCCCGGTGTCTTCAATCCCCTGGGCGATGGCGCAAAACTGGCGGCTTCCTGCGATGGCTGTCACGGCAAAAATGGCAATGGTGGCCAGCGTGGTATCCCGCGTCTGACCGGCCTCTCTCCGGATTACCTGTTTACCGCTATTCAGGCCTACAAGACCGGCGAACGCAAGAATGAGACCATGCAAATGTTTACCCGAACCCTGAGCGACTTGGCCATCGAAAAGGTCAGCCTGTTCTATGCCACTCAGGAACCCTTAGAGAACAAACAGTTGGGCGAGGGCGATGTGCCAGCCGGTGAAAAGATCGGCGCGGCCTGTGCCGGTTGTCACGGAGAACAGGGTGTCAGCACTGATGCCAAGGTCCCCAGCTTGGCCGGACAGGATGCCGTATATCTGCTGTCGGCGATCCGCGAATACGCCAGCGGCAAGCGCCGGCACGAGGCCATGACCGATGCCGTCAAGGGGTTGGACAAGCAGGCCATTGAGGATGTAGCGAGCTGGTATGCTGCGCTGAGTGGTGCTCGCCCCGAGGTTCGGCTGCCGGAGCCACCTATCCGTTGGGTGGTGAAGTGTGATCGTTGTCATGGTCCGGCGGGTAATAGCGAGCAGCCGGACAAGCCCATTATCGCTGGGCAGGTGGAATCCTATCTGCTCAAATCACTGATCGCCTATCGTGACGGGACACGCAAGCACTCTATGATGAATGCCATGCTGAGTGGAATGAGCTTGAGCGAGATCACCGCGCTGGCGGCCCATTATGCGCGACAGAGTAGGCCGGAGAAAAAACTGGACAAGGCACAGTCTGTATCACAAGCCAAATAGACCGTAGTTCTACTTTGTCATATTAGATTTAAATAAAATCATGGCGTTACGGATTTACTGCCTATTTCGTAACGACTTACACCATGAAGAACATAAAGCGCATAAAGGTTCACAGGGCAAAGCTTTCGATATTCTGCTCCAGCAGCTTTACGTTGAAATTAATCAGGAAGCCCTGTTGTTTTTTTGCAAACCGTTAGACAGGCCGGCAATTGTGCCTCATGGATATCCGGCAATGTTCCTACACGTTTCAGCGCCAATACAATCTATATGCTAGCCACTATCGAGGTGAGCGGCTTTGTATTCAACGGCTACATGGCTTCATGTTCTTCATGATGTAAGCAGCCAACTTTAATCGCTGAGGACTCCCCACAAAACCCTGGTAGGGTGGGCAGGCTTTCCATGCCCACGCGGAATATGCACTAACGGCGTGGGCACAAAAAACGTGCCCACCCTACATGGCTTCGCGGGCATGGCCCGCTCCTACCCCAATCCATGAGCTAACGGGTTTTAGCGATCCCAGTCCAGCGTGTGTTGCCCAGGTGCTGTTCCTGTGCATGTATTTTGACATCTTTTTCCGCTGCCTCACGGGTGGTGTGGCATCCAGGGCCAAACCAGCCTTCGAGATTGTGCAGGCTGTGGGTACAGATGGCGTAGTAGGGCTTATCCTGCGGGCAAGCGCCAGCCTCCGGGTAATTGCCCATGGCGAGGGCTTGGATGGGCACGCTGGCGCAAAACAAAATGGCGGTGAGAATGCGCATCAGATATACAGTCGCCGCAGCTCGGTCTCGGGCACACTGCGCTCCCAGGCGTCGTGAAAATACTTCAGTAATTGCCGGGCTTCACCCGGATTGCAGAACTCTGCCGTGCCCTCGAAGCGTGCGCCGTGGGCGCGACGCAGAATCCCCACTTCATCGACGATCATGAAACTGTCGATGCGATTCTGATCCTCTTCTGCGGCGCGATGAATAAACACATGGCTGCTGATGCGCCGTGCGAGTTCCACGATACGGTGCCCGCGGGTGATGGCGGTGCTGGGGTCTTTGAGCAGGATGCAGACCTTGGAACGGGTGTTGTGAATCGCCAGTTGTTTGACGGCCTCGATGAAATCGCTGGTGTCGTACAGTACCGGGTCGAGGTTCTGGGTGAACAGATGCAATGAGCGGTGCCCTTGCTGCACCAGGCGCAGTGCCACGTCGCGATTGTCGCCACGGGTTTTTAGATAGAGGATGTCACGGGTCTTGCCCAGTGTTTGGGCTGACAGATCCAAGCTTGCTTCAGGCTCGCTTGTCGTGGAGTCGGGCAGCATCATCTGCATGCGTTGATGCAGAATGCCGGCATCCATAAACACCTTGCCAACGGTGTGGAACCCCTGTTGTTGATAAAATCCCAGGGCCTGGGTCTGCGCATCCAGCTCGACGCTGGGCAGGCGCATTTTCTGCGCAATGGCGATCAGCGCCGTGAGTAGGGCCGTGCCCACACCCTGGTGCCGCCACGCTGGTAACACAGCCATGCGGCCGATGTGTCCGTCGGCCAGCAGGCGGCCGGTGCCGATGAGGCGATCCTGCTCATCAAAGGCCAGCACATGGCTGCAGTTGTCGTCCCGGCCGTCCCATTCCAGTTCTTCCGGTACCTGCTGTTCGTTGATGAAAACGGTTTCACGCAGGGCGCGAAGTTCCTTTTCCGCTGACTGCCAGCTGACTCGTTCGATGCGAATCTTTTTTTTCATTTTCCACCGTTCTGCGGAAATTCGACATAACCGGCATTGTAGAGCTGACTGAGCAGCCGGGTGAAGGGTTCATCGTGCAGTGCCTTGCCGAACTCATCGTTGGTGATTTGCCGTTGGTCGCAGAGTCGGCTCACATGCTTCGCCAGGGCGCGCGACAGTGGCCAAGCCTGGCCGTCGACGAACAGGATTATCTCATCTGCGTCGTTGTCGATGAAGGAGAAGCGGGCATACTCGCTGCGCCACAGGGCGCCGGCGGCGTGCAGCTGTTGTAAAAATTCGTCCGTGGACAGAGGCTGTGCCGGCGGTGTCGCGATCTGTCCAGATTTGCTCTCGGTGATATAACGCCCGAACCACTGGTCGATGACCGCATCATCGGCCATCGTGCTGCGAATGATGCGCCGTATGCGTGCGCGTGCGCCTGCAGTGATTTCACCGGGATGGGTTTGCAGAGGCAGGTCGGGGTCGTGATAGCGCTGGTGATCGTTCAGTCCACTGGCGATCTCGTCGAGAAAGCCGGTGAGCAGTTCACTCACGGTGGGTGTGCGGAAGCCCACGGAGAAGGTCATGCAGTCGTCTAAAGCCACGCCGTAGTGGGCGACGCCGGGCGGCAGGTAGAGCATGTCACCGGGCTCCAACACCCATTCGTCGGTCGCTTGAAAGTCACGCATGATGCGCAGATCAAGGTCGGGGATGACGTTGTCGGCGGCCACCGGGTCAGTGCTGATCTGCCAGCGGCGGTGGCCCAGGCCTTGAATCAGGAATACATCATACTGATCCATATGTGGGCCGACAGAGCCGTGTTCCGGGGCATAGCTGACCATGATGTCATCGATGCGCCAGTTGGGGATGAAGTTGAACTGTTCGAGCAGCGTGATCAGCTCCGGGAGGTATTTGTTGCACTCCTGCACCAGCAGAGTCCAGTGGGTTTCTGGCAGATGGGCAAAATGCTCGTCGTCGAAGGGGCCGATTTCCAGCGCCCAGGGCTGCGGGCCATCGCGTTCCAGCACGATGCGGGATTCTACCTCGTCCTCGCAGGCCAGGCCGGCCAGCTCGTCCGGGCTGATGGGGCTGGTGAAATCAGGCAGGGCATTTTTCACCAGCAGAGGTTGTTTTTGCCAGTAATCGGCGAGGAAGCGGGCAGGGCTGAGTCCATCCAGCAAGGGGCTGTGTTTAGTCATAATGAGCGAGTTTACGCTATTCACAGAGACTTGTTTATGCGGTGACTGTGAACGCTAGATCGCCGTGTGTTGGTGCCGGTATTTGGCAAAAATACGAAAAAAAAAGGCTGCACGATGGGATTGTGCAGCCAACACGATAGAGGTAATTGAAGTGCGACGGCGAATTACGAAGGGAGGAGGAATTGCCGTCACTCTTCAGTCATGGATTATCCGGGTTCAAACTGAACGCTCGATGAACAAGTTTAATATATTGATGGCTATTGATTTCTTTTTTTGTGATAAGCAGGGTTTTTGTCGAGGTAAAAAAAAGGGGCACTGAGTGCCCCTTAAAAGGGAACGCAATGTCACGGCCGGTCTCGGGGGGCCAAGTCCGGCCACACATCGCTATTTGCATAAAGCAAGCTCCGTGCCAATTTTCAGAACACGGTATATTGCGGCTTCCGGGCCGGATCTTCCCCCCGGAAAGGTCAGATTTCTGCCAGATTGACGGTTTTCTGTGAGTGGCCTGACCAAAATTTGACGGTCGGGATCAGATATTGCTTGCTTGCTGTGTGGCATTGCCAATGTAGCTGGCCGGGGTCAGCATCAGCAGGCGATCCTTGGCCTCCTGCGGGATATCCAGGCTGCTGACGAAATTTTGCAGGCGCTCGCGATTGATACCGGTGCCACGGGTCAGTTCCTTTAGTTTCTCATAGGGTTTTTCGATACCGTAGCGGCGCATCACCGTCTGCACCGGCTCGGCCAGCACTTCCCAGCAGTTATCGAGGTCTTCGTTGAGGCGGGCGGGGTTTACCTCCAGCTTGCTGATGCCCTTGAGGCTGGACTGGTAGGCGATGATGGAATGGGCCACGCCCACGCCCAGGTTGCGCAGCACGGTGGAGTCGGTGAGGTCGCGTTGCCAGCGCGACACCGGCAGCTTGGCGGCCAAGTGGTCGAAGATGGCGTTGGCCAGGCCCAGATTGCCCTCGGAATTCTCGAAATCGATGGGGTTGACCTTGTGTGGCATGGTGCTCGATCCCACCTCGCCGGCCACCGTCTTCTGCTTGAAATAGCCCAACGAGATGTAACCCCATATGTCACGGTCGAAGTCGAGCAGGATGGTATTGAACCGTGCTACGGCATCAAAATATTCAGCGATATAGTCGTGTGGCTCGATCTGGATGGTGTAGGGGTTGAATTCCAGCCCCAGGCCGGTGACGAATTTCTCTGCGATGACGGGCCAGTCTAGCTCCGGATAGGCCGACAGGTGGGCGTTGTAATTACCCACCGCGCCGTTGATCTTACCCAACAGCGGCACTGCGACTAATTGCGCTCGCTGGCGTATCAGGCGAGCAGCCACGTTGGCCATTTCTTTGCCCAGCGTGGTGGGAGAGGCGGTCTGGCCATGGGTGCGCGACAGCATAGGCTGCGCGGCGTGTTCGTGGGCCAGTGCCTTGAGGGCGTCGATGAGTTCGTCCATCTGTGGCAGCAGGGCCTGGCTGCGCGCCTCGCGCAGCATCAGTGCATAGGACAGATTGTTGATGTCTTCGGAGGTACAGGCGAAGTGGATGAATTCACTCACCGCCTCCAGCTCGGCATTGCCGGCAATCTTCTCTTTCAGGAAGTACTCCACCGCCTTGACGTCGTGATTGGTGGTGCGCTCGATGTCCTTCACCCGTTGCGCATCTTCCTCGTGAAACTTGTCGACGATGTTGTCGAGCAGTGTCGTGGCGTGCTGACTGAAGGTTGGTACCTCGGCAATGCCGGGATTGGCCGCCAGCATTTGCAGCCAGCGTACTTCCACCCGCACGCGATGGTGGATCAGGCCGTATTCGCTGAAGATGGGTCGCAGGTCAGTGCATTTGGCGCCGTAGCGGCCGTCGATGGGAGAAATCGCCGTCAAGCTGCTGAGATCCATGGGGGGACTCCGGGAATTTTGAATGGGGATGAACGGGAAAATCGGGGGCGAATGATACACCATTCACCAACGTCGTTCGCCCGAATGGGGGCGATTCGGCTATAATCGACAGCTATTTGCCATGGATTTCCGACGTTTCACTGTACGGAACGTGGTCTTGAAAACGACAATCGTAGGGCGCGGCCGCTCCTACGGCATCTTGTGGTGTCGTGCGGATCTCCCCGGCGTCGCCTCTATCAGACACAGGAATAAACATGCTCGAAGCCTATCGCCAACACGTCGAAGAACGCGCCCAACAAGACCTGCCGCCCCAGCCGCTGAATGCCGAACAGGTGGCGCAACTGGTCGAGCTGCTGAAAAATCCCCCCACCGGTGAAGGCAAGGCCCTGGTCGAACTGCTGACCCATCGCGTGCCGCCGGGCGTGGATCAGGCCGCCTTCGTCAAGGCTGGTTTTCTCGACGCCGTGGCGCGTGGCGAAACCGTCTGCCCGCTCATCGACCGCAAACGCGCCACCGAACTCCTGGGCACCATGCTCGGTGGCTACAATATCACCCCGCTGGTGAACCTGTTGGATGACGATGACATGGCGCCTATCGCCGCCCGTGCCCTGTCTCGTACGTTGCTGATGTTTGACGCCTACCATGATGTCATCCACAAGGCCAAGAGCAACAGCTGGGCCAAGACGGTCGTCGATGCCTGGGCCGATGCCGACTGGTTTACCCGGCGCGAGCCACTGCCCGAGGCCGTCACCGTCACCGTGTTCAAGGTGCCGGGCGAGACCAACACCGACGACCTGTCGCCGGCCTCCGAGGCCTGGAGCCGCCCGGACATCCCCCTGCACGCCAAGGCCATGCTGATCAGCAAGATGCCCGACGGCCTGGAAAAGATCGAGGCGCTGAAAGCCAAGGGTCACCCGCTGGCCTATGTGGGTGATGTGGTGGGCACCGGTTCGTCGCGCAAGTCAGCCATCAACTCTGTGTTATGGCACATGGGCAACGATATTCCCTTTGTGCCCAGCAAGCGCCAGGGCGGGGTCGTGTTGGGTGGCGCTATTGCCCCCATCTTCTTCAACACCGCCGAAGACTCCGGCTGTCTGCCCATTGAGTGTGACGTGTCCAAACTGGCCATGGGTGACGTCATCACCATCCATTCCTACGCGGGCAAGATCACCAACGAGGCCGGCGAGACCGTCGCCACCTTCGATCTTAAGCCCAGCACGATGGCCGATGAGGTGCGTGCCGGTGGTCGCATCCCGCTGATCATTGGTCGTTCACTGACGGACAAGACTCGCGAGGCATTGGGTCTGGCGCCCTCCGAGGTGTTCAGCCGTCCGGCGCCAGTTATCGACAGCGGCAAGGGTTACACCCTGGCACAGAAAATGGTCGGCAAGGCCTGCGGCGTCGATGGTATTCGCCCCGGCACCTATTGCGAGCCGCGCATGACCACCGTCGGTTCGCAGGACACCACCGGCGCCATGACCCGCGATGAACTGAAAGAACTGGCCTGCCTTGGTTTTTCCGCTGACCTGGTGATGCAGAGCTTCTGTCACACCGCCGCCTACCCCAAGCCGGTGGACATCAAGCTGCAACACGAGCTACCCGAGTTTATCCAAAGCCGTGGCGGCATCAGCCTGCGCCCCGGTGATGGCGTCATCCATTCGTGGCTCAATCGCATGATCCTGCCTGACACCGTCGGCACCGGCGGTGATTCCCACACCCGCTTCCCCATTGGCATCAGCTTTCCTGCCGGGTCTGGTCTGGTGGCCTTCGGTGCGGCGTTGGGCGTGATGCCACTGGATATGCCCGAGTCCGTGCTGGTGCGTTTCAAAGGCGAGATGCAGCCCGGCATCACCCTGCGTGACTTGGTCAACGCCATCCCCTATGTGGCGATACAGAAAGGTTTGTTGAGCGTGGAGAAGGCCGGTAAGAAAAATATCTTCTCCGGCCGCGTACTGGAAATAGAGGGTCTGCCGGATCTCAAGGTGGAGCAAGCCTTTGAACTTTCCGATGCCTCTGCCGAGCGCTCCGCCAACGGCTGCACCGTGCGCCTCAACAAAGAGCCTGTCATCGAGTTTCTCAACTCCAATATTACCCTGCTCAAATGGCTGATCGCCACTGGCTACGAAGATAAGCGCACCCTGCAGCGCCGCATCGACGCCATGCAGGCCTGGCTGACCAAGCCACAGCTGTTGGAACCTGATGCTGACGCCGAATATGCCGAAATCATCGAGATTGACCTAGCCGAAATCAGCGAACCCTTGCTCGCCTGCCCCAACGACCCGGACGATATCAAGCCCCTGTCTGAGTTAGCTGGCGAGAAGATTGACGAAGTGTTCATCGGCTCCTGCATGACCAACATCGGCCATTACCGTGCCGCCGGCAAGGTACTGGAAAATAGCGGCACGGTGCCCACCCGCCTATGGATCGCCCCGCCCACCAAGATGGATGCGCATCAACTGACGGAAGAGGGTTATTACGCCATTTTTGGTCGTGTTGGTGCGCGTACCGAAGTGCCCGGCTGTTCCTTGTGCATGGGTAACCAGGCGCGTGTCGCCGATGGAGCCACCGTGGTTTCCACCTCCACCCGCAACTTCCCCAATCGTCTGGGCAAGGATGCCAATGTCTATTTATCATCAGCCGAACTGGCTGCCGTGGTCGCCAGCCAGGGAAAACTACCCACCGTGGCGGAATATATGGAAGCGGTGAAACACCTGAAACCCATGGAGAGCGAGATTTATCGTTATCTCAACTTCCACCAGATTGCGGAATACAAGAACGTGGCGGATAAGGTGATTCCGGTGACGCTGACCTGAAATAAAAAAGAGTCTGATAAATCAAACCCGCTTGGCTGAATGGCGAGCGGGTTTTTTTGGATCCCGGAAACCAGTTTTGCACACATCTAAATTGAAGGTTTATTAGAGGTGGGAAAATGGCCAGAAAAGCAAAATACGACTATTATGATGGCGTTAGATTTATTGAGCATGGGAAGCATAGGGAAAAATGAAGCCTCTTATTAAAGTTTTAGCCGGAATGGTAATAGTATTTACGGTGTCATTCGCGTGTTCCGCTACATTTTCTCAGGATGATGAGCAACGGGTAATGGAAAATAATCCCGAGCATCATACTGCCACTGGTTTTCAAAACCATCCTTTTGTGGAAACCTCTGCTTCAAAGGGGGTGCTGTTTTATCTGCGCAGATTTTGGGGTTCGGTTTTTACTCCGGATGTCCCTGATGGACATGTTTTATCTGAGTCTGAGTCCATACGGATGCTGAACTCTGTGAAAGGGGATAGTCTTACTTGGTTAGGGCATGCCAGTTTTTTGATAAAAATGTCTGAAAAAACAATTTTAACAGATCCTTTCTTAACAGAGTTTGCCAGCCCGGTTTCGTGGGCCGGTCCTCGGCGTTTTGTAAAGCACGGTGTTCCGCCCGATAAATTGCCATCTATAGATATCCTGCTTGTTTCACATAATCATTATGATCATTTGGATGATGAAACAGTACGAAGTTTGGAAAATAAAGAAAAAATCCACGTTATTGTTCCATTGGGCTTAAAGCAATTTTTTTCTGAACGAGGATATAGCAATGTAACTGAGTTGGATTGGGGAGAATCAATATCTATTGATGGCGTAGAGTTTGTTTCGTTGCCCGCAGTCCATGATTCAGCGCGAAGTACTGATGACCATGATCAAACGTTATGGGTATCCTGGGCAATAGTGAGTTCTGGAAACAGTGTTTTTTTCATTGGTGACACCGGTTATTCAGATACGATTTTTAGCAACATTGGTAAGAAGTACGGATCGTTTGATTATGCGATTTTGCCTATAGGGGCATACGCACCTAGAGAGCTGATGTGGATGTCACATGTTACTCCTGAAGAAGCAGTTGCTATCGGAAACAAAATTCATGCGAATACATTAATAGCATCACACTGGGGAACAGTAAGCAGCTTGTCTGATGAGCCGATCTGGGAGCCACCAAGGCGGTTTAAAAAGGCTGGTCTTAATAACGGTTTCTCAGAAAATACACTATGGATAATGAAAATTGGTGAAACTCGTCCTCTTTTTAAAAAATAATTGTTTTATCCTTTACTTCAGCCCTTATGGGACTTGAATAGCCGTTGTTGGCTTGCTCTTGACTCCTAGACTCTTTTGACTTGTGGTTTTTATAGGGATGTGCTAGTACGCTATAGGTCGAAATGCAGGGGTAAGTGTTTGTTTTAAGGCATGGGAAGTATGGGGTCAGGTCTTGCTTTTTGCTATATCTGGACTAAGCTCTGAGCATGTCAAGACCGCTGAGAATTGAATATCACGGAGCGCTTTACCATGTGACCTCCAGAGGTGATGGGCGTGATGATATCTATCTTGACGATGAGGATAGGAAAGAATTTCTGACGGTTCTTACTGATGTTTGTCGACGATTCAATTGGGTACTGCATGCTTACTGTCTGATGACAAACCACTACCACCTGCTGGTGGAGACACCGGATGCAAATCTATCGTTGGGAATGCGCCAGCTCAATGGCGTTTACACCCAACGCTTCAATCGTATCCACAAACGAACGGGCCATGTATTTCAAGGCCGCTACAAGGCGATATTGGTAGGGGAAGAGGCGGGCAAAAGGCAAGACCTGACCCCATTCTATGCATGCATTCTATGCATGCATTCTATGCATGCATTCTATGCATGCATTCTATGCATTCTATGCATTCTATGCATTCTATGCATTCTATGCATTCTATGCATTCTATGCATTCTATGTTATCAATGTCTGAGCAAGAAGGCTGTTGGCGAGCGCATGCCTTATAAAAGAACAGAAAGGTGTTAAATGAACATGGGTTTATTGACGGTTGTCAACGTTGCGATTTTAGTGACTATCGGTTGGAGCAGTATAAATACATTGGCTTTTGCCAAAGAGAAGCACACAGAAGAGCATAGCGGTCATGAGTTGAATGAAATGGAGGTGGGTCTTTCGATTGGCTATGCATATTTACAAGAAGAAAAGGAAAGTGGTCTTAATCTTCACCTGCATGTAATGAAAAGGTTGTCGGGTGAAGGGTTCCAGAGGTATTTGTCTATAGGGTGGGGTGTAGAGACAATTATCTCTAAAGAAAAACATTTTGGTACTATGGTTTCATTGGCGGTTCATCCGTGGAGAAATCTTGTTTTATCTATTTCGCCCGGAATTGAATGGGCAGAACATGATGGGAAATGGGGGTCAAAATATGCCAGTCATATTGAAGCAGTCTATACTTTTGAAGGTTTAGGTTTTCACTACGGGCCGGTAGTGGGTTATTCAAGAACCAGTGAAGAGCAGCATTACACTGTTGGCGTCCATTTTGGTATTCCGTTTTAATATATTAAAACGCACAAGGGGACAGTTCGCACGCCGTCATCGGCAGCGTGTCTAGGGCGTAATAGGGGACAGACCACAATTAAGATGTTATTCCTCGATTTCTAGAAATAGGGGGCTTTTAATCGTGGTCTGTCCCCTATTCTACTATCCTACAAAATGTCTTATTTGCCCGTTCAATATTCGGTGGGAATTGCAGACTGCATGTCCATGGCGTAAAATACGATGATGTAAGTGATTGATTGTTTAGCAGGTTTGTAGGAGTATTTGGAGAGGTCGGGAATCACCGGCGAATAAATCACCGGATTTCGGGGCGGAGTTCTACCCCACTTTGGGGTAGATTAAGCGTTATACGTAAAAGACAATCAACAATCATTAGGAGAATCTGATGGTGGATAAATTTTCAGAAGATGACCTCGCTGTGGAAGAAGAGGCGGATGAAGTAACCGTCGCAATAAATTACGATATTGCGAGCTATCCGTCAGACTTCACCCTTGCTGGTATAGCCCAAATGTGGGAAGACAAGGATATTGTAATACCAGATTACCAACGAGAATTTGTTTGGTCTATCAACCAAGCGTCGCTGTTAATTGACTCGTTTCTTTGTGGATTACCTGTTCCACCTGTGTTCTTTTATATAGATGAAAAAAATAAAAACCTTGTCATTGATGGACAACAGCGAATATTGAGCGTTGTTTTTTTCTTTGAGGGGTATTTTGGCAAAGAGAGTACACAAGGCAAACGCAAAGTGTTCCGCTTGTCTGGGCTAGATGAAAGTAGTCCATACTACAATATGAGATTTGAAGATCTCGACAAAACCTCACAACGAAAGCTCAAGCAAGCGGTACTAAGAGCAGTAAACATACGGCAATTAAATCCCGTGGGGGAAAGCACGAGTGCTTATCACATATTCGAACGACTAAATACTGGAGGCACTCCGCTGAAACCACAGGAAATACGAAACTGTGTATTTCGAGGTGAGTTTAATAGGCTTCTTAAGAAGGCCAATAAAAATGAAAATTGGAGAAAAATACTGGGCAAGCCTTACCTGGATAAACATCAAAAAGATGTTGAGCTGCTCTTAAGGGTTTTTTCTCTCGTCGGTGCCGGCAAGAAATACGAAAAGCCAATGAAGGAGTTTCTTAATAAGGCGATGATAAAGCATGATTCAGGTGACACAAATAAAGTTAAAAAGTTTTTTGCGGTTTTTGAAGATGTAACCGAAATAGTGGTTAGCTCTCTTGGAGAAAAGCCATTTCATTTAAGAGGCCCTCTCAATGTGTCGGCTCTAGATTCTATAATGAGCGTGCTAATTGAGAATTATCAAAAGCTTGACTCTTTGAATATTGAACAGAGTTACTCTGAATTGCTAGAAGATGGAGAGTTCGACGAATACACACGATATAACACCACCGATACTAAAACTGTTGTTGATCGTATAAAGAAAGTGAAAGAAATATTGATTGGATAGAAAAATGACTTATACCGATCATTTTCTGCATGCAGATGATGTTATAGCGCATCTTAATAGTATCGTTCCTTCAATTACTGATCCATTGCTTTTACCAAAGTATGTAGGTTTCGTTTCTGTTGCGGCGGTAACTGTATATGAGTTAGCTATGAAAGATATTTTCATTGATTTTGCGCGAAAAAAACATAAGGTACTTGGAAACTTCACTGAAGCGTATTTCGACAGGATTAATGGGCGCATAAAATTAAAAATAATTAAAGAAGACTACATCGGTAAGTTTGGTAGAAAGTATCAAATAAAATTTCAAAAAAACATAGAAAAAAAGTCGAAAGAATACCTTCAAATAAACCATCGAGATATTAGAAGCTCCTATGCTAATTTGATTACTTGGCGCAACGAATTTGCACATGAAGGTATTATTAATTCAACTACCACGTATGACGAAGTGATTAAGGCGTATGAAGATGGCAAAGAAGTTATTCACTGTCTTGCAGAATCCATGACACGGTAATGGCTAAGTTTACGTATAATCGGGTAACCGGGGGTCTCTAACCCCCAGTCCCCACAACACCCTGCATGCGGCTCCGCACAGGGCGTTTCATTTAGCATGGTGAAGCGCAATCCATCCATCACGTAACGCATAAAGTCCCTGGG
>JAKIUN010000025.1 GCA_021647505.1 Gammaproteobacteria bacterium
ATTCAGACCGTCAAGTCGAATGCCAGGGGTTATCGTTCATTCGATGGATTCAGAAATAGCATATTGTTTTATTGTGGTGGCCTGAAAATGGCCCCATAGGCCTTCACACAATTCTTCGAAGAACCCATCAATGAATGGTTACATTCATTATCGGTTAGTGCCACCCTGAGATGGGAGAGGCATTAATACTTAAAGGACTAAAAACTAAGGACTAAGGAGATTCCAATGATGAAATTTCGTTTTGTACCGGGAAGTATTGTTTGTGCCTCATTGCTTGTTGTTATCGGCGTGGGGAAAGTGAATGCGGCAGGTGATGCTGAGACAGTTTTTAAAGACTCTAAAAACAGTAGCGTAGTTCAGCTTGGGAAGATTTCTGTCAAGCGCGGGGGCGTTGAGCAAAGAATTGCAGGTGCATCCTCCTTGTCAGCCGCGCTCAAAAGTTGTGCGCTTAGTACGCTCCAAGATATGAAGTTGGATGAAACTAACTTTCGGTGGCACGACGAAGATGTTGATAGTAAGTTCGCTGATCCAGACTTTGTTGGATACGATCTTCAATCCGCGAAATTATGCATTAAATTTAAAGATGTTGATTTCTACAGCGCCACTGCATACACCCCTGAATTAGATGTGGTTCAGTTTGGGAGTACAGTCCTGGATATTCTCCGGGGAAGTAATAACAAAATCGGTGAGCAATGTTGGGATGTGAAGTCTCGATTACAAGGAAATGCCGGGCCAAATATTCCTTTTATTGTTAATGTTGATGCTGCCCACGATTATAATTATTGGGGAGTCTATCTTTATCATGCGAAACTGACGACGTGTCACGTTAGTTCAGCAATGAGTCTTGTTCTTCCAGAGAAATAAAATCCCGCTATTTTTTGAATGCCCTATCAAGCAAACCACCGGTTGTCCGGTGGTTTGCTTTATTTATCAATATTCTTCGTAGTAATCGCGCAGCAGGTTAAATTGTTTAACGATTCGTTCATCGTTAATGGGCGGTGAAAAACTGCCAAACCAGCGGCGCTTCGGGTCGATTAGCATGATCGATGATGCATGGTTGATTTGATAGCTGTCCGGTGACTCGGATGGCTTGCGAATGGTCAGGATATTCAGCTGTTGGGTCAGTGCATCAATGTCTGATTGACGACCTGTCAGGCCGATAAATGTGGGACTAAAGTAGCCCATGTAGTTTTTTAGCAGCTCGACAGTATCTCTTTCCGGATCCACGGTGACAAAAATAAACTGTATATTGTCGTTTTTCTTTTCCTCCGCGAGCATGTCGGCGATGTTGACCATTTCGGTAAGGGTGGTTGGGCATACGTCCGGACAGGAGGTATAGCCGAAGAAGACGAAAGACCATTTGTCTTTGAGTCGGTCGAGGGTGAAGGCTTGGCCATGCTGATCGGTGAGTGAAAGCCTTTCCAGGGGAAGTGGCTCGGGGCGTAATGTCGACAGCAATGGCAGGGGGATACTGATCTTCTTGTTGTTATCCAGAATTTCGCTGATTGTCCACGCCATGAGTGGCAGACTGATGAGTACCATGACGGCGATCAGCCAGCGGTATCGAAAATTACTTTTTCTGGGGTCGCTGGTCGTCATTTTCACTCTTGTCGTGTTTTCCCGCGAGAAGTCCAATGGGTGACGTGTGTGCTTTCGTCTGCCGCTGTCCGGCAAGGATATCACCTGTCAGGATATGCCGACAGGGAATTTGACGTGTGGGACTATTGCCGGGTTAATAAATGGCAAGCGGAGATATGCCTGGCGATGTTTCCCTTCGTGCAGCAGCGGCACTTTCTCGCGCAGCCTTCCTTGCGCGGCATTTTCTTACACGGAGTCGTACACCATGCTGGTGAACAGGACGACCAAATAGACGATGGAATAGAAGAACAGCTTCATATCGCAATCGCGGTCTGACCTGAGGAATTTCAGTGCCTGAAACAGGAAGGCACTACTGATACCGACGGCGGTAACAAGATAGATAGTGCCGGCCATGCCAAGCACATAGGGGAGGAGGGCAACCAGCAGCAGGGCCGCTGAATAAATGGCGATCTTTCTTTTGGTTGCCTGTACACCCTTTACAACCGGTACGACGGGGATGCCCGCGCGTGCATATTCTTCCCGGTACTTGAGGGCGAGACTCAAGGCATGGGGGTGTTGCCAGATAACCATGATCAGAAAGAGGCTCAGGGCATTGAGATCCACTCCGCCGCTGATTGCCGCATAGCCGATCACGGGGGGCATGGCCCCGGCAATACCACCGAATTGATTGGCCCAGTGACTGCGTCGTTTCACGATCATGGTGTAAATGACGCCATAGCCGAGCATGGCCCCGGCGGTCAGCAGTGTGGCCGGCAGGTTGACGAAGATCAGCATCAGTACCAGCGATGAAGCCATTAGCGTCAGGGCCACGGCCAGGGCACGGGTGGGTGATATCAGGCCGACGACCAACGGTCGCCGGCTGGTGCGCTTCATTAGTTTGTCAATGTCGCGGTCATAGTATTGGTTGAGCATGCAAGAGCCGGCCACCGCCATCCCCAGGGTGACAAAGGTCCACAGGAGGATGTCCCATTGGGGCATGATGCCCTTGTTGGCAAAATACATCCCCGTCAGGGCCGCGACGATGCTCAGGCCGACGATGCCCGGTTTGGTGAGTTCGATATAACAGGCCAGGGAAGACTTTGTTGCTATGGATTTGGCAAGTTGACACTCTCTCGCATTCATAGGCTTCCCCTTACGTCATACCGGAAATACATGATTGGGTTAATGCTAGTTGCTTGGTCGGGATTTCGACTTGATATAGGTCAATGCCGCTGTACTCCAAATTGCCTCAATGACTGGTGCCGGCGGAACGCCGGGTCTTGTTGTAGACGTTGTATTTCCCGGACGGTTTTTTCATGGGGATGCGCTTGACCTCCTGTAGGGTCTTGGCGTCGTAGATGATGAGGGCGCCATCCATCTCCCAGATACTCACTAATGCGTGGCTGCCGTCGCGGGTGAATTCTACGTGCCCTACCGTTTTTCCGGGTGCCGGGCGCAGGGTTTTGACGATCTCCAGGGTGCGTTTATCGATGATGTGCATGACATCTTTATTGGGGCCGAAGAACACGTCTACCCAGGCATAGGGGGTGTTTTCGTGGCTGCGCATGAAAAAGCCGGGGCCGAGGGTATCGATGCGCTTGATCACTTTCCAGTTTCGCATGTCGATGATGCTGACGACGCCCTCTTTGAGATTCGGCGAGGCCATCACCGTGAAACCCTGATACTTCCAGGTAATGCCTGAACCCAGGTGCGGGAAGCCGGGCAGATCGATGTCGGCGATCTTACGTCCTCCGTCGAGGAAGACCACCTGGCCGCGACCGCCCTCTCGTGCGGAGCCCATCAGGAAACGATAATCCTGGTCGAAGAAAAAGTCGTCCAGGTAGTTTTCCAGGACGATGCGGCGCACGGGGAAACGCATCGTTTGGTCCGGAAGGACATCACCGGAGTCCTTGCGATAATCGTGCACCAGACCGGTGTAGGGCGGCTTGGCATCGTCTTCGTAGGAGATCTCCCAGACCTCGGGAATGTCCTTCAGGGCGACGATGAAGCTGTTGCGTGGCGCCGCCTGGTAGACCGCGCTGACGCGCGAACTCTTCAGGCCCTCTTCATCACCTACCGGGATCACCTTGATCAGGGAGAGATCGCTGGCGTCAAGCGCCACCAGGGTATGGGGGAGATAGTTGCCCACCATCACATAACGTCCGTCACCGGACACGGCCAGGTTGCGGGTATTAATGCCGGCGCGGATTTCGGCCACCAGCTTCAGGTTGTACATGTCGAATTTGCTGATCCAGCCGTCGCGGGAGGCGAAGTAGACGAAGCGTCCGTTCTGCGCGTACTTCGGCCCACCGTGCAGGGCGCGCCGGGTGGGAAAACGGTAAATCGGCTCGAAGCTGTCGCCGTCCAGGATGGTGGCATGGTGGTCGCCAATCTCCACCACGATGAACAAGTTGAGCGGGTCGGCATCGTAGATGGGTTTATCGGGCAGGCTGCCGGGGGCATTATGGATGATTTGCGAGGCGATGATCTCCTCTGCCCTCCACTGCGGAGTTTGTGGCAGGGGTGTGAAAATGTAGTCCACCAGGGTCTGGATTTGTGTCTTATTGAGCTGGTCACCAAAGGCCGGCATCTGTGTCGCTGGCAGCCCCTCGTGAATGGCGGTGTGGGCCTTGGCGGGCGAGGTGCGTCCCAGGTTGCCCGGCAACAGGGCCGGCCCCATTCTGCCCAGGCGGTCTTTACCGTGGCAGTCGCCGCAGTGTTTGTCATACAGCTGGGAGGGCGAAGGTGGTGGGGTGGCGTTGCCGATACCGCTGGTCAGAGCGAACAGGAGAAGGGCGCTGAGGGGGAGGATCGTTTTAGTCATGGTTGGTTTATCCTCGATGCTGCGGTGAATAGCGTTGTTTTTTGCGCCGGGAGACATAGGGCGTGTTGAGCAGGCGTTCGCCCGTCCCGGTGATGCCGATCTCTTCGTCGGTGAGATAACAGCCTGGGTCTTCCGCCCAGAAGTCATCGCTGACCTGATAGGCGCGCACCCGCGTGTTGCCGTTGCAGACGTCGAAATACTGACATTCGCCACAGCGACCCTTGACGGTTCGCGGGTGGGCCTTGAGTCCGGCCATGAGCGGGTCGGAGGTATCCTGCCAGATCTGCGAAAAGGGCCGCTGGTGCACGTCGCCCAGGGTGTAGTCCCACCACATGGTATCCGCGTGCACCCTGCCCAGGTTGTCGATGTTGGCCACATTGACCCCCGATGAGTTGCCTCCCCATTGGGCCAGTTTGGCCCGCATGTGATCGACCTTGTCGGGGAAGTGTTTTTGTATCCACATCAACAGGTAGACCCCGTCGGCGTCATTGTTGCCGGTGACGAATTCCTTCGCCTGTCCCTCTTCCACATAGCGCCAGCAGGTATCGAACAGCAGCTCCATGGCCTGGCGGGTGCTCTGGAATACGCTGTCGTCTTCGCGGTGCACATTACCGCGTCCGGCATAGTTGAGGTGAGAGAAATAAAACTTGTCGATGCCCTCGTCTTCCATGAGTTGCAGCATCTGTGGCAATTCATCGGCGTTGTCCTGCATCATGGTGAAGCGCAGTCCCACCTTGGCGCCGCTGTCACGGCACAGGCGGATGCCGTTGAGGGCGGCCTCGAAGCCACCGTCCATGCGCCGGAACACGTCGTGGGTTTCTTTGATGCCATCGATACTGATGCCGACATAGTCGTAGCCTACGGCGGCGATGCTGCCGATGTTGGATTCATCGATCAGGGTGCCGTTGGTGGACAGGCCCACATAGAATCCCATCGCCTTGGCTCGGTGAGATATGTCGAAGATATCGGGGTGCAGCAGGGGTTCGCCGCCGGAGAGAATCAGCACCGGTACATGGAAGCCCTTGAGGTCATCCATCACGGTGAAGATCTCTTCACGGGACAGCTCGCCGGGAAAGTCCTTGTCGGCGGAAATGGAGTAACAGTGTTTGCAGGTGAGATTGCAGCGACGGATCAGGTTCCAGATCACCACCGGGCCGGGTGGGTTGCGCTTAGGCGTCAACGCCGTGGGGCTTTTTAATTCCTGGAGATATTGCGATATACGGAACATGGTGAACTCCAGTTAGCCTTAGGGCCTGTTAGGCCCTATACGCAGGCCGGTCTTTTTCAGGATACGTGTGCTGAACAGAACCTCGTGTCCACGGTCATTGACACCCAATATAGCGGCGATGTGGCGGACTTTTTCGTCGACCTCGGCGCGGTCACGGCCGTGTACCATGGCAAACAGGTTATAGGGCCAGGTTGGCAGATGGCGGGGACGGTGGTAGCAGTGACTAACAAAGTCGAGGGCGCCGATGGTTTGTCCGGCTTCCTTTATCGCATCATCCGAGACATCCCACACGGACATGCCATTGCCTTTGAATCCCAGGGCATAATGGTTCGGTACTGCGCCGATGCGGCGGATGGCGCCGCTGTCGAGCATGCGCTGCATGCGGGCCATGACATCACCAGCGTCTAGGCCCAGCTGTGCGGCGACCATGGCATAGGGGCGCAGCGTCAGAGGCAGTCCTCCCTGGGTGGCGGCAATGATGCGCCGGTCGGTGGTGTCGATGACGGTATTCATAGCTCGAAGCGTAATCCTACAAAGAATTCCTCTATCTTCGGCACGTTATACACACGGCAGCCCGTCTTCTGTTCAATCTCGGCGAGCACTTCGTCTATTCGGGCCGGTGTTTCCGTTGCCAGCACAAACCACATGTTCAAGTGGTGTTCCCGTTGGTAGTTATGCGCCACCTCCGGGAAACGGTTGACTTGTTCCGCTACGCGGTCGAAGCCTTCGTCGGCCACATGCAGCGCGGCCAGGGTCAGACCGCCGCCCAGGCGCTCGGCGTGGTACATGGGGCCGAAGCGGCTGAGGATACCTTTTGCAAGCAGGTTTTCCAGTCGTTCAATGAGTTCTTTTTCTGTGATCTCCAGCGTTTTTGCCACCTCGGCGTAGGGCCGCTCGGTGATGGGGAAGCCTCCCTGTAGCTGGTTGATGATGGCAGTATCCCGGGCATCCATCAGGGCGGGCCTCCAGACTGGCTGTGCATTCTTCCCTCAGCCGGTTGGCGTGGCGACGCATCGATATAGCGGGCTCCGCATTGCTTGAAGCGCCGGCGGCTGAACAACACTTCATGTTGGATAGTCTTCAGACCACAGCGCTCGATCAGGCTTTCGATGTTGTGTAGCACGGCAGTACGGTTTTGTCCGTGGATCATGGCGAACAGGTTGTAGGGCCAGTCCGGCAGGTGGCGGGGCCGGCGGTAACAGAGGGTGACGAAATCCACGGCGCCTATGCGCCGGCCAAGCTCATCCACCTGATCATCGGGGATGTTCCATACGGTCATGGCGTTGGCGCGATACCCCAGTTCGTGATGACGCACCACGACCCCCAGCCGTTTTATCGTGCCATCGGTCAGCAGCGCCTGGATGCGTTCGATGGTCTCGTTTTCACTCAAACCGATACGGGCGCCAATGTCGGCAAAGGGGCGGGATACCAGTGGCAAGCCAGACTGGATGGCGGCAACCAGCTGTTGATCCCGCGCGGTTAATCCCATTGCAATGGAAACCCTAAGTCGATGTGGTACTCGGCCAGCATGGGAAGGGACAGTGTAGCGAGACCCGTTTGCCGTTCGATGTGTTGCAATAAGGCCTGCAGGTGCCCCTGGGTGTCTGCGGTGATGACGAACCAGAGATTGAGGCGGTGTTCACGTTCATAATTGTGATTGACCCCGGGAAAGGCGTTGATCATCTCCGCCACCGCCTCCAGTCTGGCTTCCGGCACCGTCATGGCCACCAGAGAACTGGCGCCGCACCGATGGGGACGGAAAACCGGTCCGACCCGGCTGACGACGCCGCGCTCCGTCAGGGTGCGCAGACCACCGATGACCGCTTCTTCTGTCACACCCAATTCCTCGGCCATGTCCGCAAATGGGGTGGGGGAGGGGGCCAGGTCACGCTGAAAATCGTTCAGCAGGCGTTTTTCCAGTGTATTCA
Organism: Gammaproteobacteria bacterium; assembly: GCA_021647505.1. Lineage (GTDB taxonomy): Bacteria > Pseudomonadota > Gammaproteobacteria > SZUA-152 > SZUA-152 > DRQN01. Next base: position 7,559 of record JAKIUN010000025.1, read on the forward strand.
TGTTCACAGGCCGATCTCGTGTGCGCGTGAGGTAAAGAAGATTCCACTGGGCTTGTCCGCCGGCAGTGTCTTGACCTGGCGGAGTGTCTCTGTGTCATAAATGGCGATGAGGTCTTTGTCTCGAACCGAAATCCATATCTGTTCACCGCGGGGGGTGAATTCCATGTGTAGTACCGCCGGGCCCGGTTTTAGTGTTTTGATAATGCGCTGGCTTGGCACATCAATCACCTGCACGGTATCGTTGTTGGGGAAGGCAAAATTGACCCAGATCTGGCGGCTGTCCGGACGTGCCATGACAAATACCGGTTGTCCATGCATGGCAATGCGGCCAACCTCCTGCCAGGTTTTTTGCTCAATCACCAACACCTCGTGGCGACCGACGGCAGGCACGAACAATAAATCCCCTGCTGCTGCCCAGCCTTCCAGGTGAGGCATTTTATAGACCGGCAAGGCCTGCTCGCCACGTCCATAGCCCCCCAGAATACGTTTCACGCCGGCGTCCAGGTTCCACAAATCCAACAGGGCAAGGCCGTCTTCGCCGAACAGACCGGCGATGTAGTAACGGCCATCCGGGGTAATGAGACCGTCATAGGGAAATTTGCCGATGTCTCTGAATTTGCGGATTTGCGGGTTTGTGGGGTCGCGTATGTCGACCACCCAGGTCTCACCCGCATCCCACAGACTGAAGACGAAACGTTGGCCGGGGGCATCCACCAACCCCACCACCTTGGAGCGTTCGCCGTCGTGGCCGTAGACGGCCGGGATGTCGGCAAGCATCACCAGGGTTTCCGCGTCAAATATCTTTACGCCACCGGGTTTGTAATTGCTGACGGCGATCAGGCGGCCGTCCTGGGAGATGGCGCCGCCGATGCTGTTGCCGCCCTGCACCACGCGTTTGACCAGCCGTCCACGCAGGATATCCACCTTCGACAGGCCGCCATCACGGCCGAAGACGTAGGCATAGCGCTCATCGCGGGAGAATACCACCGAGGCGTGGGACAGATTGCCCAGTCCCTCCACGCGGAAGAGCTGGGTGTGGTGGCTGGTTTCCACCACCAGGGCATTGCCGGCGGCGCGTTCGATGACGATGCCCATATCACCCGTGCCACGTAGGTCGGTAACGTCTAACTGGGAACAGCCTGTTATCCCTGTTATCACTATTGATGCCAGTAGTACGCCCAGGGTGAAACGGAAACGGTGCTTATTGGCCATTATGCAGTCCTTGTAGCATGCTTTTAACCAACCATGCGACTTCGTTTTCGCTGAGGATGGGACGCCAGGGAGGCATGGCCGTGTTGGGAATACCGTCGAGTATGACATCACGCAACCATTCGGGGGGTTTGCCGGATAGATCGGTGGGCAGTAGCGGCGGGCCGAGGCCTCCCTCCAGTGTCAGGCCATGGCAGGAGCCACAATCCTGTTTGAGCAGGTGGATCAGTTCGCCCTGACGGCTGGGGGAGATCTCTTTTTCCTGGGCATGCAGTGAAGTGGGAGACAGTGTCAGCAACAGTGTCAGGGAAAATGTGGTAACAAAAAAAACAGCCTGCATAGAAATCCTTCTATGGACTCGCACTGGCGCAGAGACGCTCAGCACCTTGAGTGAGTGAAAGATTTGACACGTCCGATTCCAGACAACCCAATTCTCCGGCGAGCGTGACGACACGTCCAATAACTATCAGTGAGGGTGGTCGGAAGTCAAGTTTGTGCGCCTGTTGTGTGATATCCACCAGGGTGGTGATGCAGCGCCGTTGTTTGGGTTGGGTACCATTTTCGATAATTGCCGCCGGTGTCGTTGCGGGCAGGCCGGCAGCCATGAGTTTTTGACTGATTTCGGACAGGTGTCCGAGCCCCATATAGATCACCAGGGTGGTGTCGGGGTCGGCCAGACTGGCCCAGTTCAGGTCGAGTGGCTGATTGGCTTGGCAGTGGCCGGTAACGATGCGTACCCCGGTGGACAGGCCGCGATGCGTGAGGGGGATGCCAGCATAGGCACTGCAACCCGCAGCTGAAGTAATGCCGGGAATGATCTCAAAGGAAAAACCATGTTCACGTAAGTACTTTGCCTCTTCGCTGCCGCGACCGAAGATGAAGGGGTCTCCACCTTTCAAGCGTACGACCTGACGCCCTTTGCGGGCCAGGTTCACCAACAGGCCGTTAATCTCATCCTGGGTCATATGGTGGCGCCCCGCAGCCTTACCAACATAGATGCGCTTGGCGCCCGTGGGGAGAAGTTCAAGAATGGCCGGGGAGACCAAACGGTCATAGACGGTAACATCCGCTTGGCGAAGAATCCGCTGTGCCTTGACGGTCAATAATTCGGGGTCGCCAGGACCGGCTCCCACCAGGTAGACATCAGGTACTTTGTTCATGTTTCTCCCTACCTCATTGTTTGAAGTTAACGAACAATTATATTTTTCCAGCGTTCCCTGCCTGGTTGTGTTTCAGGGAGTTAAAAAATTGATAAAAAGGGGGGGTAATAAGGATCTATTACCCCCCTGAGCTTACACCCGCTTAGTAGATATCATTCTGGGTGTTCTTGACATTGAACTTGCCAGTCGGGGTGACCAGGCGCTCGTCCTTGATGATATTTTTGACCTTGCGGGTCTTATCGTCATACACCACGATGGCGGATGTCTCCGTCTCACCATTCCAGATCGAGATCCAGACCTCGTCACCGGCAGCATTGTACTCAGGTTGCACGGCGCGCCCGCCGGTCAGTCCTGCATCCTTGACGACGTTGATCGTCTTGAAGCCGGCCTTGAGATCATCGATGTCAAACACCGCCACAGAACCGAAGGTTTCTGAGTCCGGGTTCAGTGGCGCATCGACCCACAGGTTTTTGGATGTTGGGTGGGTCTTGATAAACAGCGAGCCGCCACCCAGACCGGTGAGGTTGTCCACCACCTTCCAAGCATGTTGCTTATGATTCACAGGATCCGTACCGATGATGGCGATGCTGTCATCACCCAGATGACTGGTGGCCCAGACGGGACCATACTTGGCGTGGGTGAAGTTGGCGCCACGGCCCGGGTGCGGAATCTCCCCGACCTCGATGTTCTTCACCAGCTTGGAGGTCTTTGAGTCGACAACCGAGATGATATTGGACTTGTTCGCCGCTGACATGAAGTAACGGTGGGTGCGATCCCAGCCGCCATCATGCAAAAACAGGGCTGCATTGATGGAGGTTACCTTGAGGTTTTCGAGGTCGGAGTAGTCCACGGCGAGGATCTTGCCGGCTTCCTTGATGTTGACGATGAACTCGGGCTTTTCGTGCGAGGCGATAATGGCGGCCACGCGTGGCTCGGGGTGATATTCATTGTTGACATCCATTCCCCGGGTACCTTCGATGCGTAGCGGTTCCAGGGTCTGACCATCGGTAATGACGTATTGCGGCGGCCAGTAGCAGCCGACGATGCCGTATTTGTCTTCCCAGCCCTTGAATTTGGAGGTCTCCACCGAGCGGGCCTCCATGCAGGGATGCAGTTCGGCAACCTCGCCCGGTTTTTCCATCCACAGGTCGATCATGACCACCTTGCCGTCGCGGCCGATCACGTAGATATAACGACCGGAGGCGGACAGGCGTGAAATGTGCACGGCATAACCGGTATTCACGACACTGATGATCTTCTTGGTGTCGCCGTCGATCAAGGCGACCTGGCCCGCATCACGCAGGGTGACGGAGAAGATGTTTTCCAGGTTGTAGTTGTTCATCGGCTTCGTCGGTCGCTTGTTCGGCGGTATGATGAGCTTCCAGGTTTTCTTGATTTCCGCCATGCCCTTTTCGGGAGGCTGGGGTGGCTCGTGCTGCAGATAGCGGGCCAGAATCTCGATGTCCTTGGCGTTTAACTCCAGTTCCCAGCCAGGCATGCCGCCCTCGGTGCCATAGGTAATCATCGCATTCAGTGTTTCGGTGCCACGCTCCAGAGTAATGTCCGTGGTTAGTGGTTTACCGGTTGCACCCTTACGCAGTACGCCATGGCAGCCGGCGCAGCGCTCAAAATACAGCTTTGTACCTTGGTTGAACTCTGTCTCGCTCATTTCCGGAGCGCCGGCAAAGGCCGTCCCTACCGACAGTTGTGACGCCAGGGTTAATGCAGCGCCAGTGATTATTAGTTTACCAATTCTCATTTTATCGCTCCTCCTGTAACCTGTAATAGGCCGTTCCCATACAAGAAATTCTCGCAAGCAAAAAAAATACAGACTTTCCTTAAAATGCTCCATAATGACTTCATCGCACTACAACAGTCTTTTCCTGTACTGCACTCTGACGAGTATGAAAGATTCAAGCCCATATACCTTGATATAAATCAAGCGAATAAAGCTTCTAACATTCGTGCATTTAGCCACGGTTTTCCTGCTGGCCCCGGACTTTTTTGTACACGCTCAACGCCGAGTAAATGTTTAAAAACAACAACAAGGATGAAAAAGCGAAAAATATTGCCAGAGGATACAAAAACCAGAGTGGTTCAAATACACCGCCGAGGAGTAAAAGCAGTGATAATCCATGCAGATAAAATTGCCGGAGAGTCCACCGATCCTGGATGATTTCCTTCATGTTAGGCAATTTTATTCGAGCCCTGTTTTGGCTTTGCAAATGCAGCCAGATGAGGAAAGGAACAATTTTATACAGCATGCCATTGACCACCGACACGACAAAGCCGGCGATAAAAAGGATGCCGAGCAGATAGCCAAATCCATGCCAGTTCGCCAGTGCCGGCCATAGTTGCCCGGCCATCCAGAGGAGTGAGCATGCCAGAAGGCTATACATGGCAAGGTTCCAAAACCGTAATGTGACGTCCTTAAGGCGTCTCCGTCGGCGTCTTTGCAGGTAAAGGGTTGTACCGGCAAACAGGGCGAGGCCGGCAGCGAGTGCTGAGGACAGGGCGCCCATCAGCAAGGTCTGTGTTGCGGGCTCGACAATGGGTAGCAGAGACAGGCTGGCCCACAACACCAGTCCTGTGAGTATCAGCTTTGTCAGCCAGCGTTGCATCCACTGCGGATAGCGGGGAGTCATTTGAAACATGGGTACAACCTCATAGGCAACGCCGATAACCAGAACACCCATCCATCCTATGAGGCCCCAAGCCAGATGGACGTCAGTCCATGATTTTGACAAGCCGGTGTCGAAATTCCAGATGTGCTCAGCGGCGAGCCTCAGCCCAAGGACAACAGCAACCACGAGTGAGCCAACGGCCAACCACATGCCGCTGACGGTTGAGTTGTGTGTCTTTGCCTGCGTCAGGGAAAAGATGTTAACGACGGTGAACAGCAAAAAACCAGCGCCCAGGAAAAACACGGAAAGTTGTATGGCCGGGTTATTTTCCAGCAACAAACCGCCGGCCAGAACCAGGGCTCCCAGGGTTAACAGAATATGAATGATGGTGCTGACCAGAAGTGGTCGTGGCATGGGCGAGCCTGTCAGCACCGGGAGCATTTGTGATATTGCACCGACCATAATCAGGGTGATATAACCCAGGGCTATAAGGTGCGTTGCCGCGAGTGTCGCGGGTGTCCATCGGCTTAGCAGAGTGTCTGGCCCATAGCCAATGAAGACGACCGCTGTCAGGATGCCGAACAATGGCGCGGTGAGGAAAAAGCGCAAAGGCACGGAAAGTGGCGGGGCCTGGGCTAGTGAGAGTCCGGATCGCGTCGTCATCTTGGTTGTATTGTTGTTAGAAGGTTGTTGTCCATAGCTGCGCTTGTTGTAAAGTGCGTTTTCCTGCAATCTTCTCCTTGATCGCAAGCGCCGGCCATACAGTCTGTGGTGAGGTCAGGAGGCTGCGAACCTAACCTTGCCGGGCTGAAAACCCTATGGATAGCGACTTGGGAAAGTGCGCGCTCCTCAATCCAGCCTAAATCACTTCGTTCGTCAAATAGCCGGGCTATTCTCTTCAAGTGATAAGCTTATGTGATCTCTCTGGACTGAATTTCCCGAGCTTGCTGCGGGGTGGTATTCTTCGCTATCAGTAATATTCACCGCAAACGATTAAGTCTGGCAGTTTTCTAGTAACTGTCACTACTAGTAACTGTCACTACTAGTAACTGTCACTACTAGTAACTGTCACTACTAGTAACTGTCACTACTAGTAGCTATCACTACTAGTAGCTATCACTACTAGTAGCTATCACTACAATATTATTGATAGGCCGCTAGCTTTCGGGTGTTTCCATTGCGATACCAACCGCTTTCTTTGCGATGTCGTCATTTTTTCGCCAAACAAATATTTCAAAAAGGGTCTGCTTACCTTCGCGGATACAATGTCTATATCCATACTCATCCAGGAGTGTATACAGAGGAAAGGGTTCCCGGCTATGCAATATGCGCAGATAGTGGCCGGGTGTCAGTGTTTCAATGGCCTCCAGAATTTTTTCCATGGGGCCAGGGGGTTCGAGTTCGCTGACATTCAGCACTCGTTCTTGTTCCATCTGGAGATGCCTCTTTTTTTCATGTTTTTGAATGTGTGCCAGTATTTTCTCCTGGTCACCTGCCAGTACATCATCCGCCATGGGATAGAGGATATTTTCTTCCTTGGTATTGTGTTGTCGCATCATGACCAGCAGGGTTTCGGATGAGCCGAGAAAATGATCAGCGTCCTGCGTTTTGATATCATCCTGCATGTCTTTCATGAGTTGCCGCATATCATCGTGCTCCAGGCGCATTACCCGTGTGGGGCCTGCTGCATTTGCGGAGTGTTTGTTGAGTGCAGGAAACAGAATATCCTCTTCTTTGAGGAAGTGTTCATCCATTTCTTCAATGAATCTTGTCAACGTCTCTTTCGCTTGCCACCATTCATGTCGCTGAACGTGTTCCTCACTGCGAAAAAAAAGCTCGTCACAACGTACATGATCCGATGAAAAGGTGTCGCTGATCTTTTCCATGCTGTCCTCTTCATCTCCTTGAGAAGGTGTCTCTCTTGTATAATCCATTCACCAAATCGTACATTGATCTACATCAATATGCTGATACATTATACAAATCTGAGCCTTCTTGCCAAGAAGAATGGAGGGGGATCTTGTGTCTGTAGGTATATCTATGCTATCAATCTAGGGGTGGCCATCCAATCTGTAAGCGGGGGCTCAATTGCAGGGTAATACCCCCATGAAAAATTGTTACTGTTATGGGGTAGAATGGTAATCTGATGAACGAAAACAAGATTATATTAGCGATAGTCGTGGTTGCGACCATATTGATGTTCCTGTTCCTGCCGACATTTACCTTTCATGAAGAAGGGTTGAGGGGGGAGTACCATTTCATATTAAATATTCCTGCGGATCACCAGATCAATGGTCCTCTGATATTGGTTGAGTGGCTTGGCATCGTTTTGTTTGCTGCCGTTGCCTGGACATTGGTAGGCTCACGCAACAATAAGCGCAAGAAAGCCGAGGAAGAAAATGTACAGCGCACAATAAATATAGCGATAGACTCCTCAGAAAACACAACTAAAGACCCTGGCTCTGAGTCGACGGGTGCGGGTTCCAGCCTGGATCGGCCACATAAATAGCCCGAAAAATTTTCAGTTGCCAAATCACTCGAAACGAAGTTAACTATGGCCTAGGCCTATCGCTAGCATCAATAATTTGAAAAGACAAAAGAGAGAAATATACTCTCGATTATTGATCTGCATCATGGCGCAGTGTGAAGTATGATTTATTTTTTGTCCGAGGCAATCAGGTAATAGTGACAACGATGAATACATCTCAAGAAGTAATGGCGACTCGTAATGGTGAAAAACAGATAGCCTATTGGCTCCTTGCGGTGTGCGCTGCGATTTTTTTCATGATCGTTTTGGGTGGCGTTACACGCCTGACGCACTCTGGCCTTTCCATGGTCGAGTGGGAGCCTATTATGGGGATTGTTCCTCCACTAAACCAGGCCGAATGGGAGGCGACATTTGAGAAATACAAGCAGTTTCCAGAGTATCAGTTAAACCTGGGTATGGATCTTGACGGGTTTAAGTCTATCTTTTTTCTAGAGTATGTACACCGCGTATGGGGGCGGATGATCGGCCTGCTGTTCTTGCTTCCGTTTTTGTATTTCCTCGTCAAGGGTCATATCACAAAGCCCATGATGCCAAAGATGGTGATCATGTTCGTGCTCGGTGGGCTACAGGGAGTGATGGGCTGGTATATGGTAAAAAGCGGACTCGTGAATGACCCGCAAGTCAGCCAATACCGGTTGACCGTACACTTGACGGCGGCTTTTGTTATTTATGCCTATATTTTCTGGATGGCAATGAATCTCTTGTTCACCAGACCCAAGCCGCATGTCATCGATGCCAAGCCGTTACAGCGTTTTGCATGGTTCGTGACGGGCTTGTTGAGTGTAACCATTATCTCCGGTGGATTCGTGGCGGGTCTCAAGGCCGGTCTGGCCTACAATACCTTTCCGCTGATGGATGGCCATTTTATTCCGCATAACATGTTCGCCCTGGAGCCCTGGTTCCGGAATTTCTTTGATAATATTGCTGCGGTGCAATTCAATCACCGCCTGCTTGCTGAAATTTCGTTGATTGTTGCCGCTGTCCTGTGGTTTATGTCACGGCGTTACCACCTGACCGCCCGCGCCCGCACGGCATTTCACCTGTTGCTGGCCATGACAGGGGTGCAAGTCGTACTGGGCGTGGCGACGTTATTGCTTGTGGTTCCTACATGGTTGGGCGCCACTCACCAGGGCGGTGCCGTTGTTTTGTTCACCCTTGCACTAAATGCTAATCATGCACTATTGACCAACAGATAGAGAATCACCCGGTTTTTACGTGATACAGAGCGGCAGTGCTCTGTGTATTTTGTGTATATATTTCAGATGCTTGCAGATCGATGATTGCCGGGGGGCTATTGTTCAGGGGTGTTGATGATGGACATCATGATGAATGCCAGGCCGAAGAGTATTATGAAGAAGAGAAAGTGTCGGTAGGGTATCGGTTTTCCATAGGCGGCTTCAAAGCGATTAAGGGCCCAATCGGCAAAAAAATAGGCGGCGACCGCACCCAATGTGTAGAGAATAGCAAATTCCAAGGCTGTCGGGCTCCCGTTTGTTGTTGTGTGGTAAGGTACCGTCGGACACGATACTAGGTACTACTATAAACCGATGGTGCCAGATCGTAATGGGCCGAATCGGTTTAGAGTCTCCATCCATCTGCCAGCGCTAACAGGCATAGGCGCGGCCCAAATATACCGCTCCTGGGCCGCACAGATACTCTATACATATTATTCTGTCTTATTGCAATCCATTCATAAACTCCATCATCTCATCAAGCTTCTCCCCTTTCAGCTTCATGTTGGGCATGGTTGTTTTCGCATCGGGGTCTCCGGTCAATTCCTTGAGCGCTTTCTTGCCGTCACCGAGCCACAGGCGCATGTTAGCATCATCCCAGATAAAGTCGGCATTTTTCAGGCTCTTGCTATATTTGCTGAAGCTGGTCGAACCGGCTTTGTTTCCCATGAGATTTGTCAGGCCAGGCCCAACCTTGTTCGCTGTACCAAAATCGTGACACGCCTTGCACTTAGCCTCGATGCCAGCGTTGGCGTTCACACTTAGAAAGGCGCTGGCAGTAATAATGGTGACAGCCGCTGTTTTGATCATCGTATTCATAAAATTCCTCCTGTCGGATATATATGGGTGCCCAGCTGTAGGATTATCGTGAGTAGAGAGCCTGCCACCTTGATATACGTCAAGCTACGTTCACATTTTCCAGGCTGAATTGCAAGATAACATGTCTAAACAGGGGCTGGTTTACCTCCCTTGATTCCAGCTTATGTCGCCGCTGTTTCTGTTTTCTGGCTATGTTTGCTGTCTCAAATCACTATAAATGTAGGCAATTTTTCAGTTTGACTTTTGACGCTGTATCCAGGGTGGAAAAGAGGCGGCATGGGTGGAAACATGAAAAATTTCTCGCTAGCCCATGGATAGTGGCCTTGAATCCAAAATTCTCAACTTTTGTGCAGCAAATCAACCCGTGTCCCTTTAGTTAGGTGTAATTTACCCCAGAGGCTGAAATGTTGTAAATCTCAACAGGCTTTTCCTGAGTGTGTCGGGGGTTTTTCGGTGGTGCAGCGTCAAAGCATCTCCAGCTTGATGTAGATCAATGGGCTCCCACGATGTTGAGTGTATCACTGTGTTTTAGACATCGTTGAATGCATGTGCCCGAGCTTGTACACGGGGGTTCTTGATGTAAATCAAGGAGCAAATGAGTCGATTTAGTAGGATCGTGACGATAGTGGACAACCAGGAGGAGATAACGATGCCAGACACTGACAAAGCGAACGAAGAGCCAGAACGCATTTCACCAATGCAGTCGGTCTTGGATAATCCCTTTTTGCTGCTTTTTATCGGCGTGGTGGTGCCGACGGTTTTTTATCTCATATGGGGCATTATGGAACTGCTTTCCATCCCGGTAGCTCAATAAACCAATAATGATTTAAGAGGGAGGAAGACTATGTCTACCCATAATACCCTAACCCCCCCACCGAATGATTGGTGGCGACATCCCATCGGGCGAGATGAGCTTCTCTGGATCAGTATTGCCGCTGCCTGGTGTGTGATCATGACCTTCATGATGATCTACTGGTATTTTGCCGGCAATCAGAATCAGGCGGGTGAGGCCTACCGTATCAGCCCGGAAGCCTTTGCGGCGAAGGCCGAAGAAATGGTGGATAAATACACGATTCGGACGGAGACGGAGCTTGAGGTGCCGGTAGTGGCAGTACCACCGGGGGGCGATGTCTATATCGCTTCCAGTCAGTATCAGTGGAACGTGATACCGGAGTTGAAGCTGGGCGAGACGTACCGGTTTCACCTGTCATCGGTGGATGTGAATCACGGCTTTTCGCTTCAACCGATCAATATAAATCTTCAGCTTGTCCCGGGTTATGACTATGTGCTGAATTTCACGCCAAATGCCGTCGGTGAATACAATATAGTCTGTAATGAGTATTGTGGCCTTGCTCACCACGCCATGGTCGGCAGACTCTACGTTGTCGAATAGGGGGAGGAAAAAATAATGTCTAATGATTCTGAATTCCGTACCTGTCCTGACACCGGTCTACGCATTCATCTGCCAGCTGAAAAGCTGATGAAGGCCAATGCCGTTGCGGCGGTTGTCTTCCTGTTGATTGGTGGTATTTTTGGTCTGGCCGTGGCTCTGACACGCTGGCCGGCTGTGCATCTGTTACCTGCTGAGTGGTTTTATATCGCCCTGACGGCACATGGTGTCGATGTCTTGGTGGTATGGATTATCTTCTTCGAGATGGCGATTTTGTATTTTACGTCCACGGTGCTGCTTAACAGCCGCTTAGCGACGCCCAAAGTAGGGTGGATTGCTTTTGTGCTCATGTTGGTCGGCGCGGTGATGGCAAATATAGTGATCCTCGATGGCTCATCGACGGTGATGTTCACCTCCTACCCGCCACTCAAGGCCAATCCACTATTCTACCTGGGGTTGATTCTGTTCGCGGTGGGGGCGTTATTGGTGTGTTTTGTTTTTCTGGGCACATTGGTCGTTGCCAAGCACGAAAAGACCTATGAAGGGTCTCTACCGCTGGTTGTGTTTGGCGCCTTGATAGCGGCGATCATCGCCGTATTCACCATTGCCAGTGGTGCGATCATCCTGATTCCCACTTTTCTCTGGTCGCTTGGCTTGGTGGGTGATATCGACCCGCAGATGTATCGCCTGGTGTGGTGGGCCTTCGGCCATTCCTCGCAGCAGATCAACATGGCGGCGCAGATTGCCATCTGGTACGCCATTGCTGCCTTGTTGTTCGGTGCCAAGCCTCTGTCCGAGAAGGTCAGCCGTATGGCCTTCTTCCTCTATCTGCTCGCACTACAGCTCGGCTCTGCGCATCACCTGTTGTCTGATCCTGGCGGCAGCATGTCATTCCGGGTCTTCAACACCAGCTACGCCATGTACATCGCCGTACTGGGCAGCATGATCCATGCCTTCACCATTCCCGGCTCGATTGAAGCGGCGCAGCGAGAGAAGGGCTTGAACAATGGTCTGTTCGAATGGTTACGCAAGGCGCCGTGGGATAATCCGGTGTTCTCCGGGATGTTCCTGTCACTGGTTTTGTTCGGCTTTATCGGCGGCATCACCGGCGTCACCATGAGTGTTCAGCAGATCAACATGATCATTCACAATACAGCCTATGTGCCTGGCCATTTTCACGGTACGGTTGCGGCGGGCACAACCCTGTCATTCATGGCCCTGACCTATTGGCTGTTGCCTGTGCTGTGGCGCCGGGACATATTTATGCCCAAGGTGGCACAATGGTCCACCTGGATGTTTGGTCTGGGTATGGGTGGATTTGCTATCTTTTTCATGGCGGCGGGACACCTTGGTGTGGCGCGACGGCACTGGGACATGACCTTCGCGGGCAACCCCCTGGGCTTTGAGTATTCCGCTACGGTCTATCTGTTCATGGGTGCTGCGGGCATCACTGCGGTGATTGGTTCTCTCGGCGCCTTGGCTTACATTCTCTGCACCGTAGGGACAATATTGTTCGGTAAGCGCAGGCCTGAAAATGCTGCACCGGTTGTTTCTTCAGAAGGTGTTGAGGCGATCACAAGCTACGGAAACCGTAGCAAGGGTTGGGAAGCCCCTGGTTCTCTGGTACTGGTCGCCGTGTTTATGGTGTTCCTGGTTGTCTACTACTTTGCTAACTGGAAGTACTTGGGGAGTGTCTGGGGAATCAGATAGCGCGGACAGTCTCCATGCCGGTGTGAGAAGGGAGCTTTATTCCTCCCATCCTTCTTTCACCCGATGGTTTTCGCAGAGTCTGATATCCATGCCACCGACGCAATGTCGGTGGTTTTTTTTTGTCCGCTGCCAGCAAAGTGTGTACACGTTCTTCAGGTTTTGTCGATCAATATGGGGCTCGAAATTGCTCCTTGTGGGCAAGATGATGCCGTGCAATGATGGCTTAGGATTTGGCTTCGGCAGTGATTGATCGAAACATAAAATTTTCGAATGATAGAAAGGTACTTTTGACGCTACAATAGACTTTCCCGTGTAAATACCGGGCTGGATATTTTCAGGCCACAGAGACAACGGAGGCATAGAAAGCGTGCGGCATCCATCATTGATACAAATTGTTGCTTTCCTGATGGCGTTTCTATGTACATACAGTGTTGCGCATAGTCAGGAAACCTCTGTGGCGACTTCCTCCTTTGCCGACAATGAAGCGGAAAACACAGATGACACCGCATTATCACGTCATATTGATGACCAGACGGCACTGGAGTTCAGTCAAGCCGCGATAGGTCGTCCGCTGAGTGATTACAAGCTGTTTGACCGTGAAGGAAAGCCCGTAAAATTTACCGATTACCGGGGAAAACCACTGGTCATTAGCATGATCTATTCCAGTTGCTTTCATACCTGCCCGATTATTACCCAATACCTCGCGCGTGCGGTAGATCTGGCGCGCAGCGCAGTGGGCGAAGACGGCTTTAATATCGTCAGTATTGGTTTTGATGCCCGTTATGACCGGCCGGACTCGATGAAAACATTCGCCCGTCAGCGGGGTGTCTCCGGGGATCCTTATTGGGAGTTTCTTAGTGCGACAGATGCGGCTGTAATGCAGCAATTATCGGATAATCTCGGTTTTATCTTTACTAAAACACAAACTGGGTTTGATCATCTTGCGCAAGTGACCGTGGTCGATAGTGAAGGAAAAATATACAGACAGGTCTACGGGGAAAATTTTAATCCCCCCATCTTGGTGGAAACATTAAAGGAACTTATTTTTGGCAATACGGCGTCGTCGGAAATAAGTTTTGAGCGCCTTGTCAACAAGGTGCGCTTGTGGTGCACGATCTATGATCCAGCAAGTAATACCTACCGCTTTGATTATTCGATGGTCGCTGGTCTTGGCGTCACGTTTATTATTCTTTCCATTTTCATATATGTCATTGTCCGTATGTGGGTAAGGTTTTTGTCCACGGGCAGTGCCTGAGTGGTCAAATCTAATTATTCGTGAGTACGCAATTGATCCCAAAGTCCATTACTTATACGCATGTACACATGCAAAACATGCTAATAGAGCCGCGTTTTATGCTTTGCCCAACGAGCAGCTGTTTTTGATGGGTCGACAACTTTGAATCCCCGTTCGGCCTATCCAGAAGAATAGAGGTTTCCCATTGATAAGGGCTGCTTTGATGAGGTTGAAAAAGGCGGGATTATGCCTGTTTCAGGCCCTGGAACGATTGATTGGCCATACTTTTGCTGGGTTTAGTAATCCCTTTTATAGCTTGGGAGCCCTGGCGTTCTACCTTTTTTATATTATTGTTGGAAGCGGTATTTATTTATTTATTTTCTATGAGCCTTCTATCAAGGGTAGTTTTGATAGCGTTGACTATTTGACCCATGACCAGTGGTATTTTGGCGGCATCATGCGCAGCCTTCACCGTTACGCATCGGATGCCCTGGTGTTGGTCATGGTCTTGCATATACTTCGCGAGTTTGTTTTGGATCGTTACCGGGGCGCTCGTTGGTTTACCTGGGTGACCGGTTTCCCGGCCTTGGTCTTGATTTTTATCAGTGGTTTGGTTGGTTACTGGCTGGTGTGGGATACGTTAGGACAGTATATTGCCGTGCGATCAACCGAGTGGCTGGACTGGCTGCCAATATTCTCTGAACCCTCGGCACGAAACTTCCTGACCAATTCCAGTGTTTCCGACCTGTTCTTTCGTCTCATCCTCATTGGCCATATTGCGATTTCCATCTTTCTCTTTGTCGCCTTGATGGTGCATGTGAAAAATATCAGCAAGGCGATCATCAGTCCACCACGGAACCTTGCCGTTGGAACTTTTTTGTGCCTGCTGATCTTGTCGCTGGTGCTGCCGGCAGTCAGTCAGGAGCGTGCGGATTTGAGCCAGGTGCCCGGTATTATCAATATTGATTGGTTCTACATGTTTGCCTATCCCTTGATGGATCGCTGGTCAATGGGGGGCGTGTGGGCGCTGGTGGCGGTGATAACGCTATTGTTGCTGTTCTTGCCTTGGTTACCCCCGCAGCGTAATCGGCCTGTGGCGAAGGTATTGCTGGAAAAGTGCAGTGGCTGTAACCTGTGTGTCATGGATTGTCCCTATGAGGCGATCATCCTGCAACCACGTACTGATGGGCACCCCAGCTATGTTCGTGAAGCGGTAGTGGTTGCGGATAACTGTGTCGGCTGTGGCATTTGTACCGGTGCCTGTCCGTTCTCCCGGCCGCCGCGAGGGGAGGAGTTGTTGACAACAGGGATTGATATACCCTCGCGGGACATTCAGCATCTCTACCGTGTAAGCGCTCTGGCGCTGGAGGCTTTAAATTCCAACGCTGCTTCAAGCACTAAGGTGCTGGTCTATGGTTGTGATCATGGAGCGGCCCTGGGGAACCTGGATATCCAAGACATCGCGGTGGTCAGCTTGCCCTGCACGGCGGCATTGCCAGTCTCATTCATTGGCTATATGTTACGTCATGGTGCCGATGGTATTTTTCTGACGGGTTGCCGTAAGGGGGACTGTTACTATCGGCTGGGTAATATCTGGATAGAGCAGCGTCTGAGCCTTGATTATCAATCTCGGCCCCATTTACCTCGGTGGATTTCCCGCGAACGCGTCGGTTATTGCTGGGCCGGGCCGGGTGACGAAAGGCACCTGACAACGGCGATTGACCGCTTTCAGAAAGGCTTGCATGTTGCTTCAGCAGTCGTCAACAGCGAGAGTGAGTAGAAAGATGATTCCCTTTACTGACCACGTGCCGATTCCGGGCTCCTGCGAACAGGTTTCCAGCGAAAAACATTGATCTAGATCATGCTCAGTCAAGCGATAAATTGGTTAATCTTGATCGTGCCAATGGGGATTTTCCCGGACTCGGGAGTTATGCGACTTGCTTAAACTATTTCAGGATACCGGGCGCCGGGCATTCTTGTTTGCTGATCGTTTGGCAAATGCCATTTTTGGCTCGAAGTGGAATCCCCTATATCACCTGGGCACGATGGCCTTTTTCTTCTTCTACATCGTGCTTGCCAGCGGCATCTACATCTATATCTTCTACGACACGAGTGTTGTGGATGCGTATACCTCCGTTGAATACATGACGCATGAACAATGGTATTTGGCGGGTATCATGCGCAGCCTGCACCGTTACGCATCGGATGCGATGGTTGCCACCATGGTTCTGCACTTGCTGCGCGGCTTTTTTTTCGACCGTTATCGTGGCGCGCGCTGGTTTTCCTGGACAACCGGCATTCCGATGCTGGTAATGGTCTTCGCTATCGGTATTACCGGCTATTGGCTGGTGTGGGATCTGCTGGGACAATTCGTTGCCGTTCGTACCTCTGAATGGATCGACTGGTTGCCCATTATCGCCGAGCCCACGGCGCGTAATTTTCTGACCAATACCAGCGTCACGGATCTCTTCTTCAGACTCCTGGTGGTGATCCACGTGGGCCTGCCACTGATGCTGCTGGGCTTGATGCTCCTGCATGTCACCCGACTCAACGATGCCAAGATCAATCCCCCGGCCGGGCTGGCGATAGGGGCTACCGTGGCGTTAGTGGTGCTGTCACTGGTCAAGCCGGCCGTCAGCCATGAGGCGGCAGACCTGAGCACGCTACCGACCCAATTGAACCTGGACTGGTTTTATCTGTTTATCTATCCGTTGATGGATCGGTGGTCGATGGGCACCGTGTGGGCTTTGGTTGGTGGCGGCCTGCTGTTGCTGGCGCTGCTGCCCTGGATGCCGCCAAAGCGCCGTGAGCCCGTGGCTGTGGTCTATCCCGATGATTGCAGTGGGTGTAATCTGTGCATTGTGGACTGTCCCTATGAGGCCATCATGCTGGAAGCGAGAACGGGGGCGACAAGTGCAGGCCGCTATCAGCACCTGCCGATTGCCGTGGTTGACGAGAGCAAGTGTGTCAGTTGCGGTATCTGCACAGGCTCCTGCCCGTCCTCCACCCCCTTTCGTCAAACCGATGAAATACGAACCGGCATCGATATGCCGCATAAAAATATTCAGGATCTGCATGCCGCAACTCGCGAGGCACTCACCAAACTAACAGGACAGACCAAGGTACTGGTTTATGGTTGCGACCATGGCGTCGAGATGAGCAAAGTGATGCAGGCCGAGGTTGCCATGATCAGCCTGCCCTGTACTGGCGCATTACCGCCGTCGTTCATCGTTTATGCCTTGCGGCAGGGTGCCGACGGTGTTTTTCTTACCGGTTGCCGCAGTGGTGATTGCTTTCACCGTCTCGGAAATGACTGGGTGGATCAGCGCATTACCCATCATCGTAAGCCCTATCTGAAGCGTTCGGTTCCTCGCGAGCGGGTCAGACGATACTGGGCTGCGACCTCGGATCACAAACAACTGGTCAACGAAATCGAATCCTTTTGTCAATCATTGCGGGATATGTCCCCGGCGGCTGCAACGGCTGAGGCACAAGATGTGTTGCCGGGCAGTGAGACGCGGGAGTAAGGCTATGCAGATATTTCAATATCTTGGGCAGGCATTCTGGTACCTTCTTTTTATCGCCTTCATTGGCTATTTTTCTACGTCTCCCGCCTATACCTTTATGGAACCGGATCAGTCACTGATTAAGCTTGCCTTTAATCATTCTGGAAAATTAAAACTAGCATGCCGGGAGTTTACGGCGGAAGAACAGGCCGCAAAGCCGAAACACATGCGTATAAAGTTCGATTGTCCCAGGGAGCGTTCCCCCGTCTATGTGATTATGAAAATTGATGGAAAGCTTATTTTTGAAAAAACCATTCGTCCATCGGGTTTTGCAAAGGACTTGTCTTCGCCCTTGTATGAGCGAATTTCACTAAAGACTGGCCAATATCACTTATATCTCGGTATGCGGGATCATGTCGATACTGAAGGCCTTGACTATGAGTTTGATGGCTCTGTTACGTTGGCGGCATCGCAAATTCTGGTGATCGGTTTCGATTCTGAATACAATGAGTTTACATTTCAGTAAATTATCGGCGGGTGTTCATGTGGCAGTTAAGTAGCAGGTGCTATAAGAGACAAACCGGAACAACAATGATATTAAAGAAGAGCTTGCCGGCACTATAACCGCAGTATTGCTGTGTGTACAGAAGATGACGTTAGCTTACGAGGGCTATTAATGAGCAAAAATTATTCCTATGTATTGCCAGAGCCTGATGAAGAATTACGCCGACTTTCCGCAGGTTGGCTGATATTGGGCATTGCGGCGCTGGTAGCTGCGGGCTTGCTCGCCATCCTTCTAGTCATGGCGCGCACGCCCTATATCAAGGATATTTTCCCCTGGGACAATTTCTTCAAGACCGCGATGGTTGTTCACGTCGATCTTTCCGTGCTGATGTGGTTCTTGCCCTGTGCTGGTATTATATGGAGTTATAATTCCACCCGCCGGTATCTCAAAACAGGGTGGGCGGCGTTGTGGCTGGCATCCATTGGTACGGTCATTGTTGCGGTATCACCATTTATTGGCTCTGGCGAGCCCCTGATGAATAATTACTTTCCCGTCATTGACAGTCCGGTGTTTCTTAGCGGGATGGTCTTGTTCGGGGTCGGTTTTACGCTGCTGGTTATGCGTAGCCTGAGTCTTGGCTGTTCACCGATCGGGCCATTGAACAGTGGCACAGCGGGACTGCGTATTGGTATATACACGGCCTCTATTTCCTCGATTGCTGCGGTGGGCGCATTGATTTGGGCTTATTTTCTCATCCCTGATTCCGTGCAGGGCTGGGAGTATTATGAGGTTTTATTCTGGGGCTCCGGTCATGTCTTGCAGTTTACGCATACCCTGCTGATGATCGTAGTCTGGCTGTGGCTGGCCAGTGTCGGCGGTGTGCGCCTCACACTGTCTCCGCGCCTGACCAGTATCATCTTTGGCCTCGGCGTCGTGACGATCCTTGTCACGCCTTACATTTACCTCAGCATCGATATCATGTCGGTTGAGTCTGCGGTCTGGTTCACCCGCTTGATGACCGCTGGCGGTGGTTTGGCCGCGCTACCTTTTGGTCTGGTCGTGATCATTGGCATGTACCTGGCCGGCCCGCCTTCTGCGCAAGACCGGGTTCTTCGGATGACGCTTTTTTATTCACTCCTTTTATTCGGAGTCGGTGGTGTTCTTGGTTTCATGATACGAGAAAGCAGCACGCTGATTACGGCCCATTACCATGGGTCAAATGGCGCGATTACTGTGGCCTTTATGGGAATGGTCTATTTCTTGTTACCCAAGATCGGTTTTGATAAAGTACAAATGCGTTTGGCCAGGATCCAGGTGCATGCCTTTGGGCTGGGCCAGCTGCTACATGTTTTGGGGCTTGCCTGGGCCGGAGGCTACGGTATGCAACGAAAAATCTCTGGAGAAGGGCAGAGCCTGGATAATTTCCAGCAAACCGCCGGTATGGCCATTATGGGCATTGGTGGCTTGATTGCTGTCATTGGAGGCGTCTTGTTCCTGTATCTCGTGGTGCGTGCCATGTGGCCAAAAAAGCACCAGACGTCGGTATGACGGGAGAGAAACACGGGGCTTGAAAAAGACTGTCGAGATTCGAGGTAAAAGAGCGATTTTGGGGGGCAAGTTCGTTGGGCTACAGTGAGTCGCGGCGATACATGATCAATGGTGCCTGGATTCTGTCAGCACGGCATATTAGGTGGCCGGGCTAGGTAAATAAACTGATAAAACAGGGAAAGTCATGTGTTTTTTAAAATCAGTTTGTCGGGTAAGGTGGGTAGAGTGCGTCAGGCATCGTACTCTGTGTACCCTGCAAAAAAATATTGGGTCGACTTTTCTCAGGAGCGTGCACGTTCCTTATCTTCTCGATAGCCAGGGGATAGCTTGTGTGTATGCCAATGCTGTTTTGATTGAGTTTTCGTCATTGTCTCATCACACTGAAGTGAAAAACGGGTTTCTTTCATGAGAAATGCCTCCATTTTGGCGAACATCCCCTTATTCAAAGAGTTGGATTCCAGTCAGCTTGCAAAGATTGCATCCGCCACCCACGAGATCAGCGTCAATAAAGGGCGCATCCTGTTCAATAAAGGCGACCCTTCTGATGGCTTCTATGTTGTCATCTCTGGCCGCATAAAGCTTTCATTTGTATCGAGAGACGGGAAAGAGTTTATCGCAGAAATATTTGGGCCCAACCAGAGTTTTGGGGAAGCGGTGATGTTTCTGGGCAAGCCATATCCTGTCTGTGCCCAGACATTGATGGATTCGAAGATTCTACATGTACCAAAGAGCGTTGTATTTGATGGCGTCGACCATAACTCGGGATTTGCCCGTCGAGTGATAGCCGGGCTTTGTGCCCGGCTGGTGGATAGAATTCAAACACTGGAATACCTGACGGTGTATTCCAGTATCCAGAAGGTCATTGGCTATCTGTTACGGGAAATAGAATTGGCCGAGTCGGCAAAGAATACAACATCTAACGAAGCTGACGTGCTCCTCGCTGTTAATAAAGCCACACTTGCTGCGCAGTTGAATCTTACCCCGGAAACGCTCTCCCGGGTTTTGCACAGACTGGCGGATGAGGACTTGATACGCGTTGAAGGAAAGACCATTCATATTTGCCATGTGCAGAAAATGCGTGATTTCAGCAGTTGAGAGCTGTCACAAAAATAAGTTGCATTTATTGCGCAGGGTCGTTGTTTCCCTTCAAGGCGCAGGAAATCGCGTATACTCATTGCATGTAAGGAACGTGCACGCTCCTTACCGTTCGCGCCATGTTTTGTATGGGTATGAACAGTCTGCCCGCCTTGCTTGGCTTAGTTCACGGACATAGATAAGGATAACAAGGAGGAGGGGGAGAAGGGAGATTAGAGGGATCAACGCACAAAGGATCAAATGGGGGAAGTGGGCTAGGTAACGGCCATACATACTTTTTCACTATTGTAAAGTTTAAGCGGTTTGATTGTCGTGCAGATTTCGACCCCACGGCAACTCTTTCGTTTCTAATCCAGCCGCAATGTATGGAATCAGGCGGTACTCTTCCCACGACGATGGTCAGAACCCCTTGGCTATTAGTCGTACCGATGAGTTGGCCAACGTGTGTGTGGATTCCCGGCTTGCCATTAAACTGTGTATGGGTTCGCCATGAGTAGACATTTTTGTTTGCTTGTATTGGGTTGGTAGAAATCGTATGTATCGCATAACTAGTACGATCATACCAAAGGTTGTAGACCGTTGTGCCGTAGCGGGACGAGAAGGTCTGAGCAAATACACTGCTGCAGAAAAGAGAGAGCATCATAAATATTAATATTTTTTTCATTTCTAATTTCCCTTTAAAAAAATTGAAAAAATTATAGACATTTGCTTAACCAATCTCTGCTCAAAACATCATAAAATCTCCTCCAGTGAATAGAATAGGGTGCAAAGTGTAGGCCACGGAGCTGCCTTTTTCCAGGAATTATGATAGGAAATTCGGGTATGATGTCATTACTTGGTCGACATACGATTCCTCAGTCATTCAGGAAATACAGTGGTTTTCGATGAAAACATTGGAATTATGTCGACTATCCCGTGTTCTTCTTAGTAATATGGGACACTACACTGGTAACAAGTCACTGCTACTTGTCATTGTGAGCAAACGGCCATCGTTGAATGTCTAGTCGCCTCTCTTCCTTATTTTCCAAGCTCGTTACCGTATCCCTCGTTCTGTCATTTGCGTTGATTGTCTTGAGTTCCCACATGCGTTTGTCGAACCAGGGGCTGGGATGTGACGACTGGCCTGATTGCTATGGCCGTATTGATATCGTCAAGTATGCCGGAGATATTGCTGCCACGGCTTCACGCAGCCTGCAACCGGGGACGCTGGCGCCACCGACTGCGGTGGAGCGGGCACACCGGGGGGTTGCCAGTGCTTTACTGGTTCTTATCGCGGCGCTTGTGATCGTCGCCTGGCGTCAGCGCAAGGACTCGGGGCCGGGCATGACCCTGCCACTTGCGGCCCTGGCTGTCACCCTGTTTCTGGCCGTGCTGGGCGTGTTGTACGGATCACCGCTCCTCAGGCCGCCCGTGGTCATGGCCAACCTGCTGGGGGGTATGGCGCTGCTTGGACTGCTTTGGTGGCTGCATCTGTCCCTGAGTCGGGGGCCGGCAGTGGATGTTTCAGCGGGGGCGGAAACACTACGAAAGTGGGCGTTACTCGGGCTGGCGCTGATTGTTGTGCAGACGGTATTGGGCGGTTGGGTGAGTTCAAATTTTTCGGCTCTGGCCTGCTCGACATTTCCGCTCTGCAATGGCCTGCTGTGGCCGGAGATGGATATCCCCGCAGGCTTTACGCTGCGTCATCTATTGGCCGTCAGCCCTGAGGGGCGGGTGATTGTCGAGCAGGCGGCGACGATGGCTGTGCATATGGTGCATCGCCTGGGGGCCGTCCTTGTTTTGCTGTTCATGGGCTGGCTGGGCTACCGGGCGCTGAAACTGGGCGGCCGTATCCGGGGCCTGGGCATGGCCATTCTTGCACTCTTGGCCTTGCAGGTCTTGCTGGGCATGACGATCATTATTTTCAGTGCGCCCCTTGGTGTCGTTGTCACCCATAACGCCACGGCTGCGTTGCTGTGGCTGACCCTTCTCGCACTTATCTACCGTCTGCTGCAAAGCCGGCGTCATTAAGGAACGTGCACGTTCCTGACCCGCCATTGGGATGTCCGCTCTGTTGGTCGACTATTGAATCTCACTGACCGATCCCAATGTATGTCTGTGGGGGCGAAAAGTTTCTCTGGGTTGGGTGCATGGATCCCGGAAATACCCCTGTCTGTGCCATGCTTTTCATAGCCTGGTAAAAAGATATGCCAAACTGTCTACTGTGTTGTGGTGTTGTCCGCTATAGCTATCCGGCCAAAAGTGGTCAGGGCAGTGTCGATTACGTCTGGATTTGATCGGTCTCCGATTGGCAAGTTTTCTGAGGACAAGCAAATGAAAAAAGGTCTTTCTGCCTTGCTGGCGATTGCCATTATTAGCGGGATTGGTGCCTATTTCTGGCTACAGTCACCCCAGGATAGTAATGACGGCAGCCAGCTTGCTTTATACGGCAATATCGATATCCGTGAGGCGCAGCTGGCCTTTAACGCCAGTGAACACATCGCCGAGATACGGGTGCAGGAGGGCGACCATGTCAGTAAAGGGCAGCCGTTGGCGCGTTTGCACACCGAGCTGCTGGAGGCACAGCTGGCCGAGGCCGAGGCGGCGGTGGAGGTTCAACGACAGGTGCTGGCGAGACTGGAGGCCGGCAGCCGTCCGGAGGAGATCCACAAGGCCGAGGCCGAATTACAGGCTGCCGAGGCCCAGGCCAAGGCGGCGCATGACAGCTACCGCCGCGTGGCGCGGTTGCTGGAGAGGAAGCTGGCTTCGCCGCAGGACGAAGAACAGGCCCGCTCCCAGGCCGATGCCGCCGCTGCCCAGGTGAAAGCGGTGCAGGCTACACTCGCCCTGCTCAAGGCCGGTGCGCGCAAGGAGGACATCGCAGCTGCCCGTGCCCAGCTCACAGGGCGCAGAGCGGCCCTAAAACAGGCCCAGCAGCGGCTTACCGATGCCAGCCTGTATGCCCCCGCCGACGGCATTATCCGCAATCGCATCCTTGAACCTGGTGATATGGCCTTCCCCCAGTCGCCGGTATTGACCCTGGCCTTTCTTGATCCTGTGTGGGTGCGTGCCTACCTGCCCGAACCCATGCTTGGCCGTGTGCGTCTGGGTGCCACCGCCTGGATCACGACGGACAGTTATCCCGGCAAACGCTACCAGGGCTGGGTGGGCTATGTGTCACCCACCGCCGAATTCACGCCGAAGACTGTGCAGACGCCCGAACTGCGCACCCGACTGGTTTACTCTGTGCGCATCTTCGCCTGCAACCCCGACGGCGAGTTGCGACTGGGCATGCCGGTTAGCGTGGATATCGAGCTGGATCAGGCGGATGCGGGAACTCTGCCTCGTCCCTGTGGCAATTAGCCATGTTGGAAAAGACAATTCCCTCTCCCAAGCTTGGGAGAGGGCCAGGGTGAGGGTTGATGAGCGCTGCGTGTGAAGCGGCTGCGTCGCTGGCCCCCTCATTCCGGCCTTCTCCCCCAAGGGGGAGAAGGGGTTTTTACGGCGGTAGCCAATGATAAGTGATGCTGCGCTTTCCTTTCACAACGTCCGCCAGGTCTTCACTGGTGGTGAGCACGCCCTGTGTGCCCTGGACAGCGTCAGTTTTGCTATCGCCTCGGGTCAGGTGACCGGCCTTATCGGTCCCGATGGTGCCGGCAAGACCACCCTCATGCGCCTAGCCTGTGGCCTGCTGCGTCCCGCCCTGGGTGAGATCCGTGTGCTGGGGCTGGACGCCGTGGACGAACCGCAGGCCGTGCAGTCGGCAGTGGGCTATATGCCGCAGCGCTTCGGCCTTTACGAAGACCTCAGCGTGCAGGAAAACCTTGACCTCTATGCCGAACTACAGGGCTTGCCGCTGGAAAAGCGTACTGCCCGCTATGGCGAATTGATGCACATGACCGGCCTCGCACCCTTTACTGCCCGCCTCGCCGGTCGCCTTTCCGGTGGTATGAAACAGAAACTGGGCCTGGCCTGCGCCCTGCTGCGTGCACCACGCCTGTTGTTGCTGGATGAACCCACCGTCGGCGTGGATCCGGTATCGCGGCGTGAGCTGTGGGCCATCGTCTATCGCCAGGTGCAGGAGCAGGGTATGAGTGTGCTGCTCAGTACCGCCTATCTTGATGAAGCCGAGCGTTGCGACGAAGTTTTACTGTTGCACCAGGGCAAACTGTTGGGGCAGGGGGCGCCGGCCGATTTCAGCGCCGAGGTACAGGGGCGTATATTTCAGGTTAGTGCCGCAGATATTTCCCAGCGCCGCTTGCAGACCCGTCTCAGCCAAGCTCCGGGGGTACTCGATGCCCTGGTGGAAGGAGAGGCGGTGCGTCTGGTCATGCAACAGACTGGCGAACCTACGGCGGCGGATTTGTTACCGGATCTTAAAGACGTGCGTATAAATTCCGCTACGCCATGCTTCGAGGATGCCTTCGTCGCCCGCCTCAAAATCCGCCACGACGGTGCGGCAGCCCTCGGTGGTATGGATTTGCATATCGGCGCTTCTGGTGATGAAAAGGTGATTCAGGTACACCGACTTGTGCGCCGTTTCGGTGATTTTATTGCCGTCAACGATGTCAGCTTCAGCGTGCGCCGTGGCGAGATATTTGGCCTGCTGGGCGCTAACGGGGCGGGCAAGACCACGACTTTCCGTATGCTCTGTGGCCTGCTGCCGGCCAGCGGTGGTGAGCTGTCGGTGGCTGGTCATGATCTGCATACCGCCAGCGCCGAGGCCCGTCGACACATCGGCTATATGGCACAAAAATTTTCCCTCTACGGTGATCTTTCGGTGTTGCAGAACCTGCGTTTCTTCGCCAGCAGCTATGGCCTGCGCGGCCGCGTGCAGACCGAGCGTGTTCAGTGGGCACTCGATACCTTTGAATTGACGGGCTATCGTGAAGCCAATGCCCGTGATTTGCCGTTAGGCTACAAGCAACGTCTGTCCTTCGCCGCCGCCCTCATGCACGAACCGGAGATCCTGTTTCTCGATGAACCCACCTCCGGCGTCGACCCGTTGGCGCGGCGTGAATTCTGGGCACGCACCAACGCCCTGGCCGAGGCCGGGGTGACGGTGCTGGTGACCACCCACTTCATGGAAGAGGCCAACTACTGCGATCGATTGGTGATCATGGCCGACGGCAAGGTACTGGCCGAGGGTACGCCACGTGAAATGAA
Organism: Gammaproteobacteria bacterium; assembly: GCA_021647505.1. Lineage (GTDB taxonomy): Bacteria > Pseudomonadota > Gammaproteobacteria > SZUA-152 > SZUA-152 > DRQN01. The sequence goes on from JAKIUN010000025.1 coordinate 33,284, forward strand.
GGCCCGTGCGCGCAGCGCGGATCACCCCGACCCCAGCATGGAAGATGCCTTTATCCAGCTTATCGAACAACGTGAGCAGGGCGGGGGAAAAGATGGAAAGCATGGCGGGAAGAATGACGAGGAGGTGGCGGCATGAGTGCACGTCTACGCCGCCTGTGGGGCATGATTCGCAAAGAGAGCCTGCAAATCCTGCGTGATCCGTCGAGCATCTCCATTGCCTTCATCATGCCGGTGATCCTGTTGCTGTTGTTCGGCTACGGCGTGTCGTTGGATGCCAAAAATATCCCCTTAGGCATCGTCATCGAACAGCCGGATACCGCCACTCAATCTCTGGCCGGCGCCTTCGACCGCTCCGAATTCTTCCATCCACAGCGCTTCGGCGCCATACAGGAGGCCCAACAGGCACTGGCCGAGCGCCGCATCGACGGCATTCTCTGGTTGCGCAATGATTTCTCCAGTCGCCTGCTGAGTGGCAACGAAGCTCCCATCGGCGTTTTCGTCAATGGCGTGGACTCCAATCAGGCCAATATCACCAAGGGCTATATTCAGGGCACCTGGCTGGCCTGGTTACAACATTTTGCCGTTGCCCAGGGGCGGGCGCTCGATCTGCCGGTGGCGATGGAACAGCGGATATGGTTCAACCCGGCCCTCTCCAGCCGTCTGTTTCTGGTACCGGGATTGATCGCCATCATCATGACCATGATTGGTTCCCTGCTCACCGCCATGGTGGTGGCGCGTGAATGGGAGCGCGGCACCATGGAGGCATTGATGGTGACGCCGTTGCACATGGGCGAGATGCTGGCCGGTAAGCTGATTCCCTATTTCGCGTTGGGCATGGGCGGTATGCTGCTCAGCGTGGCCATGGCCCTGTATCTGTTCGACGTGCCGTTGCTCAGTCCTTTCTGGTTGCTGATGCTCTGTTCGGCGTTATTCATGCTGGTGTCGCTGGCCATCGGCTTGTTGATTTCCATCGTCACCCGCAACCAGTTTCTTGCCGGCCAGGTGGCGCTGGTGGTCAGTTTCCTGCCCAGTTTTCTGCTCTCGGGTTTCCTGTTCGACATTCACTCCATGCCCGAATGGGTGCAGACCATTACCTATCTGGTGCCCGCACGTTATTTCGTCGCTATTTTGCAGACGTTATTTCTCGCAGGCCCGGTGTGGCCGGTGGTACTGGTCAATGCCGGGGCCATGTTACTGATGCTGGCGATTTTGACGGTGCTGGTGGTTAAGAAGTCCTACAAGCGGCTGGATTGACACAAGGCGGCAACGTGAATAAAAGAGCTTCAATGCGAAGAGATTCAATGCAAAGACGCAAAGAACGCAAAGGTTTTTTGACGGTTTTTCTTTGCGGCCTTTGCGTTGGGTTTCTTCATATCCTGACAGGGGATATCGTCTTATGAGTTTCTTCCACATCCTCTCCCTGGCCCGCAAGGAATTTCTTGCCCTGATGCGCGACAAGCGCAGCCGCATCATTATCATCGTGCCGCCCATCATCCAACTGTTTATCTTTGGCTTTGCCGCCACCTATGACCTCAATGACGTGCCGGTGGCAGTTTACAGCGAAGACCGTGGCGGCGCCTCGCGTGAGTTATTGGCACGCATCGAGGGCTCGCCGCATTTCTCCATTCTTCACCAGATCAGTAGCGACGCCGAAATCGCACCGCTCATCGATGATCGCAAGGTATTACTGGTGATCCGTCTCGGTCAGCGTTTCAGCGCTGATTTGCAGCGTGGCGATCCGGCGCCACTGCAATTGATTATTGACGGCCGAAATTCCAACACCGCTATGACCGCTCTCAATTATCTACGTGACGTGGTGCTGGACTTTAACCGTGAATGGCAACATGGACACGGCCAAACCGGCCCACCGGTCAAACTGGAAATGCGCGCCTGGTATAATGAGAATCTGCAATCCCGCTGGTTCATTGTGCCTGGCATTGTTGGTTCACTGATGCTGGTGGTGACCCTGCTGGTCACCGCTCTATCGGTGGCGCGCGAGCGCGAGCAGGGTACCTTCGATCAACTTCTCGTTACGCCACTGCGGCCGGTAGAAATCCTCATCGGCAAGGCCATCCCCGGTATTGTTATCGGACTGCTGGAGGCGACCCTGATCATTGTTTTGATGGTGTGGTTTTTCGAGGTGCCACTGCGTGGCAGCATCCCGGCCCTGTACCTGGGTATTCTGTTGTTTCTTATCGCCACCGTGGGTGTGGGGTTGATGATCTCGTCCATTGCCGTCACCCAGCAGCAGGCCATTCTTGGCGCCTTTCTGTTCATTGTTCCGGCGGTGATTCTGTCTGGTTTTACCACCCCCATTGCCAACATGCCAGAGATGGTGCAGTGGCTCACTTACCTCAATCCGCTGCGCTATTTTCTCGTTATTGTGCGTGGTGTGACCCTGGAGGGCGATGGCTTTGCCCTACTGTTCCACCAATTCTGGCCCATGGCCATCATCGCTGCCGTCACCTTGATTTTGGCTGGATGGTTGTTCCGGCACCGGATGTATTAGGGGGAGCTGGGGTGCCTGACTTTCGCGCACTTGAATCGGCGAATAGCCAAAAAAACTGTGCAAAATGGTGTTATTCAACAATTTTTTTGGGAGAAATGCTTTACCTTCCGGGTATGGTCAATGGACTAAAGGTTCAAATATTGGTAATGCAAGGGAGGGATGTCAGTGGAATCACAGGCCAACATCAGTAAGCTTTCCGCGCCGCGACTGCATCGAACCTACCCGCGTATGCGTCTGTTTAAGCAACTTGATGCTGCTCAGGCAATACCGCTGATCTGGGTCTCGGCCCCGGCTGGATCGGGCAAGACATCGCTCATTGCCAGCTGGCTCAGGGCCAGAGAGCACCACGCCTACTGGTACCAAGTGGATGAGGGTGACGCGGATATTGCCACCTTCTTTTATCACCTGGGTCTGCTGTGCAAGCGGGCCGCCCTGCGCCGAAAGCAGCCAATGCCGCTCCTGATCCCTGAGTATCTGGCCGGTCTGCAAGCCTTTAGTCGCCATTTCTTCCGTGAGCTGTTCAAGCGCATCAAGACCCCCGGCGTACTGGTGTTGGACAATTATCAGGACGCGGGGTTGTCCCTACACGAGATTTTGCAGGCGGGTTGCACTGAGATTCCTGAGGGCGTCAATGTCATCGTTATCAGTCGCAACAACCCAGCGCCAGCCTTTGCCCGCTTCCGGGCCAACGGCACGCTAACCTTGCTGGACTGGGAACAGCTCAGGCTGACACAGGAAGAAACCTGTGCCATTGCCAATCAAACCGTCGATAGTCCTCTGGATGACACCGATGTGCAAGCTCTATACGCGCAGAGCGATGGTTGGGCAGCGGGTCTGGTGCTGTTGGCTAAACGGGTGAGGCGGTTTGCTAAGTCCGGCCTGGATCCGACGGGCTCACAAGCCCTGTTTGACTATTTCGCGGCTGAACTCTTTGACCGTCTGGATTCGGACACTCGCCATGTGCTTACCCGCAGCGCCCTGCTGCCAAGCGTGAGTCCGGACACGGCGCGCGCCCTGTCCGGCAGAATGCAGGCTGAATCCATCCTTAAGACCCTGTGTCGTCATAATACCTTTACCGTGTGTCGCCGTATGAATTCCATTCCCTGTTTCGCACCTTCCTGGAACAACGCCTTCGTAAAGAATTACCGGCGGCCGAGTGTGCCGCTCTGCAATGCCAAGCTGCCGAACTCCTGGAGGCCGAAGGCGACATCGATGCCGCGATCATCTGGCGTATCAGGGCAGATGATAATGAGGGTGCTGCCATCCTGATTATGGCGCATGCCCAGAGCTATCTGGCGCAGGGGCGGGCCAGTACCGTGGCGGGCTGGATCACGGCTCTGCCGACGGTGGTTGTCGCGCAAAATCCCTGGCTGGGGTATTGGCATGGCCTGGGTGAGCTGGCCAGCAACCCCGGTGTGGCTCGTGTTCAGATGGAGAACGTTTACGGACGTCTCAAGGCTCAGGGAGACCGTCCCGGCCAAGTACTTGCCTGGTGTGCAGTGGTGGATAGTTATGTCTACAAATGGCAATGTTTGGCGCCGCTGGATCGCTGGATTGACGAGGCCGGGGCAATTGATGCCAGCACCCTCGATACGTTGCCCGCCGCTCTTTGTGACCACTTTGCTTGTGGTTTTTTCAAGGCATTGATGCTGCGCCAACCCGCGCATCCGCTGATTGGGCACTGGGCGCAACGGGTACGGGATATCGTGTTATTCGGCGATGATCCCCAACTACGATTCCGTATCGGCCCCCTGTATTTGCAGTACGCCGGACTCAATGATCTGAAGGGCGCCGCGATTGCCCTGGAGGCGTTGCGCACTGTGGGCCGCCAGATCGACGGCTGCAACGTGATCGGCATCTCCCTCCAGGCCATGGCCGCCGGTTTAGCCCAGGTTACCGGCAATCACGAGGTGGCCATGGATCATGTGCGTGAGGGATTGGCACAGACCGAACGCTCGGGGGTGCGTATCTGGAATCAGCCCCTGATGGGACATGCCGCTATGTCTGCTTTGTTACGCGGGGATCGTAATCTGGCCGAGGATTATCTCGCCCGGATGAACGACAGCCTGGTGGCCGACCGCTACATGGACCTGTCGACGTACTACTTTGTCGCTGCCTGGCACGGGCTGCATTATACCGACGGAGAGACAGCCTTGCGTTATGCAAGGCTCAATGGCGAGTTCCTCATCAAGTCAGGGATTCGTCTCTATGCGCCCTTTGCTGATCTGATGCTGGCCCAGGCTGAGTTTGCGAATGCTGCTGTCGATGAGGCCAAGCGCAAAGTGGAAAACGCCCTGAATCTGGCGGGGCGTGACAACAACCGGCTTGCCTTGTATCTAGGCTGGCTGTTGAAGGCCCACATGGCCAGCCAGTTGGAAGAGGAGGCCGATTGTCTTGAGGCCCTGCGCCGTGCCCTGGGTATTGCCAGGGCCGAGGGCATGAATGTCCACTACCTGACTCAGTCGGCAATCAGGGCGCTTTACGTCCTGGCCCTGGCGAACGATATTGAAACTGAATATGTGTGCGCTGCAATACGCACACAGCGCTTGAGCCCGCCTGAACCGCAGCACGTCCCCGACAACTGGCCTTTCCCTGTGAAGGTTTATACGCTGGGGCGCTTTAGTCTGCTGATTGATGATACTGCCCTCAGCGAAACACAGAAGAAAAAACAGGCCAAACCCCTGACCTTGTTAAAGGCGCTTATTGCCATGGGTGCGCGTGACGTACATGAGGAACAGTTACAGGAGGCCCTGTGGCCCGATGCCGAAGGCGATGCCGCGCATCGTGTTCTCATCACCAACCTGCAACGGCTGCGTAAGCTGCTGGGTGAAACAGCGGCCATCGACTATGGCGATGGCCGCCTGTCATTGTCCCCCCTGCACTGCTGGGTAGACACATGGGCCTTCGAGCGGGGTATTACGGATGAACAGAGGCAAGCCAGTGCCATTATCCAATACCGCAGTGGTTTTCTGCCCAGTGAGGAGGCCGCCTGGGCCTTGGTTCCGCGTGAACGCCTGTGGCGTAAATTCAGTCGGGCCGTGGTTGCACGGGGTGAGCGTCTTGAGGCCAGCGGTGCCTGGGCCGAGGTTATCACTCATTATCAACAGGCCCTGGATGCCGACCCCGGTTGCGAAGCTTGCTATCAGGGTCTGATGCGTGCCTACGCAATTCAGGGGCAGCACCAGCAGGCCCTCAAGACCTATGATGATTGTCGGCAGCTGATGCAGGCCCTGCATGATATTGCCCCTTCCTCACAGATGGAATCACTGTATCAAGAGATCCGTATAGCAGCGACAGAAGATCTGCCTGTTATTTAGAAAATCTGTCTGTCAGGAACGTACACGTTCCTCAGCCTTCACCGTACCTGCTGATTATCGCTATGCCTGCTATCGACAAGTGCTGATCGTCGGATAGTGAAACGGCAATATTCCCACTATTTCCCCATGTTACTCCGGTGTTACTGATCGCCACTACTGTGAACCCATGCATGCGACAGGGCTGCACGAGGATCATAACAAGTTTGAGTGGCAATGGAGAAAGGAGGAAATTTAATGCCAGAAGAATAAGGAAATGGATAATCAGTACGGATATGGAAAAAAGAAGTACCTGGAAAAATTAAAAGATAAGGAGAGTAATTATGACGCATGAAAAAGAGAAAATGCAATTCGCAAAAATTCAGCAAGTGAGGGAAAGCAGCGAAGAGAGTATCCTCGGACTTGCGAATGTTGTCGGCCTTGGCATTGGATACAAGGAAGTAAAAGGGGAGACAACCACTGAAACCTGTATCAGCGTTTATGTGCAAAAAAAGATGGCTGTGAAGGATCTGGAATCTTCTGATCGGATTCCGGAGGCACTGGATGATGTGAAGACTGATGTGGTTGAAGTCGGTCTCATTGAGACGCAGGCCTTTACCAGCAGAGTGCGTCCAGCGAAGCCGGGCTACAGCCTTGGGCACTTTAGAGTGACGGCGGGAACATTTGGCTGTTTGGTCAGGAGTATCCGTTTCCCACACCGTATCTATATGCTCAGTAACAACCATGTTCTTGCAAATTCAAACGCAGCTAAAATCGGTGATCCAATCTTACAACCTGGCCGAGCCGATGGTGGAAGTCCTCCGGAAGATACCATTGCTCGCTTATCCCGGTTTAAAAGGATTCGATTCAATGATCCAGAAGCTTACAACCTAGTGGATGCTGCGATCGCAATACCGATCAGTCGGCGGCATGTCATTGCATCAATTGTCGGGATTGGCATTCCCAAGGGAACAATCGAGGCCACGCTTGGAATGGCGGTGATTAAGAGTGGCCGAACGACGGAAACCACGGTTGGAAAGGTTACTGGCATCGATGCAACGGTTGCTGTGAACTTTGGCCGCCCGGGTGTCGCCTATTTCCGTAATCAGATCCTGACTACGAATATGTCTCAGGGAGGTGACTCGGGCTCTTTGCTGTTGAGTGGACAGACGAATGAGGCCACAGGGCTGTTGTTTGCAGGTTCGAGTAGGGTAACAGTCCATAACAACATCAGCAATGTGTTGATGGCGCTTGATGTGGAAATTGTAACCGCATAGGTAAAAATATACTATTATTGACCCGGTGGTTATATATATTTTGCGTTCAGTCAGTGCCTGCCTGTGGTAAAGCATCAAAAAACCACGACTACATTTCTATAGTCAATCCTGATACTTTGCTACAGGCGGGTATATACTGGCTGAATGCGGTACATATCGTCGCCGAGTTAGTAGTAAGGGGAAGCATTGCCTGCGAGCTAATCCTTGATCTGGGTAGGAAAAATTAGTATGTCAAGCAGCTTAGAGGGGGGGAAGGCGGTTTTGAAAAAAGACACAAGAGAAATTGAGAGAATGCGAGCTAAATTTGATAGCACAATCATGGCGATAAAGGGCGTGGAATCTATCAGTATTGGCTTGAACGAGCAAGATAAGGCCTGTCTTATGCTAGGAACTTCGATTCCTGTTGAGCAGGTTAGGGCCAAACTGCCAAGAGAAATATTCAATATTCCTATCAGTATTGTCTATATCGGAAAGATCGGTGCTCAGTGACAAATAACAACTTGGTCAGATCAATGTCTTTTGCCATGTTATCGGGTTTGCCAGCATTCAGTTGTTAATGCGCTGGACGTTAATAGGGTAGCCCGATTAGTAGTTACTTTCAGGACTTCTTGTTTATGCTTGTGGGTGAATCAGTATTTTTTTCCACTTCGTGTTTTTTCCGTACGGGAATGGTGATTGCATCACGAGCCATATCAACAATGGGAAGCTTTATTGTGTCATCTTCTAAGGCCCATCGAGCATAGCGATTATTGAATTTTCTGTAACGGACTGTAGAGCTGATTGTAATTGGGCCCTTTGCCCAGCTAGGAATTATAAATTCATAAAATACAATATCGGAGTCAGCTGCCTTGATGGTCTTTTTGTAACTATCCCCAACGGTATTGAACAAATCATGCTTCCAAACATGTTGACCGTGCCTGTCTATTGGAATAGATAAATAAAATTGAGCGGATGGGTCGACGTCATTGTTATCTGTTAGTGCGCCACTTTCAAAAATAACTCTATTTTGAGCATCAACAACTCTAAGATGTATCCATACCTCATTTATGTCTGTGGATCCGCCTGGAAAATCATGGCCAACATTCGCGTTGGTAACAATCACGTTTAGTGAAACTTGCTCATTAAGATAATAGTAGGTGGGTGATTCCTGTTTCAATGAAATTTCAGGTGAAATATATTTTTGGCCAAGGGTGGCGTCGGATCGGTTAGGTTTCTCGATATTAATACGCACTTTATCAGCTTGAAGGAATTCTGTAGTTAAGCGCAATTGTTCTTTGTCACCTGTGTAGAAAGGGATGGCTGTATTTGCTCCTAGTGACCGGTGAGATCGTGTCAAACCATTTTTATCTGCTGAGGGGTCATCAATGTCTTTAAGTGGAAAATGGCAATCCTGGCACCTGGTAATTTGTTGGTCAGAAAATTCATGTGTGCTTTGCCCGGAGTAAGGGCTGTTCAACCATGCTGAATATTCATCCTGCATTTTTACCCATCCCCAATTGTTGATATCTTTGTCCATAAATTGAGTATGGCATGTAGCGCAAAATTCTGATTGCGAAATAATAGGTCGATTCATGTCAATACGGTGGCTACGAGGTTGTATGCGTATCAGATAATTATGTAGTTTTGTTGCCAGCCAGTTATCGCTGTCAGCAAAAAGATAGTCATTTTTGGGGGCTGCATTATAACTGGCAACACCTTTGAGATGCACGACCCGGTCTATTCCGTGACAACCCATACAGCCAACACCCTCAACCATATGCCCATAGGTATCCAGCTTTCCTCCTGTCGTGAGTTCACCACCAAGTAAGGCGATGGGTGCATGGCAGCCTTCACAATAGCGGGTTGCCGGCATGCCCATTTTTTCGGCGAGTAAATTAATATTGGTTTGATAACTTTTATCCGATGCAGCCTGCGCATGCATCGATGATTTCCATTCTTCTGTGACAGCCGCATGACAGGTTCCACAACGATCTGAATTTGCCAGGCGACGAGGGTCAAGAAACCCACCGGTAAACGATGTTGTCTGGCTGGGGCTGAATGGATTGTCTCCATAGCTTAGCTGATAAGGTGTAATCGCGGCGACGTCTTGGTAAGGGGAGGGTAGTTGTTTATATGAAAAAGTCAGAATAAACAAAATGACACTGCAAATAATGATCCCGTTGAATATGTTTTTAAATGTGACAGACGTTATTGTACTGAATGATTTAGTGCTGCTTTTAAGACGCTTTTTAGGCAAGGTCAGCTTGTGTAAAATAACATGAAAAATTAATATGGCCAGGCTTGCCATCGCGGCCAGGATGTGTGTTTCATAAATCCAGCGTTTTGATTCTGACTGGCCAAATAACGTGATATGGAAACCGCTGATGGATACATAGATGATAACGGCAAGGGAAAATACGCCAGTTACTGTCATCAAGGGACGTTTGAGACCCTGTGTTCTTTTGAAATGATGGCCAATATAACGCAGTAACGGGGCGCTCATTAATATGCCGGTGAATACATGAAGAAGATATATCCACTGTATCCAAATGGCATTGTTGGGTATGAAATAGCTAATGAATCCACTGGCTGATACCAATACCAGCGCGGTTAAAAAAAGATTAATACTGTAACGTTCTTGTGTTATGAGATTGTCTGGTTTTGACATGATAAGTTATCCGCGATCAAGAGGATGATTCATTTTTATGGAGTATTTTTAGAACCTGTTTTCCATGTTTTGAAATTAATGATTCTGCCGCAAGAAAGCGTATTTCCGCTTTGATATTTGGATTATTTAACTGCTGCCACATGAATTTCTCAATTAAGGGGGTTTGTATGGGAACCAGTTGCTCGATGGCCAGCTTGTGAATAGGGTCGAGGGGGTTTTTGGCAATTTTTAAAAGTATGGCTGAGCTGTAAGTCAGGTCAGACTGTGAAAGAGTCCGGGTCAAGTGAGTTCTGACAGATATGTCAAGGTCAATATCAGTTAGCAGACCAACCAGAGTGCGTCTGGCCCAGGGTTCCTTGCGCAGCAATAAAATATCAATGACTGACTTTTTTATACTAATGTTAGGATTTTTTAGTGCATTCGACAGTTCGGCTGGCGGAAGCTTTTGTTGTGCATGTGATTTGTAGTTGCTATTCCAATACCGTAGCGCGGCGATTTTGAGTAAGCTGTTTTCATGGTCAAGCAGTGTTTCATTGATTGGTGTCGCTTGGCCATTGAAACGGCTGGCTGTTGTTAATGCCTCGATTCGGAGAGCCGTACTCATTTCTTCATTATAGGCGATATCAATAAGTCTATTTACTATTTCCAGATTAAGGTCTTTGGCCACAGCCTTGATTGCTGCCAGGGTGGTTTTCTCATTGTGCAAAGATTCCAACAGTATTTTTTGTGGCGGGATGAAGTTCATTTTTTCAGTGGCATAAAGAATCGCGTTACGTACTGATTCAGCGGGATCGGTTAATCCCTGAATGGCCAACATCACATTTTCTGGCGAACTGTTTTTGAGCAGAGCTGTATAAGCCTTTGCGCGTATTCCAGAATTTTTGGTGAGGATAAGTTTATTGACCAAGCTCTCCGGGAGGGTGACGCCACTATGCTCCAGAATAGCAATTATTTTTTCGGCAATCGGATCATTGAGGGTGGTTTTGGATAAGAATAGTTGAGTATCCGCATGGGAATACCACTCATCGACCAGTGTGACTAATTTTTGGCGACTGTATACAGATCCATCATTTTGGTTTAACAATATGGCGATAATGGTATCCAGTCCCAGCCTGATCTCAGAAGGGTTTTTTATATCCAGTAGTTGTTTAAATATTGAGGGTATGCCGGCATAGGCCAGTCGCTTTAGTGCAATCAGGCTATGTGCCTTTACCGAAGGGGGCTCACGCGGGTTTTCGAGTAACGCCAATAAGGGTTTGATTGCCCGTTGTTCGCGAATGAGGCCCAGTGCCCGGGCAGCTTCTGTTCTGACGCCTATATCAGGATCTTTTAGTCGCGTTATTAATGGTGCGACGGCCCTGAATTGTTCAGCATCACCCAGTGCTCGAATTGCAGCGATTTTTACCGAAGGTTCTTCGTCGTCAAGCAATCTGATCAGGTAGGGAATAGCAAGATATTTTCGGTATATGACTGCTTCTTCTTCCCGGAAAAAAAATGCGAAGCTTTCAGCCGTGTTAATACGCACATCAGAATTGATGTCATTAAACATTCTTAGCAGCCAGCGGATGGACTCTTCCAACTCGTAATCACGAATTGCAGAAACCGATGCATGGCGAATAGTGGCGTTTTTGTCGTCCAGCAATTGAATGAGAAGCCGAAAGCCATTGGGGCTTTTGTGGTTCTTTAATAATGCGATGGCAGCAAGGCGTACAGCCTCTACAGGATCCACCAAAGCGGCCTCCAGTTCAGGCAGGGCCTGGTCTGCTTCGGCGTATTGGGTGATCCATTGTATATATTTTATTCGCGCCCGGGGATCTGAAGCACCCAGTGAAAGCGATAATGTATTGGCGGGCGGTTTTGTAATTATGCCGGCAGTCGAGGGGACGGCTGAAGTCTGACCTTGTTTAATATTAAGATACTGATTCAGTGGAAAATCTTTGTAGTTTGAGATTTCTCCATCCGGCCACTTTACGGTGAGTGTGACCGGCGTGCTGGTATTGCCAAGCCCAAAATGAATCCGGGGGTCATTGCTTGAGAGAAAACTGTTGCCTCTGCCGGCGATTTTTAACTGTGTGATATCTTTATTTTTTAGCCATACGCGTGCACCGATAGCGTCGCGATTACTTCGAGTGCCGATCAATTTTATACCTAACCAGCGGGTATCGGCTGGGAGTGTGTTTACTAGAAGTTGTCCAATGTCGTTATTATGCGCGACATATATATCTATATCGCCATCATTGTCGAAATCTGCATACACAGTACCTCGTGCAGATTGTATATCCTGCAATGCATCTCCTGCATTCCAAGTGGCCTCATAAAATTCACCGTTTCCATTATTGAGCCAAAACTGTTTGCTTTGCCCTTGCGTGATTTTGTTGGTATCGGGATCAGGAGTTATGAGTCCATTTGCAATAAAAAGGTCTTGCCAGCCATCGTTGTTAAAATCGTGCAGTCCGGATCCCCAGCCTGAATAACCGGCAAATTGACCTTTTGCAAGGCCGAGTGTTTCGGCTTGATCACTGTACTCCCACTGTTTTTTACCGCTATCGCTTATATTATTGACCAACAATAAATGCGTTTGCGTCTGACCACCGGTGATAATGATGTCGATGTCGCCATCATTGTCAAAATCACCACTACTAATACTATGGTGCGCTAAAGCACTGCTTAGGTTGATTCGTGTGCTGCTTTCCTTGAATTTACTGTTACCCTGGTTGATCAGCAGGGTGTTTGATCCGCCACCGCCATCATTGCTGACAAAAATATCAGGCTGGCCATCGTTGTTTGCATCAAGCCAGATAGCATCCAGGCTGCGGCCGTCCTTGTCTTCGACACCGGCTAGGAATGATACATCTTCAAAGCGAAATTTCCCCTTGTTTCGATACAGTCGATTGGGTTCCGCATCGTAAAGTGTGGCGTTAAATGTAGCAGGTATGCTGCCTTCAAATTGACTTTGTGCTTCATAGGTTTTTGCACCTTTGGAATATTTAATATAGTTGGCGATATAAATATCCAGTAAACCGTCACCATCATAATCCGCTAGAGTTGCAGAGGTAGACCATGATTCACCGCTAATGCCACTGGGGATGGTAACGTCGATAAACCGCCCTTCGCCATTATTTTTATAGAGTGTATTGCTTCCCAGGTTAGTGATGAACAGATCGGTATGGCCATCATTATTGAAGTCACCACTCACGCAGCCCATTCCCCAGGACGATGTTGCCAGGCCGCTTTCTTGTGTTACATCCTCAAACTTACCATTTCCCAAATTTTTGTAAAGTGCATGTCCCTGATGTTTCTGCCACCAATGTTGTTTTCGGTAATAGCGTGTTTGGCCACTGCCGTTAATCAAAAACAGATCAATCCAGCCATCATTATTGTAGTCCAGTGCACATGCACCAGGGGCCAGGGTTTCATCGATTCCGGTTAGGTAGTTGTCTCCCTGATGGTGGCTAAGGACGAGCCCGGCTTCTAGCGTGTCATCCTTGAATACAGGTGTGTGAGGTGAAAGGGGTTTATCCAGGCTGGAGAGAGTCACTGTATTATCAGCTTTTTGTGGAGGGGATAAATGAAAAGGAGTGCTTGGGGTGAGCAGGATGATGGTGATAGCTACCAAGCTGCTAACTCCAATATTGATTACCCAGCTCCGCATGTTCTGCGCCGATTTCTTTTTGAATTGTTTCATGTGGAAACCTTTTTTATGGCTGCGAACATATTTTCTGTGAAATCAGTGGGTCGGTGAGATTATGCAAGCACCCTGAAATTTCCGGGTTAAGTACTGAAAAAGCACAATGAATGGTTGTATTTGAACCAGATAGTACTAACAGAAAGCAAGTGTCGGGATACTTTACGTGTCTGGTTTGGTTTTGGATGGCCTGTAAAAATAAGCATGTTAACAATAGGTTAGCATTATCCGCTAGGTTTTTTGTGGGGCGCGATGTGGTGTGTGATACGAAAAATGCCATGTAAAGTACGCGAACCTGGCAGTAATGACAGAAATGTGCTGTCGGGATATTTTACATGGTGGGTTTGGTTTTTGGGAGTTTTATCGGAATTGCCATTATAAACAATGGATTAATGCTAGTGGCTTGTTTCTTGCTTGCTTCGCTGCGGTGTGTGTTATACGGCTGATGTGATGAATTAGGGCAGTAGTCTGGTTAGGGGCAGTTTCATTTTGGGGTTGGTGCACTGGATGAGATTTAAATCTGAATCCGTACTTTCAGGTTAAAGAGAGGTTTTCTGTGGCGATAATTTATAAAGCGTGTGTCATATGCAGTACATTATGCTTGATGTTGTTAGCTGGCCCTGTATCCGCCGTGCCGTTTGTCAACGGTGATTTTTCTGCAGGATCCTCAGGATGGACTGATGCGAGTGCCACGGGTTCCGCCTCCGTGGTTGCCGGGC
>JAKIUN010000026.1 GCA_021647505.1 Gammaproteobacteria bacterium
TGAAAAAAAGCGGTTTTTTGCAGGTTTTCAGTGGAAGGCCTGCTTTATTATAGCTTTCTTCGCGCCAGGAATGGAGTGGTTTTTTATATTAAATCATGAGGTTGGATAGTTTTCGGGCGGGCACTATTTATATTCGTTGCGCACCACGGTGAGCGTGGTCTGAATAGCAGCATTGATGTCGATGGGTGCCTTGTCGTTGTGCGGATGTGAAAAGACCTTCATGGCCGAAACGATAGAGCAGACCCGTGAGATGCCGTCGAGCGTGCGGTCGATGGCGCGCGGTGCGTGTTCTCGCAGGTAATCGAGATCGGCGCTGGCCTCTGCCACCTCGATGGTCGCGAGCAGGGCAAGGCCGTTATCGCCTTTGTGCACTGCATTCTTGAGCGTGGCGTAGTGTTCGATCAAGCCCAGCAAATCGTCGAAGGCCTCGTGCAAAAAATGCACATTGTCGCCAATGAACTGCATCGGCGTGTTGATTTCGTGGGTGACACCAGCGGCGAGTTGTCCCACTGCTTCGAGCTTGTGGGCGAGTTGCAACTCCTGCTCCATGCGCTGCCGTTCCTGCATCTGCTGAACCAGTTGCGCATTGGCCTCGCGCAGCTCGGTGGTACGCTCGCCGATGCGCACTTCCAATTTGTCATTGGCGCGTTGGATGGCCGACTCGGCCTGCTTGCGCTCCATGAGGTCATGGAGGATGCCAAGACGCAGATTTTTGTCGATACGGATCGACGACAGGCTGACCCAGACTGGGGAGCCATCGGCATGTGTAAAGCGTATTTCACCATCGTTCAGCGGGCCTGGATGCGTGTATTTCTCAGCATCGTCATGGGTCAGTGGGCTGGGCGCTCCTTCGTGTTCTTCACCGGAATTGCTTTGCAGACAGCGTTCAAAGTGTTCACAGCTAAAGCAATGGGCAAGTTGGGCACGGTCTTCTTCCCACACAAAGGCGGTGAGCGGTTGGCCGAGTGATGCCTCTAGCGGGTGACCGAGCAGCGTTTCCCAGGCCTTGTTGAGAAACAACAGCCGGCCCTGGGCATCGGTCTCGAAGACCACCTCTTGCAGTTTTTCCACCCGCTGGCGAGATTTTCGTTCAGAGGAAGAAAGCGCCTCGATCAGGCGGTAGCGGCTCTGGATTTCCAGTTCACCTTGTTCCCGGAGGTCTTCCGTTTGCGAATCGATTTGCTTATTCATGATTTCCGTCAATGGCTTGTGAAGTGGGGGCGCGGCTGACGGTAGTGGCAGCTGTGTGCTGTTCTGCCAATGGCACAGCCATTTCCTGCAAAAGCGTCTGGTGGCCCATGACCCTGGCATAGAGCGGGAAAATCTGTTCGCAATAGAAATCCTGCTCAAAATTGCTGCGTCCTGAGATGCAGTCCGAGAGAATGGTGACGCGGTAGCCGCGTTCATGGGCGGCGCGGCCGCCGGAGTCGATACAGATGGAGGTCACGGTGCCGGTAATGATCACATCTTCGATGTGGCGGTCTTGCAGAACCTGATCCAGGGCGGTGTTGGAAAAGGCATTGAGACCGCGCTTACCGGGAACCTGCAAAATACGATCACCGAAACGGCGCAGCTGTTCGATGGTTTCCGCACCCTGCGTGCCGGCCTTGAAGGCACCGGCTTCCTTGATGCTGGCGAGGATGCCCACCGGCTCTTCGAGTTCGCTGTAGTCCGGGGTAAAAATGATCGGTGTGGCGATGAGTAGAGCCGGTGTGGGGGCCAGGGCGTCCAACAGCGTGACTGTATTGTCGAGGGTGCCGGTGACCCGGGACGATTCCTCGACGACAGAATGCAGGATACCGTCAGGCGAGAAATAATCGTTCTGATAGCCGATGAAAATCACGGCGGTGGTTTCAGGCTTCATGTGGCCTCCTGATGAATGGCGGGGTGTAGTGCTTAGCTTGTTTATCGGTATATCGGGGGCTGGGCCTATGGCCCAAAACGAGGCATTTTGTGTATGACGGGCTATTTTTTCTGGGGCCGGCACTTGCCAATCAGTTGTGACTGGGAATGTACATTCAGCTTGTGAAACAGTGCCTTGAGGTGATTGCGTACGGTGTGGGGGCTGATATGCAGGCGGGTGGCAATGCCGCTGACGCGATGCCCATCCAGCAACAATTTCAGCACGCCCTGTTCGCGGGAGGAGAACGCGGCCACTTCGTCAGTGGAAAGACCCTGTCCGAATGGGTCAGATTTGACGGTCAGTGGTGTTTGGTTGTCAAAGGCATCCGTGACAACCTCGATAAAATCCTTAGGATTGCAGGGTTTTTGTAGCAAACGAAAGATCCGCCCCGCATTGATTGCCCGCGCGGCCGCCGCCACCGTTGCCTGGCCGGTGAGCGTAATCCTTACCGTGTTTGGGTAGCGTCGGGCGACAATGGCCAGAAACTCGGAGCCGCACATACCCGGCATCACTTCATCGGCCACCACTACATCTACATTTTCCTGCGACAAGCACTCAAGACCCTCGGCCACCGAAGCGGCTGTCAGCACTCGGTGCGGCTGATTGCGCAAGGTAATCATCAGCCCCTCAAGCAGAAAGAGATCATCATCGACCAGTAGAATTGTGCCCATTTGATCGCCTTTTGCCACTGGGGTGGCATAGATTGAATCTTCTCCAGCTATTAACGGCCAGGTGCCTATGTGCTTAACTGGCAGGCCGTTGGAGTCGTCCGGCAGGGTATGATTGTTATTGATATCAGGTGATCTGGATTTATGTTTGAATGGCGTCCTTTCAGTATGAAAGTGTCATGGGAGTCAAAACTGTAGATGAAATATGGGATGGAAAAGCCATTGCGAATGAAACCTGGAAATAACATGTACTTTGTCGGTTTAGACAATCTGGTCGTTGTGTTTTCCTGCAAAGTAGTTGTCTCATTGGTTATTGTCCTGTCGAGCATTTTCTATTGCCGTATCGGGCTTACAGATTCTTTTGAGCATGAATTGGTGAAGGCCGCTATCGAAAGAACAAATCACAGCATCAAATATGATGGCGCTTACTATGCTATCGATTATCCTGGAGGAGATGTGCCTGCCAGTATTGGGGTTTGTACGGATGTGGTGATACGAGCTTATCGAAAAGTAGGGCTAGATCTGCAAAAAGAGGTGCATGAAGATATTTCTGCGCATTTTAATTCCTATCCTTCCCGGCGTATATGGGGCTTATCGAAGCCAGACACCAATATCGATCATCGACGAGTCCCCAATTTGCAGATATTTTTCGCAAGAAATGGCATAAAACTACCTGTAACCAATAATGCAAACGACTACAAGACTGGTGATATCGTAACCTGGATGCTGACAGGAAATTCCCCGCATATTGGCATTGTTACAGATCAGAAGAGTATCGACGGAAAACGTCCTTTAATCGTTCATAATATAGGCTTCGGGCCTAAACTGGAGGATATTCTTTTTGAGTTCAAAATAACCGGCCACTATAGATATATACCGGGAAAAACATAATCAGAGCATATTATATAAAAGGAAATGGAAGGACTTGCCTCTAAAAGCTGGCCATTATTTTTGCTCATCGTCGGTAGGGTTGGCGAGTTTTGTATGGCCGTGCAATTGATGTGCGTGTCTGAATTCTGGAAAATCTATCGAGTCTGACCCTGACGGCTCTCTACAAAAACCTGGTAGGGTGGTCAGGTTTTTCATGCCCACGAGGACATTCGTGGTAGTGATGCCGAGGATATCAAGGAAGCAATCCACGACGAAAGGGAAATGCGTTTCCTGGACTGCCTGCCTGACGGCGATATCGACCAGATTGGCTTATACCTGAGAGCGGATGATGATGACCATGGGGATGATGAAGATAAGGATGATGACAAAGACGATGGTGGAGAGAAGGATGATAAAGACAAGGGTGATCACAAGAAGCATGACGGAGACAAGGAGCACAGCAAGTCACATGACTAATGTGAGGTAAAAAACCGGGTGGTTTATCTTTTATACCGGATACCGGGAAAAAGGGCGGGTTACATCGCCCCTTTTTGTTCTTTCGAGTGGGCTTTTTCGGCAAAATTTATTGTTGAGAATCCTGCCATATTTCCTGGATCAGCTCACTGTCGAGCCGACGGACATTAAGGACGAGTAAAATTTGTAAGAGCAGTTGCGCACCTAGAATACCTTTGTTAATTTTTGATCGAAGATTATCCGGCGATTGATTCGTGCCAATCTGCGCCAATCGATGGCTCAATTCCTTATAGTCCACCGATTTTTTACTCATTTCGGATCGGATAAACTGCTTGACAACCTTATTCCACGTGAACGTGTTATCTTTGCTGTGCATGAAATAAGTGTCCCATCGTTGGTGTGATTTCAGGTGAATTATAGCTGATTGTGAACAATGTTCCACAAATGGTGATAATAGTTGACTTTCGGATAGGTTGATATTATCTTGTCTTCAATGCTGGTTGCAACCGGTGTGAACGAAAAATTAGGGGTAAATATGAGTTGGGAAATTAAAACGTTGGCAGCACTGCTGGATCAGGATGAAAACCTGGCCGTATCTCAGGAAGGCGACTGCCTTTTTCTCACGAGTGAGCATGGTATTGATGCTTACGTTTCCTTGGGTGGTGAGCAGATCATCGTCGAATCTCTGCTTTTTGCTATGTCTCAGGTTTCCAATACGGCATCCTTAAATGAAGCTATATTGCGCTCCCATAAACTTTTCCCATTAACAACAGTAGGGATTGTTAGTGTAGACGGTACGGAATATTACGCGGCATTTGGTGCGTTATCGGTTAATTCGAGTGAGGATGATATTCGCCTTGAGATCGATTTTTTGTTCCAGAATATCGAGGATATGCTCGATACCTATGAAGAATTCATAAATTAATGTTAGTAAAGGTGAATACCCTATGAGTGTTTGGACAAGATTATTTTCTGCAGTGAAAGGCGGTGTTAACGAGGCGGCGGAAGCCGTGGCTGACTCCCAAGCCTTGCGAATACTGGATCAAGAGATTCGGGAGTCTGAAATCGAGTTACGTCGATCCGAAGAGTCATTAACCACGATTATCGCCAAACAAAAGCTGGCTAAACGGAAAATGGATGATTTCGATGCCAGCGTAGTGGAGCATGAAAGCTACGCGAGTCAAGCACTTGAAAAGGGAGATGAAAACCTGGCTTTGGAGATTGCGGAAAAAATTGCGGACCTGGAATCTCAACGGGAAACAGAAAAAGAATTCTTGAATCAGTTTGAATCTTCATCGATCAATCTGCGTAAATCAATCAAAGATGCGAAAATAAGCCTGCGTCGAATGCAGCAACAAGTTGATACGGTGAAAGCAACAGCATCCGTTCAGAAAGCACAAACAGCAGTTTCATCGCGACACCTTGGTGCCAATTCTAAAATGAAAACGGCTGCTGAATCTTTGGAGCGTATCAAATCGAAGCAACAAGAGCGGCAAGCCGAACTTGAGGCCGCAAATGAATTGGCCGCTGATGAAACTGGCGATGATCTGGGTGCGAAATTAAAAGCAGCGGGTATCGTCGGCTCCACCTCAAAGGAAGATATACTGGCACGTATTAGGGCTAAAAAGGGCTAAATTCTATTCACTACAGAAAAGTTACCTGCCACGCCTCGCCTCGTTGCGGAGAACACGAACGTTTACATTCATGTAACGTTCGTGTTTTTCTGTTCTACGGGTAAACTAACCGGCTGGGCTGGGTTGACGTTATTGCGCTAGGTTGTGGTTCATATGTACGTACTGTTAAGACTGCGGAAAGCCTTATCAAAATACATGATGTCATTTAGTTGGCAGGGGGTTTTTGGCGCGCTCATCGCCTATCTGGGCATCGCATGGCTGTTGTTGTTGTTCGCGGGTGAAAAGGAAATTATCGCCGCCAATACGTTCTTTTACTGGGTTTTGGTTACGGCCTCCACGGTTGGATATGGTGATATATCACCGAGTACTACCGTTGGCAAACATGTCGTGGCGTTTTTCATTATTCCTGTAGGCATTGGATTGTTTGCTATGATAGTGGGGCGAATTGCCGTTTTTGTGTCAACCCAGTGGAGGAAAGGTGTAATGGGCTATAAGTCACTCCATGCTCAAGATCATATCGTTGTTATTGGCTGGAATCAGCAGCGTACTTTATTACTTCTGAATTTGTTGCTGGCAGAGCTTAAACAAGGCGAGAAAAAACAAATCGTGCTGTGTGTAACCAAGGATATTGAAAACCCGCTACCGGAATCCGTTGAGTTTGTCAAGGCGAGGGTTTTTAACGACCAAGATGACATGGCGAGGGCGTGTATTGATAAAGCATCAACTATTATTATTGATACCCCGCTGGATGACGTAACAATGACAACGGCACTGTTTTGTTTCAAACAAAACTCGACAGCTCATATTATCGCCTATTTTATGGATGAATCATTAAGTGCGTTATTGAAATCACATTGTCCGAGTATTGAGTGTACGCCCTCTGTTTCGGTTGAAATGCTTGCGAAAGCCGCCATGGATCCAGGTTCAAGTGTGTTACATCAACAACTGCTGAATGCGACCCGAGGAACCACGCAGTATTCGATACACTATCCTGAAAATTGCCCGGAAATCAAGGTGGAGCCGATTTTCGAGGGGTTTAAAAAACACCACAATGCGACATTTATCGGCATAAAGAGCCTAAAAAATGGCGATATGCTTCTTAACCCTGGGCTGAGTGATACAATCGAGCCTGGCTGTATTCTTTATTATATCTCCGAATCCCGCATAAAAAATATTGACTGGCAGGCATTGTATGTTTGATTTTTTCAAGAGCAAAAAAACCGAAAAGACAAAACCTGTCATGCCGGAAGTGCTGGGCTTGCGCCTGGGTGGTGCGGTAGAACTGAACGTACTTAAATTGCGCATGACCGATGACTATACCATTTTTGAAAATGTCGCCAAAATACAGGCTATTCAGGCCGTAGGCGTGGTCAAGCTTGATGAGCACTCCACCATCGTGCGTTATTACACTGATGATGATGGTTTTTTTCAAGTGATTCTAAATGGTGGAATGACAGAGAGCCATATCGAAGACCTGAAACTATGGTTTTTTTATGATACCCAAGGTGTATCCGGCAACACGGAATGGAATGCGCAACTTAAAAGTGGCATAAGTAAGCCTGAGCATGAATTGTCAGGGCAGAAATTTTACCGTGTTTGGAACGACGTGAGCGGTGATAGTCCACCCGTATCGATGACTGAAACCACGACCTGTTCCGATGGTAACGAATCAACCACAGACCAATTTGTCATGCTCTATGAGCGAGAAAGTAAGCCTGACTTTTTCGAATTTCTAATGCTCTCAGGTGAAGAGAAAATTATTGATAATCACCCGGAACGTTGCCTGGTCTTCAGTACAGGGATAAACCTTAGTAGCGCTGATTTTGAGGTTATAGGGTAATATACCTGTCGCAGGCATGGCAAGACAGATGAGCAGGACAACCTAAATTTTCAGCTTACAGGATGACATTATGTCAGAACTTCAGGAATCTATTTCAGGGCTTGGCCCTTTCGTTATGTACTTTGGCTTGTCCCTGGTTGCCTTGGTAACCTTTAAAAAAGTCTATACGATGATAACGCCGTATGACGATTGGCAACTGGTCAAAGATCAAAACATGGCGGCGGCAGCGGCCTTGTTTGGTGCCATCATCGGGTTTTCCATCGCACTTTCAAGTGCAGCATCTCAATCTGTTTCATTTCTGGATTTTGCGATTTGGGCAGTTGTTGCACTTATTGCCCAGCTTATCGCCTTTTCTTTGGTGCGTTTGTTTATGCCAAAGATTGTACAACGAATTAAGGCAGGGGAATTGCCCGCCGGAATCGTTTTAGGCGGTGTCTCGATTGCTATTGGTTTGCTAAATGCCGGTAGCATGAGCTACTAACGGAGACCTCCTATGAAGCGTACAAAGCAGATTAATCTTGCCACTATGCGAAAGGCTGCGGCGCGGAAAACCTCGCCGACGAAATCGGTAGTGCTTACCGGAACACTGTTGCTGGCGGGCTGTGGTTCCAGCAGCCAGGAAGCCATGATATTTAGTAGCATCGAGCAGTGTGTCAGTGAAAATTCCGGCTCACGCAGCGAATGTGAAAAAGCGTACGATAGTGCTGTTTCAGAGGCGGAGCGTACAGCACCTAAATACAATTCACAGCGGGCCTGTGAAATGGAATTTGGTCATAATCAGTGCCGACAAAGCGAAACTAACAGCAGTTGGTTTTTACCCGCGATGGGAGGGTTTATGGTCGGGCGAATGATGGGGGGGGGGGGAGGTTATGATTATGGACGCCCGTCGCCCTTATTCGGTTATCGCAACTCCTGGGTTGGTGCTGATGGGGTATCCTACGGTGGCCGTTCTGACCGACGCGTCAAGGTTCCCCAGGAGGCTTTTAAGTCTAAACCCACTACGGCGAGAACGATTTCCCGTGGCGGTTTTGGCTCGAAAATTCAGGCGAAATCCTCATGGGGAAGTTCGCGTAGCCGAGGCTCTTTTGGCGGTTAATCCATGCTAAGAATTGAATGTGATGAACGTCCCCATTGGCGTGATCAGGCGCATGAATATGGATTTACTTTCCACACCATGCATGGCGAGCCCTATTGGGATGAAACCGCCTATTATCAATTTACGCTGGAACAAATTGAACGGGATATAGAAGACCCTACTGCTGAAATTCACCAAATGTGCCTGGCGGTTGTTGATCAGGTTGTGCGGGATGAAGCATTATTGCGTAAATTTCAAATTCCGGAACTTTATTGGGATTTGATCGCCAAGTCCTGGTTTGATTTTGAGCCGAGTTTATATTCCAGAATAGACTTTGCTTATCATGGAAAAGGGCCGGCAAAACTCTATGAGAACAATGCCGACACGCCAACCAGTCTGTATGAAACAGGCTTTTGGCAATGGTTATGGTTAGAAGACAAGGCTCGAAATAATCAAATTGTTCAACGTGCGGATCAATTTAATTCTCTTCAGGAAAAATTAATTGATCGTTTTTCCGTCATGGCCAAACAGCACCCAAATGAAACACTGCACTTTTCATCCTGTAAAGATACTGACGAAGATCGTGGCACGGTTCAATATTTAGAAGATTGTGCCGCACAAGCGGGTATTCAGTGCAAATTTGTCTATATTGAGGATATTGGGCACGCTGAAGGCGACTGTTTTACCGATACTGATGATCAAGTAATTAGCTGGATCTTCAAGCTCTATCCGTGGGAATTTATGTTTCGTGAAGAATACGGGCCACTATTATTAAAAACCGATATATGTTTCATCGAGCCTTACTGGAAGGCAATTCTTTCAAACAAAGCACTTCTGGCGCTGTTGTGGAAACAGTTCCCAAATCATCCAAATTTGCTTGCGACATATCTCGAAGAAGATATGCAGAATGCCGAATTGACGTATTACGTTAAAAAGCCCATTTTTTCCCGCGAGGGAGCCAATATTTCGATTGTTAAAAATGGCAATGAAATCGACTCTGTTGATGGCCCCTACGGTGAAGAAGGTTACGTCTATCAAGACTATCATCCGCTGCCTAAATTTTCCGACAACTATACTTTGATCGGCTCATGGCTGGTGGACGACCAGCCTGCTGGCATATCCATGCGAGAAGACAAACAGCTTATTACGCAGGATTTATCGCGTTATTTGCCGCATATTATCCTTTAAGATTTTTGCTGGCGGCCATATTTACCCTATCCCTGTATCCAGGGGCTTCGTGATTTTTCCCTATCTGTGTTGCCTGCCGAGACCGACTCGGTACTGAAAGCAGGGTTTATTGGTGTAGGAGCGGTTTTAGCCGCGAATGAAACCCGCCTTTTTCGTAGCTGAAGCCACTCCCACAATGTCCAGGTTCACTGCATCCTACGGGCTGAAACAAGTTTAGCGCTTATTGCACCGAAGCGGTGGCCTGGTTGCGCTGCTGACAGCTGGGTATTTTTGACGGATAAAAATTGGCAGTGTAGCGCTGGTGATCCTGGAGAAATTATAAGCAATTGATTTTATAGAGAACTTTTAGGGGTGGTGTTAAATGTGGGCCAAGGAAGGCTCACTTGTCTACGTGCACGCGTTGCCCATTTTTCCACTGATGCTGGCCTGTCTTCCAAAGTATAGATCTTTTTCTTTTTTACCCACGTAATTACGAGCAAAATACTGCGGTAATAAATTTCAGGGTCAGTCAGCTGGTGTTCAGTTTTGGGCTATAGACTGATGGGTGGTATTCGATACAAGCAGGGATAGCTGATACGCGATTTGCCGTTATATGTCAGGTTATTAAAAAGGCTTCCTGTCTTCTTTCAACTATTACGATAAAGCAACCTACGAAAAGCAAAGACTTGGCAGCCCTCGATTTTACCGATACATCCATCTATCGGTACAGGCTTCTGGTACTACGGATTCAGGGGCCGGTTAAACCGCAAACTATAGCCTAAGGTGCCTGCCGTGATACATTTTCAAAAACTGTTTTTAGCAACCTTTCTGATTGCCTTCGGTAGTCCATTATTGGCCCAGGACTGCGATCACAAGACCTATGCAACGACGCCCACCGACCAGTTCCAGGAACATGGCAACGGTATTGTGACCGATACCACGACCAAGCTGACCTGGATGCGCTGTAGTATCGGTATGCACTGGAAGGAGGAAACATGCGCTGACGTGCCCGTCCATTACGAATGGAAGGATGCCGAGCGCTTTGTCAAGCGCCTGAATGGGGAGGGTGGCTATGCGGGTCACAGCGATTGGCGACTGCCGACCTTAAAAGAACTCGAGAGTATTGTTGAGCATCGTTGCATCAATCCCGTCGTCAATCCTGAAATATTTCCTGTCACACCCCCGACCGGGTTTTGGTCATCCACCTGGGACAAAGAACATGAAAAGGGCGTCTGGCTGGTATACTTTCTGCATGGCAAGAGCTACATGGGCAATGCACGGCAGGAATGGAAGCTGCGTTTAGTGCGTGATGCGCATTAGCTTTCACTGAGTTTTCCAGGCTGTCTGCAAGACAAGATATTATTGCCGGACTAATATAATGGGCTACTAATGAATATTGGAAATCGCCAGAAGGTTGCATCCTGCATCGAAGATATCGGCACGGATATCAATCAGCTCTCACAAAGTTTTTACCGGCATTTACTGCAAGATAATCCCGAATTAAGCCGGATATTTTCCGGCAATACGGCGACGTTGAACCGCAAATTTTTCAATATGTTGGCGGCGTTGAAGAATGTGAAGTATTTGGAAAAAATCGAGGCATCGATTCATCAGTTGGGTGAGCGTCATGGGCGGCAATATGCCGTTCTCAGCGAGCATTTTATGCCGACAAAAAAAGCCTTGATGATGGCGCTTGAAGAGCATCTCGGTGACGGATTTACGACGCCATTGCGGCAGGCCTGGGATGATGTTTTCGATGAGGTTGCCGATTTGATGAAAAAAGCTGTCTCACAGGCCCGGCACAGGGATGATGATTCACTGGCGTTGACGGGTTACGACGGCAATCTTTTGCAGGCCATCGGCGGTGAGGAGGTGGTGTTGCGTATCCACCAGCGTTTTTACGAGACCATTTTCGAAGAGCCCTGGTTGGGGAAGTTCTTTCGCGGTAAGCATGAAACGACACTGGCGCGTAAACAGACCGAGTTCATGGTAGCGGCCTTTGGCGGTGAGAATCACTACCGCGGTGATACGCCGGCCTTTGTGCATATGCATATGTTGATTACCCTGGAGCAATTGGAGGCCCGGGAGGTGATTCTGCGTAATGCCATTGGCGAGGAGGGCTTGAGCGAGGAGATCGTTGAGCGTTGGATCAAGGTTGATCGTGGTTTCTGGGCAGGGCTGGTAAAGGCATCGGAAGGGGAGTGTGTATTGAAGTGTTTCGGTCAGTATCCCGTGGTGGCGAAAAAGCCGGGTGATTATATTTTTCCATCAATCAGGCCATCAAAGCTGCCTGACGATTGAGATTAGGAAGTTATTGCGTGCATTCTGGATTCCCGCCTGCGCGGGAATGACGCTATTCCAGGTCTTTCAAGCCCGAGTTAATAACCTTCCCCTATTTCCCCCTTCCCCAATAGTTAGTGAGTTTGCTGGAGCCGCTATTTGACATGGCTGAGGGATATGGGCAAGGTGACGCCTTCTTTCGCCCACCTTTTATTCCCCATTGGATTACGCTCTGAATGTTTAGGCCGTTGGAACTCTATATTGGCTTGCGCTACCTGCGCGCCAAACGCCGAAACCAGTTTATCTCTTTTATTTCTATGACTTCCATGCTGGGCATTGTGCTCGGTGTGACGGCGTTGATTACCGTGCTGTCGGTGATGAATGGCTTCGAGAAAGAGGTGCGTGAGCGCATTCTCGGTATGGCCTCGCACATTACCATTTCGGGTTACAACGGGCCACTGCAGGACTGGCAGACGCTGGATGAACTGGTGCGCAAGCAGGAGCCGCGTGTCATCGGTGCCGCACCCTACATCCGCAAGGAGGCAATGTTTAGCGCCGGGCGCGCGGTCACTGGTGCGTTGGTGCGTGGCATTTTACCGGAACTCGATCCCGACGTATCCGATGTTTGGGAACACATGCTGGCAGGCGAACTGACCGATCTGCGGCCCGGCGAGTTCAATATTATCCTCGGCCGTGGCCTGGCGCGCAGTCTCGGCGTAATGCTCGGCGATAAGGTGACCATGATAACACCGCAAGCCAGCAGCACACCGGCGGGTATTTTGCCGCGTATGAAGCGCTTTACGGTCGCCGGTGTCTTCGAAGTGGGCATGCATGAATACGATAGTGCCTTGGCGCTGATCCACATCGATGATGCGGCCAAGCTGTTTCGTACCCAGGGTGGCGTCACCGGCCTGCGCCTGAAACTGGATGACCTCTATCAGGCTATGCCGGTGCGCGCCCAGTTGGCTCAGGCCCTGCCCGGCGGCTATTGGGTCAGCGACTGGACCCAGCGCCATGCCAACCTGTTTCGTGCGGTGAAAATCGAAAAGACCATGATGTTTTTGATCCTGTCGCTGATTGTTGCCGTGGCGGCCTTTAACATCGTTTCCACCCTGGTGATGGTGGTCACGGACAAGCAGGCAGACATTGCCATTCTGCGTACCTTGGGCAGCACTCCAGCCTCCATTACGCTGATTTTTGTCATTCAGGGCACGGTGATTGGCTTGGTGGGCGTGCTACTGGGCGCCGTGGGTGGGGTTACTCTGGCGCTCAATATCGATAACGTGGTGGCCTGGCTGGAAGGGGTGTTGGGCATGCAGTTCATGCCTGCGGATGTGTACTACATCAGCACCTTCCCTTCCGAGCTGCACTGGGACGATGTAAGCAAGATCGTCGCCATCTCCTTCGGTCTCAGTGTGTTGGCGACCCTGTATCCGGCCTGGCGTGCCTCGCGCACGCAGCCGGCGGAGGCCCTGCGCTATGAATGATACGGCCGTGCTGGAATGTCGCGACCTGGCCAAGCGTTTCAGCGAGGGCGGGCTGGAAGTGGAAGTGCTGCGTCGTGTCAGTCTGCGCGTGCAGCGCGGTGAAAAGGTCGCCATTGTCGGCAGCTCCGGCTCCGGCAAGTCGACCTTGCTGCACCTGTTGGGCGGACTGGACAGGCCCAGCGGCGGAGATATCTTCATCGGTGGTGAAAACCTGGCGCGGCTCGGCGAGGCGGCGCGCGGCCGCCTGCGTAATCGTATGCTGGGTTTCGTCTACCAGTTTCACCACCTGCTACCGGAATTCACCGCGCTGGAAAACGTTGCCATGCCGCTGCTGATCCGCGGTGACAGTGTCGCCCTTGCGCGTGAACAGGCGGCGGAACTGCTGGACAAGGTGGGCCTGGGGCCGCGCCTGCGTCATAAACCCGGCGAGCTATCCGGCGGCGAGCGCCAGCGTACCGCCATTGCCCGCGCCCTGATCAGTAAACCCCTGTGCGTCCTGGCCGACGAACCCACGGGCAATCTGGACACTCACACGGCGGCACAGGTGTTCGACCTGATGCTGCAACTCAATGATGACATGGGTACCGGCATCGTCATGGTGAGCCATGACCTGCAACTGGCGCAGAGGATGGATACGGTGCTGACGCTGAGGGAGGGGTTGCTGGTCAGGGACTAGTCCTGACGCGGTGTCTATTCTTTTTCGACCTTAGCCTGAAAGGCGTCTGCGGCGTCTTGGCGGCGGGCCGCACGGCGCCGCCGGCAACGGCGATCCCAGCTGCGTTTTACCAGTTGTCGCCAGATAATCTGTATGGTGATGTAGCCCACCACGGCGCTGACTATGCCACAGATAAGGCCACCCAGAAACAGAGGCTTCCAGACCAGTGACAGTTCCTGAGCAACCCATTCAGCGGTAAATTCAAATTCGACCCCCAAGGCTGGCGTGCCGAGCACCCAGGTGCCCACCAGGTAGGAAAAATAAAAGAGAGGCGCGATGGTGATGGGGTTGCTGATCCATACCAGCGCGACAGAAATAGGCAGGTTGACGCGGACGAGGATGGCGCCGATGGCGGCCAGCAGCATCTGGAATGGCACCGGCCAGAAGGCGAAAAACAGGCCAACGGCGAAGGCGCCGGAGACGGAACGGCGATTCAGATGCAGGATATTGGGGTCGTGCCGCAACGGACCCAGGCAGCGCAGGTATTTGTGGTCACGAATTTTTTGCGGATCCGGCAGATAGCGTTTGATGATGCGTCTGGGCATTGAAACTCGGTGATGCCTGGTTAGGGTATAGATTACATAGCGTCACCTCATTATCCATCTTTTAGGGCAAGTACTCCACCAGGGTAATCAAGGTACTATTCACGGAATTAGGTCACATCACGTTCAGTTTCTGCTCCGTCCTGAAAGCACGGATTCAGAAAATGATCAGGGAGGGGACATGCGCGCTGCGGCGCTGGGTTTTCTGGCTGGAACAGGGATGTTGCAGCAGCTGGCCAGTTTGCCGGATCGACGCTGGCCGTTGCTGCTGCTCGTCGTTTTGCTGTTTCTCTGGCGGACACCAACGATGCGGTTCACACTGGTGCGACTGGCAGGGTTTGCCCTGTTGGGTTTTCTCTGGGCCGTTGCCGTGGGGCATGTCATGTCCGCCGGTGGCTTGGATCCTGCGCTGGAGGGCCGGGATGTGCTGGTGGAGGGGACGATTGCTTCCCTGCCGGATCCACTCGGACAGCGCAGCCGCTTTCAGTTTCAAGCCGAACGACTGTGGCTCGATGAGGGATCCTTTCCTTCAACAGATCCTTTAACAGATCATTCAGTAGCGTATTCAATAAAAAGCCCCCCCGGTAAACTCCTGCTGAGCTGGTACCGTGATGCGCCCCCCTTGCAGGTGGGCGAGCGCTGGCGCCTGCGACTGCGTCTCAAGCAACCCAACGGTTTCATGAATCCCGGCGGCTTTGACTATGAGGGTTGGTTGTTTGGACAGGGTGTGCGTGCCAAGGGCTATGTGCGCAAGGCGCAGGCCGATGACGAAAACCGGCGTCTGCAAGCGGCCTCCGGCCACCTCGTTGACCGCCTGCGCCAGACCTTACGCGACGGTATCCGCAGCTCACTCGCCGGGCATCCACAGACCGGGCTGGTGACGGCGCTGGCGGTGGGGGATCGCTCGGCCATTGAGGATGCACAGTGGGACATGTTGATTCGTACCGGCACCAACCACCTGCTGGCAATTTCCGGCCTGCATGTGGGGCTGGTATCGGGGATGGTTTTTTTCCTCATGCGCTGGTTGTGGAGCCGCTCCGCCCGCGCCAGTCTGTACTGGCCTGCGCCCAAAGCCGGGGCGATGGCGGCTCTGCTGGCGGCGACTCTTTATGCGGCGTTGGCCGGTTTTGCCGTGCCCACTCAACGTGCCCTGGTGATGGTGGCGGTGGTGATGCTGGCGCTGATCCTGCAACGCCAGACCCGCCCCTCGTCATTGCTGGCATTGGCTTTGCTGGCGGTACTGATGATCGATCCACTGGCGGTGCTGGCGCCGGGCTTCTGGCTTTCTTTTGCCGCCGTGGCGGCGATCTTGCTCGGCATGTCGGGGCGGGTCGGCGGTACCCGCGGTTGGCGAAGCTGGGGGCGGGTGCAGTGGGTGGTGACCCTGGGCCTGCTGCCGTTGCTGATTCTGTTGTTTCAGCGTGCCTCGCTGGTGGCACCGCTGGCCAATTTGCTGGCGGTGCCCTGGGTGAGCCTGCTCACGGTGCCGTTGACCCTGCTGGGGAGCCTGCTGTGGCTGTTGTTTCCCACCCTGGGTGGCTGGTTACTGGCCGCTGCGGCGTGGAGCCTGTCGATCCTGTGGTGGGTGCTGGAGTGGCTGGGCGCGTGGCCCCTGGCGCAGTGGACGCAATCAGCGCCGCCGGTGTGGGCGGTGGCCAGTGCGCTGCTGGGGGTGATGTGGCTGATTTTTCCACGTGGTTTCCCGGCCCGTTGGTTGGGTTGGATATGGCTGTTGCCGCTATTGGTCGTGCGGCCCTCGATGCCGCTGCCCGGTGAGGCCGAATTCACCTTGCTGGACGTGGGTCAGGGGCTGGCGGCGGTGGTGCATACCCACAATCATGTGTTGGTGTTCGATACCGGGCCGCGCTTTCCCAGCGGCTTCAATACCGGCGAGGTGGTGATCGCACCCTTTCTGCGCCAGCGGGGGCTAACGGGGCTGGATCTGCTCATCGTCAGCCACGGTGACAATGACCACATGGGTGGTGCGCTGGCGCTGGCGGCCGAGCTGCCACCGGGGCAGGTACTGAGCAGTGTGCCGCAGCGGCTGACAGCGTTGGGGGCCTGGCCCTGCCTCGGTGGTATGCGTTGGGAATGGGATGGGGTCGATTTTGAGTTGTTGCATCCACGGGCGGATTACACCGCTGGTGGCCGGCGAGGCAATAACCGTTCCTGTGTACTGCGCGTGACGACTGCCGCCGGCAGTGTGCTGATACCCGGTGATATCGAACAGTCTGCCGAGAGATATCTACTGGCAGGCCAGCCTGACAAACTGGCCGCCGATGTGCTGGTGGTACCGCACCATGGTAGCCGAACCTCATCCAGTGAGGCCTTTATCGATGCCGTGGCGCCGCAGTTCGCCCTGTTTCCGGTGGGCTATCGTAATCGCTATGGTCATCCCAAGGCCGACATTGTCGAGCGTTACCGGCAACGGGGTATCCGCCTGCTTGACAGCGCCA
Source organism: Gammaproteobacteria bacterium (assembly GCA_021647505.1). Classification (GTDB taxonomy): domain Bacteria; phylum Pseudomonadota; class Gammaproteobacteria; order SZUA-152; family SZUA-152; genus DRQN01. The sequence goes on from JAKIUN010000026.1 coordinate 17,112, forward strand.
GCCACGGGGCGATTCGTTTTCGTCTTGGTGAACCAGGGGGGCTTCGTTTGCTGGACACCTGGCGGCAATCCGCACGGCGCTATTGGCACAGGTTGCCGGATGAATCCGGCGGATAACATTTTTCCACAGCGGCAAACCGCAAATACAAGGAGCGGGCCATGCCCGCGAAAGCAACAAAAAACAACAATCTGTGGGAGTGGCTTCAGCCGCGAATGAAGCCTATTTTCTTCGCGGCTGAAGCCGCTCCCACAGAGTCGACAGTCTCACAAAGCCATCGCGGGCATGGCCCGCTCCTACGCTCAATGGGTTTCTCTGCATCGCTGGTGGGAAATTCTTGGTGAGCTTTGGTTGCATGTCATTGGTGGGTGCTGCCCACCTGACTGTGGCGAAAAGAAAACATGAGCCCGTGCACGGAATCTTCCGGCTAAACGGCGTCTCTGTTACAGTAACGCCCAATCTGAAAGCAAGGGAAATCCAACGTGTTCGAGATCGTGCAATCCGGCGGCTGGCTGATGCTGCCGATCATTCTCTGTTCCATTATTGCCCTGGCCATCATTGGTGAGCGACTGTGGTCACTACAGCGCAAGCGCATCACCCCCAAGCATCTGGTGGCGCAGATCTGGCACCTGCATGCCAAGGGCCAACTGACCCCGGAGCAGATCGAAAGCGTGCGTAAAGGGTCACCACTGGGGCGTATCCTCGCTGCGGGCCTGGCGAACATGAAACACGACCGCGAGGTGATGAAGGAAAGCATCGAAGAAACCGGTCGCCACGTGGTGCACGAGCTGGAACGCTACCTCAATTCCCTTGGCACCGTCGCTGCTATTACGCCGCTGCTGGGCCTGTTGGGCACCGTCATTGGCATGATCAAGGTATTCAGCGTGATTACCTCGCAAGGCGTGGGCAATCCGGCGGTGTTGGCCGGCGGTATTTCCGAGGCGCTGATCACCACGGCGGCGGGGCTTTCTGTGGCCATTCCCAGTCTGATGTTTTATCGCTATTTCCGCGGTCTCATCGATGGTCTGGTGGTTTATATGGAGCAGGAGGCCATCAAGCTGATCGAAGTGATTCATGGTGAACGCGAGAGTGATGCAGGGGATTCCGCGCCGTGAACATCGCTTCCGGGCGCAAGGAAGAGCTGGACGTCAACATTACACCGTTGATCGATGTGGTATTCCTGCTGCTGATCTTCTTCATGGTCTCCACGACGTTTGAGCGAGAATCCGAGATCGAGATCGTGCTGCCGCAGGCGGCCGCCAACGTGGTGCCCGCAGATGACTTTGCATTAGAAGTGACTGTCGATGCCGAGGGCACTTTTTACGTTAACGGCAAGCGGGTCATCAATTCCAAGATCGAGACACTGAAAAAGGCCATGCAGGAAATGGCGGGTGAGCACAAGGAACCACCGATCATTCTCAGCGCTGACGCACAGACTCCCCACCAGGCCGTGATCACGGTCATGGACGCGGCGCGTCAACTGGGCTTTGTGCATCTCAACTTTGCCACCGTCAAGTCCAACGAAGAAAAATAGCGGTTTCCGCATTACATTTATGTCTTCCGTCTCCCCCACACAGCTACCGGTTAATCTGGCCGAACAGCAACAGACGCCGGGGCAGATTTACCGGCGCCTGCTGGGCTATGCCTGGCGCGACTGGCCGATCCTGCTGTTCGCCATTCTCGGCATGGCCGTGGTGGCCGCCACCGAGACCGGTTTTGCCTGGCTGATGAAACCGATGTTGGATGGCACTTTTGTCGACAAAGATCCGGCGGTGATTCGCTGGATTCCCTGGGCCTTGCTGGGTATTTTTATGGTTCGCGGCCTCGCCAGTTTTGTCGCCAATTACGGTATGCAACGGGTGGGGCGCAACATCGTCCACGACCTGCGCCAGCAGATGTTCGCCAAACTGATGCGTCTGCCGACGGCCTTTTACGACAACAACGCCGCCGGTCAGCTGACCTCGAAACTGATCTATGACGTCGAACGCGTGGCTTCGGCGGCTACCTCGGCGTTGACCGTCGTGGTGCGGGACAGCCTGACCATCCTCGGTCTGCTGGGCTTCATGTTTTACACCAATTGGAGGCTGGCGGCGGTGTTTCTGTTTCTCGGCCCATTGATCACCGTACTGGTGGTATTCATCAGCAAGCGTTTCCGCCGCATCAGCAAGCGCATTCAGAATTCCATGGGTGATGTATCGCAGCTGTCCCAGCAGATTACCGAGGGTCATCGCGTGGTGAAAATCTTTGGTGGCCAGGCCTACGAGGAAAGGCAGTTTGGTGAGGCCAATGAGTATAACCGCGCGCAGAACATGAAGATGGCCATCACCAGTGCCCTGAGTGTGCCCATTTCGCAGTTTCTCGGCGCCTCGGGGCTGGCGGTGATCTTATTCATTGCCACTTCGGATGCCATGCTTGAATCCTTGAGTGTTGGCACCTTCATGGCCTTTGTCACCGCCAGCATGCTGCTGCTGCCGCCGATGAAACGCCTGACCATGATTCAGTCCATCGTGCAACAGGGTATTGCTGCGGCGCAGAGTGTCTTTTCCCTGCTGGACGAAGGGGGAGAGAAAGATACCGGCACGCAGCACATCGACTGCAGCCACCAGGGGCGGATCGAATTCCGCAATGTGATGTTTACCTATGACCCGACCAAGGGCAGAGTGCTGGATGATGTGAGTTTTAGCGCCGAGGCGGGGCAGGTGGTGGCGATTGTCGGCCGCTCCGGTAGTGGCAAGTCGACCCTGGTAGGCTTGTTACCACGTTTTTATGATCTGGACAGTGGTGAGATCAGCCTCGACGGTATTCCGATCCAGGCGCTGGCCCTCGACAGCCTGCGTGCGCAGATCGCCCTGGTGAGCCAGGACATCATTCTCTTCAACGATACCATCGGCAACAACATTGCCTATGGGGCGTTGGCCGGCGCCGATGAAGCGGAAGTCACTCGCGCCGCTGAGGCGGCGCATGCCATGGAGTTTATCCGCGAGCTGCCGCAGGGCCTGGATACCCTGGTGGGTGATAAGGGTGTACTGCTCTCCGGTGGCCAGCGCCAGCGCATCGCCATTGCCCGCGCATTGCTCAAGGATGCGCCGATCCTGATTCTGGACGAGGCGACCTCGGCGCTGGACAGCGAGTCCGAGCGCCACATTCAGGCCGCCTTGAGTGTGCTGATGAAGGGCCGTACCACTCTGGTGATCGCCCATCGCCTTTCCACCGTGGAAGGTGCCGACAGAATTCTCGTGTTGCGTGGCGGGCACATCGTCGAGTCCGGTTGTCATGCCGATTTGTTGGCAGCGGAGGGGGATTACGCGGCCCTGTATCACATGCAGTTCAACGACACCTCGTCTGCCAGTGCCGATTGACCCGACAGGCGACGCATCCCGTGAATGGCCTTGAGTCACACTGGTATCGCACCACCCCGCTGACTCTGTTGTTGTTGCCGCTGTCGTGGTTGTTCTGTGCCGTAGCTCTGGGTCGCCGCTGGGCCTACCGTGCCGGCTTGCTGAAAACGGTGCGGCTTCCCGTGCCAGTTATTGTGGTGGGAAACATCAATGTCGGCGGTACCGGCAAGACGCCCATGGTGACCTGGCTGGTGGCGCTGTTACGCAAGGAAGGTTATCGTCCCGGTATTATCAGCCGGGGCTACGGCGGTGGCGCGGATCACTGGCCCCAGCCTGTTCGGGCGGACAGTGACCCGGCTATGGTGGGTGACGAGGCGGTGCTGCTGGCGTGCCGTTGCCGTTGTCCGATGACGGTTGGCCCGGATCGCTTGGCGGCGGCACGGGCCCTGCTGGAATATGCCGATTGCGACATCATCATCAGTGACGACGGCCTGCAGCATTATCGACTGGGCCGCGATGTGGAGATTGCCGTGGTCGATGGCGTGCGGCGCTTTGGCAACGGCTACTGCCTGCCCGCTGGGCCACTGCGCGAGCCGGTGCGGCGCCTGCGATCTGTGGATCTGGTTATCGTTAACGGCACTGCCAGGCCGCGTGAATACGCCATGCACCTACAGCCCGCCAGCCTGTGCAATTTGCAGCATGCGGAGAATATCCGGCCGTTGCAGCAGTTTGCCGGCCAGCGTGTGCATGCCGTCGCCGGCATTGGTAACCCGGCGCGCTTTTTTGAGTTGCTGACCAGCCACGGGCTCGGGGTGATTGAACATCCCTTTGCGGATCATCATCCCTTCCGCGCCGGGGATCTCGACTTCGGTGATGAACTGCCGGTACTCATGACGGAAAAGGATGCGGTAAAATGCCAGGCCTTCGCCAAGGCCCATTATTGGTACCTGCCGGTGGATGCGCAGCTCGACGAGCGTGTTCCCCAACGATTGTTACGCCTGATAGGAAAAAAACATGGATAAGAAACTGCTGGATATTCTGGTCTGTCCCCTTTGCAAGGGCCCATTGGTGTATGACAAGAAGGCCCAGGAACTGATCTGCAAAGGGGATCGGTTGGCCTTCCCGATCCGTGACGACATTCCAGTAATGCTGGAAGACGAAGCGCGGGTGCTGGCGCCGGACGAAGAGGTGGCCTGAGGTTGCGAAATAGCTGTTGCCACAGAGGCTCAGAGAATGCAGAGAAGAACATTAACGATTTTTTCCGTGTTCTCTGTGCCTCTGTGGCAAGCGCATTTGAATTCAAGATGAGAACCACCCCGTGAGTTTCTGTGTCGTCATCCCCGCCCGCTATGCGGCCACGCGCCTGCCGGGCAAGCCGTTGCTGGATATCGCCGGAAAACCCATGATCCAGCATGTGCACGAACGCGCACAGGAAAGTGGCGCCGAGACAGTGATCATTGCCACCGATGACAGCCGCGTGCAGGCTGCCGCCGAGGGTTTCGGCGCGCGTGTGTGCATGACATCAAGTAAACACCGCTCCGGCACCGATCGCCTTGCCGAGGTGGTGGATCAGCTGGGCCTTGATGACGGGCAGATCGTCGTCAATCTGCAGGGCGATGAACCGCTGATGCCGCCGGCGGTGATAGACCAGGTGGCGGATAATCTGCTGGCGCACCCGGCCGCCGGCATGGCGACGGTGTGCAGCCGTATCACCACCGCCGCCGAGCTGTTCGACCCCCATGCAGTGAAGGTGGTGATGGATGCCGAAGGCATGGCGGTGTATTTCAGCCGTGCGGCGATTCCCTGGGATCGCGACGCCTTCGCCAGTACCACCGAGGCGTTGCCGGCTCGCTCGGAGCATTACCGGCACATTGGCCTGTACGCCTATCGCGCCGGTTTCCTGCGTCAGTACGTCAACTGGCCAAGCTGCCATCTGGAAGAGATGGAATCCCTCGAACAACTACGCGCCCTCTGGTATGGCCAGCGCATTCATGTGGCCGAGGCCGTTGAGACGCCACCTGCGGGGGTGGATACGGTGGGAGATATTGAGGCTATGCGTACCCGGCTCGGTGCCGAAATCTGAGTAAAACAGACTGCGCTCCCACAGAGTCATTGTTTTTTGTTGTTTTTCGCAGGCATAGCCCGTTCCTAAGGGTGTTCCGATGGTCAAAGGTTACCCAATGTCGTTGCAGCAGGTATTTGACCACTTACTGACAGCCTATGGCCGCCAACACTGGTGGCCGGGGGAGACCCCCTTCGAGGTCATGGTGGGTGCGATACTCACGCAGAATACGGCGTGGGGCAATGTGGAAAAGGCCATTGCCAATTTGCAGGAAAACGATGTGCTGGCGGCCGAGGTGATTGCCGGCTGTGGGCACGACCGGTTGGCGGCATGGCTGAAGCCATCCGGCTATTTCAACATCAAGGCGACACGCTTGCAGAATTTCTGCCGCTGGTATCTCGCCCAGGGTGGTTTCAAGGCATTGAGCCAGAGGCCGACCGATGAACTGCGTCACGGCCTGCTGTCGGTGAACGGGGTGGGGCCGGAGACGGCAGACGATATATTGCTGTACGCCTTCGAACGACCGGTCTTCGTCATCGATGCCTATACCCGGCGTCTGTTTTCTCGTCTTGGCCTTGTGGATGAGAAACTGGGCTATGAAACCCTGCGATCCATCTTTGAGACGGCCTTGCCGACGGATGTTGCGCTATTCAATGAATATCATGCCCTTATCGTGCGGCACGCCAAGCATGCATGCAGGAAGCGGCCTTTGTGCGCAACCTGTTCGCTGGCGACGGACTGTCTGACGGCGGGCTGAAGTTGTTGAAGGTGGCGTGGATTATTTTGCGATACGCGTGCAGTTACGGCCATCTTTCTTGGCCTGATACAGGGCCTGATCAGTACGTGCAAAGAGCGCCTTTCCATCCTCGTCTTTACGCAGAGTCGCGACACCAAAGCTGGCCGTCATCTTGATGTGCTTGCCCTCGCAGGCACAGTCCATCTCGGCGACATTGCGACGAATACGATCGGCCAGCCGTTTGACGCCCTTGTCATCGGTTTCCGGCAACAGAACCACGAATTCCTCACCACCGTAGCGGAACAGCTGATCCGACAAGCGAATGGTGTTTTCCGCGCAATTGGCCATGGCCTTTAGCAGAGAGTCGCCAATCGAGTGGCCATAGGTGTCATTGATGGATTTGAAGTGGTCGATATCGATGACGATCATGCCCAGTGGACGCTGGTGGCGATGAGCCAGCTCGATTTCCCGATCCAGTACTTCGTTGAGAGCTGCGCGGTTATCGATGCCGGTGAGTGGATCTTTGTGGGCAGCGGTCAGGGCAGAATGGTAGAGCAGGGCATTGCGTAACGGATACAACAGCGCGCAGAGCAGGTTTTCCAGTTGCCGACTTTCTTCTGCTTTGAACTTGCGGCGGCGGCTGATGAGCAGCGTCCCCAAGTCCTCATCGTTGACTGTCAGCTGATAGGACAGCTTGTGGCGGGCGCTCTTACCAACGCTAAAGGTGATTCCCTGTTCCTCATGTCCGTAGCCCAGGTGATCGTGTGCCACCATGGACTGGATGTCCTCGCTGAACGCCGTGAGAATACTGTCGATATCCAGGCTGGTCTGCAATTGGCTGGAAAGCTGTAGCAGCTGACTGATATCCGTCTGCGTCTCATCAAATATGTTTTCTTCAAACAGTGACACCAGATTCCCGGTATTACCGATGGGTGGCATGGTGATTTCTCCAGTGGTTATCATTGTTGGTCTCAGCATCTTGGGCAGCTCTTGTATCAAATTCTTGTATCATGACTAGCGAAAAGTGTGCCAGCTCTTTGCGGATTTCATGAAAAGACGTGCATTCAATGAGTTACATGCTTTATATGTATTGAGCGTCAGGATTGTGTCAAATTGTTGGCAGGTTTTTGCCGGTAGATGCGGCGGAAAGGTGTCTTCTGTGCTGGCCATTTGTCTGTTTTCAGAGTCTGTTGCTTGGGAATCGTGTTGGCCTGATCTATTGTCTGTGTTACTGAAATGATTTTTGACGTTAGCGGTTACCATAACGGCAGTGGTGGTCGCATGATTTCGTCATGGCATCACCGAGGGGAATGCAATGTTACGAAAAGGGTTATTGGGCTTGTTATTGCTGGCTGTTTTGCCGCTCGCGATGGCGGGACTGAAAGAGGGAGAGCTGAATGAAGACATGACCAATCCCGGCTCTATTGAGTTGCCGGTCTGGTTCAAGAATTCCTTTATGGATATTGCCGAGGATATCGCCGAGGCCACGGCGGAGAACAAGCGCTTGGTACTCTATTTTCATCAGGATGGCTGCCCCTATTGCAAGAAGCTTATCGAAGTTAACCTTACCCAGCAGGATATCGTTGACAAGGCGCGCGCCACGGTGGATGTGCTGGCGATCAACATGTGGGGTGACCGCGAGGTGACCTGGCTGGATGGTGAGACCCTGAGTGAAAAGGCGTTCGCCCAGAAGATGCGCGTCATGTTTACGCCGACAATGCTGTTTCTCGATGAGCAAGGTCAGGTTGCCTTGCGCGTGAACGGCTATTACAAGCCCGCCAAGTTCAAGGCGGCGCTGGCATATGTTGCGCAACACGGCGAAAAAAAGGAGCGTTTTGCCGAGTATTATCAGCGGCTTAAGGCGGCGCCTGTCAGCGGCAAACTGCACCACGAGGCATTTATCCTGCCACTGGATCAGCTGACGGCCGCGCCTCGTTCCAGTAGTGGTTACCGGCTGGTGCTGTTCGAGCAGAAACTGTGCCCCCATTGCGATGAGCTGCATCAAGACATCTTCAAACGCCCGGAGACCCGTGAGCAGCTTGCGCGTTTTGATGTTTTCCAGGTGGATATGTGGTCGGATGAAAAGTTGAAAACGCCGCGCGGAGAATCCCTCAGTGCCCGCCAGTGGGCGAAAAAACTGAACATTAACTACACGCCGTCACTGCTGTTTTTGGATAAGTCGGGCAACGAGGTGTTCCGCGCCGAGGCCTACCTGAAGGCCTTTCATGTGCAGTCGATACTGGACTATGTGGCCTCAGAGGCCTATCTCGATGAACCGGAATTTCAGCGTTATATCGATGTGCGCGCAGATCGCCTGCGTGAACAGGGCAAGCGTGTCGATTTGATGAAGTAGGGCATAGCGGCGAACTTAGCCCAGGTTGTTTTTGATGTCGCGATAGAAACAGTACTGACGTTTTCCGCGCCGTTTGGCCTCGTACATGGCCTGATCTGCGCGTTCCAGCAGGCTGTCCTCACTTTCTCCATCCAGCGGATAGATGCTGATACCGGCACTGCCGCTGACCTGCAGCGGGCCATGCTCACAGTCCACGCTGATGTTCAGGCTGTTGACGATGCGTTCGGCCAGTTGTTCGATGAGAGCGGCGTCCTCCAGTCCATTGAACAGCACGGCAAACTCGTCCCCGCCAAGACGGGCGACGGTATCGTCCTCACGCACACAGGCGCGTAACTGCGCCGCTACCTTGCCCAGTACCTGATCCCCGGCGGCGTGTCCCAGGGTATCGTTGACGGCCTTGAAACCATCCAGATCGACGTACATGACGGCGACGATGGTCTGGTTGCGATGAGCACGCGCACGCGCACCACGCAAACGGTCATGGAACAGCATACGGTTGGGCAGGCTGGTCAATTGGTCGAAGTGGGCGAGCAATTCCAGGCGGTCTTCATTTTCCTTCAGGCTGCTGATATCCGAATAGGTGGCGACAAAATGGGTTGTCTGGCCGCTATTGTTCTTGACGCTGCTGATGGTGACCAGGTTCGGGCGGGCCTCGCCATCCTTGTGACGATTCCAGACTTCGCCCTGCCAGTGATCATTGCTTTCCAGTGACTGCCAGATGGACGGGTAAAAGTCCGCATCATGTTGTCCCGAACTCAGCATCATCGGTGTTTTCCCCATCAGTTCCTCGCGGCTGTAACCCGTCAGGTGGCAGAAGGCATCATTCATGTCGAGGATATGTTTCTCACTGTCAGTGATGAGAATGGGTTCTGCGGTAATTTCAAACACCTGCTGGGTGAGGCGAAGACGTTGCTCGGCCTTGCGTTTTTTCGACACATCCCGCATGGCGGCAATGGCCAGTGACGCGCCATTTTTTTGGGTGTGGCTGAGAGAAATCTCGACGGGAAATTCCCGACCCTCCTTCGATATGGCGATGAGATCACCACTTTTGTCGATGGGTCGGGGCTGTAGATTGGTAAAGAAGGCCGTCCTTTGACCGACGTGCTGGTGCCGCAAGCGGGAGGGCAGCAGGGATTCGATCTTCATTCCCAGCATTTCCTCCTTGCTATAACCGAACATGGACACGGTTCGGGCATTGACGCCGCTGATGTATCCACCCGTATCCACGATCAACCAGGCATCGGGGGCGGCCTCCACCAGTGATTCGGCGTAGGCCTTGGCAGCGGTGGTATTTTGATTCGCTTCCATGATCCGGCGCATGATGATGATCAGCAGGCCGGCAACCAGGGCGATGATTGGAATCAGCAGCGACGCCAGGTCGATGAAGCTGATGGTCGCGGCCAACTGCATACCGGTTTCCCATTCACGTTTCCGGCTCTGCTCAAGGGCATTATGGGTCAGAAAATCAATCGCCGTTAGGGCTGGGGTGTCGTTGACCTGTACATGGATTTCGACCTCGCGGGGTGTGTTGCCTTCAGCAATGAGTTTGCGGGCAAACCTATATTTTGATCGATAGATGTTGACGACATGAAGCAGCTTTTCCAGTGCCTGTGTTTCTTCATCTGATCGGGACAGGCTGCGATACTCCTCAATGGCGTGATAGGTTTCGTGTAGATTTTCCTCAATCTTGGGCAGCAGATCGTCTGTCTGATGAAGGATGTAATTCTTGAAATAATGGATAAATCCACCATAACCAAAATGGGTACTGATTCTGGCCAGTGCGTAGTTGCTTTTGGCGGCATATTCATTGAACTCATGCCACTGTGCTTCAACGCGGAGGATGCGCGATTTGGTTTCAAAGCCAAAGTACACCAGCGATGCCATCAAGGTGGTGGCAATCAGGGTAATGGCAATGATTTTACTTCGCAGGCTCATGGCATCCGTGTCCTTGTTTGCACAGTTATCGATATCTGGCAAGGATCGGCTATTCCATCGGCAGCCTGGCAAGTAAAGTTTATAGATGGACGGTATTGATTGGCGCATCAGGCACTACAAGCACTATCAGTGTCACCATTTTTCATAATGAGAATGCCGGTGTAGTGCGGTACAATGCAGGCTGTTTCCGCCGGTTCATGTCCAGATTGTTCACGGGTGCCACCCAATGCCATTAAGTTAAGCCTGAGATCCAGCTTGTTGTAGGTTGGTGGTGACGAAGGAACCCCAACATGGTTGGTTTTGTTGGGGTTCGCAGGCTCACCGCCAACCTACAAAACAGTCGTAATTTTGTTAACTTAATGGCATTGGAATACGATCTACCTCAATAACCCTATCATTTCAATGATTTTTAAATCTCAGGATGTGACATGGCGAAAGCGAAGAAATACGACTATCGGGTCGTGCAGACCACTGCCGGTTGGCGTGCCGAAATCACCCGCCGGGTGACTTCCAAGAAGGCGATGGTTTCCAAAGGGCAGGACGGATTTTCTACCGAATCCGAGGCAAAAGAATGGGGTGAGCAGGCGCTGAAGTCATTCCTGAAGAACCTCGATGAACGCAATAAGCGCCGATCAGATCAGCGAGCCAAAAGGCAACAAGTGTGATTGTCTCCCTGGTCAGGGTGGTTGCCGTGGTGGAACTTTCAGTGCGTTGCCTGATTCCACTTTGTCATATTAGATATCACTCAACCACCACCCGCTAAAGCTGGTGGGTTGGTATTACGGACTGAAAGTCCGGATACGGGTCGAAAGATCCGTTTCGCCTTCAGTTCTGAAGTTATCATCAACCGAACTTGTGATACCGCCCTGCGGTGTCACACATCCCGTGGCGCTCAGCGCCACCTCCACCTTGGTGGATTAGCCTGGCTTTCCTGCACCACACCGCAGAGCGGTATAGCGAGTCGAATACAGAATGATACTGAGTCTTGTAAACGGCATGACCACCGTCGCGGTATTCCATGCCCCACCCCCCTTCATCAGGGCAACGGCCAGTATCGCCGATAAATCCGACCGCCTAAAGGCGGTGGTTTTAACCTTTAACCGGGACTAACGAAATTATGGCGTTACGGATTTAATGCCTATTTCGTAACGACTTACACCATGAAGAACATGAAGCGCATAAAGGTTCACAGGGCAAAGCTTGCGATACTTCACGCTCTCCATGTTCTTCATGGTGTGAGCAACCAGCTTTAATCGCCGAGGACTCCCCACGGAAACCTGATGGGGCAGGCGGGTTTTTCATACCCTCGGGGAATATGCGCCAACCGCGTGGGCACAAAAAACATGCCCACCCTACCGTGGCCTTAAAACCGTAACGCCATAATTTTATTGATATCTAATCTGACAAAGTAGAATTAAGGGGCATGCGCGTTTCTTGGGCAGGCAAGGTGGTTTGATCCCCAGTCATTAACATCCCTTCACGGATTAAAAAATCAATCACAACATCCAGACCTTCGCGGCTTTTTAGCTGGGTAAAGACAAAGGGCTTGCGACCACGCATGCGCTGACTGTCGGTGTTCATTACCTCCAGGGATGCGCCCACCATCTCGGCGAGATCAATCTTGTTGATGACCAGAAGGTCAGACTTAGTAATACCAGGGCCGCCTTTACGCGGGATTTTTTCACCGGAAGCAACGTCGATGACATAAATCGTCAGGTCCGCCAGTTCCGGGCTGAAGGTTGCACTGAGATTGTCGCCACCACTTTCGATAAAGATGATGTCGAGATCCGGAAATTTCTGGGACAGATCCTCAACGGCGGCCAGATTCATGGAGGCATCTTCGCGAATAGCGGTGTGCGGGCAACCACCGGTCTCTACGCCGACGATGCGCTCTGCTTCCAGTGCCTGTGCTTCAGTGAGGATGCGCTGGTCTTCGCGGGTATAGATGTCATTGGTGACCACGGCGATGCTGTAATCATCGCGCATGGCCTTGCACAATTGCTCAAGCAGGGCGGTCTTGCCGGAGCCGACCGGACCACCGACACCGACGCGTAAGGGGGCCTTTGAGTGCATATTTTATTCCTTATTTGATGTGATTCGAATATTTCATGACAGACAGATTCATGCAATGTCCGGGTCAGGATCTGAATAAACGGCTGTACTGGGTTTCATGCAGGCTGCTGGCAATGGCCTGGGCCGGCGTGCTGGTGCCGAGGGCATCATCCTCAAGTGTGGTGGCATGCTCAACGGTGGCGCTAATTTCTGCGCTGAATTGGTACAAGAGCTGCTGGCCTTCGGTTTGTCCTAACGGCACCAGCTTGATGGCGGCCGCAACCGTGTTTTCCAACCAGCTCCAGGTGTAACCCGTGAGTAAATCCTGTAAGGGAATCCGCCAATGATGTGCGGCCAATGCATAAGCTGAGAGTTGGCAACACAAGAGAGAGGGGCGCCAGTTTTCCAGCTGCGGCCAGTCGTGGCTGTCGGGTAGTTGTTGCAATACCTTTAACAAGGCCCGTGCCCGCTGCTGTTCTTCGTTGCGTAGCTCGGAGGTCTCACGACTGGCGTACAGCCATTGAGCCCAATATTGGAAATCCTCGTGATTGTTATTTTTCACGGCAGCAAACAGCCGGACTAACAGGGGTAGTTCGAGGGTTTGCAGGCTGTCGTCCAATACGGACTTCAACCAGTGACGGGTGTCCGCTTTGTTTTGTATCCAGCCGCACTCAACGGCCCATTCCAGCCCTTGCGAATAGGTAAAGGCACCGGTCGGCAGGTTCGGGCTGATTAACTGCAGTAAACGCAGGCCTGGCAGGCTGGGGTTGGCTAAACCCATGTCAGGCATGGTTTGCTGTTGTTGCCCGCAGGCGTGCGGAGCGTGCGCCTGCCAACCGGTTGAACAGACCGATGAGCAGGGCGGCGATGAATAAAATCCCAAGAATGAGCCCTGTGCCTGTGCCCGCTATTTCAACACCGTGGGCCCAGGCGTGGGCAAGCAGACCCGTTGACAGACTGTTGTCATGTGCCTGTGCCAATGGAGATGTCAGGATTGCGCCAAGGGTAAGCAGTATTTTGTTCCAAGCTTTCATGGGATGCTCCTTATTCGTGGTTATGTGAATGATGGTGGCCTTCAGCGGCCTGTTGATAGGCGCCGGCCTCTGGTTCAAAGGGGGCTTGCTCAACAACCAGCGCAAGACCCATTTGTCGCAACATGTCATCCAGCACATGGTCGTGTTGGTAACGTAGCCAACCCTGTTCCACTTGCAGAGGAACGTGGCGATTGCCCAGATGATAGGCCGCACGGGCCAGCAGGGTGGAGTTATGGCAATGGACGGTGGAAACGGTTTCGACTGCAGCGATCAGTTCAATAACCAGTCCGTTATCACTGCCGAGTCGATCACCGCCCCGCAACAAGGTGCCACGGGGCAAAAACAGACCAACGTCGCGGCCATCATCCAGACTGGCGCGCAGGCGGCTGCGCACCCGCTGTTCGATGGGCAGGGTCAGCCGGCCATCGATAGTGCCACATGGATTAACTCTCGCAGCAATAATGTGTGTCAGTTCAATCATGGTTTAAAACAAAAAATAACGTTGCGCCATGGGTAGTACAGTGGCGGGTTCACAGGTCAGCAGTTCACCATCGGCACGTACCTCATAGGTCTGTGAATTGACCTCGATGTGCGGCGTGTAACTGTTGTGGATCAAGTCTTGTTTTTTGACATTACGGCAGTTTTTTACCACAGCCACTTTTTTTTGTAATCCCAGTTGTTCAACAATGCCAGCGGACATGGCCGCAGCGGAAACAAAAGTCATACTGGTTGAATCCAGAGCCTTGCCGAAACTGCCGAACATGGGGCGGGAGTGCACTGGCTGTGGTGTGGGAATTGAGGCATTGGCATCCCCCATCAGCGCCTGGGCGATCAGTCCCCCCTTGATAACCAGTGCGGGTTTGATACCGAAAAAGGCCGGTGACCACAGTACCAGATCGGCCAGTTTGCCCACCTCCACTGAACCGACCTCGTGGGCGATGCCGTGGGTAATGGCCGGGTTGATGGTATATTTTGCAATATAACGTTTCACCCGGTTATTGTCGTTGTCCGTGCTGTCGCCCTTCAGTGCACCACGCTGTACTTTCATTTTATGTGCGGTTTGCCAGGTGCGGGTGATGACTTCACCGACCCGGCCCATGGCCTGTGAATCGGAGGAGATCATCGAAAAAGCGCCCAAGTCATGCAAGATATCTTCGGCGGCGATGGTCTCGCGGCGAATGCGGGATTCGGCAAAGGCCACGTCTTCAGCGATACCGGCATCGAGGTGATGACACACCATCAGCATATCCAGATGTTCATCAATGGTGTTGACGGTATAAGGCCGCGTCGGATTGGTGGAGGAGGGCAGGACATTGTCGAGCCCACAGGCACGGATGATGTCCGGTGCATGGCCGCCACCGGCGCCTTCGGTGTGATAAGTATGAATAGTGCGGCCTGCAAGGGCGGCAAGGGTGTCTTCCACAAAGCCGGATTCGTTCAGGGTATCGGTATGAATCGCTATTTGTATATCGAGCACTTCTGCAACGTTCAGGCAATTGTGAATGGCCGCCGGCGTGGTGCCCCAGTCTTCATGCAGCTTGAGGCCCATGGCGCCGGCGGCGACTTGCTCATGCAAGGCATCGGGCAGACTGGCATTGCCCTTTCCCATAAAACCCAGATTCATGGGAAAGGCCTCGGCGGCTTCCAACATGCGGTGGATATTCCAAGGCCCCGGCGTGCAGGTGGTGGCATTGGTGCCACTGGATGGGCCGGTGCCACCGCCGAGCATGGTGGTGATACCCGAGGCCAGCGCTTCTTCGATCTGTTGTGGGCAGATAAAATGAATATGGGCGTCGATACCCCCGGCGGTGATAATCTTGCCTTCGCCACCGATCACGTCCGTGCCGGGGCCGATAATAATATCGACATTGTCCTGCACATCGGGGTTGCCCGCCTTGCCAATGGAGGCGATACGCCCATTTTTAATGCCAATGTCGGCCTTGACGATGCCCCAGTGATCGATGATCAGCGCATTGGTGATGACCAGGTCGACGACTTCCGCAGAGACGGCCTGTGATTGCCCCATGCCATCACGAATGACCTTGCCGCCACCGAATTTGACTTCATCGCCATAGGTGGTGAAGTCCTTTTCCACTTCAATCCACAGTTCGGTATCCGCCAGGCGTAACTTGTCACCGCAGGTAGGGCCAAACATTTCCGCGTAGGCCTGCCGGCTCATGCTTGCCATTAGTGCGCCTCCCCCGAGGCGTCATTCAGCGGCCCCATGATCTTGCCCTGAAAGCCATACACGATACCCTTACCGGCAAAGCTTACCAATTCAACGCTACGCTGTTGCCCTGGCTCAAAACGCACTGCGGTGCCGGCTGGGATGTTGAGCCGATAGCCACGGGTTTTTTCTCGCTCGAATTCCAAGGCCATGTTGGATTCGTAAAAATGATAATGTGAACCAATTTGAATCGGCCGGTCGCCCGTGTTGGCGACATCAATACGCAAGGTTGCGCGTCCTGAATTGATCTCGATAGTGCCTTCGCGGATCTTCATTTCGCCTGGAATCATCAGTTTCTCCAATGCTTGTGCAATCAGGTAATCGGTTGATGTACGGTGACCAGTTTGGTGCCATCCGGAAAAGTGGCCTCGACCTGCACCTCATCAATCATCTCTGCGATGCCATCCATGACCTGGTCCACGCTGAGTATCTGACGGCTTTCATTCATCAGTTCGGCCACCGTCTTGCCATCACGGGCGCCTTCCATAATGGCGGCGCTGATATAGGCTATGGCCTCGGGATAGTTGAGTTTGACGCCGCGCGCCAGCCGGCGTTCAGCCAGCAATGCCGCGGTAAACAGGAGCAATTTGTCTTTTTCACGCGGGGTTAAATTCATAAATTTGCCTTTTTTTGAGCAGCGTACTGTTTATAAACATACGTCGAAACAATGGTTGTGTTTTTTCTGTGGGGCTCGTGTAGGGTGGGCACTGCCCACCATTGATACCAGGACAGAATAGAATTGGTGGGCGGTCACTCTACGTTGCCCATATTCGTGGCTGTAGCGCTGACCGGCCAAGCAGCTTTGGGCGTAATATGTGCCAGATTTCAGTGAGCTTCTGCCTCAAGCTTTCGCCGTTGTTTCCCAAGCCACGAACCACCAGCAGGCCATCGATAAGTGTGACTCCCAGCCGTTTCGACGCGCCGTTTTTAATCAGATATTCACGTACCGACTCAAGATGGTCTTCGCTACAGGGAAAGGCCAACAGGGTCGCTTGTATAGGGTGGCCACGCAGGCCTGCTGCTGCGGACAGGGTTTTTTTGTCGAGCACGCGCTGGTTTTCCACCAGTAACAATTGCTGGTTATGATAAAATGACAGCCGGGAATCAAAGCCGCCGTGGTCAAATCGTTCATGGCTGGCGGGACGCCCCAGGCAACTGATATCCCAGCCGATAAAGACGGCGTCATCTTCCAGTTCGATGCGGGTGCGGACGCGTAAGCGAGCGCCGGCAAAGAGAATGTTTTCCTGCGGCAGCCATTCGAGGCTGGCGCCGGCCTTGATACGGAAGCTTTGTTGCAGAAATGCCCATTCGCCGGCACTCAAATAGAATTTACCGGAGCCAGGGGTAGTGCACAGCACTTGCGCCTTATTGGCAACCTCCAGCGTAATTTGCAGTTGATCGCCGCCGACCACACCACCGGGCGGATGAAGAATATAGACATGTGCGAGGTTTCCCTCGGGATAAAAGGGGCGTTGCACACGTAGCGGGCCAATGTGCCGGCTGTGCTTTATTTGGGTGCGTGAAACGGGGGCGCATGAATTGTTTTGTGCAAAACCCAGCTCCAGTTGTGCCAGCCAGCCGGCGGAGGCTGTCGTATTTTTCTCCTGTAGCAAAGACGCCGGATTCATACGGTCAAATATTCCTTGATCAATGCTTTGGAGAGTTTATCTACCTGGCCTTTGGCGACCGGGCGTCCACGGTCGAGGATACAGAATTTATCGGCCACTTTTTTTACAAAGGGTAATTTTTGCTCCACCAGCAAAACCGTCATACCCATTTCCCGGTTGAGTCTGCCGATGATGTCGCCGATTTCCGCCACGATGTTGGGTTGAATGCCCTCTGTTGGCTCATCCAGAATCAGCAATTTTGGATCGATGACCAAAGCACGCCCCACCGCCAACTGTTGTTGCTGGCCACCGGACAGATCGCCGCCGCGGCGTTGATGCATTTCTTTCAGTACCGGAAACAGCTCATAGATGAATTCCGGTATCTTGCGTGCGCGGTCGGGCCGGGCCGGTAAGCCAATTTGCAGATTTTCCTCCACGGTCAGCATGGGGAAAATCTGCCGGCCCTGCGGCACATAACCAATGCCGTGTCTTGCCCGCTGTTCCATAGGCAGGGAGTGCAAGGCCATGTCTCGATAATGGATCTCGCCAGACGCAATGGGCAGGGCGCCCATAATGCAATTGAGCAGGGTGGTTTTGCCGACACCATTACGGCCCATCAGGCAGGTGCATTCACCTTCACTGACGTCAAGATCAATATCCCACAGGGTGTGGCTTTGACCGTAAAACTGGTTGAGACCACGGATCGTTAACATGTGATTTTTTTACTCATTTGCCGGGTTTATTCACCGAGATAGACTTCAATCACCCGCGGATTTGATTGCACTTCAGCCATGCTGCCTTCCGCCAGCACACCCCCCTGGTGCAATACCGTGACCTTACGTGCGATGGAGCGCACAAAGTCCATGTCGTGTTCCACAACGATGACCGTGTGCTTACCGGCCAATGACGTGAGCAACTCTGCGGTACGCTCCATTTCCTGGTGAGTCATGCCGGCCACCGGTTCGTCCACCAGCAGCAAGGCCGGCTTCTGCATTAGTAACATGCCGATCTCCAGCCATTGTTTTTGACCGTGAGAGAGCTTTCCAGCCGGATCAGCCGCCAACGCATTGAGGCCGATAATGGTCAGTACTTCATCGATCAGTTCACGCTGTTCCGCGTTGAGTCTTGCCACCAGCAACGGCCAGACCCGCTTGTCTTGTGACATGGCCAGTTCGAGATTTTGGGACACCGTGAGATTTTCAAACACCGTGGGTTTTTGGAATTTTCGCCCGATGCCTGCCTCGGCAATCTCCGGTTCATCCATTTCCAGGAGATTCAGGCGTTGACCGAACCAGGCCTGGCCCGTGTCCGGGCGGGTTTTGCCGGTGATGATATCCATCATGGTGGATTTTCCCGCACCATTGGGGCCGATGATACAGCGCAACTCACCGGTTTCGATATACAAATTGAGATTGTTGATGGCCTTGAAACCGTCAAAACTTTTGTTGAGACCTTCAAGATATAAAATAATATTGTGACTGACATCGAGTTCGGGAGGAACGGCCTTGACCAGAAAATCAAACACCCGGTCACGACGTGAAAACTCGCGCAAGATATGCATGGCTTTCATGTCTTTTCTCTCCGCATGCTTCGTAAGCCGACGATGCCCTTGGGTAGGTAGAGGGTAACTAATATGAACAAGGCGCCCAGCGCATACAACCATACTTCGGGCATGGCAGCGGTGAAATAGGTCTTGGCATAGTTCACCAGTATGGCGCCGATGATTGCGCCATAGAGTGTGCCACGACCGCCAATGGCGACCCAGATCAGTAATTCAATGGAATTCAGGGGGGAAAATTCACCGGGATTGATGATGCCGACTTGTGGCACATACAGGGCACCGGCAACGCCTGCCATAATGGCAGAGAAGACAAAAACCCATAATTTGATATTTTCAACCCGGTAACCGCAGAAACGGCTGCGGCTTTCGGCATCGCGAATGGCGACACTGGCCAGGCCCAGACGCGAGCTGACGATGATCCGGCTCAACACATAACCGATGGCCAGGGCCGCCGCCGAGGCCAAAAACAGGGCAATGCGGGTGCTGTCTGCGCGCAGATCAAAACCCAAAATATCCTTGAAATCCGTCAGACCGTTGTTGCCACCGAAACCCATTTCATTGCGAAAAAAGGCCAGCATCAGTGCATAGGTCATGGCCTGGGTGATAATGGACAGGTAGACACCGGTGACGCGGGAGCGAAACGTTAGATAACCGAACACATAGGCCAGTATGCCGGGCACCACCATAACCATCAATGCAGCAAACCAAAACTGGTCGAAGCCATACCAAAACCACGGCAGCTCCTGCCAGTTGAGAAAGACCATAAAATCCGGTAGCACGGGGTCGCCATAAACACCCCGTTCACCGATCTGACGCATCAGATACATACCCATGGCGTAGCCACCCAGGGCAAAAAAGGCCGCATGACCCAGGGTGAGAATGCCCAGATAACCCCACACCAGATCGGCGGACAGGGCCAGCAGGGCATAGGTCAAATATTTGCCGAGCAAGGTAACGGTGTAGGTGGAAAGGTGAAAAGCGCTGTTTTCCGGCACCAGCAGATTCAATACCGGCACGACAATGCTGACGACCAACAGGATGGCCAGCAGCCAGGTGCCAGGCTTGTCACTTCTTATAATCTTCATCAATAGCATGAATCAGTCCTCCGCTGCCCGGCCGCGCTGAGGGAACAGGCCCTTAGGACGTTTTTGTATAAACAGAATAATAAAAATCAGCACCAGGATTTTTGCCAGCACCGCCCCGGCCCAAGGCTCCAGCAGTTTATTGATGACCCCAAGGCTCATGCCGGCCACCAAGGTGCCCCACAGATTACCGACACCGCCAAATACCACCACCATGAAAGAATCAATGATGTAGGCCTGGCCGAGGTTTGGCCCTACATTGGTCAGTAGACTTAATGCCACACCGGCCAGGCCGGCAATGCCGGAGCCCAGGCCAAAGGTCAATGCATCAACCCATGTTGAGCGTACGCCCATGGCGCGCGCCATATTGCGATTTTGTGAGACGGCGCGAACCTGTAAGCCCAGGGTGGTTTTTTTCATCACCATGATAAGTGCCGCAAACACTGCCAGACAGAAAAGAATGATGTATAAACGATTCCAGGTTAGCGCTAACACTTCATTGATCTGCCAGGCGCCAGACATCCATTGCGGTGTTTCGACACTACGATTCAATGGCGAAAAAATCGTACGCACGGTTTGCTGCAATACCAGACTGACACCAAAGGTGGCCAACAGGGTCTCCAGTGGGCGGCCATACAAATGACGAATGACACTGCGTTCAATGGCGATACCCACCAGTCCGGCAACAATAAAGGCCGCTGGAATGGCCACCAGTATCGAGGCGCCAATATTGTTCGGCATTAATAGCTGAACCACATAAGTTGTGTAGGCACCGATCATCATGAGTTCACCGTGGGCCATATTGATAACCCCCATCACACCGAAGGTGATGGCAAGGCCAATGGCCGAAAGTGCCAGCACCGAGCCCAGGCTTAGGCCAAAAAATATCGTTTCAGCTTTGGCATAAAGATCACGCTTATCATCGATCTTTTTGATGGCCGATTGGGCTGCATTTTTTAACGTCTCAGTGGGTGCCTGATAGTCTCTCAAGGCGTTCATGGCTGAAGAATTGAGGCTTTGGGAAAGTGTTTTAATGGCTGATCGTTGTTCGGTTTCATCACCTTTTTCAAGCTGAATGACGGCCAGCAGCGTTTGCATGGCGGTGGTTACCCGGCTGTCGGTTTCACTTTCCACGGCCTTTTTAATCAGGTGGGAGGCGCTAATCTCGGGTTTTTTCAAAAGCTCCTGTACGGCCGCCAGTCTGATGTCAGCATCCTTGTGCTTGAGCTGCATTACCGCGAGCAGTTGACGAATGGTACTGCGCAGACGGTTATTGACTTTTACTTTCTTAAAGCCCCGTCTGTTTTCCTGGCTTATCTGTTCACCAGAAAAAACGGGGCTAAAGGTATAGTTGTCGCCGGTTTCTTGTAAAAAATAAAGTGCCTTGTCGTGTTTGGAGTAATACAGCTGTCCTTCCAGCATGGCCTTCATGACAGGAAGGGCTTGCGGTGGGTTTTGCCGTGCGATGGTTTCAAGGGCTTTGGCTTTGTTGTTGTAGTTTTTGCTGGGCAGCGTTTTCCAGGCATCATCCAGTAAATCATTGTCGGGTATTTCTTCGGCCAGAACCTGTGGCGCAGGGACACTGATCATGCACAGAAACAGCAATAGTGAAATCGGTTTTCTCACCAGGGCTGCTATTGAAAATGGCGACATATGTGGTCTCATTTTGAATGCTTCAAACTAAAAGGTACATCTAACAAATGTCATAAATAAAGGGGGCATAAACTACAAGCGAATTAACCATGCATTCATTTGCAGCCTATGACCCCCCTCTCTAAAAACTCGAAAATACAACTATATTTTTTCGATATTCATGTCAGTCAATATCACGGCTAGTAGTTTTGGCCACTGCATTTTTTCGTTTTGACATTGTAGCTTCCACAAGACAGCGGTGTGCGCCAGTCCGCAATCATATCCTTGGAGCCCGGCAGATAGTCGGACCAGGCATCACCCGCCACCAGCCCCGAGGTTTCCCAAACAATATCAAACTGGCCATCTTTCTGAATTTCACCGATCAGTACCGGCTTAGTGATGTGGTGATTGGGCATCATTGCCGAGTAACCCCCGGATAAATTGGGCACACTGACACCGATCAGTGCTTCCTGAACGGCGGTGGGATCCGTGGTACCGGCTTTTTCAACGGCTTTAATCCACATATTGAAGCCGATGTAGTGTGCCTCCATGGGGTCATTGGTTACCCGTTTTTTGTCCTTGATGAATGTCTTCCAGGCACTGATGAAGTCTTCATTTTCATCCGACTCAACGCTCATAAAGTAATTCCACGCAGCCAGGTGGCCGACCAAAGGCTTGGTGTCAAGGCCGGAAAGCTCTTCTTCACCGACCGAGAATGCAAGCACGGGAATGTCTTCAGCAGAAATGCCCTGATTACCCAGTTCCTTATAGAAGGGGATATTGGCATCACCATTGATCGTCGATACCACCGCAGTTTTCTTACCGGCACTACCGAATTTTTTGATATCGGAAACGATGGACTGCCAGTCGGAATGACCAAAAGGTGTGTAATTGATCATGATGTCTTTTTCCTCGACGCCTTTTGCAAGGAGATAGGCCTTAAGGATCTTATTGGTGGTGCGTGGATAGACATAATCAGTGCCGGCCAGAACCCACCGTTCGACACCAATGTCATCCATCAGATACTCAACGGCCGGTATGGCCTGCTGATTCGGCGCCGCACCGGTGTAAAATACATTTTTCGAGGATTCTTCACCTTCGTATTGCACGGGATAGAACAGAATGCTATTGAGTTCCTCGAATACCGGCAGTACGGATTTGCGGGAAACAGAAGTCCAGCAGCCAAAAACCACATCGGTCTTGTTCTTGGAAATAAGTTCGCGTGCCTTTTCTGCGAATAGGGGCCAGTTGGAGGCCGGGTCGACAACGACGGCTTCGAGTTTTTTACCCAGTAGGCCGCCTTTCTTGTTTTGTTCATCGATGAGCATCAGCATGGTATCTTTCAGGGTGGTTTCTGAAATGGCCATGGTACCGGACAATGAGTGCAATATGCCGACCTTGATGGTGTCTTCGGCCCAGGACAGGCCCGCGCTGGACAGGGATACCGTGGTGATTGCCGTCGCCAGCGCCAGTTTTTTCAGCGTTGCTTTTATCATGATTTATTCTCCTAATTCTGTATATGCCGTCTGCTTAAATCTGGAATTGCATGCCGAAGGTAACGGCGGTGGTGTCGTCACCTTTGGCGCCGCTGGCATTGGCATCGCCATTGGTCAGATTCAGGTTTAATTTAAGCTTATGATCGGAAATTATATAGTTGACACCCATCTCGGTCAGTGAGCTGCTTGCACCCACCGAGGGGCTGTTATTGGTGTGGCGTACATAGGGCTGATACATCCCTGCGCCGCCGGTATTGCCAATCAGATAAGCAAAGCTGGCAAAATAGGCTTCACCGTCAAACATCGAAAAGACCGGCGTTGCCGCATCGGTGGAGATGTCAAAGGACTTGTACTCCGCTTCGACCGTTACTGCGGCGCCATCACCCAATGGTTTCTCAAATAAACCATCAATGGCATAACCCGTGAAAGAGCCCGATTGTGTAATCGTGCCATAGCCGTCATCCTGTGACTGGATCGAGAAGGCCAGGGTGAGGATATCGCCACCTTTACCAAAATAGGTGCTGCTGGTGTAGTAGCCGGGATTGGATTCCTGGTCAAGGATATTGTAGGCGAAGCGGGCTGCGTACAAGGGCGCATCCGTTTGATTTTCAGCGCCGCTATAGCCATCGAATATGCCGACTGCGTACTGAAATTTTCCCAGCGAACCCCAGGCCGTGATGCCTTCGTCACGGCCGTAAGTACCTGCCGCGCCATTGGCGCCGTTACCGATGTCGTTGTCTGATGGGTAAAGAGGAACGGTATACTGCCCCCAGGTCAGGCTATAAAACGGGCCATTCATTTCTATGCGGTCGGCCGGGGTCAGCATACGTCCCATCCACACATTGAATGCCTTGCCGGGCTCATACTGGATGATGGCATCCAGTACGCCATATTCACCCCACATTTTGTCAGTGCCAAAATAGAACTTGAAGTCTTTACTGGCTTGACCAGAGACATACAAACGCATGTTTTCCAAGTTAAAGTTACTGGCGCGACTGCTACCATCCGGTGCGGCATCACTCACCGAGCTGATGGAGGTACGGATGCCGGCGCCAAAACTGACCCAGCGGGTATCATTAATAACGATTTTCCCACCGGCCAAGACCGGTGCACTGCTTACGGCGAGAAAACCCGCCACAAGCAGTGACGTCCCAACTACATTTTTTATTTGCATTTCGAGTTTCCTGTAGCGACAGTCAATGGCCGATGAGAGATCAACAAATATCGAGGGAAAGCGCTGAAAATGAGGCAGGTGAACGGTTCAGGCGGCCTTCTTGAGGTTTTAGTCTATCGGGGCATGCACAGGGGAAGAATTCGTCATGTAGCATAGGTAGGTACGTCAAATGACGCATGGTAAAAAAATTCTGTTTAGGCTAGGGGTTTGGGCCGTTTAGAGCCATCTATCTGGCGGGTTTGCGGTAGACTTGGTGATGTCGGTGTTTAGGAGCGTGCACGTTTCTTATCTTTGCTCATCTGAGCCAGGCGATTGGCCGTCACGAGATGGCGGTCAGTGCCGGCGATGCAATAGGTGTAACAGATCTCGATGAACAAGAATAAAGACGCACAACGAATCCGGCGCGAATACAATCAGTGGGTCGCCAATGAAACACTGGAAGACTATGCCCTGCGGTATACCGCTAAACATGCACGGCGCTGGTCTCCGGGTTGGGTTGCCAATACCGCGCTGGGGATCATTTCTTTCCTCGCACTGGAAGCCATCGGCGGCACCATCACCCTGAATTATGGCTTCAGCAACGCCATGTGGGCGATATTGGTGGTGGGAGGCATTATCTTTCTGTCCGGATTACCGCTTGCCTATTATGCCGCGCGCGATAGCATCGATATCGATCTTCTCACCCGTGGCGCCGGTTTTGGTTATATCGGTTCCACTGTTTCATCACTAATTTACGCCTCATTCACCTTTATATTCTTTGCCATTGAAGCGGCCATCATGTCGATGGCCATCAATATGACTACGGGTATTCCGATGTCGCTGGCCTATTTCATCAGCACCATCGTGGTGATCCCCCTGGTGACTCACGGCATCACGCGTATCTCTCATTTTCAGGCCTGGACACAACCGCTGTGGCTATTTTTGCAAATTCTGCCGCTGGTATTTATCGGCATGCACGAGTCTGAAGCCTTTTCGCAATGGCTTACGTTTGGTGGTTCTGCCGCCGGGGAAGAGCAGGGGTTTGAACTGCTGCTGTTTGGTGCGGCGGCAGCGGTAATTTTCCCCCTGATCGCCCAGAATGGCGAACAGGCCGATTTTTTACGGTTTTTACCGCCGCGAACCCAACAGAATAAAACCCAATGGTGGCTGGCCGTGGTGGGCGCCGGGCCGGGTTGGGTGGTATTCGGTGTCATCAAGCTGTTTATCGGCTCATTCCTCGCGGTGCTCGCCCTGAATCATGGCCTATCTCCCACCTTGGCCGATGACCCGGCACATATGTACGCCGTGGCATTCAATTACATCACGGTAAATCCCGATATGGCACTGTGGCTGGCGGGTATTTTTGTGGTCATTTCACAGTTGAAGATCAATGTTACCAATGCCTATGCCGGATCTATCGCCTGGGGTAATTTCTTCTCACGGTTGACGCACAGTCATCCGGGGCGTGTGGTATGGCTGGTGTTCAATGTGACGATTGCATTGATGCTGATGGAGCTTGGACTTTATCAGGCCTTTGAAAGCATTTTGATTACCTACGGCTGTCTGGTGGTCGCCTGGGTCGCTTGCGTGGTAGCGGATCTGGTGATCAACAAGCCGCTGGGCCTGAGTCCGGCGCATATTGAGTTCAGACGCAGTCACCTGTACGACATCAATCCAGTAGGTGTGGTATCGATGCTTATCGCCTCCTGCGCCGGTATTCTCGCCAATTTGGGTCTTTTTGGCGAGCTTGCAGAGGCCCTGGCCGCCTTCATATCCTTGCTGATTCCTTTTGTTACGGTACCGCTGATCGCCTGGCTCACCCGGGGGCGGTATTATCTTTGTCGTCAAGCGGAGGAAGACGCCGTGCCTGAGTCGCCACATGAGGCAACACAACAACGTTGCCAGGTTTGTGAAAATTGTTTTGATCACGAAGATATGAGCCAGTGTCCGAGTTATGATGGCGCGATTTGCTCATTGTGCTGTGCATTGGATTCCCGTTGTGGTAATCAGTGCCGTCCGCATGCCCATCTATCGGTACAATCATCGTCACTGTTCAGCCGGATACTGCCGGCGTTCATTTACCAGCGACTGAATTCTGTCACGGGACATTTTTTGGGTATGTTCTTCATAACCACCGGCATTATCGCCGGCTTGCTCGCGGTGGTTTTTTATGCTCAGCAAAACAAGACAGAAGCTGATTTGATATTGATCAGTGGTGCATTATGGCAAGTATTTTTCCTCTTGATGTTGATCACCGGTGTCTTGGTCTGGCTTTATGTGCTGGCCCAGCAAAGTGCCCGTTTCGCTCTCAATGAAACACGGCAGCAAGCGGAATTGCTGGCCAATGAAGCAGAGGCACACGAGCAAACCGCGATAGAATTGGCGCAGGCGCGTGATACGGCCAACGCGGCCAACCAGGCAAAATCGCGCTATTTGTCAGGTGTCAGTCATGAGCTAAGGACACCGCTTAACACCATTTTTGGTTATTCTCAGCTGATGGAGGCCGATGCCCGGCTGGACACAAAAAACAAAAAAATATCATCGGTGATAAGACGCAGCAGTGAACACCTTTCGGATGTCATTGAGGGTCTGTTGGAAATTTCAAAAATCGAAGCACACAAGTTTGATTTGCATCGGGATACGGTGGATCTGCAGTTATTGATTCAGCAACTTGAAGATATGTTTCGGCCACTCGCGAAGGATAAAGGTATTGATTTTGTTGTTAATTGTCAGGCGGAACTGCCTCGATTTGTTTCCACCGATGAGAAACGGCTACGGCAGATTTTGTTGAATTTGCTGTCAAATGCCATAAAATTTACGCTTGAGGGTAAAGTTGAGCTGCAAATCACCTACCGGAATCAGGTTTCCCGCATGATCGTCAGAGATACCGGCATAGGCATTGCCGAGAACGACCAGTCAAGGGTTTTCGAGCCCTTTGAGCGGGTGCACAATAAACAGACTCAACTGATTAGTGGTACAGGGCTGGGTTTGTCCATTAGCCGCCTGTTAGTGGAAATGATGGGTGGCAATCTTGAGCTGAAAAGCCAGCTTGGGCAAGGCACTGAATTTTGTCTGAGTCTTTTTTTACCGAGTGTGTCTGAACGTCTTACGGCCAGTCAGGGTCATGCCAACATCTGTGGCTATGAAGGGAAACCCCGCCACATCATGGTTGTGGATGATGAAAGCAGTCATCGGCACTTGATTCGTGATTTATTGCAACCGCTGGGCTTTGTCGTTCATCAGGCAGAGTCGGCCGAACAGACATTTGCCCTGTTAGACGGGCGGCTTCAGTCCATTGATTTGTTCTTGTTGGACATCAACATGCCTGAAGTCAATGGTTGGCAATTATTGGAAGAACTCCGCCGGCGTGGTTTTGAAAAGTCCATCATCCTCCTTTCGGCCGATCCGTATGAAAATGCCACACTACAGCAAAAAGAGACGGACTTTGATGCCTATATCAATAAGCCAGTGCGAATTGAAAAATTACTTGAACAATTGCAGCGTTGTCTTAATTTGCAGTGGCGTAGTGTTCAACCCGTTTCAGAAATAGATACAAGAAACAGCGGCGATGATGTGGTATTTCAGCCAGACCAGGACAGCATTGAATCATTGAGAAATTCTGCCAGTATGGGCTATTTGAATGGGGTTATCGCGTGCACTGAATCGCTTGAATCACAGTATCCACGATCACCTTGGGTTGCAAGGATAAGGGCCCTGACAGATAAATGTGATCTCGATAGTATTACTCGAATGATTGATGAATTGGCTGAATCCAATGGCAAGGTATCCTGATGCAGAGATTTAAGGACAAGACAACCGTGCTGGTTGTGGATGATTCACCGGATTCATTGAGCATGGTCAATCTTGCTCTGGACGAAGCAGGTATCGCGGTACTGATAGCGCTCAATGGCCAACAGGCCATGAATGTCCTCGATAAAATTACGCCCGATATTATTTTGATGGATGCCATCATGCCAGTGATGGATGGTTTTGAATGTGCCAGTGAGATTCGAAAACGATTACCGCTGATCCCGATTATTTTCATGACCGGCCTCAGTGAAGTTGAACATATCGTCAAGGCATTTGATGCCGGGGGCAATGATTACATTGTCAAGCCAATCCATCCTGAAGAATTACTGGTACGTATCCGCCAGCATATCAACAGCACACGCATGTTGATGGAGGCACAAAAGGCGCTGGATTCACTGCGCCAATATGTATTTTGTATCGACAATCGAGGGAATATTTTGTGGGCGACTCCAGAGGCTCAAACCTTGTTGGATCAAGCACAAACAGAAGCGGATTCAATAAGGCTGGAGGAACGATTCAGCCGCTGGTTACCCAATGGTCAGGTTGGACATGATTTGGCCTTGCCGTTGAAAAAACAGGATACCGTGCTGACCGTGTACTATTTCAAACAGACCGAGGAAGATGAATATCTTCTGAAAATTCAATCGCCCAATGTTGAAATTGATCCGGCAATTCTGGAACAGAAGCTGGCCATAACCTACCGTGAAGCAGAAGTTTTACTTTGGTTAGCGCACGGCAAAACCAATCGGGAAATTGCCGAAATTCTTGAAATGAGCCCAAGAACCGTGAATAAACATCTGGAGCAGATGTTCCCCAAGATCGGCGCGGATAATCGCACCGTTGCCGCCTCCATTGCTATACAAATCATTCTCGGTGGGCGTATTGGGCGTCCGCCAAACCAGGAAGGCTCTATTTAGTGCCCGCCCGAAAACTATCCAACCTCATGATTTAATATAAAAAACCACTCCATTCCTGGCGCGAAGAAAGCTATAATAAAGCAGGCCTTCCACTGAAAACCTGCAAAAAACCGCTTTTTTTCAG
>JAKIUN010000096.1 GCA_021647505.1 Gammaproteobacteria bacterium
CAACCTTTTTGAAATGAATGTCGTACGGCAGGGTTGGTGCTGGCCGGGATTTCGTAAAATCTGCACAATGTTGTCAGGTGGTGGAGAAATCACCCACAAACACGCAACAATATCCATGTTATTTATATGTGAGTTAGCCCCGCCCGAAACCGTGGCTTATTTCATGGGTTTTCGGGCTGGCACTAAGTAGCCAGTACATGTAAAACCCGGCAAATCCATTTATAGCCAGCACATCAGCCAGCCACCCAGCCTCCGGGCAAAGGTAGCCAGCCATATTTTTTGGTTCGGTACTTTTGTTTAAGGAGGTTTTTTTGTGGTTCGCTTTTCCCTTTCCACTATATCTTTGTGGGTAGTGACCCTGGTTCTGTTTGAGCCGGCAGTTGCCGAGCGGAGTATCGCAGAGATCACCATACTGCGCGACGTAGTCGTCACCGGCACCCGTACCGAGAAACCGGTGTTGGAGGCGCCGGTGCGCACGGAGGTGGTGAACCGCAAGGAGATCGAAAAGACCCATGCCCGCGACCTGAAAGAGGCACTGGAGGATGTGCCCGGTCTGCTGATCAAGCCCATCCACGGCAAGAGTGGCTTCGAGGTCTGGTTGCAGGGGCTGGATTCTGAACGGGTGCTGGTCGTTATTGATGGTGAACCCATAACCCCCAGCACCGGATCCTCGGTAGATCTCAGCCAGATCGGCACGATGAATATTGAGCGCATCGAGATTGTCAAGGGCGCCACCTCGGCACTCTACGGCAGCAATGCCATGGGAGGTGTCATCAATATCGTCACCCGCAAACCGTCGAAGCCGTTGAGTTATCAGTTGAGTCTGGATGGTGGCAGCTACGGTGACAAAAACCTGAGCGGTGATTCCAGTGACATTAGTACCCGCCGTCTGGCAGCCTACCTGGCGCTCAAGCGGCCCAGTGGATACCTGCAATTCAACGCTGACCTGCGTGACAAAGACGGTTATACCCTCGATCCAGACACTTTTCGTTCCGAAGGAGAGGCGGGTACCAAAACCAATCTTGACCTGCGTCTGGCCTGGACGCCGGATAACAAAACTGAAGTCTATATTGCACCACGCTACTACCGGGAGAATATCAGTAACAATCTTGAACCCGTATTTTCCCCCGGGCGTGGTTATGTTAACAAGCAAAAAAATGAAGATGCCAGCAGATTCAGCACCACGCTGGGTGCTGAACGCAAACTGGATAGCGGCGGTCGGCTGCGTGGCTGGCTGCTGCGGGAGAACTGGCGTGATGTCACCCAGCAAGATTCCATTAACACCGTGGAGATAGAGCAACAGCGCACCGCAGAGATTGATACTTATCGCGCCGAGTTGCAATGGGACAAACCTCTGAGTGAGAAGCACGTTTTCACCTCGGGATTGTTTCTTGGCAAAGAGACCATGGAGCAATACCAGGGGACGGGTCAGATCCGCGCCCCCGAACTGGATGGCGAGGAGAAACGCAACATCGAGGCTTACCTGCAGGACGATATATTTATTGGCGAACGATGGGAGATCGTGCCGGGGATTCGCCTGCAGCAGGACAGTAGTTTCGGTTTTTACGCTGCGCCCAAAATCAACGTCATGTATACGCCAGACTGGCTTGCCGATATCACCACCAATGTGCGTATGGGCATTGGCCGTGGCTACCGGGTGCCCAACCTGAAAGAACGTTTTTTTGTCTTCGATCACAGTCAATTGGGTTACATGATCATCGGCAACGATGAATTGCAGCCGGAGAGTTCCGATAGCTACCAGTTAGGCATCGAGTTTGCGCGTCCGGATGAATTTCACGCCGACATCACCCTGTTTCACAACCGGATCAAAAACCTCATCGACACCCGCATCAATCCTGACAAATCAGTTCAGACCGGCCTGAACATTTTTGATTACCAGAACTTCGCCCGCGCCATGACCCGGGGGGTTGAGTTCAGCGGCAAGTTTTATCTAGGCCGTTTCGATATGAAGGGCAGTTATACCCGGCTTGATAGTGAAGACCTTATTACCGGAAAAACGCTGAAAGAGCGTCCCCGCCACCAGGTCAAGTTGGGCATTGATTACGAGAACAAGGCATGGGGCAGCACGCTGACCCTGCGTGGTGTCTACCAGAGCAAGGAATTTTTTAATGTCGACAATTCGCTGGAGTCGCCCGCCTGGACCACCTGGGATCTGAAGCTGACCCAGGCCGTTGGCAAAGGATTCAAGGTGTTTGGGGGTATCGACAATCTCACAGACGATCACCGTGACCCGAATGTCCGCCATGACAATCGACCAAAGAGTGGCCGCTTCATCTATCTGGGGGTGCGTTTCGATGGTTGATGAAAGACATCCCTGTATTTCACCCCTTCGGAGTCGCTTTGCGGTTCCCCTTCTTGTCGATAAGAAGTGCTCCCGATGGATTGGTGATGAAAGGCATCCCTGTGCCGAAAAAACAAGCCACGCCGATGAGGCACGCACTAATCAACTCACTATTCACTCACTAAACAAGGGTCAATAAAAGATGAAATCACGCAAGAATTTAATGGGGCTTTGGCTTTTCATACCGCTGACGCTGGGCGCAATGTCCGGTTGTGGTGGAGATGGCAGCAACAGCGACAACCCGAACCCGCTTTCCGATACCTTGGGATCAGTACAAATCGACGCGACGGCAGGTGGATTTGGCACTGATCCAAATGATTCGGCCAACAAATATACCTACTTTAACCTGGATAGCGGTCAGGTCATTGAATTAACCGATAGCGAAGCCGCCGTATCCGAGAATTGGCACATCGCCTTTAAGCGCACGAACGTCAAGTTAAATGGGGGTGTCTCAGGACCAGCCAGCGTCAAGGGTGTGGTTGCTGATGCTCAAGATAACTTTTATGACGGTAATGGTGACCCCGAGAGTTCGGTTTTTCTCAATGCGACGGCAGCAAGCGAATGGACAGCGTTCGATGGCGTTACCAGCACCGATGACCTCTCCTTTGTGGAAGATCGCAATATCCCTTACATCAAAGGCGATGGCAGCAGCGAGGG
Source organism: Gammaproteobacteria bacterium (assembly GCA_021647505.1). GTDB lineage: Bacteria > Pseudomonadota > Gammaproteobacteria > SZUA-152 > SZUA-152 > DRQN01. The sequence continues at coordinate 3,020 of JAKIUN010000096.1, forward strand.
TTGGTGGCTCTATAGCGGCCCGCCGGATCACGGCGTTTCCGCCAATCCGGATCAATGGTGGTTGATCAAGTCGGCATCGGCTGATAGCTATGCCAAATTCCACGTCACCGATATCGTACAGGCCAGCAGTGACATCACCCTGGATCTCTTTATTCAGGGCGCGACGGAAAATGCCTTTTCAACCACGGCAACGACATGGACAGCCGCCATCGGCGTCGCGGATGGCAGCAAGTGCTTTGATATCGATGCCGCAGCGGAAGTGGATTGCACCACAGCTGCCGCCGACTGGGATATCAAGGTGGAAGTCGCTGGTCAGTCTTGGAATATCTGGACCAACGGCGCTGTATCCGGCAGTGGCAGCGGGGGTGCTTTTGGTTCGTTTGATACCACAGATATTGCCGGCTATGTCAGCGGTACGGCCAGCCCCAGTGGAACGGACATTAGCGAAATGTACGGACAGGACAGCGTGGGCGGTGCCTTCAAAGACAATACCTGGTACGCCTATAGCCTTCAGGGCAACAGCAAGTTGTGGCCCAACTACCGCGTCTATGCCATCGACACTGGCTCAGCGCAATACAAAGTACAAATTCTCAGTTATTACAATGCTGCCGGAACCAGCGGCCACATCACCCTGCGCTATGCCCCGGTGCTTAGCGCCGAGACGGTCAACGTCACCCTGGAAGAGTGGAGCATTTCACTGGATAAAACCACCATCAAGGCCGGCAACATCAGTTTTCGTGTGAGCAACAAGGGCCCGGATGATGTCCATGAATTTGTCGTCGTCAAAACCGATCTGGCACCGGATGCGCTGCCAGGTGATTCGCAGAGTGTCGATGAAAACGGCGCAGGCATCGAAATTATTGGTGAAATCGAAGGCATAAAGGTCGGTACCGACGTGCATGTCACCGCAATGGATCTTGATCCCGGCAACTATGTGTTGATTTGCAATATCTGGGACGAGGATGAGCAGGAATCGCATTACCACGAAGGCATGCAGGTCGCGTTTACGGTGACTGCCAACTGATTTGGAATCACTCGTGTCTCTCTTACGAATATAACGAAAGCGAAAGAGAGAGACGGGCTCTGTTTCCGAGGATATTTTTATGACGTTTCCTAACTATAACACCGCATTGTTTTGTGCCATCACGTCACTGTCAATACTGTTGCCGGGATGTTCTCAAGACGAGCCGAGCAATGAAGAAGCGCAGGATGTCGTGAGTAAAAATGTTCGCAGCTTACAGATTGCCCAGGACATCAACCCGGATCCACGCATTGTGGAAATCAATCTGGAAGCGAAAGAGAGCACTATTGAAATTGCCCGGGGTGTTTTTTCACAGGTCTATACCTATAACGGTATGGTTCCCGGCCCGGTGATCAAAACCAATATCGGCGACACTCTCATCGTACATTTTACGAACAACCTTCCCGAACCAACAACGATTCACTGGCATGGTCTGCGTGTGCCGGCGGATATGGATGGCTCGACCTTGTCACAACACCCGGTTCAGCCGGGGCAATCGTTTCGTTACGAATTTACAGTCGAAGATCCTTCGCTGTTCTGGTATCACCCGCACGTACGTACCGATGTGCAGGTGGAGATGGGGTTGGCCGGGGCATTGCTGGTGTCGGATGATATCGGGCAGCCACACTTGAAATCGCTCAACGACATCAGGCAGGATATCTTGATCCTGGACGATATTCGTATCGAAGCGAGTGGTGAAATCTCCCCTGAAGGTGACGGCAAACTCTTGTGGCTGGTTAACGGCCTGGAGTTGCCAAAAATGGAGGTTGTCTCCGGTGAGCCGCTACGCTGGCGGCTGGTTAATATCGCCAATGAACGCTCTATGCGAATCGAAGTGCCGGAGCACAAATTGATCCGGGTGGGTGGTGATGGTGGTTTGTTGGAAAAAGCCATTACCGGCCTTGATGACGTTACCTTGGTTCCCGGCGAGCGTGCAGATATTGTGTTGACACCAGTGGGCGAACCCGGCAACGAGTTGATCGTCTACCGGAAAAAAAGCGGCACGAGCAATGCCAGGGTTCCGTTGATGACCCTGGTGTTTATCGAAGGTGGCTCTTCAGAAAGGCCTGTTGACACACTGACCCTGCCCGAAACACTACGCACCATAGAAGCCATCGATATTAGCGATGCGATTGAGCAGACATTCGAATTCAGCCACGGCACGCCCGATGACGAAGGAAATGTCCGTTTTCTCATCAATGGAAAAACCTTTTCCGAGCTAACACCACAAGATGCACCCGATGCCAAGATCGGTGAAACCCAGGTTTGGAATCTGCTGAACACCACTGCCATCGACCATCCCTTTCACCTGCACGGTTTCTTTTTTCAGGTGCTGGAAACCATCACCAGAGACGCTAAGGGAAAGCTGATTGAAACAACCCCGGCGTCCTATCTGGAAAACAAAGATACCGTCGATCTGCCGCGCCGGCCTGGTATGAGCGGAACCAGCACAACGGTCAAAATAGCCGTCAGTTTTGATGCGTCTTCAGGAAGGACAACGGAAGAGACCGTCGCCTATGGTGGCCTGGATGCCATTATTAGCGCCGACCTTGACAGAGATTTAAGAGGCCGCTCGGGTGGCTGGTTGTTTCACTGCCATATTCTGCCTCACGCCACACGGGGCATGATGTCCTATGTTGAAGTAGGGGGTGGCCAATGATGTACGTACCGGAAAACAAAGCGAGATAACCGATGATGACAAAAGAGCGCTTGGATGAACTAGATCGGCTGGTGTTGGACGCCATTGACGATTGCCAATATTACGGCTTGGCGGAGAATCATGTTTTGGAGTTCTGGCGTGGCGCCAAATTGATTGTGGATGAACTGAAAATGGAGACCGGTATCTGGGCAAGCAGCATAATGAACAATCCGCCGGAAACGGATTGAGAATACGCAGCAACCCCGAAGAGATGAAGTACAGGGATATATTTCATCAGTAGCACTGTGGATTCTCATACTTCTGGCACTGAGCACATTGTCCGCTTGTGACGGTAGCGATGACTTCCCAACTGCAAGTAGCACCTGTCTCACGATATAACTGTTAATGTCGCATTGAGCGAGTGGGCAGTGACACCTGATAAAACCACGGTCAATGCCGGTCCGGTGACCTTCAACGTCACCAACAACGGCCCGGCTGACGTACATAACTTAACTATTGTGAAAACCGATCTTGCGTCTGCCGATTTGCCGGTGGATGACAATGGAAACGTGGACGAGAACGGCGCGGACATCACTATTATCGGCGAGGTCGGAGATAATATTAAAGTTGGTGAGAATTCTCAGGCAAATTTTTATCTTGAACCGGGTAACTATGTGTTGATTTGTAATATCTGGAATGTGGGTGAGCAGGAAGCACATTTCACCGAGGGCATGTTTGTCGCCTTCATAGTGCAGTAGTTTGACAACCGTTTTTTCCGCTTCCCCACCCTCAGAGTCCCTTTAATGAAGAGAGTTACCCTCCCTCTCCTCTCCTTAAAGTCGGAGAAGCAGCTTTTAATTCAATACAGGAGATTTGTTAATGAATCATTCGTATGACGTGCATGCCACGCCCTTTTTTCACAGTTTGTTGTTTGCTTTATTGACTGAAATTTTATCTACTGGAGGCTTATATCATGATTGACACTTCTCAAATCGAAACGGTGATGTACCAGATTTCCAATCTGTTGTTACCCCCGGTACTGATTGTTATCGGTGCACTGTTCCTCTATGCGTTTTTTGTACTGGGTGTTTTTGCTGCCCAGTATTGGCAAAGATCCAACAATAGCAAAAAATACCAACAGGCGATCCAAACCATGGCCACAGATGTGTGCAACATGAAACCCGTCAAAGGCTATCGACTATTCAGTCATTTTCAGGGCTATCCCACATCAACAACAATGGATCTTGAAATATTTGCCATAAAAAACCTGGAGAAACAGCGCATAGTCACACGTATCGCACCCATGCTAGGTCTGGTTGCCACAATGATCCCGATGGGGCCGGCATTAAAATCACTTGCCGATGGTAATATCCAGGGGATCAGTGAAAATCTGATGATCGCCTTTGCGGCGGTTATCTTTGGTCTGGTCACAGCCTCAATCACTTTCTGGACAGCCAGTGTCAAAAAACGCTGGCTGGTTGAGGAGCTGAATGACCTTCAACCCCACCTGGAGCCGTCATCATGAAACGTCTGCTGGATGGTTCTTCGAAGAATTGTGTGAAGGCCTATGGGGCCATTTTCAGGCCACCACAATAAAACAATATGCTATTTCTGAATCCATCGAATGAACGATAACCCCTGGCATTCGACTTGACGGTCTGAATC
>JAKIUN010000027.1 GCA_021647505.1 Gammaproteobacteria bacterium
TGTTCATGTACACCAGGATGTACGGGACACCGACCTGACGGGACAGAAGGATGTGCTCACGGGTCTGTGGCATGGGGCCATCGGCGGCAGAAACAACCAGAATGGCGCCGTCCATCTGTGCCGCACCAGTGATCATGTTTTTCACGTAGTCAGCATGGCCGGGGCAGTCGACGTGCGCGTAATGACGGTTCTCAGACTCATATTCGACGTGGGCCGTGGCAATGGTGATGCCACGCGCGCGCTCTTCGGGGGCGCCGTCGATCTGGTCGTAGGCCTTGAATTCACCGCCATGCTTTTCGGCCATGACCTTGGTCAGGGCTGCAGTCAGCGTGGTCTTGCCATGATCGACGTGGCCAATGGTGCCAACGTTAACATGCGGTTTCGTTCGTTCAAATTTTTCTTTGGACATCTCACGATTCCCCTAATCACACACTGAAATTGATACAACACATACTGGAGCCCATACCCAGAATTGAACTGGGGACCTCTCCCTTACCAAGGGAGTGCTCTACCGCTGAGCTATATGGGCAACACTAAACTCTTATCATAACGAGCAAACAGCCAGCCCAAACAAGCGGACTAAAGACCCAAAACACCTTCAAACAAGCTGGAGCGGGTGATGGGAATCGAACCCACATGATCAGCTTGGAAGGCTGAGGTTCTACCATTGAACTACACCCGCCGAGACTACACTTTTTGTTACCTTGACCACCTTAAAATCTTGTCCTTTACTCCGTCTTCCGTGAAGAAGAATTGGTGGAGGGGGGAGGATTCGAACCTCCGAAGGCGGAGCCGTCAGATTTACAGTCTGATCCCTTTGGCCACTCGGGAACCCCTCCTGAAAGGAGCGGCGTAGTTTGCGCGAAAGAGTACATTGTGTCAACCACCTAAGTGGCCTATATTTAAACGCGTTTGCAGCGCCCCTGGCCTGCCCCTCCCGCCCCGCCAGCCGGCAGCAAAATCACCGAGGAATCCGCCCATGACTGTCATCCGCGAGGAAGACTTTATCGCCAGTATCGCCGACGCCCTGCAATACATATCCTACTATCACAGTCCTGATTTCATCCACGCCCTGCATGATGCCTACCAGCACGAAAAATCACCCGCTGCACGTGACGCCATGGCGCAAATCCTGGTCAATTCGCGCCTGTGCGCCGAAGGGCATCGGCCGATCTGCCAGGACACCGGTATCGTGGTGGTCTTTCTTCGTGTGGGTATGGACGTACGCTGGGCGGGCACTCAGTCCGTGGAGGAAATGATCAACGCAGGCGTGCGCCGAGCCTATCTCGATGCGGACAATCCCCTGCGCGCCTCGGTGGTCAACGACCCGGCCGGTACGCGCACCAATACCGGTGACAATACTCCGGCGGTCGTTCATACGGAGTTGGTGGCCGGCAACCGCATCGACATCAGCATCGCGGCCAAGGGCGGCGGCTCGGAAAACAAGGCTCGCTTCACGGTGCTCAATCCCAGCGACGACATCGTCGAATGGGTACTAAAGACCGTGCCCACCCTCGGCGCCGGCTGGTGCCCGCCGGGCATTCTCGGCATCGGCATCGGCGGCACCCCAGAGAAAGCCATGCTGCTGGCCAAACAGTCGCTAATGACGCCCATCGACATCCAGGCCTTGCGCCAACGCGGCCCGCAGAACAGCGCCGAGGAACTGCGCCTGACGCTATTCGACAAGGTCAACGCCCTGGGCATCGGCGCACAGGGTCTCGGCGGCCTGACCACGGTACTGGATGTAAAGGTGCTGGACTACCCCACCCACGCTGCCTCCCAGCCCGTGGCACTGATCCCCAACTGCGCCGCCACCCGCCACATCCATTTCACCCTGGATGGCAACGGCCCGGCGCAGCTGCCGGTACCAAGGCTGGAAGACTGGCCCGACATCACCCTCGCCAGCCAGGACAAGGCCCGCCGCGTCGACCTTGACAGTCTGACGCCAGAGCAGGCGCGCGACTGGCAGCCCGGCGAGACCCTGCTGCTCTGCGGCCGCCTGCTCACCGGGCGCGACGCCGCCCACAAAAAACTCATTGATCGGCTTGATCGTGGCGAACCCCTGCCCGAAGGCGTCAACCTGCGTGGCCGCTTCATCTACTACGTCGGCCCGGTGGACGCGGTGCGTGACGAGGTCGTCGGCCCCGCCGGCCCCACTACCGCCACGCGCATGGACAAGTTCACCGACACCCTGCTGGAAAAGACCGGCCTGCTGGGCATGATCGGCAAGGCCGAGCGCGGCCCGGCGGCCATCGAATCCATCGCCCGCCACGGCGCGGTCTATCTCATCGCCACTGGCGGCGCAGCCTATCTGGTCTCCAAGGCCATTCGCTCATCAAAGATCATCGCCTTCCCGGAACTGGGCATGGAGGCGATCCAGGAATTCGTCGTGGAAGACATGCCGGTCACCGTCGCGGTAGACAGCCACGGCGAATCCATTCACGAAAAAGGGCCCGCACAGTGGCAGGCCCGTATCGCAGGCATTCCTGTCGTCAGCGAATAGCAGCGGGCACCGCATTCCCAATCAGCGCGTCTGGGCCAGCGCCTCTTTGATTTCCTCCGGCGAGGCATTGCGAGGAATCACCAACTCAATGCCCACCGGCACTTTATCGACATGCAAAAGCTTGTCGCGGTTGGCCTTCAGCAACAACGGCCACAGATTCGCGTTGCCGTAGACCTCAGGACGCGCGGCAATCGCCGACAGCGTGTCGCCGTCGCGCACCACCACCTGCGTCAGCTTACTGTCGCTCATCAGTGGAGACTTGAAAATCACATCAGGCGTAACCTCGTCCACCAGGGCATTCACCAGCATCAGTGACACCTCGGGCTGACCGGCCTTCAGGGCCGATTCCGCCGAATCCAGCCGCATACGCTGCGTCGAACTCATCTTGGCCGAATACTCACCGCGCAGTAGGGTAATGCGCTGCTGCGCCATTCCGGCATAGTACTTATTCAGGGCCGCACGGACACGTGTAGCCGCCTCTCCGGCCAGCTTGCGCGCCAGCGTCGCATTCCCTGCATCTACCGCCTCGCGGGCCTGTTGCAACTTGGTACTGGCCTCCAGCTGCGGCATGTTGCGCGCCTCCGCCATACGCACATCGGCCATCGCCTCGTCAATATCACCACGGGCCTCGGCCAACGCCAGCGTGGATGAACGCTGCAAGGGCTCGACGGCTTCGGCTGGAGTCCCGGCACCGCCATCCGCCACTGGCAACGCGGATTCACGCCCAGTTGCCGCGCCCTCAGGCACCGCCGAGGATTGCCCCTCGGCTGCCTGACTCCCTGGCTCCACCCCGGATTCTCCACCCGGTAGCGAGGCACAGCCCGCCAGCACACCCGCCAACATCAAGGCCAGCCACGACCCACTCTTTTCAACACCCCTCATTCTCTACCTCCCAGTGTCTCAGGACACTCTCGATTGATACCGCGGCTCATGAAAACACCGGCCACCATCCTCCCTGCCAAGCATACCCGCAAGGCACAAATCTGCAAAAATTTAGGGAGGCGTCAGAAATAACTCTATGGGGAGGATTTCGACTGCGCACTGACAGCCTGCTCTCGCGCGGCTTCCGCATCCTCGCGGGCCTGTCGGTAATAGCCTTCCGTCAGCGCCTCCTCAGCACGCTGCAACAGGTTCTCCGCAGCCTGAAGTTCCTCGGGCGCATAAATCCGTGCATCAGCCTGACGCGCAGCTTCAACGGCCTGGCGGGCATCGCTCATTTCCTGCACAGGCACCCCGGCACAGGCCGAAAGCAACCCGGCCGAAAGCAACCCGGCAAAAAAAATACGGTAAAAACAGGATCGAGGGGAACGGGACATCATGGGCAGTGGCCGAGGATTGTCATTGGTTAGCTTTAAATAGCTTAGCGACAACGTGAATCCGGGAAGTCGGGAATTCCCGTCAAGCTATCACCGGCCCCAATGGACTGTCAAGAAATCCGGGGTGTTGCGGCAGGCATTTCAGTGTCATTCCCTGGATATAATTCACAGTCAGGACACTGCACTAGCTACCGCCCCTGGCCAGCGGCAGCTACAATACGCGCAGACACAACAGGCAGACAGACAAATGGGAAAAAACCAATGAGCATCACCATTTACCACAATCCGCGCTGTTCCAAGTCACGCCAGACACTACAGCTGCTCGAACAACATGGCATCCAGCCCGAGGTGATCAAATACCTCGAAACCCCACCGGATGAGGCCACCCTGAAGGCCCTCCTCGACATGCTGGGACTGGAGCCACGCCAGCTAATGCGGCAAAAAGAAACCGAATACCAGGCACTGGGCCTGGACAACCCCGAACTCGACCGCGACAGCCTGATTCGCGCCATGGTCGAGCACCCCAAGCTCATTGAACGCCCCATCGTTGTCAAGAACGGCAAGGCCGCCCTGGGCCGGCCGCCGGAAGACGTATTGGAGATCCTCTGAGATGGACGAAATACTGGTTCTCTATTACAGTCGCCACGGCGCCACTGCCGCCATGGCACAACAGATCGCCCGCGGCGTTGAAGAAGTCAGCGGCGCCCAGGCACGGCTCCGCACCGTGCCGGCCGTATCCAGCGTCTGCGAGGCCCTGGAAGACGACATCCCCACCAGCGGCCCGCCCTACGCCAGTCACGATGACCTGCGCGAGTGCCACGGCCTGATCCTCGGCAGTCCCACCCGCTTCGGCAACATGGCGGCGGCGATGAAGTACTTCATCGACTCCACCAGCGATGTATGGCTATCCGGCGCCCTGGCCGGCAAACCCGCCGGTGTATTCACCTCCACCTCCAGCCTGCATGGCGGGCAGGAGAGCACCCTGTTGTCGATGATGCTGCCTCTGCTGCACCACGGCATGCTGATCACTGGCTTGCCCTATTCTGAGACCGATCTGATGCACACCGCTACCGGTGGCACCCCTTACGGGGCCAGTCACCTGGCAGGAGTCGACAGCAAGAATCTGCTCAGCGAGGAAGAGAAACGCCTGTGCAAGGCGCAGGGACGGCGGGTGGCGGAGGTGGCGGTCAAGCTGGGAGTGGATTAAATCGGTGGAAATAGGAGGAGAATAGGGTCAGGTCTTTGATTTATGATACTTGATGATCCCGCTCACTGTAGAATAATGCAGCCCAAAATGTTCGCCTATTACCTTTAAGGTATATCCCCTGAAACACATGATCCATCCGATTATGTGTCCGATTATAGGTCTGCATATAAACACCATTTGTGCAGAGATGGGGTCACAGAGATGGGGTCAGGTCTTGCCTTTTGCCCTATTCGTAATAGTCTAGCCATATATCAAAAATAGTCTAAAAAAGGCAAAACGCAAGACTTGACCCCTGCCTTCCCAAGACTTGACCCCTGCCTTCCCAGTTTCGCCACATTATCAGCCAAAACCTGCTGGGCTGAACGAGGCTTTCTGCGGAGGGTTTGCAGGTGAAAATCTGGGAATAAAGGCGTTTGATTTCGCATGGCAAATTATGCCATTTTATGCCCGTAGTTGCTGATATTTTTTTGTGCTAAAGAGGCTTAACTTAGTGCCATTCGGCTCTGACCCCTTTATTCTGACCCCTTTATTTCTTTATTTGTAGTTAATACATCTCCATCATGGCGCATTGCGACGCCGTTTGTAGGGGGGAGGAGACCATCTCATCAACCTACGTGCCTAATTCATATTTACACTTTCTCAACACCTTCTTTTACTGCCCTCATAACTGGGCTAATTTCTTTTGTAAATTTATCACAATATTTGCTTATCCCAACCCTCATAATCCTGAGCATCTCGCCGCCATCTTCTCCCGCCCAATCAATTTCTGCGGCTTCAAAGGTTTTTTCCAGCGCACCCAGTTGAGCCGACAGAAGGAAATTAATTTTTTCAGCTTCCTCCCTGGCACCTTTATCAAAATAACGCATGAATTGACCAGATGCTGCCAGCTCGCTTCTCAGTTTCGCGAGTTCACCAACCTTTTCTTTGTAGGCATGGATACACACATCAATCGTTAACCCTTCACCTGATACATTTTTTTCACATAAGCGCTTACTCGACACAACATAATCATTAATAATACGGAGTATTTTATCAGCCGCCTTACTCTGACCTTCAAATCTAACACCCTTCTTTTTGTTAGAAAAGTCGATACGTCTTTTCACCCAATAACCAGCGATACCGATAAGAACAACCAATATCGCTATAGCAACATTCAGCAGCATATTGCCTAATCCATTGTCATCCATTTATTTTTGCTCCCACACTTGTAGACAGACAGGCAGAGTGAGCACGTATCTTGCGCCCACGTACAATCCAAACGTCCTACGCCGCGTGGGCACAAAATACGTGCCCACCCTACAAAACTGAAGCTCAGGGGATGGCTCGTCATCAATCCGGCTTTCAAAAATCCCGGAGGAATTTTTTCTTGCAATGCCGCTCTGCGGTGACCAATCTCCCCGGGTTTCGCAATCTCAACCAAAACTACCCTCTGCACCTCTGTGAAAAATATATCGACATGTTTTTCCTGTATCCTCCGAACCTATGCAGCAAACAACAAGCCGCCTAAATCAAGTTACGAACAAACGGTATCGTCAAGCGCCGCTGCTGGGCCAGTGAGGCCCGGTCCAGCCGGTCAAGCAAGGCAAACAGGGAGGTCATGTCGCGCGGGCTGCGACGGATCAGGTAACACGCCACTTCGTCGGGCAAGTCAAAACCCCGCGCCTTGGCACGCACCTGCAAGGCATGGGTCTTTTCGTCTTCCTGCGGCTCCTGCACGCGGAACACCGGCCCCCAGCCCAGCCGTGAACGCAGATCCGGCAGGCTGATTTCCAGCCCGGCGGGGCTGGCGTCTCCCGCCGCCAGCAGTATCGCGCCGCTGTCGCGCAGGCGGTTGTACAAATGAAACAGCGCCTCTTCCCAGTGCGCCACACCGGCCACGGCCTGCACGTCATCCAGACACACCAGCGACAGGTCTTCCAGTCCGTCCAATGCCTCGATCGGCAGTTCGACAAAGTCGGCCAACGGCAAGTAGGCAACCGTCCGGCCCCGCCCCGCCGCCCGCTGACAGGCGGCCTGCAACAGGTGGCTCTTGCCCGTGCCCGGCATACCCCACAGATAGATGAACTGATCACCGCCGCCGTCTGCGCCGTGTTGCAGGCTCTGCACCACGGCGACGTTCTCAACGCCACAGAAATTGTCGAAACTCAGCCCATCCCGCCAGGCGTAGGCCAGGGGCAACTGTTCCTTGACAGAGGGAGTCTTGGCGGAATGCTTGAATGTCATGGGCGTGCGTTCAGGAATCAACTGGAAGAGGCGTACAGATCGCTCTCGGTGTAACGGCGATGCATGAAGCGCAGTAGTACCATCACCACGGCCGCCACTGGCAGCGCCAGTAGGATGCCGACAAAGCCATACAGCTGACCGCCGGCCATCACGGCGAAGATCACGGCCACCGGGTGCAGGCCGATCCTGTCACCAACGAAATAGGGCGTGAAAAGGACGCTTTCCAGGGTCTGCCCAACCGCAAACACGGCGAATACGTAGACCAGATGAACGACATCTTGAAACTGCATCACGGCAGCCACACCAGCCAGTACGATACCCAATATGAAGCCCAGGTAGGGCACAAAGCTCAACAATCCGGCCAGCGCGCCCAACAACAGTCCCAGATCCAGCCCCAGCCACATCAGGCCCACCGAATACACCGTCGCCAGGCTCAGCATCACCAGCAACTGGCCGCGTAAAAAGGCGCCCAGTACTTCGTCGGATTCACGCGCCAAGGCCACTACCGTGGGTTCCAGGCGGCGTGGCAGTAGACCGCGGATGTTGGCCATAAGCGTGTCCCAGTCGCGCAACAAATAAAAGACCACCACTGGGATCAACACCAGGTTGGCCAGCCAACCCATCAGCGCCATACCGGACTGCGAAACCGTCTGCACCACACTGGCGGCCACGCCCCCCGCCTTGCGCCAGTGGGCCTGGATCGCCTGTTCGAGGGTGTTCCAGTCCAGGTTGGGCAGCTCTACGCCAAAGGTGGCGCCCAGCCAGGGCATGACATGCAACTGAATCCAGTCCAGATAGCCCGGCAGGGCCTCCACCAGCTTGCCGATCTGCGCCTCCAGTGCAGGCAGTAACAACAGCGGTAAAGCGGCCAGCAACAACAACAGCATTACGAATACCGTCACCACCGCCAAGGTGCGTGACAGGCCGTGACCCTCCAGCCAGTCAACCAGCGGATCTCCCAGGTAGGCCAGCAGCGCTGCGGTAACAAAGGGCGTCAACACTGGCGCCAGCAGGTAAAGCAGATAACCGCCGGCGGCCAGAACGGCCAGATAAAACCATTTGCGAGACTCGTTCATTCCTCTCCACCTTTATTGCTACCGCTCGGAGTCGCCAGAGCGCGGCGGCCCCAGATCCACACATAATTGGCCCCGCTGATCAGCGTCGTGGCCCACACGATAAAGACCAGGGCTTCGACAATCCAGGGGATATGGGCAAATTCGCCATGATAGAACACCACCGCCAACACCAGCACGATCTGAAAGAAGGTATTGACCTTGCTAACCCGGGTGGGCTGCATCTCGAAACGGCCGTAGCGGTAATGGAAGGCAATGGCCCCCAGCACGATCATCAGATCCCGCAGCATTACCGCCACCACCAGGGCCAGGGGGATCAGCCCCAGCCAGGCGAGACTCAGAAACGAACACACCAGCAGCAGTTTGTCGGCCAGTGGATCAAGGATCGAACCCAGCCGCGACTGCCAGGCAAAACGCTTGGCGAGAAATCCGTCCACTCCGTCAGAGATGCCAGCAATGGCAAATAGCAGCAATGCCGCACCGTAGCGCTCATCCAGCAGCAACACCACCACCGGAATCACCAGCAGGATGCGCAGAATGGAAATGATATTGGGGATATGCCGCACGGGTCTAGTGGCGAAGCAAATAGTGCTGGCGATCAGTCGGCAAAATGGTTGCCGTCCCGCTCCCTGCCAACTCATTGCCCGACGCAGCCGGGATCAGCAGCCGCCCGAGGGCAATGGTCTGGGCAACTCCTTCGGGCGACCCCTGCAGTGCCAGCCCGAAATCGACCCGTCCGGCCTGCAGCTGACGGACACGCACGTGCACCACTTGCTGCAAGGATCGCAGATAGCCCTCCACGCGGGCAAAATCGGCCAAACTGCGCACCGCGTCCACCGTCACCCACAGGTGGCCCGCCTCGCTGCTGCCCTCCAGCGGCGCATAACGCTGCGCCAACCAGCTCACAGCACCAGCCATCCCCTCTTCCAGCACTTCTGCCGGCAGCACACCATTAGCCCGCCAGCGTTCACTATCCTTACCCTCGACAATCCACCACTCCGCCAACCACTCACCACCCACGGTACGCAGCAGCCGCCCCATCAACACCGCCTCCGGACGATAACGCTGTGAGGCCTGTAGTACGGGATCACGAAAGTGGCCCCAGACATCGGCAAAACTCACTTGGCGCTGATCCTGCAGATCCAGCAGCGGCAACAGCAGTGACAAACCACGCCGTTTGGCCTCCCGAGCCACTAACTGACGCAAGACATCGGGGCTATCGGCACCCAGCAGGTAGCGCCGCCCGCCCTCCTCCACCGCCAGCCAAGCGAGCACTGCGGGACGTGTCGCGCCCCACACCGGCAAACCGCTATCACGCAGCAGCCTGTCCACGGCCTTTTTGTCAAAGTGAAAATATACCTGCTGCGGATCATCGCCGGGAATCAGTTCCCCCTGCTGGTCTTCCGGCAAGGCCCGGTAGCGGTACTGCTGCAACAGTTGCGCCGGACGACGGATCGCCTGCGCCACCTTCGGCTGTAAACGCGCGTCACGACGGCCGCTGACCTTGGTCACCACCTCCGCCAGCGCCGCCGACATGGCCAGCCCGCGCTCGCTGCGGGTTTGATCCGGCACCTGCATTTCAGCCTCGTACAGACCCTTTACCTCTGCACCCATCGCCATCACGGGCAACAGACTCAGCAAAAGCCCACAAATCGTTGATTTACTCATGCAACGCACGCTATGCGACGACTTCACACAAGTCAACCGGTAAGGATTCCACCTCCCTTACTGGGAACAGCCGGCAACAGCGCCATAAAAGTCTCGGCCACCACCACAACAGAGGGCAAGCAGATCATGCCCCGTCCGAATCTTTAGGCCAGTACACCGTGCAGATGTTGTAGACTGAAGGAATGAGATGCAAAAGACTTAGCCTCATATTCGCCTGCGCCATATTCACCACGCCACTGTCCATCACACCACTGTCGGCAAGCAATTATTACGAGCATTTTTCCAACCTGCCGAAGGAAGACAAGGTCATGTGGAGCAACGTGGCGGGCGTGGCCTTAATATCCACCTGGGGTATCACTACCTGGGACTACGGTTCTCAAAGCCCTCACATGGAGGGCGACGCTTGGTTTGGAAAGAACGACAAACATGGCGGCATGGACAAGCTGGGGCATTTCTACACAAATTTCACCCTCTCTCACGGACTCTCTTATCTATACCAGTCCTGGGGCTATGAAACGCAGCGCGCCACCCTGCTGGGCTCCCTCTCGGCCTGATGGGATTCATGGAATTCGGCGACTCGTTTGGCGGCCATGGCTTTTCGCGCCAGGATTTCATCATGAACACCCTGGGCGCCATCACCGGTTACATTTTCCTCACCCGGCCGGAACTCGCCAAACGAATCGATATCCGCGTTGAATACATTCCCGGCGGGCAACGCGACATTTTTACGGATTACAAAAATATGAAATTTACCGTTGCACTCAAACTGGATGACGTCCAGTCCGTCCGCAACAGATACCTCAAGTACCTGGATCTTCAACTGGGCTATTATACCCGCCATTATTCAGCCGGGTCGCAAGAAAACAAGGAAAGAAATATCTATATTGCCGTGGGCATCAATTTGTCTCACATACTCCACAACATGTCACACAAGAAAACGGCAAAATTCTTTAATTACTATCAAATGCCCTATACCTATTATTGACCACAGCAAAAACCTTAATGAATAAGCCAGCGTGAACACACTACTTGGCTGACCACAAAAGACAAAGGGCCGCCGATGGCTGGATTCAGCCATCGGCGGCCCTTGTCGCAGGCTTGCCATGCATGATCACACGGCATTCGGGATCAGAACGTCAGACCAGCCCAGAGCCACAGCTTGTCGGTGTCAACCTTGCCGGTTCCGGCATCCCCCGCTTTGTAGCTTGCCAGCTTCAGACCCACACTGTAGTTCTTGCCAAACTTCATGGCGGCCAGGAAGTCCAGTTCAGAACCGTAATCGGCGCTGCCCTCGTCGGCAGAGTAATTGTGGTAAACGCCAACCAGCTTCACACCGGCAAGCTTGCCAGCCACTTTCAGCGTGGTGTCTATCAGGCCATCGGCTGGTGTCGACAGGAACTGATCGGCCCAGCCATTCTGACCATGCAGGGTCGCCAGCGGGGTGGAGAAACCGTAATTCCCGTTATTACTGCCTAGCATCTCATACCCCACAGTGACCGAAATACCGCTAATGCCGACGCCACCTTCCAGCCGGGTATAAGTCGCATCAATACTGGAAGCGCCATCCTTGTAATCACTCTGGTCGGCATATTCCACGGTATACATGAACTTGAAGTCTCCCGAGGTCGCACCACTGAAGCGCAGGCCCAGGGTCTTGCTGGAGCTTGTCGCCGCATCCGGGAACTCCAGCAGGTAGGCATAGCCGGTCAGCTTACCAAAACTCAAGCCATCGTAGCTGGCATTCAGCAAATGGGCTGAAAGATCCGCATTGCCAGCCAGGATCGTGTAACGATTACTCAGATAGGCATAATCAAGGCTGGTATCACTCAGCGACTTATTGGTGAACCGGAAGGCGGTGTAGGTCTGCTCTGTCTGACGCCAACCAACGTTGCCGATAAAGCGGGTATTGTCGTAAATGATCCGCTGCTGACCATAACGCAGGGTGGTGTCGGGAATGCCGGTATAGTCGAGATGGGCGCGATTGACGATAGTGTTGGTCGGATCGGCGATCACCGAATAGGCGGCATTGCCATTGGTTTTGCTGTTGTAATCCTCGTCAGCAGTCAACGAAGTCACGTTGCTCATCTCCAGAAAACCACTGACATTCATGAAATTGCCGGTCTTGTAGCCGAGGCGGGTGCGAACGGTCAGCGCCGTTGCATCATCCCGGGCATTGTCCTGATTGACGCCCTCGTAGCGCACACGCATGTCCAGGGTCGCCTTGCCCCCGGTCAATGCAGCGGTGAGATTGTCACCCGCGAGCACCGGCATCGTCGTGAAACCGCCCAGCAAGACGGCGGCGCAGGCGGCAGCCAAGGCCGTCGGGCAAAAGATATTTTTTCGTGGCGTTTGGATCTGATACATTTTCTCTCTCCCAAGCAAATGGGTCACCCTGATAAATCCGTCGTCGCGCAGCGCATAACGACGACACAATCCTCTCGTTCGGTAAAATCACAAACGTTCAATGGCTTTCTTCCAACGGCCGTGCTGCACCACATCAATCAGAGTTCCCGCAGTTATGAAGTATCGTTATAAAATGCGGGGTAATAGATATACCCACAGCTCCTAGGTAACCTTGATCTACATCAAACCCACCTTTTTGCACCGCCGCCCCCCAAGCACACGGAACAGTATCCAGCCGGATTCCAGGCAAACGCATCGACCTCGGAACAATCTCGATTTTCCCGCGTCCAATGTGTGGGGTTATACTTCCTGCCACCCATCACTCTTTCCCAGGACAAATACATGAAGAACAAAACGTCAATTTTTTTTCTGGCCATAACCGGCATTTTCCTGCTGGCGAGTAGCCAGGCCGGAGCAGAGCCGGCACAAACGGCCGCACAGATCACCGTCTACAAGGACAAATCCTGCGTTTGCTGCGACACCTGGGTCGACCACCTGCGCGCAGAAGGCTTCGAGGTCATCGCAAAAAACCATACAAATATGTCGGAAATCAAGGCGAATTTCGGCGTGGGCAGAAACTTGCAGTCCTGCCACACCGCCGTAGTGGATGGCTACGTCGTGGAGGGCCACGTGCCGGCGGCCGACATCAAGCGTATGCTCAGGGAAAAACCGGACGTGCTCGGCCTCGCCGCCCCCGGCATGCCGCAAAAATCACCGGGCATGCAGCCCGAAGGATTACCGCCCAAGGACTATGACGTACTGTCTTTTGATCACAAGGGCAAGGTGGAACTGTTTCAGCGTTATTAATCCGGCCAAAGGAAGCCTTGACCAAGCCATTCGGCTGAATGCCGGAATCCAGTAACTCTGCTACATTTACTGGACTCCGGCCTCGGCTTTAGCATCCTGCGTCGCCCTACCATCTACATCCATGTAGGCGTTCACCGGAGTGACGAAAAATATCCATTACAGCTTCTCTTTCAGCGGGCCGCGAAAGACCCAATGCCCGTGCACCACGGCCACTGTGACAGCAAGCCAGGCTTGCGCTACCATTACGCCCCTTTTTCCGCCCCTGGCCGACGGCGACTTCACCGACAGGACTTCCCGTGAGCACCCGCGACGACAAAACCCCGCCCACCTCCCTCAGCTACCGCGACGCCGGTGTCGACATCAATGCCGGCAGCCAGCTGGTGGAACGCATCAAGCCCATCGCCCGAGCCACCCGTCGCCCCGGTGTACTGGACGGCATCGGCGGCTTTGGCGCCCTGTTCGAGATCCCCACCGACCGCTATCGGCAGCCGGTGCTGGTATCCGGCACCGACGGCGTCGGCACCAAGCTCAAGCTGGCGATGGCGATCGGCAAGCACGACACCATCGGCATCGACCTGGTCGCCATGTGCGTCAACGACCTCATCGTCGCCGGCGCCGAGCCGCTGTATTTCCTCGACTACTACGCCACCGGCAAACTGTCACTGGATCTGGCCGAGGCAGTGATCAGCGGCATCGGCGAGGGCTGCCAACAGGCCGGCTGCGCGCTGGTGGGCGGCGAGACGGCCGAGATGCCAGGCATGTACGACGGCGACGATTACGATCTGGCCGGCTTCTGCGTGGGTGTGGTGGAAAAATCAAAGATTATCGACGGCAGCCAGGTCGCAGCCGGCGACGTGCTCATCGGTCTGGCCGCCAGCGGCCCGCATTCCAACGGCTATTCCCTGATCCGCAAGATCATCGAAGTCAGCGGTGCCGATCTCAACGCGGACTTTCACGGTAAATCGCTGGGTGAAACCCTGCTCGAGCCCACCCGCATCTACGTCAAGGCCCTGCTGGCCCTGCTGGCCAAGGTGGACGTGCATGCCCTCGCTCACATCACCGGCGGCGGCCTGCTGGAAAACCTGCCACGCGTGATGCCCGAGGGCACCCGTGCCATCATCGACAGTAACAGCTGGCAGCGCCCGGCGGTGTTTGACTGGCTGCAGGAACAGGGCAATGTCACCATTGATGAGATGTACCGCACCTTCAACTGCGGTGTGGGCATGGTGCTGTGTGTGAATCCGGGTGACGTCGGGCAGACCCTCGCCATCCTCGCCGAGGAAGGTGAGAGCGCCACCGTCATCGGCACAATCGAGGCCGCAAAAGTCGATGGCAAGCAGGTCACCATCGACTGAAACCGTAGGGTGGGCATTGCCCACCAGTGGCGTAGAGAAACGGTGGGCGGTGCCCACCCTACGGCCGGACGGAATGATTCAACCACAAAGGCCACGAAGGAACGCAAAGTCAAGACAGTGGGAAAAGTGGAAATAATGCGCCTTGGCGCTCCTTTGCGATAAATTGCCAGCCCGAAAACAACCACCAAAACCATGCCGCAATCCAAACTCCCCATCGTCGTCCTCATCTCCGGCAGCGGCAGTAACCTGCAGGCTATCATCGACGCCACCGCACGCGGCGAACTGCCGGTGGAGATCCGCGCCGTGATCAGCAACCGTGCCGACACCCGGGGTCTGCAACGCGCCACAGACGCCGGCATCGCCACCGAAACACTGGATCACAAGGCCTTCGCCAGCCGCGGGGACTACGACCATGCACTGATGGCACTCATTGACCGCTTCCAGCCCGGGCTGGTGGTGCTGGCCGGTTTCATGCGCCTGCTCACCGACGCCTTCACCACTCACTACGCCGGACGCATGCTCAACATCCATCCCTCGCTACTGCCCGACTTCAAGGGCCTGCACACCCACCGCCGCGCCATCAAGGAAAACGCCGCCGAGCACGGCGCCAGCGTGCACTTCGTCACCGCCGAGCTGGACGGCGGGCCGGTGGTGCTACAGGCCCGCGTGCCGGTACACGCCGGCGACAGCCCGGAACAACTGGCCGCCCGCGTACTGGAACAGGAACACCGTATCTATCCCGAGGCCATCCGCTGGTTCGCCGAGGGACGGCTGCGACTGGACGAAGACGGCCACGCCAAACTGGACGGCAATCTCATCGAGTTGGCCGAGGAGCTGGCAAGTGGAAACTGAGCCCTCCGGCCTGCGCAGCCCCTGCGTATGGGCCGTGCCCCTGCTCTGCCTGCTGGGCTTCGCTACCGTAGCGGCCACGGGCAGCAACGAGGCTCTGTTTCACATTCTCAATCGTCTCGGCCCACTCACCAGTGACACTCTGTGGGCCAGCATCACCATCCTCGGCGACACCCTGGTGGCCATCGCCCTGGCCGGCCTGCTGGCCCGCCGTCGCCCGAACATCCTATGGGGTCTGCTGCTGGCGGCCATTTTCGCCACCCTGTGGGTGCACGGCATCAAAACCCTGGCGGGGGCCCTGCGGCCACTGGCCATACTGGGGCCGGAACAGGTTCACGTCATCGGCCACGCCCTGCGCAGCAGCTCCTTCCCCTCCGGGCACACCGCCACGGCATTCACCCTGGCCGGGGTGTTTATGCTACGCGGCACGCCGCGCTGGCTGGCGGGAGGATTGCTGTTGCTGGCGGTACTGGCAGGGATTTCACGTTCGGCGGTAGGCGCCCACTGGCCGCTGGATCTATTCGCCGGCGCCTTCGGCGGCTGGCTGGCGGCGGTCATCGGCAGCCGGCTGGCGGATCGTTGGGACTGGGGCATACGCCCCAAACCGGCACGTGGTATTCGCCTTTTTTTCCTGCTCTGCACCGTGGCCCTGCTGACTCTCCACGACACCGGCTACCCGCAGGCGCAGTGGCTGAAATGGTCGATTGGCGCGGCGGCCACGCTGGGGCTGGGTGGCGTGATCTGGCGTGACTGGCGCCGCTGAGAAAATAGGCACAGGCCATGCCCGCGATGAGCTGGAGGGAGGTAAATCCTCAATCTGTGGGAGCGGCTTCAGCCGCGAATAAAACTAGATTTTTCGCGGCTGAAGCCGCTCCCACAAGGCCCCTGCACCCTCTGCTCCGTCCCAGCCAGTCAAGGTAATAAGGTTTACTCCACTGCCACCACCCGCACCAGCGCCACCCCACCGCGGCGATAAATAATCTCACTGACCCGCAAACCCTTGGGCAGGTTACCCAAACGATGCGGCTTGGTCAGCACCACATCGCCCGCACGCGGTGTGCGGGTCTCAGTCACCCGTTGGGTGTAGACGCTGAAGCTGGGCGTATTGAGGTGCCAGCGGATCACCGTCAGGCCCTGCTCCTTGGCAATCTGTGCCGCCGCCTTCACCGGCCCCTGCTGCATGCCGCCGATGGCCGGCAACAGAAACAGCGAGATCCCCAGCGCCGACACCACACCGCTGGCCAGCAGCTTATCGCCCAGACTGAAGCGCCGCTCACCCATGCAGAAAATGGTAAACATGATGGCGGCGACAAAAAACAGCCGCCAGGACAGGCCGAAGTAGGCCGGGTAATCGGTCAACATACTGCGGACGTAGTCATCGTCGATGGCCGGCAGCGCACCGGCGATAATATCCGGCAACAACAACAGCATGCTGAAGAAAATCAACTGTGGCAGGAACAGCCACAGCCGCGCACGCAGGCCATCGAACTGCACCGCCATGAAAATAAAGGTGCCGGTGAGGCCGTACAACACATAGTGCGGCAGCTTGGTGCCGGAAAACGAAAAGAAGGCCAGCACGAACAGAAACCAGATTAGGGCGAATCTAGTCAACTCATCACGCCACAGCGCTTTCACCCGCCACAGCGCGGCAACCAGCAGGCCGGTAAACGGCAGCACCGCCACCAACACCACCGGGATGTAATACAACAGGCCGCCGCCGTGGCTTTCCATGGGGTCGGAGAAACGGTCGATATTGTGCTTGAAGAAAAAGCCCTGGATAAAGGCATCGCCTTCTTTCAGGTACTGCACTACGTACCAGGGCAGGGCCACGGCGAGGAACAGGACGATGCCAGCCGGGTCGAACACCATGCGCAACCAAGCCTTCAGTTCACGCTGCACGGCGAAGAAGATAAAACTCACCGCCAGCGGCACCAGCACCGCCACCGGCCCTTTGGTAAGAAAACCCAGGCCGATGAGGCCAAAGGTCAACAACAGCCAGCGCCGCTCGCGTTCACGCCAGTAGAGAAACAGACTGAACATGGCGCTGGCGATGAAAAAATTGAGCAGCGCATCAGCGGTAGCCGCGCGCGACATGATCGATACCGCCAGCACCGTGGCAGTGATGATGGCGGCGATCAGGCCCGTGCGCTCGTCGCGCACCCGGCGCAGAAAAAATAACACCGCCAGCACCCAGCCGGTGCCGGCCAGCGCCGAGGGCAGACGGAAGGCGAACTCATTGACGCCGAACAGCATCACCGACAGCGCCTGAAACCAATAGATCAGGATCGGCTTGTCATAGCGCGGCTGGCCGTCAAGATAGGTGGAAATAAAATCACCGCGCGTGAACATCTCACGCGTCGCCTCGCTGAAGGCGCCCTCGTCAAGATCAAACAACGGCACCGCCCACAGGTTCAAATAAAAGCTGCTGGCCACGGCGATGAATAACAACCAGCGCAGGGCCTGCAGACTGAGGGGCTTGGGGGTAATAGGGGTCATGCGCTGAGTGAATCCTTGAGGGTACAATGGCTGCCGACAACAACAGAACAGAAAACACACCAGTAGGAGCGGGCCAACCACCCACGAGGCGCATTTGCAAACACGACACAAGATCCTGCTGAAAACGGCCATCGGCCTGGCCCTGCTTGTCGGCCTGATCGTGCTGGTCGAACGCCTCATCGGCTGGACGACCCTGCTGGCGCCATGGCGCACGCTGCAACCCATCCCGCTGGCGGTGGCCATTATACTGGTATTTTACACCTACGGCCTGCGCGCCCTGCGCGTGCATGACTACTTTCACGACGACACCCGCGGCCGTTTTGCCACCGTGCTGCGCCTGTCTCTGCAACACAATCTGCTCAACAACCTGCTGCCGGCACGCAGCGGTGAACTGAGCTTTCCGCTGCTGATGTCACACCACTTCACCATTCCGCCCCTGCGCAGCGTCCCTGCCCTGCTGTGGTTCCGACTCCTCGATCTGCATACCTTGCTGGCCTTCGGGCTACTGGTGACAGGCGACGCCCTGCTCGGCCCCGGCTGGGCATGGCCACTAAGCCTCGCCTGGATGCTGCTGCCCTGGCTGGGTTTCCGCATGGTCGCGCCACGCCTGGCGCGCTGGCAGCGGCCACAAGGCCGGCTTACGGCCCTGCTGCACCAGGCCGCACAGGCCCTGCCGCTGGACGCACCACGGTTCTGGCGCTCCTGGCTGTGGACTTTGCTTAGCTGGGGTATCAAGCTGGCGGTATTTGCCTGGATACTCGGCCTGTTTGCGAGCATGAGTGCCGTTGCGGCCTGGCTGGGCGTCATCGCCGGCGACCTCACCAGCGTGCTGCCAGTGCACGGTGTGGCCGGTGCTGGCACCTTTGAGGCCGGTGTAGTCGCCGCCCTGCTGCCCTTCGGCATCGACGCCAAGGCCGCCCTGCAGGCGGCGGTCAACCTGCACCTGTTCATCCTCGGCAGCATCCTGCTCGCCGGCCTGCTGAGTCTGGCCCTGCCGGTTCGCAGGCAAAGCGGTGATGGGGAATAATGGCACCATGCACGAACTAAACCACAAACTTCGGAGCGGGCCATGCCCGCGATGATTTTACAGTCCTGCACAAGCGCTGTTATTTCTACCATTGTGGGAGTGGCTTCAGCCGCGAATGAAACTAGCCACTATTCGCGGCTGAAGCCGCTCCCACAAAAGAGTTATCCTTTCTCCTGTACTCATCGCAGGCATGGCCCGCTCCTTGTCGTGTTTCTATTGCTTCTGCTGCTGCCCACACTCGCCGTTGCAACCGAACTCCCCAACCGTTTCATCGCCATCTACGATGTAAAAAAGGGCCTCATCACCATCGGCGAAACCCGCCGCAGCCTGACGCCGGATGGGCCAAACCGTTTCATCTTCGAATCCATTACCCGCCCCACCGGTATGACGCGCCTGCTACGCAGTGGACAGGTGGTGGAGCGCAGCCAGTGGATCTGGCACGGACGGCATATGCGGCCACTGGAATATACCTGGTTCAGCCGTGGCGGCGAAAAGGCTCGCACCCTCCAATTGACGTTTGACTGGCCGCAGCGAAAATTGACCAACACCGTCAACGGCGATCCGTGGCAGATGTCGCTCACCGACGACCTCACCGTGGACAAACTCCTTTTCCAGTTACGTCTGATGCACGATCTGCCGACCCGCCAGCGCTGGCTGCATTACCCGGTGGCTGATGGTGGCAAACTCAAGATGTACAAGCTGGAAATTCTCGGCACAGAGACCATTCGTATTCCCTCCGGCACCTACAAGACCCTTCGCGTGCAGCGCAGCAACGGGCCACTGCAAACGACCTTCTGGTGTGCGGAAAAACTGGGCTATCTACCGGTGCGCATTGAGCGGCGTAAGGCCGATGGCAGCACCATCAATGCGGTATTGACGTCGGTGACGGGGTTTTGAACGAACACGTGGGCACAAGAAACGCACCCTACGAGACTAACTTGCCGAAGGCATTCAGGCCTTAGGCAAGGTGACTCCGCGCTGCCCCTGATACTTGCCGCCGCGGTCGGCGTACGAGATATCACACACTTCATCACCACCGAAAAACAGCATCTGCGCCACACCTTCGTTGGCATAGATCTTTGCCGGCAGCGGCGTGGTGTTAGAAAACTCCAGGGTCACATGACCTTCCCATTCCGGTTCCAGCGGCGTGACGTTAACAATAATGCCGCAGCGGGCGTAGGTGGACTTGCCAAGGCAGATGGTGAGCACGTCGCGGGGAATACGGAAATATTCCACGGTACGCGCCAGGGCGAAAGAGTTCGGCGGGATAATACAAACGTCGGATTTCACATCGACAAAGCTGTTGTCGTCGAAGTTCTTCGGGTCGACCACTGCCGAATTGATATTGGTAAAGATCTTGAATTCATCGGAACAGCGCACGTCATAACCGTAACTGGATGTCCCGTAGGAGATAATGCGGCCACCGTCACTCTCACGCACCTGCCCCGGCTCGAAAGGCTCGATCATGCTGCTGCTGGCCGCCATGCGGCGGATCCAGTTGTCCGATTTTATACCCACTAAAACACCCCTCTCAATCGTAGGGTGGGCACTGCCCACCAACCATGCCCTGTACAAACTATCCCGGTGGGCGGTGCCCACCCTACATCTCTACGCCTCTGTGGTGAAAATAATAACCGCAAAGGGCGCGAAGGACACAAAGTTTGTTCTTTGCATCGCATCACACCCTTGCACTGCCGACCGCTTATTAGCTGTTCTGGATGACGATATTGGGAAACTTGGCGCTGAATTCCTTGGCCTGCAGTGACAGCTTGGCGGCCATGCGGCGGGCAATCTCGCGGTAGATCTGCGCAATACGGCTATCGGGGTCGTTAACCACGGTGGGCGTACCATCATCCACTTCCTTACGGATCTGGATGTCCAGCGGCAGGGCGCCGAGGAAATCGACGTCGTAGTCCTCGGACATGCGCGCACCGCCGCCTTTACCGAAGATGTGCTCTTCGTTACCACATTTAGAACAGATGTGAATACTCATGTTCTCGACGATACCGAGCACGGTCACATCTACCTTTTCAAACATCTTCAGCGCCTTGCGGGCATCCAGCAGGGCGATGTCCTGCGGCGTAGTGACGATCAGCGCACCACTCACAGGCACCTTCTGCGCCAGGGTCAACTGGATATCGCCGGTGCCCGGCGGCAGATCGATGATGAGGTAATCCACGTCCTGCCAACGGGTGTCGTTAAGTAGCTGTTCGAGGGCCTGGGTGACCATGGGGCCACGCCAGATCATCGGCGTATCCTCGTCGATGAGATAGCCAATGGACATGGACTGAATGCCATGGCCCATCAGCGGCTCCAGGGACTTGCCGTCTTTGGACTCCGGCTTGTCGGACACACCCAGCATGCGCGGCTGGCTGGGGCCATAGATGTCGGCGTCGAGGATGCCCACGCTGGCGCCCTCGGCGGCCAGAGCCAGAGCCAGGTTGACGGCGGTGGTGGACTTGCCGACACCACCCTTGCCGGAGGCAATGGCAATGATGTTCTTGACGCCGGGAATGGGCTTGACGCCCTTCTGCACCGAATGCGGCTCGATCTTGCTGCTGACCTTGATAGTCGCCTCGCTAACACCATCGACGGCCTCCAGCCGTTCTTTCAACTTTCTGCCCAACTCATCCTGCCAACCCCTGGCGGGATAACCCAGCACCACGTCCACACTGACCTTGCCGGCATCGATGGCGATGTTCTTGATACTCTTCGCGCTCAGCAGATCCTTTTCCAGGTTGGGATCGATGAATTGTCCGATGGCGGACTCGAGTTGTTCGCGGGTGACGTCGCTCATATTGGGAACTCCTTGGGCTGACCGGTATCGTTTCACCCCACAGGACACTTTCCGGGGCTATAAGGGGCTATAATGGAGCGGCGAGTTTACACAATTCAGGGCCGTACCGTAATATTACCTTTTGTATAAGCCGCCATTCCGGTCTCCCTGCCTACACGCCACCCGTCTGAGCATTCAATAATCCCATGAGCACCGCTTCCGATACATCCACACCTGCCCGCCCCCCGCGCAGAAAAATACTCGTCACCAGCGCCCTGCCCTACGCCAACGGCGCCATCCACCTGGGCCATATGGTGGAGCACATCCAGACCGACATCTGGGTGCGTTTCCAGAAGATGCGCGGCCACCAGTGCCTCTATGTGTGCGCCGACGACGCCCACGGCACGCCTATCATGCTACGTGCCGAACGCGAAGGCATCACGCCGGAGGAACTCATCGCGCGAGTGAAGGAAGAACACGAGGCCGACTTCGCCGACTTCGGTATCGGCTTCGACAACTATCACACAACCCACTCGGAAGAAAACCGCGAACTGGCGGAAAATATTTACCTGCGCCTAAAAGAGAGCGGCCACATCGCCGTGCGCACCATTAAGCAGGCCTATGACCCCGTGAAGGAGATGTTCCTGCCCGACCGCTTTCTCAAGGGTGAATGTCCACGCTGCGGCGCCAGGGATCAGTACGGTGACAACTGCGAGGCATGCGGCGCCACCTATTCCACCGCCGAACTGAAAAACCCGGTGTCCGTGGTCTCCGGCGCCACGCCCATCGAGAAGGAGTCCGAGCACCACTTCTTCAAGTTGCCCAACTTCGAGAACATGCTGCGCGACTGGATCCGTAGCGGGCACCTGCAACCAGAAGTCGCCAACAAGCTGGCCGAATGGTTTGAGTCCGGCCTGCAGGAATGGGATATCTCCCGCGATGCGCCCTACTTCGGTTTCAAGATTCCGGGCACGGAGGATAAATATTTCTACGTCTGGCTGGACGCGCCCATGGGCTATTTCGCCAGCTTCAAAAACCTCTGCGACAAACACGACGACCTGGATTTTGATGCCTTTCTTGGTAAAAACAGTCTGGACAAAGACAGCGACACCGAGCTGTACCACTTCATTGGCAAGGACATCATCTATTTCCACGCCCTGTTCTGGCCCGCCATCCTGCACGGCGCCGGCCTGCGCACACCCACCGCCATCTTCGCCCACGGCTTCCTCACCGTAGGCGGGCAAAAGATGTCCAAGTCACGCGGCACCTTTATCAATGCCCGCGCCTACCTGGATCACCTCAACCCGGAATACCTGCGCTACTACTTCGCCGCCAAACTCAGTAGCCGCATCGATGATATCGATCTCAGTTTCGACGATTTTAGCGCCCGCGTGAATTCAGACCTGGTAGGAAAAGTGGTCAACATCGCCAGCCGCTGCGCCGGTTACATCAGCAAGAAGTGTAACGGCCAGTTGTCCGCTACTTGCAGTGAGCCTGCACTGTATCAGCGCTTCGTCGATACTGGTGAACAGATCGCCGCACTGTACGAGCAGCGCGAATTCAGCCACGCCATGCGCGAAATCATGGCCCTGGCCGACATCGCCAACCAGTACATCGACGAACAAAAGCCGTGGCTACTGGCCAAGTCCGAGGACACGACACAGCAGGCGCAGGACGTCTACAGCACCGGCATCAATCTGTTCCGCGTACTGATGACCTGGCTCAAGCCGGTGCTGCCGGAGATGGCCTGCGAGGCACAGGACTTCCTCAACATCGATACCATGGACTGGCACGACTGCGGGCAGCCGCTCAGCGACCACCGCATCG
Organism: Gammaproteobacteria bacterium; assembly: GCA_021647505.1. Lineage (GTDB taxonomy): Bacteria > Pseudomonadota > Gammaproteobacteria > SZUA-152 > SZUA-152 > DRQN01. The sequence goes on from JAKIUN010000027.1 coordinate 23,531, forward strand.
ACAGGTTCAAGCCGCTGATGACCCGCGTGGAACAGGAAAAGATCGACGCCATGCTGGCGCAAACCCGAAATGAACTGGCCGCGCACACCTCGGCCGAGCGCTCAACCGAGGCAACGGAGCCCGGCCCGCTGCAAGCCGACCCCATCGCTGACACCATCGCCTTCGACGATTTCGCCAGGATCGACCTGCGCATCGTGCGCATCAAAAAGGCCGAGCACGTCGATGGCGCCAAGAAACTGCTGCGCCTGACCCTTGACCTCGGCGGCGAAACCCGCAATGTCTTCGCCGGCATCAAGAGCGCCTATGCACCGGAAGACCTGGAAGGCAAACTAACGGTGATGGTAGCCAATCTGGCGCCACGCAAGATGCGCTTCGGCGTCTCCGAGGGCATGGTGCTGGCCGCCGGCCCGGACGGCGAGGAGCTGTGGATCCTGCACCCGGACGACGGTGCCCAACCCGGGATGCGGGTGAAGTAGTTTTTCGGTAGGGTGGGCAGTGCCCACCCTACCGTCAAAACAGCTGCGTCATCATGTCGCACCCGGCGCAAACAGGGCGCGATATAATGTACTCGTCTATGATTAGGCCATTTTGGTCTTTCCGTATCCGTAGAGAGGTCTGTACCCTGTCCGCCGCCAAGTCTATTCTCCGACGGACCACACCCAACACGACATGACTGAATACGCCCTCATCCTGATCAGCACTGTGCTGGTGAACAACATTGTGCTGGTGAAGTTCCTCGGCCTGTGCCCCTTCATGGGTGTATCGCGCAAGCTGGAGACCGCCACCGGCATGGCGATGGCAACCACCTTCGTGCTCACCCTGTCGGCCGTATTCAGCTATCTGGTGAACGAATTTCTGCTCATCCCGCTGGGTCTGGAATACCTGCAAACCATCAGTTTCATCCTCGTCATCGCCGTGGTGGTGCAGTTCACCGAAATGGTAGTGCACAAAACCAGCCCGGTGCTGTACCAGGTGCTGGGCATCTTCCTGCCCTTGATCACCACCAACTGCGCCGTGCTGGGTGTGGCCCTGCTCAACGTGCAGCAACAGCACGGTTTCCTCGAATCTGCGGTGTACGGCTTCGGCGCCGCGATGGGCTTTTCCCTGGTGCTGATCCTGTTTGCCGCCATGCGTGAGCGTATCGCCGTGGCCGATGTGCCGGAGGCCTTCCGTGGCCCAGCCATCGCCCTGATCACCGCCGGCCTGATGTCGATGGCCTTCATGGGCTTTGTCGGGCTGGTAAAAGGGTGATGCCCATGGCCATTGTGAGTATTGTCGGACGGACGAAAAGGTGACCCTCAAAGCAGCAGTAGACCGCTTCGACGGCAAATAGAAACCATTGAGTAATTCATAGTGCCAACGAAATTTACAGCCCCGTGCAAGAGTGCAGGCGCTACAGGCCACATGGCACGCCCTCTTGACCCGGCTTGCTATGCAAAAAAATGCACCAATGGCTCTACCATTGCTGCATTTTTTTGCTACGCAATACGGGCCAATAGCACGCACCCTGTGACCTGTTCCACTGCCGCCTTGAGGGTGGCATGCTAAGCGCTCTCCTCGCCCTGGGTGTCCTCGGCATCCTGTTCGGTCTGCTGCTGGGCTATGCCGCGGTCCGCTACAAGGTGGAAGGCGACCCGCTGGTGGAAAAGATCGACGCCATCCTGCCGCAGACCCAATGTGGTCAATGTGGTTATCCCGGTTGCCGCCCTTACGCCACCGCCATCGCCAACGACGAGGCCGACATCAACCGCTGCCCGCCCGGTGGCGAGACGGTGATCGTCTCCCTCGCCGACCTGCTGGGCCGCGACCCCAAGCCCCTGGACGAAGAGTGTGGCGAAGAAAAACCCAAAATGGTGGCCTATATCCATGAGGAAATATGCATCGGCTGCACCCTATGCATCCAGGCCTGCCCGGTGGACTCCATTCTCGGCGCGGCAAAACAAATGCACACCATCATCGAATCCGAATGCACCGGCTGTGAGCTGTGTGTGGCCCCCTGTCCGGTCGACTGCATCGACATGGTGCCTGTCAGGCAGAGTCTCGACACCTGGAAATGGCCGGCCCCGCCTCCCCCACCCTATGAACAAGCCGCCGATGGCAGCTCGAATCCACAACCGGCGGGGGCGCACTGATGCGCCGTCTGTTCCAGTTCAAGGGTGGCGTGGTGCTCAAGGAGCACAAGAAAGACGCCACAGCCCTGCCCGTGCAGCCGGCAAGACTGCCGCCAAGGCTGATCCTGCCGCTCAAGCAGCACATCGGCAACCCCGCCGAGCCGGTGGTGGCGGAGGGCGACAAGGTGCTCAAGGGGCAGCTCATCGCGCGCGCCGGTGACGCCATCTGCGCCCCCCTGCATGCATCCAGCTCGGGTACCGTGATCGCCATCACCGACCAGCCGGTGCCGCATGCCTCCGGCATGTCCGCCCCCTGCATCGTCATCGACACCGACGGCGAAGAGCGCTGGCGACCGCGCGAACACCATGTGGACAATTTTGCCGAACTGAGCGCGCAGGAACTACGCGGGATCATCCACGACGCCGGCATCGTCGGCCTCGGCGGCGCGGGCTTCCCGGCAGCGGTCAAACTCGACCCCGGTGGCCGCCCAGTCGATACCCTGATCCTCAATGGCGCCGAGTGCGAACCCTACATCACCTGCGACGAAATGCTGCTGCGCGAACACGCCCTGGAGGTACTGAACGGGCTGCTGATGATGCGCCATGCGCTGCATGCCAAACGCTGCGTCATCGGCATCGAAAACAACAAGCCCAAAGCCTTCCGCGCCCTCTGCGAGGCCGTCCGCCATAGCGACGCCGACGTGGAGGTGGTGGAAGTGCCGACGATTTACCCCGCCGGCAGCGAAAAACAGCTGATTCAGGTGCTCACTGGCAAGGAAGTACCGAGCGGCGGCCTGCCCCTCGACATCGGCATTGTCTGCCACAACGTGGGCACCGCCTATGCGGTGTACCGCGCGGTAGAACTCGACCAGCCGCTGATCTCCCGCTACGTCACCATCGCCGGCAGCGTCGCCCATGCGCGCAACCTGGAAGTATTGATCGGCACACCACTGGGCGACCTCATTGAGGAATGCGGCGGCAACCGCGACACCCTGCACCGACTCATCGTCGGCGGCCCCATGATGGGCACCGCCATGCACAGTGACGTGGTGCCGGTGGTCAAGGGCACCAACTGCGTGCTGGTGGAATCCACCAGCCACGACGTGCCCCTGCCCTCACGCGATGCATACGCCATGCCCTGTATCCGCTGCGGCAACTGTGCCGATGCCTGCCCGGCAAACTTACTGCCACAACAAATGTACTGGTATGCGCGGGCACGCGACTTCGACAAAATCCAGGACTACAACCTGTTCGATTGTATCGAGTGCGGCTGCTGCGATTATGTCTGCCCCAGCCAGATTCCCCTGGTGGGCTATTACCGCTACGCCAAGAGCGAGATATGGAATCAGGAGGCCGAGAAACGCCAGGCCGACCTGGCCCGCGAACGCCACCAGTTCCGTGATTTCCGCCTCGAGCGGGAAAAGAAGGAACGCGCCGAGCGCCACAAGAAAAAGCGCAGCGCCGTCACCCAGGGTGGCAGCGATGACAAGAAGGCGGCCATCCAGGCCGCCATGGAACGGGTTCGCGCCAAGAAATCAGAGCAGGACAGCACGCCGAAGAACACCGATAATCTCACCCCGGCGCAGCAAAAAGCGATCAATGACGCCGACCAGCGCCGCGAAGAAAAAACCGCCACAAGCCCCCCGGACAGGCCGCAATGACGCTACAGACTCCGCCATCCCCCCATATTCACTCCGGCATCCATGTTTCCAGCCTGATGCTGCGGGTCATTGCCGCGCTGATCCCGGCCATCATCTGCTACACCTGGTTCTTCGGCTGGGGCCTGATCATCAACAGCGCCATCGCCATGCTCACCGCCCTCGCCAGCGAGGCGCTGATGCTGAAGCTGCGTAAGCGGCCGCTAAAACCCTTTCTCGGTGATGGCAGCGCGGTGCTCAGCGCCCTGCTGCTGGCCCTCTGCATCCCACCACTCGCACCCTGGTGGATCACCGTGCTGGGCGTAGCCTTTGCGCTGATTGTCGGCAAGCACCTATACGGCGGTCTCGGCTACAACCCCTTCAACCCAGCCATGGTCGGTTATGTGATGCTGCTCATCTCGTTCCCGCTGGAGATGACCCGCTGGATGCCGCCCTTCATCCTTGAACAGCTGGAAATCGGTTTCATCGATACCCTGGGGGTGATCTTTTTCAACCACCTCCCCTACGGCCTCAGCATCGACGCCCTCAGCTCCGCCACGCCCCTGGACGCCATGAAGACCGACCTGGGACAGAACAACACCGTGTCCGAAATCACCGCCAACAACGCCCTGTTCGGCGACTTTGCCGGCACCGGCTGGGAGTGGGTGGGCACCTGGCTTTTATTGGGCGGTATGTATCTCATTTACAAGCGCGTCATCAGCTGGCAAATCCCGCTGGCAGTCATTGGCAGCCTATTCGTGATCAGCGCCTTCTTTTTCCTCATGGATCCGGACACCTATCCCTCACCGCTGTTTCACATCTTCGGCGGCGCCACCATCCTCGCCGCCTTTTTCATCGCCACCGACCCGGTCAGCGCCAGCACGACCCCGAAGGGGCGCATCCTCTACGGCATCGGCATCGGCATTATCATTTACGTAATCCGCGCCTGGGGAAGCTACCCCGATGCCGTGGCCTTCGCCGTGCTGCTGATGAACATGGCCGCCCCCACCATTGATTACTACACCCAGCCACGGGTCTATGGCCATGCCCGGGGTAAAGACTGATGCTGCGCCAGTACATGACCAGGAGCGCACTGGTTCTGGGCCTGTTCGCCCTGACGGGCGGCGGACTGGTGGCCTACATCTACCAACTCACCGAGCCCCATATCAAAGAGGCCGAACGGGCCTATACGCTGCGCAGTCTGCACGCAGTGATCAATCCGGCGCTGCACAACAACGACATCTTCCACGACATGATCACGGTACGTGATCCCAGGCTGCTGGGTACCGACCAACCGGTGCCTGTGTTTCGTGCACGGCGCAACGGCAAACCGGTGGCGGTGGCCATCATGTCGGTGGCGCCGGATGGCTATGTCGGCCCCATCAAGCTGCTGGTTGGCATCCATGCAAACGGTACCCTGGCCGGCGTGCGCGTGCTGTCACACAAGGAAACACCCGGCCTGGGTGATGGCATCGAAGAACGGCGCAACGACTGGATTCTCGGTTTCAATGGCCGTTCATTGAGCAATCCGCAACACAAGGGCTGGCGCGTACAGCGCGACGGCGGTATCTTCGACCAGTTCACCGGCGCCACCATCACCCCGCGCGCAGTGGTCAAGGCGGTGCACAACACATTGACCTATTATCAGCGGCACAAAGAGCGCCTGTTCACGCAGAAGAGCATCGCGCCGCCGGTAGACAGTGACGACAAATCCAGTAAAGAACCATAACGGGAACGGCGGCAAGCATGGCGGATAATTCGAAACAGATCATCAACGAAGGCCTGTGGCGCAACAACACGGCACTGGTACAACTGCTGGGCCTGTGCCCCCTGCTGGCGGTCTCCAGCACCGTGGTCAACGCCCTCGGCCTCGGCATCGCCACCACCCTAGTGCTGGCCGGCTCCAACGTCACCGTATCACTGGTTCGTAACCTGGTGCGCCCGGAGCTGCGCATCCCCACCTTCGTACTGATCATCGCCAGCTTCGTCACCGCCGTCGAGCTGTTGATGAAGGCCTTCGTCTATGACCTGTACCTGATCCTGGGCATTTTTATCCCCCTCATTGTCACCAATTGCGTAATCATCGCCCGCGCCGAATCCTTCGCCTCCAAAAACAACGTGGGACGCTCCCTGCTCGACGGCCTCGCCATGGGCGTGGGTTTCACCCTGGTACTGGTGGCCCTCGGCGCCCTGCGCGAAATCATTGGCCACGGCACCCTGTTTGCACAGGCTGAACTGATGTTCGGCGAGGGCGCGCAATGGCTGACCATTACCTTCATCGACGGCTACCACGGCTTCCTCCTCGCCATCCTGCCACCCGGCGCCTTCATCGGCCTGGGACTGCTGATCGCCCTGAAGAATGTCATCGACCGGCGTGCCGACAAACGCGCCGTGGCCGCGCGACAAAAGGCTGCCGCCAGTCGTCCCCCTGCCGAACCCGCCACCCAGCCCTGACAGCCCGCTCCCCCGCTGCACGGACAAGCACCCTTCGCCCCCACAGATAAACTCCCGGGTTTCGCAGGCTCAACAAGCTACTGGCTTTGCAAGATACAGATCAATATTGACGCATAGGTAGGGTGGGCAGGCTTTTCATGCCCACGCGGAATGCTGTTTGGAGTCTCTCCATCAGGAAAAGGCAATAAAAGAAGTATAAAGTCAAGCAATGACCCCACCTCCCACATGACCCCGCCCCCCTTCAAAAAATTTTAGCTGTAGCCTGAGTTGAACGTCGCGAAACCCGGGCGACTCATCATGACCAAGCAGTCTCAAGCGAGAACGGTGTCACATCCCGCCCTGCACGTCTGACCGAAGGCCGTTAACAAGCGATAAACGGTCAGGAACTCACGCAATACGCGCCGATAACGGTGACAGAGACCTTTGTCATTGCCGTGAGAAAACCGATGTTGCAGCGAAACAAACAATCCGCAGGATTCACCCTGATCGAACTGCTGGTCACCCTGTCCATAGGCGCCATCATTCTCAGTATCGCTGTCCCCAGCTTCGGCACCATGGTGCGCGGCAACCGCACGGCAACCCAGGCCAACAGTATGCTGGCCTCGCTGAACCTTGCCCGCAGCGAGTCCGCCAAGCGCGGCGTACGGGCCTCGGTCTGCCCGCGCAAACAGCCCGCCACAGACCCTGAAACCTGCGCCGGCAACATAGACTGGTCCGGAGGATGGCTGGTCTTCACGGATGCCACCGGTACCCGGGGAACATTCGATGGTACCGACTCACTGCTGCGCATCGGCACAGCCTTGAACGCCAATCCAACGTTCACCGCCACGGCGGCCAGCGTCCAGTATCGACCCACTGGCGCGGTCGACAACTCGGTAACCTTCACGCTCACACCCAACGGATGCAAGAACAAAGAACGCCGCACCATCAAGGTTGGCGCCACCGGCCGTGCCGCCGTCGACAGCGCGGCCTGTCCCTGATCATTCGCTGCCTACTGAACCGGAAGCCACAAACCATGAATTATCGTCCGCGCCATTCTTTACTACACTCTCGACCGCATCCTCTGCCGCACGCTCCACTGCCTTCCTGCCAGCACGGTTTCACGCTGGTAGAAGTGTTGATCTCCGTTCTGGTGTTGTCCATCGGCCTGCTCGGCATCGCCGGCCTGCAGGCCTTCGGCATGCGACAGGCCCTGAATTCGCACATGCTCAGCGTCGCCAACTCACAGGCCAACGACATGGTCGAACGCATGCAGGCCAATAGCGAAGAATTGTCCAAAATGAAGAAGGCAAGCCCCGAGGCCACAGGCTATGACGCCATCAACGGCAGCGAAACCGATCCCGGCTGCATCATCGCCACGACCTGTACCGGCGCGCAGCTGGCCCAATACGACGCCTTCGTCTGGTCCTCGGCCAACAAGGAATTACTCCGTGACGACGGCAATGGCAGTGTCTCCAGTTCGGTAACCAACAACGGTGATCGCACATTCACCATTACCATTTCCTGGCGTGAACAGGCCCTCTCCGATGAGGAAGATGCCGCTGACGGCGTGATCGATCACCAGGTCACCAAGACCTATGCCACCCGTTTTCAACCATAGGATCCAGGTAGAAATCACCATGCGTAACGACATCATGCACAAACAAACCGGCGTCACCCTCGTTGAGATCATGATCGCCATTACCGTCGGGCTAATCCTGTCCGCCGGTCTGGTACAGATATTCACCAGCAGCAAACAGGCCTACAAAATGCAGGACAGCCTGGGATTGCTGCAGGAAAACGGGCGTTTTGCGCTTAATACCCTCACCCGTGCCGCACATATGGCCGACCACTGGGGGGGCATTGATCCCGAGGACGTTCAGGCCGGTGGTGTCAGCGGAAACATTACCGGTGTTGGCGGCTGTGATGGCACCTGGGTTGCCGATACCAACACGGGTGTGCGGGGATACGAAGGCGCCGCCAGCATCGGCGCAGTTGCCGGTTTTCCCGCAGGCTGTATCGCCGGCTCGGATTATGTCCCCCATAGTGACATCCTGGTCGTACGCTACGCCGATGCGGAGACGGCACCCGCCGCCAATGACGCAACCACCATCTTCGTGCGCAGCGCGGTGGGAAGTTTTGGCACCCTGATGCTGGGCAGCGGCACCATTCCCGCCAGCCTGCCAGATAAGGATGGCACCTATAACTTTGTCTACAAGACCGACATTTTCTACCTGCGTACCTGTAGTTCAAAGACCGGCGGCGTTTGCAACGATAGCGTGCCGACACTGGTTCGCCTGACGCTGCGCGGAGACACCGCCGGGGCACCGGAAATGATTGAAGAGGAACTCGCTGAAAACATCGAGCAATTACAGTTTATTTACGGCCGTGACATGCGCAGCAACAAGGATACCAACGGCGACGGCACGGTCGATGCCAGTGACGTGAACACCGGCAGTGACGGCGATGTCGATCGTTACGACGATGCCAGCATCACCGCCATCAACGGCCTGTCGACCACGGACTGGTGGTCCAAGGTCGTCAACCTGCGGGTCTCCCTGCTGGCTCGCAGCAAGGATCAGGACTTCAGCCTCATCGACAGTAATACCTACGACTTGCTGGGCTACAACTACAGCATCCCGAGTGCCGACGGAAAATACCGTCGCAAGCAATACACACGCCTGATCCAGATACGCAACCGGAACCGCTCATGAAACATCCACTGACAGTTACCCCGTTAGCCGCCCGACAATGGCAACAAGGCGCGGTACTGATTACCTCGCTCATATTCCTGACCGTCCTGACCCTGATCGGCGTGGTCAGCATGCAATCCACATCCATGGATTATCAAATGAGTACCAATGCGGTACTCCGGGATCGCGCCTTCTATTTTTCGGAAAATGGCCGGCAAGCCATGGGCAGTGTACTCGACGATCACCTCTTCGAACGCGGCTGGACCGGTAATGTGATCCTGCCGACAGGGCTCGCTATCGCCGATACCAGCAAGGATTTGTACAACGGCAATGACAGCGGCGAAAGCCTTGCCAATGCCACCAGTCTTACGGTTGACGCCACCCACCAACTGGATGGCAATGGCGACGGCGACGTCACCGATGGTGAAGACAGCAATTCGCAAATCATCGTCTACAAGACCCAGACCCAGTGGGCAACTGGCGCGGGAACCGCCATGGCGGCCGGCTATGAAGGCCTGGGCAAGGCCGCTGCCGCCGGCGGCGTGCATGTCTTTTTTGAATTACGCAGCCGTGGCACAAGCATTGCCGGTGCGCAAGCCACCACCGCAGCGGAATACCGCGCAATACTGAAAAACTAGAGGTGCCGCATGGATACACAACGCATTAACAAGCCACTCAAGGGCCGGAAAATCAAACTCATGAAACCGCTGCGCTCTTTACCACAATTCCTGGCGGGCTTTGCGCTCGCCGTGAGCCTCTGGCCAGCGGCATTCGCCGCACCGGCGACAACTGCAGACTATCAAGCGGTACCGCCGTTTGTTGCCGAAAACTCCGGCAAGCCCAACGTCATCATTGCCCTCGATATCTCCGGCAGCATGAAGGCCGTTGCCTATCGTGACACCGGTGCCGGCAGCTGGACAACCGGACTGCACGATGATTTCAAGCCCGCAACGTCTTATTTCGGCTATTTTGAAAGCATCAAAAAATACCGCTACGACGCCAGCCTGGGTTTCTTCGTCGAAGATGCAAACGGCGGCTGGGACGGCAATTTTCTCAACTGGATGGCCATGCGACGCATGGACATCGTGCGTCAGGTACTGGTCGGCGGCAAGGTGCGTGATCGCGCCGGCGAGGCGCTCGGTGGCAACACCTATTATGTGGTACAGGGGCAGAACGAGCCCTACGATTACACCTTCCGCAAGGCCTACAGTGACGGATCCTCCTACACGCCCTACCCGGATGATCAGGAATTTATCATGGACAGCGGCATGATCAAGCCCGTCACGGCGAACGGCGCCCTCGCCGTGCCACTGGACTCGAACATAGAAGTGGGGCGCGTTTCCATGGACTGGCAGTACACTAATAGTGACCCTGACAGAAATATTCTCGCTAACTGGAAAAGCGTTACCTTCAGCAACACCTACACAGAACCCGTGGTTGTCGCCGTCAATGTATCCTATAACGGCGGCGACCCGGTTCTGGCGCGGGTCGCCGATGTCACCACGACTGGCTTCAAGGTTCGTTTACAAGAGTGGGATCACAAGGATGGCAAACACACCACGGAAGATATCTTCTATATCGTTGCCGAAAAGGGCCATCACCACATAGACACCGACAGTGGCAGTATCAATTTTGACGCCGGCAAGGTTCCCACCAGCACCACCGCAGGAAGTTTTGATACAGTACCCTATTATGGCAGCTTCAGCGCCGCTCCAGTCGTTTTCTCCGGCGTCAGCACCTTTAACGACTTCGCCGCCGTCACCACCCGCAAACGCAATATCACGGCAGCGACTTTTGATGTGGCGCTGCAGGAAGAAGAGGCGGCAGACCAGGTTCATAGCGCGGAGGAAATCCACTATATCGCCATCGAAAAGGGCAGTGGCATCACAGACCTTAGCAATACTCCCTTCGAGATCACCGATACCGGAACCATCGTCACACACCTTTGGCATACACAAAACTTCTCGACCACTTTTTCCGACGCCCCCCTGGTCGTCATGGACATGCAGACATTCAATGGCCCTGATCCGGCTAACGTCCGCAGCGGCAATGCCGTTTTATCCGGCACCGCGATAGACGTGCAGATCGACGAGGAAACTTCCCAGGACAGTGAAACCGACCACTACCAGGAAAACGTCGGCTACATTGCCGTACCGATCCCCGGCTACAATATCCAACTCGGCCTGACGGCAGAGCCCACCGGCATCGTGCAGGATAACTCCGGCGGCATGCGTTTCGGCATGGCGGTTTATAACTACGACCATACCCGCAGCCCGACCAGTGTCTATACCGGCAACAAGGTCGATGGCGGCACCTTCCACCCCTGCTATCCCAATGCCTCATTGCCGGCGGCCGCTCGCACCAATTACGATATTTGCCTGGAGACCCACGTCAAGTCCCCACTGTCGAACATCGTCGACGTGATCGAGGATCATCCACTGATCTGGGGCACCACTCCCATCGCCGAAACCCTGTATGACATTTACGGTTATGTCCAGCAGCGGGACTTTGCCAAAAACGGCCATACCCAGTGGTATGACAACGGCACTGAAAACACGCCGCAAAGGAGAAACTCCTACGAAATAAACAACGACTGGGATCCGTATTATTACGATGAATACGGCGACAAACTGAAGTGCGCCAAGACCTTTGTGCTGCACTTCAATGATGGCGCGCCCTACGAAGACTGGGAAGGGCCGATCTCGTCAGACCCGGCGACCGACCCGGTTGTCAATAGCGATGGCGTCGGCTCCACCGGCAAAAACGAACAGCTGGATGACCTCGCCCTGGAGCTACGTAAAAATGACTGTCGCAGCGACATTGGTGGCCACCAGGAAATCATCAGCTACTATGTCTACGCTGCCCTGGGCGAGGGAGAGGTCAACAATGGCTCCACACGCCGCATGCGTGAGGCGGCCGCCAATGGGGGTTTCGTCGATGCCGACGGCGACAATGAGCCCGACCCCGCTCACCCCGCGAACTTCAATACTTACTACCAGACCTATCTCGATGGTGGCAGCTGCACGCCCAATGAGTGGGACGCCGATGGCGACTGCAACCCGGACACCTTCTATCTTGCCAACGACGGCTACCAGCTGGTAGCCGAATTGACCGCAGCATTTGAGTCCATCGCACGGCGCGCCTCGGCGGGAGGCTCGGCCTCGGTTATTTCCGCCTCCGCAACCGGTGAAGGCGCGATCTACCAGGCCAGTTTCCAAACCACCATGTCCGACGGCGCCTACCAGGTCGCCTGGACCGGGGACGTAAACGCCCTACTGGTCGATGATTCCGGCCTGATCCGGCAGGACAATAACAGTAACCAGACATTGGAAGGGCCGGCCACCGACAATATCATCGACATGTGTTTCAACAGCGCCGATCAATCCACCTATATCAAGTTATCCACCAGTGAGGGTGCGCGCCCGACAGAAGCGCAAACCACCACTTGCTCGAATTCCGTTTTCACCGAGACACCGTTCAGCATCAATTATCTGTGGAGTGGTGGTGAACGGCTCGCCAACCTCACTGACAGCCAGGCCAGCACCCAGCGCGGTTACGCATCTGCAACCCCCGGCCGCTATATTTTCACGGCCATCGACAGCAGTACAGATACGGGCACCGTGGCGGCACGGGTGACATCACCGGAAACCGTGCCTTTTCTGCCGGCCAGCTTTGACGCCAGCAATGCCGGGCTTCTCCAGGCCGCCGATGCCGCCGAAGCGGCGAAGATCGTCAACTACATCCGCGGCGAGGATCAGACCGGCTATCGCAGCCGTGAACTGCAAAACAGCCGTACCTGGCGCCTGGGCGATGTGATCTATTCCACCCCCACTGCCGTGGCGCGTCCCTCGGAGGCCTTCGATATCCTCTACAACGATGCCAGCTACAGCACCTTCCTGAAACAGTACAGGAATCGCCGCCACATGGTTTACGCCGGCGGCAACGACGGTATGCTGCACGCCTTCAACGCCGGTTGGTACGATGCGCCCAACCGCAGGTTCCTGAATGGCCCAACGGGTACTCCCCAGCACAACCTGGGTGCGGAAATGTGGGCCTACGTGCCTTACAACCTGCTGCCGCACCTCAAGTATCTGACCGATACCAATTACGGCAATACCACCGGCAATCATGTCTACTATGTCGATCTGCGCCCGCGTATTTTCGATGCCAAGATATTTCCCGCCAGTGGAACTCACCCCGGTGGCTGGGGCACGGTACTGGTCGGCGGCATGCGTTTCGGCGGGGGCGAAATCTCAGTCGATGTCGACACCAGCAACCCGGGCGGTGACACCCGCACCATGCGTTCGGCCTATTTCCTGCTGGACATCACCGACCCGGAACAACCACCGACACTGATGCTGGAATTCAGCCATGAGGATCTGGGCTTTACCTCCAGCATCCCGGCGCCGTTCATTTCCAACGGCAACTGGTACTTGATGCTGGGCTCCGGCCCCACCGCAACCAAAGCCGGGCTGACCGCCGTCAAGAGCACCCAGAACGGCCGCCTGTTCCTGCTCAATCTGCACACCCTGTCCCTGGAAGCCGGATTTGGCGGTGGTGGTATTTCCGTACTGAGCGACGGCAACAGCTTTATCTCGGATCTGATCGCCGTGGACTGGGATCTGGATGCCAACGCCGACGGTATCTTCTTCGGCACCGTCTCCGGCACCACGGCCCCCTGGGCGGGCAAGCTGTACCAAATTGAGACCCAGGATATCGCCACGACCACCGTCAAAGCGCCCAGCGGCTGGACACCTTCCGTGCTTATTGATGCCGGCCGGCCCATTGTTGCGAAGCCGTCCTTTACCTTCGACGACGTCCGCAACCGCTGGGTGTTGTTCGGCAGCGGGCGCTACTTCACCCGGGACGATGCACTGGACAATGCCGGCCAGCGTTTCTATGGCCTGAAGATGACACGTGATACCACGGGCGCCTTCACCGGCGTGGCGCCGGATGCCTCCAAACCGGCAGACGTCACCAACGCTGTGGTGCGTGAAAACACCGGTAAACTGACCGGTGTCACCCTTATCTCATCGACACCCGCCACCTTCAGTGAACTCCTGGAAAAGATGACGCAATACGGGACTGCCGGCGACTATCAGTCTGGCTGGTATCGCAACGTCTTGCCCGCCGGCAACCGCATTATCGGCGAGGCCACCATCCTCGGCGACAGCCTGACCCACACTATGTATGACCCCAGCGATGCGGCCTGCAAGGTGGAGGGATTGTCGCAGCTGTCAGTCACCCACTTCGCCACCGGCACTGCGGGCAATCCCCCGGTCATCGGCACCACTGGAAGCGCCGACAGCGATGGCAACTATGTCATCAAGACCACCCTGGATCTCGGCGTCGCTCCTTCTCTCTCGCCCGCTCTGCACACGGGCAGCGGTTACAACAGTGACGGCAGCACCAAGGCCTTCATCCAGACATCGACCGGCAAGATCGTAACCATCGAGCAGGAAAACAAGGGTGCCACGAGAAGTGGCGAGGCCAGTTGGCGGGAACTGCAGGAATAAGATCCGGCCGGCATTTAACAGACAAACACGACGAGACAAGACCATGAACAGATCATCCCGAAGACAGACAGGCCCGTTTGGGCCTTCAAGGCGCCTCGGCTTCTCACTCATCGAACTGCTGATCGCCATGACCATTATCGGCATCCTTGCCTCAATCGCCATTCCCGCGTATCAGGATTCGGTACGCAAGAGCAAACGCAGCGATGGCGAAGCCGCGCTGCTGAAGATTGAGGCCTTGCAAGGACGCTATTTCTACGACAACGGCAGTTACACCGTCGACCTGACCGACCTTGGCTACGCGGCGGCCAATAATGTCGATTCCCCGGAGGGCTACTATAAATCCAGCGTCCTCGCCGCCACCGCCGCCTGCCCCATCGCCAGCTGCTTTGTACTGCGCACCCTGCCGCAGGCCGGGCAGGTCGATGACGGCAGAATGGAACTCACCTCCAACGGCCTCAAACGGCGGGATAAAAACAAGGACGGCGATACCAGCGACGCCGGTGAAGACTCCTGGTAGCACTCAACAACCACCCGCTAAAGCGGGTGGGTTCGTCTTACGGACTGAACGTCCAGATACGGGCGGTAGAGCCGTTTTTTAAACCCAGCCCTGCCATGATTCTCGGCAATCCAGGTAGGATGTGGTGAGTTCCACGAACCGCATCGATCGACAGCGGTAACAGCTGTCATCACCCGCGTCCAGAGCGTGATAACGCAAACGATGCGGTTCGCTACCGCTCACCAGCATCCTGCAGTGACAACCAAAACAACTTGCCTTCATACGCACCATCAACAACCCATACAACAAGAAACGTAGCCTGGGTTGAGCCCGCGAAACCCGGGGAAGGTAGCACGATAAACTCCCGGGTTTCGTTACGCTCAACCCAGGCTACTTGCTGACCGCCTAAAGGCGAACCTCCGGGCGGCAATCTCTGGATTCCGCTAAAAACAGGCCGGAATGACGATAGTCGCAGCACCAAAAGTAGGCGCTTTTCTTAAAGAACCTACTTTTGGTAGGCGAGCTGCGGGGAACTAAACTCAAAGAGATTAAAGCCACCCTTTAGACCGCCTATCGCGATATAGGCACCGCTCGTCGGCTACCCCCGCTTTTTCCACAAACACCCCTGCCAAAACTGGATATACTCTCAAGCCTGAAAACCCATCAGGCTTGGAGAGGATTCCGTGCACGGACAACAGGGATTCACACTGTTCGAACTCATCATCACGCTGGCCATCGCCGCCGTGGTCGTCGGCTTGGCCGCGCCCAGTTTCAGCAGCATGATTCAGAACAACCGTCTCAGCAGCCAGTCCCTCGACTTCGTCGCCGCCCTCAACCTGGCCCGCAGCGAAGCCATCAAACGCCGTGTCCGGGTCGTACTGTGCAAGAGCGCCAACGGACAAGACTGCGTCGTGGATGGTGAGGACAGTTCAACGCATTGGGGGCAAGGATGGATCGTGTTTGTCGACAACAACAACAATCAAACACGAAATAGCGACGAGGACAATCCAGCCAACAGCGACATCATCCTGCGCGTCCACGACGCCCTGAGCGGTAACAACCGCCTGACCGGCAACGAAAATGTCGCAGACTTCATTTCCTACGATGCGCGTGGATTTTCACGTCTCGCCAATGGTGCGATACAAATGGGCAGCCTGTCCCTGTGTGACTCCCGCAACGACAATGACAAGGCCAGGGCCATTCGCATCAATGCCACCGGACGGCCCATGCTGAGCAGTGTGAGCGAAGCAAGGAGTAATGGCCTAGCGGTAGAGGAATGCCGCGAATGACCCTCAACCAGCAATCAGCGGCAACGCGTGCCGGCACGGCCGGCTTCACCCTCATCGAGATCCTCATCGCGCTGGTGATTTTCTCCATCGGCCTGCTGGGTCTGGCCGGCATGCAGCTGCGCGGTTCGGAGGGCACCAACATGGCCTACTTCCGCAGCCAGGCCACCCTCATTGCCAACGACATGGCCGAGCGCATGCATGCCAACCGGGCCGGCGTCGACGCCAATGCCTACGCCAACCTGAGCAGCGCCGATGCCTGTACCGACGAGGCGCCGGATCCGTTCTGCGCCACCCAGGGCACCAGCCAGGGCGCCAGCTGTAGCGCAGCTCAAATGGCCGTCTTCGACAATTACACCATCGCCTGCCACATAGAGGATTCGTTACCGGTGGAAAGTCTCCTTAGCGTCACCTGTAACGATGTCCTCTGCACTGTCGGCTCGTCGCACACCGTGGTCATCGCCTGGAGCGAGGTCGACGAGGGCCGGGCCCGCACCGGCGACGTGACCCTGGTGGTGCTGCCATGAGCCGCATCATTCACAGCAACCTACGCCAGCAAGGCTTTTCCCTACTGGAAATCATGGTCGCCCTGGTACTCGGCCTGGTATTGCTCGGCGGCACCATCACCCTCTACGCCAGCAGCAAGGACAGCTACCGTCTGCAGGAAAATGTCGCCGGCATGCAGGAAAACGCCCGTTTCGCCATCCACGCCCTGCGCCGCGACGTGGAGATGGCCGGCTATCCCCTACTGCGTGACATCGTCCCCTTTATCGCGGACAGAACCAGCAATGGAGACGGTACGACCAGCGACCAGTTTACCATCCAGTACCGGTCGAATGACGCGACCACAACAGACTGCCTGGGTAATGCCGTTACAGCAGCGGGCGACATGGTCACCAACCAATACTTCATCGGCGATAATAACGACCTTCGCTGCCAGGGAAGCAACAACGACGCCGCCCAGTCCCTGGTGGAAAACATCCACAACATGCAGGTTCTCTACGGTGTCGACGACAACAACGACAACAACGCCAATCGCTATGTCCGATCCGATCAGGTTGGTGTTGGCACCGTCCCCGGCTGGACTAATGTCGTCAGCCTGCGTCTGGCTCTGTTGGTCGCCTCTGAAAACGACATCGGCTCGGTGCAGCAGGCAGGCGCCATCCCCCTGCTGGATACCCAGGTCGATGCCCCCGCCGACAAGCGGCTGTACCGCGTCTTCACCACCACCATCCCCCTGCGCAACCGCATTCCTTAGGAGCCCGTGACATGCCGATCCAGCACCTGCATCCCCTGCCCGGCCAGCAGCGCGGCGCCGCCCTGATCACCGGCCTGCTGATCATGATCGTCATGACTCTGATCGGCATCAGCGCCATGGAATCCTCCTTCATCCAGACCAATCTTGCCAGCAACGCCCAACTGGACACCGTCAGCTTCCAGACCACCGAGACGGCCCTCGCCCGGGCGGATGACAATGGCACACTGCTGGGAGAGGCTATCAACAACGCCACAGGCGGCAGCACCACCACCTCGAGTCAGGCCATCCTCGACCGCATAGCAGATACAGGCGGAACGATCGCCATCGCCACCACCGTCAACGCCAGCCTCTGCGGCGAGTTTTTCGGCCCTTTCTGCGAGGCCTATGGCCTGGACGCCAACGAATCAGAGACCGAAGTCACCAGCAAATGCTTCGGCTTCACGCTAGCGGCGGAGACCACGGCCGGTGCCCAGGCCATGACCGCACATACCCTGATCAGCTCACGGCCGGTTCCCGGCCGCCAGGGGAACGCACTTGAGTGCTCCCCCTGAGCCCGACAAACACCACAATAAACAACATCAGCTCCCCGGGAGAACCCAGATGAAAGGAAATCACCACCGCCGCCCCACCACCCTGGCCGCCCTGTTCGGCCTCGGTCTGGCCTGCGCACCGGCCATGGCCGAGGACATCGAGGTCTTCTTCTCCGAGCCGGCCAACACGGTGGCGCCCAATGTGCTCTTTATCCTCGACACCTCGCGCAGTATGGATGCCGGTAATCCAACGCGCCTGGAGACGTTGAAAAACTCGTTAAACGCCGTTCTCCTTCCCGACCCGCCCTACACAAAACTGAACGTCGGCATTATGGACTTCAATGGCAAGCACAGTGGCGGCATCGACTTTCCCATCACTGACATCAGCAGTAAGGCTACCGTGGTCGACAGTAACATTCCAGCAGACATGACAGTCGGCACAGTGCTCGACCACATCTCGAAAAGCTATCAGACCCTGACTGGCGATGGTCTCGACACCCCCATGGGCGATGCCCTCTTTTTCGCCGCCCGCTATTACGCAGGTGCGCAGGTCTTCAATTCCGGCACCCCGCATGGTAAAGCTAATCTCCCCCGGCCGCAATGGAACAGCGCGGCCAACCTCTATACCAGTGGCAACCGCCAAGCCGATAACCCGACCGCCTACAGTGGGGACATCATTAAAACCAGCACACGGGTAACCGATACACGCCTCTGTTCTCCTGACAGCACCAAGCCTAATAAGCTGGAAAAGTGCAGTAACACCCCCTATGCCTGTGAAAACCAAACTGTCGAAATCGTTGCCCGACCCAAGCGATACCGTATCAATACATACCAATGTGACAGCAGTGGCCTCGAGTGCCGCTGGATCAAGCCAGGATATAAAGATGTCGATGGCAGCTACCCTGGTGACGATAGTTGCAGCGAGAACCCACCGACCTCCCCCCAGGCTGGCAATACCTGGACAGAGTGCCTAGCCGCCCAGCCGGCCAGCAGCTATACCTATCGGCGATGCACGGAAGAGTACTCCTACGAAGAACAAGCCTGGAACACTGTCGACTACATCAGCCCCATCAAATACGCGTGTCAAAGCAACCATGTGGTTCTGCTCTCCGACGGCGAACCGACCCGCCTCTCGACCCAAGGCCCCATCGCCGCTCTGCTTTATCCCAACAGCGAGCGAGCAGCCCACAATAGATATCTCGACTGCCGCGACCTGAGCGACACCTTTAACGGTGAAATCCCCGCCAGTGGCCGCTGCCTGCCCGAACTCGTCGAATATATGGCTACCGAGGAT
The DNA here is from genome assembly GCA_021647505.1 of Gammaproteobacteria bacterium. Lineage (GTDB taxonomy): Bacteria > Pseudomonadota > Gammaproteobacteria > SZUA-152 > SZUA-152 > DRQN01. Next base: position 42,785 of record JAKIUN010000027.1, read on the forward strand.
CAGTCCAGCACCCTGGCGAATACGCAGACCATCACCACCTACACCATCGGCTTCGAGCTCGGCGGCAATACGAATGCACAGAACTTTCTCCGCCTGCTGGCAAACAGGGGCAACGGCCAATACTTCGATGCCACCTCCCCCGCAAGCCTGGTAACGGCATTCAAACAGATCATCCAACAGGTCATCGACGGCGATGCCAGCTTCTCCGCGCCCTCCGTCACGATCGATTCAGACAACCGCCTGGCGACCAGCAACGCCCTCTACCGGACGGAATTCACCCCCAACGACAAACCCGCCTGGCGCGGCGACGTGATCAAGGCCACACTGAGCTTTGACAATACCGGCAACCCCACCTTCACCGATGACGCGACGACCCTTGCGGGGACGCTGAATGCCGGCACGCGAAGCATCTATACCTATACGGAGAGCAGTAACGACCTCACACATACCAGCAACGCCTTCACCAAGGGCAACGCCGCACTGACGACTGAGCTGCTGGCACTCCCAGCCACCGTGACACGCGCAAATCTCATCGATTGGGTGCGCGGCGTCGATGTGCTGAACGAGGATGACGATGCCAACACCACCCAGCGAAAACACATGGGTGACTCCCTGCATACGACACCGGCACTGGTCAATTACACCAGCACCGCAAATGCACCGCTCCCGACACAGGTGCTCTACGTGCCGACCAACGACGGCCTGCTGCACGCCTTCAATGTCGTCGCTGACCCACCCACGGAGCTTTTTGCCTTCATTCCGCCGGAGCTGCTGCCCAATCTCGACACCCTGTACCGCAACAACAACGCCGAAACAAAAGTCTACGGGCTGGACGGCAATCTGGTCGTCTGGCAGAACGACACCCATACCTATCTCTACTTCGGCATGCGCCGCGGCGGACGCAACTACTACGCCCTGAACGTCACCGACCCGAACAGTCCGCAACGGCTATGGACAATCAACGGCGGTGTTGACGGCAGCCCATTTGCGGAGCTGGGCCAGACCTGGTCCACCCCGCAGTTGACCAGTGTGATGGTCGGCAGCACTGAGACCAAGGCGCTGATCTTCGCTGGTGGCTATGACACCAACCAGGATGCACCGGCGGACGAAGACATCCCAAACACACGTCGAGCCGACAGTCAGGGTCACGCTATCTACATCGTCAACGCCCTCACCGGCGCAAAAATCTGGAGTGCGGGCCTCACTGACGTCGGTCATGACCTCGCCCTGGGCTTGACCAACAGCATTCCCTCGGACGTGCGCATCATCGACCTCGACGGCAATGGCCTGGTCGACCGCCTCTACGTGGGTGATACCGGTGGGCGCGTCTGGCGCATCGACATCGATCAGGCGAACGTTGCCAGCAGCAGTGGCTATCTGCTGGCCGATTTCACCACTGACGGTTCGGTCGAGAATACCCGCCGTTTCTATTACCCCCCCAGTGTCGCCTTCGACCGCCAGCGGCGCCTGATGGTCGCCATCGGCTCCGGCTATCGCGCCCACCCCACGGAAACCGCGACGCTAGACCGCTTCTATGTCTTCGAAGACCAGGATGCCTCCCTCGGCCCGCCCACCACCAACCGGAGTGCTGTGACCGAAGACACGCTTGGCGACATGACCGGAGAGCTAGCCCATACCGGCGATGAACCGGGCTGGTTCCTGCATCTGAGGGCAAAGGAAAAGGTGCTGGCCGAATCGGTCATCTTCAACAATAACGTGATATTCACTACCTATCAGCCCAATTTCCAGAATAACGCTGAGGATAGCTGTCAACTCTCCGGCAGTATTCCCCGCGCCTACATGCTCGCCCTGGAAGATGGCCGGCCTGTCGTAAACTTTGATGGTACTGGCGGCAACGCACGGGATGCGCTCACCGTGGCTGACCGCTCCAAGTCCCTCGACAGCGTCAACTTCATCCCCGGCGCACCCTATATCACCTTCAATTCAGGCACTGCCGGTGATGCGGACGATGGAGGTGATCCTCCCCCTCCTCCACCACCCTGTGCCAGCGCCTTCGTCAGCCAGGATCTTCTCGATACCACTTGCTCGGTGAACCGGCGCGTTGCCTGGCGAAACCAATAAACCACACCACTGAACGGCGGGGATGAGTAGGCGGTAAGCGCTCATCCCCGACATTAAAGCCAGTTGTCCCTAGCCGCTATTTTGGTCATGAATGACAGCCCCGACAGACACCAGGAACAGGCACCGCCGCATGCACACAAACAGCCAACAAGCTCGCCACAGGCGGGGCTTCAGCCTCATCGAACTGCTCATTACCCTGGCGATCATCGGCATTCTCGCCAGCATCGCCTATCCCAGCTATCAGAACCATGTGCTAAAAAGTAACCGCACCGAAGCTCAAAACGCACTGCTGGAAATCCTTGCCAAGCAGCAAAACTTTTTCAGCCGCAATATGAGCTATACCCTCGACCTGGTCAATGGCCTGAACTACACCTATCCCGTGGTCACCCCCGGTGGTCTCTACAGCATTGCGGCAGCTACATGCAATGCCCCCTTTAGCAACGGTATTGCCAACTGTGTCGAACTCACCGCCACCGCACAGGGCCGACAGGTTCCAGATGGTGATCTCATCATCAACTCGGCCGGGGCAAAGACTGGTAACTGGTAACCGGGCAACACAGAAACCTGCTGCCGCATAACGTAAAAAGGCGCTCTGAGAGCGCCTTTTTTATTGCACGGAATCAAGCAGAAAAGAATCAGCGCGTGGACACAAAAAAACGTGTCCACCCTACGATACAGCGCGAGCTGTTGAGAGAAGCAATCAGTGCGCAAATTCACGCCAATCGACGCCTGAATCATTCGCGTCCATTGACGTTCATTCGCGGACAATTTCCCAGCCATCAGCAACCGTAGGGTGGGCATTGCCCACCAAAGAGCGGTAAGTTTCGCTGCCTATCCTACAAGACCGGCTGCATAGCGGCCCGGCAGGGTATTGCACCGTGATGCCTGTTATGTCTAAATAGTGCCCGCCCGAAAACTATCCAACCTCATGATTTAATATAAAAAACCACTCCATTCCTGGCGCGAAGAAAGCTATAATAAAGCAGGCCTTCCACTGAAAACCTGCAAAAAACCGCTTTTTT
>JAKIUN010000028.1 GCA_021647505.1 Gammaproteobacteria bacterium
AGTGGTCAAGGTGGTGGGGCGATGATTGTGGACAGGTTTGGCAAGGAAACGTCAGTGCCAGAGGCCATGGCAGAACCGGGGCAGCGCCGTGCAGCTGTATGTGAAGTGGAAAGTACAACTTAAACTCAGGTGGTTTTTGTCTTGACTATGGGGTCCACTTTACTTTTTTCTTGCCATTGATGAAGAGGTGGAGTTTGTCTTGCTTGCCGGTGATCTTTATGACGGCGACTGGAAGGATTACAACACCGGCCTCTATTTCATGGGGTGCATGGAACGTCTTCAAGAATCCGGTATCCGCGTCTTTGTGGTGGCAGGAAACCATGACGCGGCCAGCCAAATTACCAGACACCTGCGGTTACCCGATAATGTCACGATGTTTTCCACCCGAACTCCCGAGAAAGTTATTCTCGATGATTTGGATGTGGTGATCGTTGGGCAAGGCTTCGCGACTCGGGCGGTAACAGAGGATCTTTCGCAGGCTTACCCGCAGGGCGACTCTCAACTTTTTAATATTGGCTTACTCCACACTTGCCTGGATGGAAAGCCGGGCCACGAACCGTATGCACCGTGCTCGGTTGATGGCTTACGCTCCAAAGGCTATCAGTATTGGGCGCTGGGCCATGTTCATAAATGCGAGTCTGGTTGTTGTCGCGTGCAAACCTTGGGGGCCTCCGGCAGAGCCGGGAGGATTACCTTATCTGATTTATGTGGTCTCGCTTAGTCACTATTTTGTCGATTATCATATGTTGTATATATGCCCCCATAAATACACTATATATAGCGCTGGCTATTGGCGCTCTTTCAAGTAGAGTGCTAGAACGACAATAACCGACTTGCAAAAAACTTATTATTCAGACTTGGGGCAGGTGGGTATCTTGCCCCCAAAACCGGTTACAATGCGCCGATGGATGATTTGACTCTGGTACAGCGCATCGCGGTATGGGCGCTGCCCGTGCTGTTTGCCATCACCGTGCATGAAGTGGCGCATGGTTGGGTAGCGCGTAAACTGGGTGACCCCACTGCCATGATGCTGGGCCGCCTGACCCTCAACCCCATCAAACATATCGACCCCATTGGCACTATCCTGGTGCCCTTGGTGTTGATGTTTCTTGGTGGGTTCATCTTTGGCTGGGCGAAACCGGTGCCGGTGACCTGGGAGAATCTGAAGAATCCCCGGCGCGATATGGCGTTGGTGGCCATTGCCGGGCCGTTTTCCAATCTGCTGATGGCCATTGCCTGGGCCTTCGTGATGAAGCTGGGCTTCATGCTGGAGCAGGGGATGGAATGGCTGGCCTGGCCGCTGATCTACATGGGGGGGGCGGGGATCAGCATCAACGTGATCCTGTGTCTGCTCAATTTATTGCCCATTCCGCCGCTGGATGGCGGACGTGTGTTGTCGGGGTTGTTGCCGGGCCCCTGGGCCTGGCGCCTCAATCAACTGGAGCCCTATGGTTTTTTCATCCTCGTGGGTCTGTTGGCTACGGGGGTGTTGGGCAAGATACTGGGGCCACCGTTGTCCATGGTACAGATGGCCTTGTTCAGTCTTGCGGGATTACATTAATATATATCTTTAATAGACTGTTAATGAATGAAATTATTGTCAATAGAGAGGGAGTACGGTTTGAGTTCTTCGGTTTCGAGCCAATATCAGCGCGTGCTGTCAGGCATGCGCTCCACGGGTAAGTTGCACCTGGGTCACTACCACGGGGTGTTGAAAAATTGGGTGCGGCTACAGCACGAGCACGAATGTTTTTTCTTTGTTGCCGATTGGCACGCCTTGACCACTCACTATGAAGATCCGTCGATCATCGGCGACAGCGTGTGGGAAATGATCATCGACTGGCTGGCGGCCGGTGTCAGTCCCGGCTCGGCAAAACTCTTTATCCAGTCGCAAGTGCCAGAGCATGCCGAACTGCATTTGCTGCTGTCCATGATGACGCCACTCAGCTGGCTGGAGCGCGTGCCTACCTACAAGGATCAACAGGAGGCGCTGAAAGAGAAGGATCTGGCGACCTATGGCTTCCTCGGCTATCCGTTGCTACAGAGTGCTGATATCCTCATTTACAAGGCCGGTCAGGTACCGGTGGGCGCGGATCAGGTCGCGCATGTTGAACTGACCCGCGAGGTGGCGCGTCGCTTCAATCACCTCTACGGCCGTGAGCGCGGCTTCGAGGCAAAGGCGGAGGCGGCTGTTAAGAAAATGGGAAAAAAGAACGCCAAGCTTTACAACAGCTTGCGTAAACGTTATCAGGAACAAGGTGACCATGGGGCACTGGCAACCGCGCAGGCCTTGCTGGAGTCGCAGGGCAATATCACTCTGGGTGATCGTGAGCGCCTGTTTGGCTATCTCGAAGGCGGTGGCCGTATCATTCTGCCCGAGCCAAAGGCTCTGCTCACGGAGGCCTCGAAGATGCCGGGACTGGATGGACAGAAGATGTCCAAGTCCTACGGTAATACCATCCCCCTGCGCGCCAATCCCAAACAGGTCGAGCAGGATTTGCGCACCATGCCTACCGACCCGGCGCGCGTGCGCCGCACCGATCCTGGCGACCCCGGCAAGTGTCCGGTGTGGCCGTTGCACGAGATCTATTCCGACGACGCCACCCGTCAGTGGGTCGATGAAGGCTGCCGTTCCGCCGGCATCGGCTGTATCGACTGCAAGCAGCCGGTGATCGAGGCGGTGCAGGCCGAACTGGTGCCGATCCGTGAGCGTGCGCAGGAGTACATTAATAATCCCAAGTTGGTGCGCAGCATCATCAACGAGGGTAATGAGGCCGCCCGTGACGTTGCGCGTGACACCCTGGAAGAGGTGCGTGAGGCCATGGGGCTGTCATATTCCTGATGGGCGACGATACCCCTCAAGCCACGGACACGACAGCGGATCAGTCCGCCGGCCCGCCGCCCGAGCAGGGTGAGCTGGTGGTGGATGCTCCGCCGCACAATCCACAGCAGGAAGAAATGCCCTTCGCCGTGGTGCAGGGTGAGGCGTTGACTACTCTGCCAAAGGATCTGTACATCCCGCCGGAGGCGTTGGAGGTCTTTCTGGAGGCTTTCGAGGGGCCGCTGGATCTGCTGCTGTATCTTATTAGGCGCCAGAACCTGGATGTGCTCGATATCCCCATCGCTGAGATCACCCGGCAGTACGTGAAATACGTCGAGATGATGAAGGCGTTGAATCTGGAATTGGCGGCGGACTATCTGGTGATGGCCGCGATGCTGGCGGAGATCAAGTCGCGCATGCTGTTGCCGCGTCCGGTGGAAGTGGAAGATGAGGACGACCCGCGTGCCGAACTGGTGCGACGTCTGCAGGAATACGAGCGCTTTAAACAGGCGGCGGAAGACATCGACGGACTGCCGCGTCTCCACCGTGACGTGTTCCAGGTTTCGGTGAAGAGCCCCGATCTTAAGCTCATCAAGCCCGAGCCGGAGGTGGATCTGCGCGAACTGATCACCGCTTTCCGTGAGGTGCTAACGCGCGCTGAAATGTTCACCAGCCACCAGGTAACGATGGAATCCCTGTCCGTGCGCGAACGCATGTCCGAGATACTCGATCGGGTGTCCACGGACCGGTTCATGCCCTTTAGTAGCTTATTCACTCCAGAAGAGGGGCGTTTGGGCGTGGTGGTGACCTTCCTCGCCATCCTTGAGCTGGTGAAGGAATCCCTGCTTGAACTGATCCAGACAGACCCCTTTGAACCCGTACACGTCAAGGCCCGGGTACAGTTTAGTAGCGAACCCGAGTTGGAATTTTGAGTAATTGATGCATGTCGTTGAGCCCTGAAAAGACCAGAAATATTGTTGAAGCGGCGTTGCTGGCTGCCGGCCAGCCGCTGTCCATTGATCGCCTGCTGACCCTGTTTCTGGATGAATACCAGCCCTCGCGCGACGAACTGCACGCGGCGTTGGCCGCCCTTGCTGAGGACTGCGCGGGCCGGGGCATCGAACTGGTGGAGGTAGGTTCCGGCTTTCGTTATCAGGCGCGGCAGGACTACGCCCAGTGGGTGGCGCGGTTGTGGGAAGAAAAGCCCGCGCGTTATTCCCGTGCCCTGCTGGAAACACTGTCGCTGGTGGCCTATCGTCAGCCCGTTACACGCGGCGAGATCGAGGACATCCGCGGCGTCAGTGTCAGCTCGCATATCATGAAGACCTTGTTGGAGCGCGAGTGGGTAAAGGTGGTTGGTCATCGCGACGTGCCCGGTAAGCCGGCCATGTTCGCCACCACACGTCAGTTCCTCGATTATTTCGGTCTCAAGGGCTTGGGCGACCTGCCTACTCTGGCCGAGATCCGCGATATCGACAGCATCAATGCCGAGCTGGATCTGCTGGAGCCAGGCAGTGAGCACGCCGATGCGGAAGGCGGGACGAAGAAGGCCCCGGCCAGCCAGATGTCCATCGATGATGTCGTGGCGGCGGAGGAAGCAGCCGTGGAGGCCGCCGAAGCGAGTGCCGGAAGTGGCAGCAGCGAAACGCCGATAGTTGGAGCGGGTGCCGATGGAAGTGAAGCGGTAGCTGCCGATGAAACCACGCCCGCGAACCATGATGAAGGTGCGAGGCTGAGCGTAGCCGATAGCATATCAGAACACGACACAGACGAAGTCAAAGGGGAGGGCGATGAACCCGTTACCGCCAAGGCCACAGAATCCCTCCATGAGCCGAGCAGTGATACGATGGACGAAGCCACTCGGAAATCATCCACGGAAACCTTACTGTGAGTGAAAAGTTGCAAAAAGTGCTGGCTCGTGCCGGCTTCGGTTCACGCCGGGAAATCGAAGGCTGGATCAGCGAAGGTCGCATCAAGGTCAACGGCAAAGTGGCGACGCTGGGTGATCGGGTCGATGAGACCGACCGTCTTGAGGTCGATGGCAAACGCATCCATCCGGGAAAACTGAAGGACAAACGTACCCGCGTGCTGGCCTATCACAAGCCGGTGGGCAAGGTCTGTACCCGTCACGACCCGGAAAAACGCCCGACCATCTTTGAAGACCTGCCGTCATTGGCGGGTGGCCGCTGGATCAGCGTCGGCCGGCTGGATCTCAACACTGGCGGCCTGTTGCTACTCACCACCGATGGCGAACTGGCCAACCGGCTGATGCATCCCTCACAGCAGATCGAACGTGAATACGCCGTGCGCGTGTTGGGTGAGGTCACCCCGGAGATGCTGAAAAATATGCAAGAAGGTGTCGAGCTGGAGGACGGCAAGGCCCGCTTCGATGCCATCCGCGACGTCGGTGGCGAGGGCGCCAATCACTGGTACCACGTCATCCTGCGTGAAGGCCGTAACCGCGAAGTACGCCGCCTGTGGGAATCACAGGGCGTGCGGGTCAGCCGTCTGAGCCGTGTGCGTTTCGGCCCCATTACCCTGCCACGCTGGCAGAAACCGGGGCGTTGGGAAGACCTGGACGAAAAGACCATCGAACGTCTGTTGGGCATGAGTGGACTGGTCACCAAGGTAGGCCAGCATGGCGCCAGCAAGGCCTTCCAGAAGCGCCGCCCACGCAAGGCGCCGCACGCACGGCGGCGTTGATTTGAAGCAAACAACAAACAGGTAGCCTGGATGAAGGCTTTTCGTGTTGGAGTGAGAAGCGAATCCCAGCCGTGATCCGTAGGGTGGGCTCCGCCCACCGATGCAAGTTGTCAATGTGCGCGGAAATGGTGGGCAATGCCCACCCTACGGTGTTTTGTTACGCCGCCGGGGCGGCTGTCTTCCCGCGCAGGATTGCCGCCGCACTCACCATGTTTTCCAACGCCCGCTTGACCTCCGGCCAAGTGCGGGTCTTGAGTTCGCAGTCGGGGTTGATTCACAGGCGTTCCGCCGGGGTGCGCTGTGCGGCCTTTTCCATCAACGCGATGATCTGTTCGATCTTCGGCACGTTCGGCGAGTGGATGTCGTACACGCCAAGGGCCGACCTCGTTGATATAGTGGAAGTCCTCGAAGACATCCAGAAACTCCAGACAATAGGGGAGACGGCCATGTAGGGTGGGCACGTTTTTTGTGCCCACGCGGTTGGCTGACCGTTCGGAAAAAACCGTTTCAACTGTATTTATTTCCAAAACGGAAAGTTATTGTTGTGCGAGTCCTTACCTATTTTCTGTTTTCAGTTTGACTTGTTCAGTGCTTTTGATGCGGGCAATGAATACAACATTAAATAGCAATATTGCCGTAACGAGGATCTTTAAAAAGGTCATTTCAATGAAAAATATAATGGATAATCCACCCATCAAAATTATGCTGAAGATAGCCACTAGCTTGGATTTTTTGGGGATACTTCGGGTTTCTTGCCAGTTTTTGATGAGTGAGCCGAATACGTGGATATTGAGAAGCCAGTCATAAAAGCGGGGAGATGAGCGGGCAAAACAGGCGGCGGCCAGTAGCAGAAAGGGGGTTGTTGGCATAACAGGCAGCACTAAACCCACCCCACCCAGGGCAATAAACAGAAACCCTAACGAGATAAAGATAAATTTTGGCATCTAAGGACTAGTGTCATGTTGCAGGACTAGCGTTAATTTCTGAGGGGTAATTCCCACAGTTTTCTGCCACTGCTGCAGGGATAGTCTCGCAGGGTGGGTATTACCGATTCTAAACTATGTAGGTTTTTTATTCGAATGCCTTCCCCATCCATGGGGTCGTCATATCGAGTCTGTATTTACTTGCTGGCTTCTGGCCTATTTTACTTCGATCATCTGTACGGTGCCGTCCGGCATGATTTCAGCCGTTTGTCCCTTGGGTTCTTCCAGGAAGAAGAGGATGAGGAAAAATACAAAGGCCGAGACGATGCCGATGAAGAGGAAAAACTGGTCATAATCGACCAGCGAATTCACGGTGAGAAAAAGTACTGCGCCGACGTTGCCGAAGGCGCCAACCATGCCGGCGATCTGTCCGGTCATACGGCGCTGTACCAATGGCACCATGGCGTATACGGCGCCGGAGCCGGCCTTGGAGAAAGTGCCTGCGACGATGGTGATACCCACCACCATCCACACCGGCCAAGTCTGCTCCACCAGCCCCAGTATCAGAAAGCTGGTGGTGATGCCGGCAAAGACGATGCCGAGCGTCAGCTTGCGGCCGATCTTGTCGCTGATCCAGCCACCGCCGGGGCGCGCGAACAGGTTGATGAAGGGATAGATGCCGGCCAGCAGGGCGGCGGTCACTTTGGGGATATCGAACCACTCGACATAGAACATGGCCAGCATGGAGACCACGGCCAATTCGGTGCCAAAGGTCACCAGGTAGGCGAAATTCAGAATCGCCACTTGCTTGAACTTGTAGCGATGCAGGTCGGGTACCGGATTTTTCAGCACATGGCCATTGATGTGCCAGATCTTCCATACCTGCAGTAAATAGAGTCCGGCCAGTACGGCGTAGACCAGATAGGTGGCGGTCTCACCGATCAGGCCCATATTGGCCGGGGAGAGCTTCCAGGTCAGCAGCCCCAGAGCGAGGAACAACGGGATGTTCATGAGGATGTAGAGCAGCAGATCACTGCCGCTGGTGATCTCCATGGCGCCAGTCTTCTCCGGTTTGAAATAGGTCGAACCCTTGGGCGTGTTGCTGACACGGGTATAGTAGAAAATGCCATAGAGAATGGCTGTTACGCTGGCGACGGTCAGGGCAACACGCCAACCCGTATCATCGCCGATGCTGACGGCGATGAAGGGCAGGGTCATGGCTGCGCCAGCAGAGCCGAAGTTGCCCCAGCCACCGTAGATGCCTTGGGCGATGCCGGTCTGCTTGGCGGGGAACCATTCGCCAATCATGCGGATGCCGACCACAAAGCCGGCGCCGATGAAGCCGGCGAGGAAGCGCAGGATGGCCAGATGTTCATAGCTGTCAGCCCAGGCGAAGGCGATGCTGATCAGTCCGCCCAGGGTGAGGATGCCGGTGTACATGATGCGTGGGCCGAACTTGTCCACCAGCATACCGACGATGATGCGTGCCGGGATGGTCATGGCCACGTTGAGAATTAACAGCACCTTGGCCTGTTGGTCGGTGAGATCCAGGGCATCCTTGATGAAGGGCATCATGGGGCCAAGACCGAGCCAGACCACGAAGGTCATGAAAAAGGCGAACCAGGTGTAATGCAGGATGCGTATGTTGTCCTGTTTCAGGTCGAAGATGTTGAGTTTCAGCGGCATGGTGGCGAACCCTTGGAGCAAAATTAAATATTCTGTATATGCGTCTCGTAAGCAGTAATCATGCCAGGCATTTAACCTGTTGATCAGTATTGATATTTTCTGTGATTGGCAATTTTTGTAATGCAAATTGCACTTTCTCGGTGCGCTTGATGGCGGTTGCCCAGGACAGGGTGACGGTTTGGGTGCGCCGGTTTCGGGGGGAATGCAGAATGGTTGGGATGGGAATGTTTTGAGTCATGCCTGATCGCAATGCGTAGAAGGGTAAGTCTGCACTGCAATGGTGCAAGAAATGCCTCCTGGGCTTGCTTTTTATTTTGATTTTTATGTGTCTTTGCCCAATATAAACAGTAGGTTATCCTGGTGGTTTGTTGTTTGGCATGGCGCTTGCATTTCAGGCAGCCATATTCAGAGGTGTCTTGGGTTCAGCCGGACACCGCCCCTAGTGCCTTGACATGACACTAGTACTCGGAGAGGTTTAATGAAAGAAAAACTCGTCCTGATTGGCAATGGCATGGCCGGTGTGCGTACGCTGGAGGAGCTGCTGAAACTCGACCCGGCGATGTACGACATCACGGTCTTCGGCGAGGAGCCTTACGGCAATTACAACCGCATCCTGCTCTCTCCGGTGCTGGCTGGCGAGAAGACCATCGACGACATCATGCTCAACGACCTACAGTGGTATGCGGACAACGGCATCACCCTGCACACGAATGAAAAAGTGGTGAAAATCGATCGCCGCGCCCGCAAGCTGATCACCGACACGGGCCGCGAGGAACGCTATGACCGTCTGCTGCTGGCTACCGGTTCGCATCCCATCATCCTGCCGGTGCCCGGAAACGATCTCGATGGTGTCATCAGCTTCCGTGACATCAAAGACGTGGATAGCATGCTGACGGCGGCGAAGAATCACAAACACGCGGTAGTTATCGGCGGTGGTTTGCTGGGTCTGGAGGCCGCCAATGGCCTCAAACTGCAGGGTATGCACGTCAGCGTGGTGCACCTGATGGACACCCTGATGGAGCGGCAGATGGATCCCGTTTCTGGCGATATGCTCAAGCAGTCGTTGGAAGAGCGTGGCCTGAATTTTCTCATGGGCGCCAGCACCGAAGCCGTCCTCGGCGATGGTCAGGTTAAGGGCGTGCGTTTCAAAGGTGGCCTGGAAGTTGCTGCCGATCTGGTGGTGATGGCCGTGGGTATCCGTCCCAACATCGATCTGGCCAAGGCCGCCGGTTTGCACTGCGAGCGTGGCGTGGCGGTCAACGACACCCTACAGACCTTTGATCCGCGTATCTACGCCGTCGGCGAATGCGTGCAGCATCGTGGTCAGACTTACGGCCTGGTGGCGCCGCTGTTCGAGCAAGCCAAGGTTGCGGCCAATCATCTGGCCAAGATGGGCATCGCCCGCTATGAGGGTTCGATTACCTCCACCAAGCTCAAGGTCACCGGTATCGACCTGTTCTCGGCGGGCGACTTCATGGGCGACGACAACAGCGAAGAGATCGTCATGCAGGATGCCGCGCGGGGTATCTACAAAAAGATCGTTCTCAGAGACAACAAAATTCTCGGCAGCGTGCTCTATGGTGACACCGCTGACGGTGCCTGGTATTTCCAGCTGATGCGCGATGGCACCGATGTCAGCGAGATTCGCGGCTCCCTGCTGCTGGGACAGCATCATCTGGGTGATGCCGGTCATGGTGGTACGAATCTGGCGGCGAGCATGGCCGATGATGCCGAGGTCTGCGGTTGCAATGGCGTGAGCAAGGGTGACATCGTCACCGCCATCACCCAGGAAGGCCTGTTCACTCTCGACGAGGTGCGCTCCCACACCAAGGCCTCGGCCTCCTGCGGTTCTTGTACCGGCCTGGTGGAGCAGATCCTTGCCCATACCCTGGGCAGTGATTATTCCGAGGCACCGTCTGCCAAACCCCTGTGTAAATGTACCGGGCATACCCATGACGAAGTGCGTGCCGCGATCAAGGCGCAAAAACTTACCCGCATTCACCAGGTCATCGAGACCCTGGGATGGCAGACGCCGGATGGCTGCGCCGCCTGCCGTCCTGCGCTCAACTATTACCTTATTGCCGCTTGGCCCGGCGAGGCGCAGGATGACCCACAATCGCGCTTCATCAACGAACGCGCCCATGCCAATATTCAGAAAGACGGCACCTATTCCGTGGTGCCGCGCATGTGGGGAGGCCTGACCAACCCCAAGGAACTGCGCGCCATTGCCGATGTGGTGGATAAATTCAAGGTGCCCGAAATGAAGGTAACCGGCGGTCAGCGCATCGACCTGTTCGGCATCAAGAAGGAAGACTTACCCGCCGTCTGGGCCGATCTCAATGCGGCCGGCATGGTTTCCGGTCATGCCTATGGAAAATCCCTGCGTACAGTGAAGACCTGTGTCGGCAAGACCTGGTGCCGTTTTGGTACCCAGGATTCCACCGGCCTGGGCGTGAAGCTGGAACAGCTCACCTGGGGCTCATGGATGCCGCACAAATTCAAGATCGCCGTCTCCGGTTGTCCTCGCAATTGTGCCGAGGCCACCATCAAGGATTTCGGCGTGGTTTGCGTGGACTCCGGCTATGAGCTGCATGTGGGGGGTAACGGGGGCATCACCGTGCGTGTCACCGATCTGCTTGGCAAAGTGGAAACGGAACAAGAGGTGATGGAATATTGCGCCGCTTTCACCCAGCTCTACCGTGAAGAAGGCCACTACCTGGAGCGCACGGCACCCTGGGTGGAACGCGTTGGTCTCAGCCACATCCAGCAGAATGTGATAGAGAGTGACGAGAACCGCAAGGCTCTGGCCGAGCGCTTCGCCGAGTCGCAGAAATATGCGCAGATTGACCCCTGGGCCGAGTATGCCGGGCAGGCCGATCTCCGCAAGGAATTCGAACCGCTGAAGCAGATTGGTTGATGTACAGGGTATTAAAAGGAAAATAATTCACTGCAGAGGATCACAGGAGTTTGTGGGAGCGGCTTTAGCCGCGAAGATCATGTCGATACTTTTTTTCGCGGCTGAAACCACTCCCACAGTCTGGAGAGACAGAAGAGAGGCCGAGCCTCTGATAGTGAACCAAAAAATGACTTGAAAGGTAAAACGAAAAATGAGTGACTGGATTGAAGTTGGCAGCGTCGAAGACATTCCCAAGCTGGGCGCTCGGGTGGTGAAGACCGCCGAAGGCGATATCGGCATTTTTCGCACCAGTGATGACAAAATATTCGCCCTGCGTGATTCCTGCCCCCACGAGGGCGGGCCGCTGAGTCAGGGTATCGTGCACGGCGACAAGGTCACCTGCCCGCTGCACAGCTGGAATATCGAGCTGGCCACCGGCGAGGCCGTGGCGCCTGATGAAGGCTGTGCCGCGACTTACCCAGTGAAGGTGGAAAGCGGCAAGGTGTTCCTGAGCCTGTCGTCAAACTGAGGCTCTTTGGTAGGAGTGGGCCATGCCCGCGATTTGTTTTTGTAAATATCAATCGCGGGCATGGCCCACTCCTACAGGTTGATGTATGCATGCCACATGACGGCAACTATTCAAGGTTAGAGGTCAAAGATGCTCTTCGGACGCGGAAAAAAGAATCCCATCAAGATCGCCAACAAAGACGTAGAGAAGTGGGTGTACACCACTTGCGGTTATTGCTCTACCGGCTGCTCCATCGAAGTCGGTGTTAACGATGCGGGCAAGCCGGTGTCCTCACGCGGGGTCGGTTCGGCGGATGTGAACCGTGGCAAGTTGTGCATCAAGGGGATCTTCGAACATGAGATTTTCGATGCCAAGGGCCGTGGCGAAGAGCCTCTGGTGCGTGATCGTATCAGCGAGGATTATCGTGCAACGAGCTGGGACGAAGCACTGGACAAGACCGGCACCGAAATCAAACACATCCAGGAAAAATATGGCCGTGACGCCTTCGCCATTGTCTCTACCGGTCAACTGCTCAGCGAAGAGTTTTATGCCCTGGGCAAGCTGTCGCGCGCGGTAATCGGTACCAACAACTACGACGGCAATACCACCCTGTGTATGGCCTCGGCGGTATCCGGCTACAAACGTTCCTTCGGCTCCGACGGCCCACCCGGCTGTTATGAGGATTTTGAAAAAACTGACTGCCTGATCGCCTTTGGATCCAATTTGCCCGAGCAGCACCCTGTTATCTACTGGCGCATGCGCGAGGCGCGCGAGAAGCGGAATTTCCCGCTCATCGTGGTGGATCCACGCGTCACCATGCTGGCGCAGAATGCCGACATGCACCTGGCCATTACGCCCGGTACCGATGTGGTGCTGCTCAATGCACTGATGCACGTGATTCTCGACGAAGGCCTGGAGGATCGTGACTACATCGATGAGCATACCAACGGCATCGAGGCAGTGGAGAAAGTGGTGGCCGATTACGATCCGGTCAGTGCATCAAAGATTTGCGGTATCGACGAGGACACCATTCGCAACGTCGCGCGTCTGTACGCCAAGGCCGACGCCGCCATGTCCATTTGGACCATGGGCATCAATCAGTCCACACACGGTTCCGACGGCGTGGTGGGCATCAATAACCTGAATCTGATGACCGGCAATATCGGTAAGCCCGGTGGTACCTCCTTGTCCATCACCGGCCAGTGCAACGCCATGGGCACTCGCGAGTGGTCGTCCTGCTCCGGTCTGCCAGGTTATCGCACGCTGGAAAATCCTGCCGAACGCGAGGAAATCGCCAAATTCTGGGGTATCGATCCCGAGTTTCTGCCCAAGCAGCGTGGCCTGACCGAGACCGACATCTTTCCCGCCATCGAGACCGGACAAATCAAGGGCCTGTGGTTGATCGCCACCAACCCCATGACCTCCATGGCTAACACCGCACGCATTCGCAAGACATTGGAAAGACTGGAGTGTCTCATCGTGCAGGATTCCTACCGTGACGTGGAAACCACCCAGTATGCGCATGTCTATTTTCCCGCCGCCACCTGGGCGGAAAAGGAGGGTGTGTTCACCAACACCGAACGCCGCGTCAACATCGTCCGCCAGGTTACCCAGCCGCACGCTAATTCGCGCTCCGACCTGTGGATTTTCAACCAGATGGCGAAACGTTTTGCACAGGGCGCCAAGGTCAATTTTCCGGACAAGCCCTCAGACGTGTTTGACGAAATGGCCTATCTTTCACGCGGCCGCCTGGTGGACATCTCCGGCATGAACCACGCGTTGATCGAAGAGAAACGCGGTATTCAGTGGCCCTACCGTGCCGATGATGTCGAGGTGCAGGACACGGGTGATTCGCGTCTGTACGAAAAGGGGGGGTTTCAGCATGCCGATGGCAAGGCCAAACTGATTCCACTGCCGTACATCGAAAACAACGAAGTACCGGACGACGACTATCCACTGTGGCTCAACAGCGGTCGTGTGGTCGAGCATTTCCACACCCGTACCAAGACCGGTAAGGTGGGCAACTGCAATAAATTCAGTCCCACGCCGTACATGGAAATCAACCCTGACGCCGCCGAGCACATGGGTATCGAACACATGAGTTATGTGCGCGTGGTGTCGCGCCGCGGCGATGCCGTGGTGCTGGCCCAGCTGACCCAGCGCGTGCCGCGCAACATGGTGTTTATTCCGTTTCATTATCACGACTGCGTCAACCGCCTCACCAAGGGCCTGCTGGATCCGCATTCGCGTCAGCCCGCCTTCAAGCAGAGCGCGGTGCGCATCGAGCACGTGAACCAGGAAGAGGCCGCGCAGATGAACGTCGAGTTGCGCGAATTTTAGTGATTCGAGACTTGTATTTGCGTTCATTTTCGGATCGATGGATTCAGTCCGCCAATAAACACAAATAAAGCGATAGGTGGCGTAGGGTGGCATTGCCCACCATGAATATGCTGCGAAATCCTGGTGGGCAATGCCCACCCTACACGTGAAGAAAGTTTCAACAGGACGAGCTAATGTTTCCCGTACGTGACGACGAACCCAAATACGCCTTTCTGCAGGACAAGACATCCAAGGAAAAAAACACCCACGGCACGTTCATCGAGCTGGTGGAAAAAAGCAATCCGCTACGCGGCCAGAGCCTGAACATCAATGGCGACAGTAGCGTCAGCGATAACCCGAATCGTTACAAACAGCACGGCTTTCATTTTACTGCCGATAACTGTATCGCCTGTCATGCCTGTGAAGCCGCTTGTAGTGAAAAAAACGATAACCCGGCACACTTGGCCTTTCGCAGCGTGGGTTACGTGGAGGGCGGCACCTATCCCGCCTATACACGTATGAACATTTCCATGGCGTGCAATCATTGTGACAACCCGGTCTGTCTCACGGGCTGTCCGACGCGCGCCTACACCAAGTTCGCCGAATATGGTGCCGTGCTACAGGATCCAGATATCTGCTTTGGTTGCGGCTATTGCACCTGGGTATGCCCCTACAATGCGCCGCAGCTCGACCCGATCAAGGGGCAGGTCTCCAAGTGCAACATGTGTGTGGATCGTCTTGAAGTCGGCCTGAAGCCGGCCTGTGTTTCCGCCTGCCTGGGCGGTGCACTGGAGTTTGGTGTGATCGAAAACATTCCTGCCAACCGTGAGCAGGCGAAGCTGGATATCCCCGGTTTTCCCACCACCGATATCACCCACCCCAATATTCGTTTTCAGCAGTGCAAGACACTGCCGCGCGAAATGGCGCGCACGGATTCCATGCCGCTCAAGTACCAGCGCAATGACAAGCTGGGTGGCCGTTACGAAGCGAGGGTGGACGAAAAGAAAATCAAACGGCAGCGGCAATGGAATCTGCATAAGTTGCTCGGCTCGCATGAAAATGCGCATATTGCCTTCACGCTCTCGGCACAGACGGTGATCGGCGCCTTCATGATGCTGATGTTTGCGCCCCTGGTCGGTCTTGGCGGTGTGGCGACGGTGAAGGCGCAGGGCTTCCTGCCGTTGCTGGCGACGATGTTCGTGCTACTGGCCATCGGCATGTTCAAGCTCAACATGCACCTGGGCAAGCCACACCGCTTCTACCGAGGCTTCAATAACTGGCGCCTATCTCCCGTTAGTCGGGAGATCGCCGGTGTGTCGTTATTCTTCGGCGGCATGACGGGCTACGGTGTGCTAAGCGTGGCCCACGGCTACCTGGGCTGGGATTTTCTGCCCGCCTTGGCCGGCCTCGCTGCCGCTGCCGCTGTGGTTGGTGGTCTGTTCGGTTTCTACTACATGTACAAGCTGTACCGTATTCCGGCACGTCCTTACTGGAACCACTGGCAGACCGCCAGCAGTTTCGTTGGCACGGCCCTGTACCTGGGCGCCAGTCTCATCGCGGTGGTCGGCATCCTGGTCTTGGGCGTGGACGCGGCGCAGGAGCTGCTGCGGCAGATGGGCCTGCTGATCGCCCTCGGTCTGCTGCTCGAAGGTGTCGGTCTCATCGCCCACGCCAGTGACCTCAAGGCCGACGGTGGCGAGGGCGCCGCCTCTCATGCCGAGCAGGTGAGTCGCTACGGCAAGCCTTATTGGCTGCGCAACGGGCTGCTGGGTGCGAATCTCGTTGCTGCCTTGTGCATGACTGCCCTTGGCCTGCCCGGCCTCACCATCTGGTTGGGATTGATCCTGCTGGTGTCGTTGCTGGTGATGGGTATTTTTGGCCGGGCTTTATTCTTTGTGCTGGTGATTCCCACCACCATGCCCGGCGCTTTCTTTTGGCGCAACCATGGTTTCCAGGAACACGCCCGCGAGACGGGACTGGCCAATCTACCACAGGTGGGTGTGGTGCCGGACGGGCATTGAGTCTTCCGTGTCTCTGTGTCATTTGCCACAGAGACACGGAAGAGACAAAGTTTGTAGAAAATTATTATTTTCAATACCATCGCAGGCATGGCCCGGCTCCTACGGGAGGCGCAGAATATCCTGAAATATTCGGGCTAGCCGATGCCCAAGGGATCGTCGGGGTCGACACCCTCCATGAAGGGCTTGCGCCGGTCGCTGTTGGTGAGTTGATAGACGAAGCCCATCCAGTTATTGATGATAGCTTCGCCGGTATCGTGCCAGGTGTTGTGCAGTTGGCCGGCGATCAGGGCCTCGGGAAAGGCTGGCAGTGGCTCGCCGGCGGCTAGTGCGATGATCAGCTGCGCATGGTGTTCATCAAGAATGGCCCGTGTCTGAATGCCAAAAGAGTGATCGGGGAAGGGCGGGTAGTAATGGCGTTCGCCAGTGCTGTAGCGATCCACTTCACGCTTGTATTCCTTCAGCAGACTCACCGTGTCGTATTCCGGGTGGCCCTGAAAATAGACAGTGCGAAAACCGTCGCCGCTCACCGCCAGATGTACGCCGTTGTCCACGCTTTCCACCAGTACATGCAGACCGGCGGCCTCGAACTGTGTGCGGGTGATCTCGTTGAAGCGCGAATGGGGCACGTCGAAACGGGTATTGACGTCGTTGACCAATGGATGGCAGCGATCCACCACTTCGTGTGCAAATACCCCCCAGCGCTTGGCCGGCAGGTGGCGGCGTTTCTGCCCGTGGCGCAGTTGCAGCACGGCGTGGGTGGCGAGGCAGGAGCAGAGGGTGGAGGTGACGTTCTCCCACGCCCATTCGGCCACTTCGCCCAGGGGTTCCCAAAACGGCTCCAGGGTTAAATCTGGCTGGGTGACGTTCACGCCGGTAATGATCAGTGCATCCAGTCCGTCCTGCTTCAGCTGTTCGAAACGGTCGTAATACTTTTCAATATGCGCCGCAGCCTTTTCACCACGCGGCAGTTCGGGCAGCGTAAACGGGTGCAGGTAAAACTGCGCGATTTGGTTGCTTTCGCCTACCAGACGAAAAAACTGCCGCTCGGTGGCCTCCAGCGCGGCGTCCGGCATCATGTTCAGCAGGCCGATGTGCATTTCGCGGATGTCCTGCCGGGCCGCACGTTCCGGCGTGAGCACGTTGCCGCCTTCCTGCATTAGGCGGGTGAAGGTGGGGAGCTGATTGTGGGCGACCAGTGGCATGCTTGTTTGTCTCTCAGGTTTGTCGTTCGATGGCGCGCGTCACCAAGGCGAGGAAGTCGTTGGTGCATTTTACCTGCGCCAGTTCCTCGGTGGTGATGGTATACCCTTGCTGTCCGGCGATGGCATCGTAGCGTGGGATACGCGCATAGAACAGGCGCGGGAAAATCCAGCGCACAAAGTCATCGGGCTCGACCTGGGCAACGTATTGCAGATCGTACTCTTGCATATAGAGGGCCAGCTGCTCATCGAAAAACTCTTTACGATAATAGAGCGGCTTGGAGGCAAGTTTGGCACGTTCAATGAGTTCGTTCTCGTCATGTTCCGTGGCCTTGATATAGAGAATTAATGTATGTTCGGCCAGCCCCTCGATGACCTCGGGACGATCCAGCTCGCACACGCTGCCGCCGGCATCGTTGATGAAGTGCTTATAACCGTAAATAGATTGTGATTTGTCAATAAAGGCTGGCACGTCGTTCATGGCAGCGATCTCGGCCTCGTGGTGCAGGCGCTGGCGGCGTTTGAATTCCTCCAGGGGCAGGCCACCGTGCTCCGGATTGCCCACCTTGCCAAGAAAGTTGGCCACCGGTTTAAGGTGATCAACGCCAATATTGTTGCGAATGTAGATAGAGTCCGAACGCAGCAGGTCGCGCAGAAAAGGCACCTGCATGGCCTGTTGCTTGATATTGTCGAGAATCGCCTCGTCGAGGTAGCGAGTGCCGATGCGGTAGTCACCGGAATAATGAAACCAGCCGTCCTGGCGCAGAATGGCGGAGAGATGGGTCTTGCCCACGCCCGACATGCCCAGCAGGGTGACGGATTTGTGTTCCCATTGCTGGAATTCGGCGGCGGTGAGTTTCAAGGATTTGGCTCCATATTAAACGTGCTAAACGGTGTACGGGTCGTTGATACAGCGGGCTATTGTCGCCTGCGTCGGGGGTTTGTGCAAAGGCCCTGGTCAAGCGAATGGCCTCTGCGTTTCCGGCCCGGGCTTGGCTCAAACCACCGTGCGTAAGTTGGGTTTGTACCTCATTCCAACCGACGGCTTGTCATGCCAATCAAAAAAACTGTATTTATTGGCGTGCATTCGTGGACTTCTCCCGTCGTGCGGCTTTTTGCAGGGTACGGTTGATGACTCGCGAGGCGGCCACCTGGCCAAACACGGCAGTAACGAAAGCGGCCGAACCATAGCCCATATTGCAGTCCAGCGATATACCATGAATACCGGGTTTTTGCTGACTGACGCTGCCATCGGGCTTGGGATAAACCTGTTGCTGGCTGGAAAATACGCACTCGATGCCGAAGTTGCGTTTCGGGTTCTTGCTGAAACCGAAGTCACTGCGCAGACGGCTGCGTACCTTGGCGGCCAACGGGTCGTTGTAGGTCTGACGCAGATCCTTGACGTGGATCAGGGTGGGATCGGTGAGCCCGCCCGCACCGCCGGTGGCGATGATGGGGATTTTGTTGCGCTTGCAGTGGTAGATCATCTGCGCCTTGAACGTGATGCTGTCGATGGCGTCCACGACATAGCCATAGTGACGCGCCGGATCGAGATAGTCGCGCAGGTTGGCCACGGTGATGAAGTCGTCGATGACTTCGCACTGGCAGTCGGGATTGATCTGTTCGATGCGATCGCGCAGCACAGCGGACTTTTTCAGGCCATCGGTATCGGTCATGGCCGGTAGCTGGCGGTTGACATTGCTCAGTGCCACGGTGTCGTAGTCGATCAGGGTTAGCTGGCCCACGCCAGTGCGTGCCAGGGCCTCCACGGCCCAGGAGCCGACGCCACCGAGGCCGACCACGCAGACATGCAGGTTTTGAATAATGGCCACGGCGTCTGTGCCATAAAGACGGCGAATACCGCCGAAGCGTTGTTCGAAGGTGTCGTTCATATTAACCCGGCAACGCTATAGATTATGTTCAGCCGTCGTGTGCCGATGCGCAGCAAGGCATCGAAGCGCCGTTGTGGTGGGTCTACTGCAAGCTTCGATAACGCAGTCTGCGCATCGGCACACGACAGCCTTTCTTTTTGAAAATAATCGGTTGGGACGCCAGGCGTACGCCAGCCCGGCGTTGCCGCACTTGCCAATGGAACCACCATTGGCTGCGCGTGCCGCCTTGGTCTGGCGTACGCCTGGCGTCCTGAACATGATCTATAGCGTTGCCGGGTTAATAGTGTCGTTGAGGATATTGTTGGGATATTGTTGAGAGTGTCGGTGCTCATGTCAGTTTCAGTAACTCGATGGCGTTGGCAGTGGTTTGTGCAGCGATGGTACCGATGTCCTCTTCACGCAACCGGGTGAGGGCCTGTAGTGTCTCGGGCAGGTATTCCGGGCTGTTACGCTGGCTGCGGTGGCTGACCGGCGGCATGTCCGGGGCATCGCTCTCCAATACTATGGTCTCTAACGGCAATTCGCGAGCTAGGCGGTGTAGTTTATGTGAGCGCTCGTAGGTCAGCATACCGCCGAAGCCCAGCTTGAATCCCAACGCAATATACTGCCGAGCCTGCTGCAGGCTGCCGTTAAAGGCATGACAGATGCCGCCGCAGACACCCGTCTTTCGCAGCAGGGCGAGAGTCTCGTCGTGGGCCTTGCGTACATGCAACAACACCGGCAGGTCATGCTTATGCGCGATGTGCAGCTGTGCCTTAAACAAGGCCTTTTGTTGCTCACGATTCGCTCCCGGCAGATAGAAATCCAGGCCGATTTCGCCCACGGCGACAGGCTTGTGGAGGGCAATCAATGTCTCCAGTGCCTGCAAGTCATCCGGATGATGGCGATTGAGAAACACGGGATGCAGGCCCAGGGCGGGGTAGAGTCCTGTCTCGTTGGCGCAAAGGGCGAGCAGCTTTTCCCAGGCTGTGGCGGTGATGCCTGGCACGACGATACGGGTTACACCTGCCGTGCGCACACGGCCCAGCAGGGTATCACGGTCGGTGTCAAAGGCGGCCACGTCGAGATGGCAGTGAGTATCGATGAGCTGCATGAGGCAATTCTACTGTATTCGTCAAGTCAGCCAGAAAATCAGAAAATAGCCGAGGTTGTAGAAGCTGTGCAAAATAATGGCGGGAACAACGCTGTGATAACGATCACGAAAGGCGCCGAAGACCAATGAGGGAACGATGACCGCAGCGGCCCAAAGGGGAGGGTGGACGATCAGGTGGACAACGCCGAATAGCAAGCTGGTCAGCAGATTGGCGTGAGTCAGGCCCAGAAATCGGGCTCGCAGTGGGTGATAGTTCAGCAGTTGTGGTTGCAGCAGGCCGCGAAACAGCCATTCTTCCAGCAGTGGATAGAGGCCTGCCAGCAGTAAAAGCCGCCACCATTGAATGGGGCTGCTTTCCTCAGACGCGGTGCCGGGGAACACTAAAAAGAGTAACAGCCACACCACCGGGCCGGCTAGCAGGGCCAGCCAGAACAGCCGATCTTGAAACAGGTTTTTCAGTTGTTGAGGTGAGCAAGCATTCATGGTGAGTTACCAAGCTTACGTGATCCTGGCATAAAAAAGGCCCGTGCTCCCATTTACTGCGGGAGAACGGGCCGGTTTTAGCAGACGATGGCGTTACTCGATGATGTGCAACGCTACCCGGCGATTGGCCGCGCGGCCGTCTTCACTGGCATTGTCGGCGACCGGATCGGCAGGCCCATAACCCTTGGCGGTCAGCCTGTTGGCGGCGATGCCCTGGGCTACCAGATAGTCACGCACGGACTCGGCACGCTGCTGTGAAAGGCGCACGTTGTAGTCGTGGTTACCGGTGTTGTCGGTGTAACCCGCGACTTCCAGTTTAAGCTCCGAGTTGCGGCGCAGGGTTTCGACCACTTCATCGAGCACCTGAGGTGAATCGCCGATCAGTTCCGCAGAGGCCGTGGCGAAGGTCACGCCCTTGAGGACGATGGTCTCCTGCAGCTTGCAGCCGCGTGCATCCACTGCCGTTCCGCTCGGCGTATCGAGGCAGCGATCCTGGCTGTCGGCCACACCGTCGCTGTCACTGTCGAGTTCACAGCCGCGTGGATCGACCTTCGTACCCGCAGGTGTGTTTGGACAACGGTCGTCGCCATCGGCCACGCCGTCACCATCACTGTCGCTGACAATGACACAGCCCTGTGTATCCACCCGGCTGCCGGTTGCCGTATTCGGGCAGTTATCCTGGCTATCGGCTACGCCGTCGCCATCACTGTCACGCTCACAGCCTTGGCTATCGACCACGGCACTAGCAGGGGAGTTCGGGCAGCGGTCATCGCCGTCGGCCACACCGTCATTGTCGCTGTCCACAACAGCTACGGGCTGTGGCTCAGCCTCTTTTTTGCTGGCGCCAAAACGTTTCAGCAGATTGATGGCAAAGAGCCGTGCGTCCGTGTCATAAAAATCGGCATCGATACGCAGCGCAATGCCGTCCTCAAAGCCGTATTCCGCACCGAAGCCAAGTATGATGTGGTTTTCATTGTCACGTTCATAGGCGATGTCGGCGGCGTTGAGCATGCGGCCCACACCAGCGCGGCCAAACACACCCCAGCCGATGTGAGGCTGCTGGGCTTTGTAGACGTAATACAGGGCATTGAGGCCGAAATCCCTGTATTTCACTTCACCATTGGGGGACAGCTCGGCCTTGCCTAGCCAGGAATAATAGCCTTCGAGTGAGAAGCGTTCGGTGAAGTCATAACCGGCAAAAACTTTGTAGCCGGTATCGTGTTTTTCATCCACGCTAAAACCCGTTTCATCGGTGTCCGGATCCATATGTGAGCGGCCAATACCCGCGCCCAAATACCACTGTTTTTCGAAGCCGTCTGTTTGCCCAGGGCTGTCTGCGGCAATGGCCATTGCCGCAGTGAACGCCAGGGTCATGCCCAGCAGGCAGCCGGTGAGAGGTGTAATCAGATTCCTTGACATGGGTCGTTATTCTCCTTGGTTTATAGAAAGTTTAGGGGGTGTTGAAATCGTTGCGGGTGGATCTTCTGCGCCAGAGGGATAATAGCGCAATGAGCACCAATAGGGGCAGCAGAGGATCGACGGTGGCCCCGGGGCTAAGTGTACAACCACCCAGCCCGCGCAGGCCAGTACGGACTATTTTTGGTTGCTTGGCCGTGGCGGGGTCACGGTAGTCCGCGATGCCATTGCCGTTGCTGTCCGGCAGGTTCGGGACATTGCCGAGCAGCTCATCGTCCAGACCATCGCCATTGGTGTCGTTGAAATCGTCCACACGGCCATTGCGATCACGGTCGAAGGCGCCAGATTCCGACAGATCCGGGATGCCGTCGTTGTCGGAATCGAGGTCGCGGTAGTCCGCTGTGCCGTCGCCGTCGGTGTCGTGACGGGGCAGGGGTGTGGTTTCTACGCCATCATCGAAGCCGTTACTGTTGGTGTCTCCTGTCGCATCCTGGCGGGCATCGCCGTTGCTGTTCGTGCCGCCGGCTTCCACGACGTCGGTAATGCCATCGTTGTCGCTGTCGAGATCACGGTAATCGGGCACGCCATCGTTGTCGTTGTCGGGGGCGGTCGTACCGCTGCCACTGGCAACGCCATTGAAATCGACCGGCGGAGTGCCAGTACCGATGAGACCGTCGTTGTCGGGGTTGTTGCGGCTGCTCTCGGTGACATCGGGGATGCCGTCGTTATCGCTGTCGAGGTCACGGTAGTCGTCGATGCCATCGTTGTCGGTATCGGCGACGGTGTAGTTGATGATGCCGCTGTCGACAGTGGTTTCCACGGTATCGGCGAGGCCGTTTGCGCCGACGGGATTGGTATTGTCGATACGGCCATCACCGTTGGTATCGAGAGTGGTGAAATCGCTGATGCCGGACTCCGTCAGATCGAACAGACCGTCGTTATCGCTGTCGAGGTCGCGGTAGTCAGGGATGCCATCACTATCGGTGTCGTCGCTGGCGCCACCTTCAATACTGTCGGGGATACCGTCATTATCGGTGTCGAGATCATCCGCATCGGGGATGCCGTCGTTGTCGAGATCACCGTTATCGCGGTAATCAGGAATGCCGTTGTTATCGCTATCCGGCAGCGGCAGGGGATTGGCAGCGAGGTTGTCGTCAAGGCCGTCGGTATTGGCGTCGGTAAAGCCGTCGACCCGACCGTCGCTGTCGGCATCGGTGCCACCCGCCTCAATGATGTCAGTGATGCCGTCACCGTCGCTGTCGAGGTCACGAACGTCCGGTGTACCGTTGTCGTTGGTATCCACCGGATTCAGACCGGCACCGGCGGTGAGGCCGCTGTTATCCACGACCGGCGTACCGATACCCAGGATGCCATCGCCATCGGGATCGCTGCCGCCGGTCTCGGTGACATCGGGGATGCCGTCGTTGTCGCTGTCGCGGTCGCGGAAATCCTCGATGCCGTCGCCATCGGTATCGGCCACGGTGTAGTTGATGGCGCCTAAGTCGGCTGTACTTTCAACCACGTCGGCGAGGCCGTTTGTGCCAGCGGTATTGCTGCTGTCGATGCGGCCGTCGCTATTACCGTCGAGGGTGGCGGGATCGCTGATGCCGGATTCCGTGAGGTCGAACAGGCCGTCATTGTCGCTGTCGAGATCACGGCTGTCCGCAACACCGTCGCCGTCCGTGTCCACCGCGCCATCGCCTTCGGTGACATCGGGGATGCCGTCGTTATCGTCGTCGAGATCCATCGCATCAGCGATGCCATCGTTGTCGAGATCGTCATTGTCGCGGTAGTCAGGAATGCCATCGCCGTCGCTGTCGATGTGGATGTCGGGCAGAGGGGTCGTAGCGAGAGTGTCGTCGAAGCCGTCGCCGTTGGTATCGACCGGGTTGTCCACCTGGCCGTCACCATTCGTGTCAGTGCCACCGGCCTCCCGGATATCGTTGCGACCATCGTTGTCCGCATCGAGATCACGGTAGTCCGGCGCGCTGTCACCATCGGTGTCACGCGGGGCATCAGCGTTGCCGTCACCGTTGTAATCCGGCTGCCCGGAATCCGCTGCGGTTTCCACCGCGTCGGCAAGGCCGTTATCGCCAACGGGGTTGCTGGTGTCGATACGGCCGTCGTTGTCGCTGTCGAGCGTGGTGGGGTCACTGATACCGGATTCGATCAGATCGGCAATGCCGTCATTGTCGCTGTCGAGGTCGAGATAGTCGGGGATGCCATCGCCGTCGCTGTCGACGCCGGTGCCGCCTTCGGCGCTGTCAGGAATGCCGTCGTTGTCGCTGTCGAGATCGAGACTGTCGACCACGCCATCATCGTCACTGTCACGGTTATCCCGGTAATCCGGGGTGCCGTCACCATCGCTGTCGGTCAGTGGCAGTGGCGTGGCAGCAAGGACGTCGTCGAGGCCGTCATTGTTGGCATCGGTGTAGCCGTCGACCCGGCCATCGTTATCGCTGTCCGCACCACCCGCTTCGATGAGGTCGTAAATGCCGTCGCCATCGCTGTCGAGGTCGAGATAATCGGGCTTGCCGTCACCGTCGCTGTCGATGCTGTCATCGCCTTCGACGCTGTCAGGGATGCCGTCGTTGTCGGCGTCGAGATCGGCGTTGTTGCCAATACCGTCACCGTCGGTGTCGGCACTCTCAACGCTATTGGTGGGGAAGGCATCGCCAGCATCGGGGGTGCCGTCGTTGTCGCTATCGAGATCGCGCGGGTCGGGCGTGCCGTCGCCATCGGTGTCGATGAGGGCCAGACCGGCACCGGAGGCGAGGCCGTTGCCATCCACGCCGGGCGTGCCGCTGCCGAGGATGCCGTCGTTATCGGGATCAGCGCCGCCGGCCTCGGTGACATCGGGAATGCCATCATTGTCGGTATCACGGTCACGGAAGTCGGCAATGCCATCGCCGTCGCTATCGCGCGGACTGTCGGGATTGCCGTCGTTGTCGTAGTCCGCCTGCCCGGAATCCGCGCTGGTCTCCACGGCATCGGCGAGGCCGTTGTTGCCGACAGAGAAGCTGACATCGATACGGCCATCGTTGTCAGCGTCGAGAGTGGCCGGATCAGTAATGCCGGACTCCGTCAGGTCGAACAGGCCGTCGTTGTCACTGTCGAGATCGAGGTAATCGGCGATGCCATCTGCGTCGCTGTCGACACCGGCATTGCCTTCAACACTGTCAGGGATGCCGTCGTTGTCGCTGTCGAGGTCAATACTGTCGACCATGCCGTCACTGTCAGTGTCGCTGTTATCGCTGTTATCGCGGTAATCCGGGATACCGTCACCATTGTTGTCGGTGACGGGCAGGGGACTGGCGGCGAGGGTGTCGTCGAGGCCATCGTTGTTGGCATCGGTGAAACCGTCGATCAGGCCATCGCCGTTGGTATCGCTGCCGCCGGCTTCGATGAGGTCATGGATACCGTCACCGTCGCTGTCGAGGTCGAGGTAATCGGGGCGGCCGTCACCGTCGGTATCGATACTGGCATCGCCTTCGACGCTGTCGGGGATGCCATCGTTGTCCGCATCGAGGTCGGCATTGTTGCCAATGCCATCACCGTCGAGATCGGCACTTTCACCGCTGTTGGTCGGGAAGGCATCGCTGGTGTCGGGGGTGCCGTCGTTGTCGGCATCGAGGTCGAGGTAATCCGGTGTACCGTCGCTGTCGGTGTCGATGAGAGTCAGGCCGGCTCCGGGGGCAAGGCCGTTGGCGCCGATACTGGGTGTACCGCTGCCGAGGATACCGTCGTTGTCGGGATCGTTGCCACCGGCCTCGGTGACGTCGAACAGGCCGTCGCCGTCGCTGTCGAGATCACGCTGGTCGGCAATGCCATCACTGTCGGTGTCGATGGGGCTCAGGCCGGCGCCACTGGCGAGGCCATTGGCGTCGACGCTGGGCGTGCCGCTGCCGAGAATACCGTCATTGTCGCCATCGTTGCCGTTGGCCTCGCTGATATCAAACAGGCCGTCATTGTCACTGTCGAGGTCGCGATAGTCGGCGACGCCATCGCTGTCGGTATCCGCCACGGTGTAGTCGATGGTGCCGCTGTCGGCACTGGTTTCCACGATGTCGGCGAGGCCGTTTGTGCCGAGGGTATTGCTGCTGTCGATGCGGCCATCGCTGTCACCGTCGAGGGCGGTGGGGTCGGTGATACCGGATTCCGTGAGGTCGAACAGACCGTCATTGTCGCTGTCGAGATCGCGGAAATCGGCGATGCCGTCGCTGTCACTGTCGGTGTTGGCATCGCCTTCGACGCTGTCAGGGATACCGTCGTTGTCGCTGTCGAGATCAAGACTGTCGACCACGCCATCGCCGTCGCTGTCGCGGTTATCACGGTAGTCTGGGGTGCCATCATCGTCGCTGTCGGTGACCGGCAGGGGGCTGGCGGCGAGGGTATCGTCGAGGCCGTCATTGTTGGTGTCGGTAAAGTCGTCGACCCGGCCGTCGTTGTCAGCGTCGACGCCACCCGCTTCGACGAGGTCGTAGATACCATCACCGTCGCTGTCGAGGTCGAGATAATCGGGCATGCCGTCACTGTCGGTGTCAACGCTGGCGTCGCCTTCGACGCTGTCAGGGATGCCGTCGTTGTCACTGTCGAGGTCGAGAGTGTCGATCACGCCGTCACTGTCGCTATCGCTGGCGGCGATGTACTGGGTGGTGCGGCTGACCGCCTGCCCGTTGCTGTCGAGCTGATCCTGGTAGCTGATGTCGATGGCATCGCCATTGCTGGTATTGAGGGTGCCATCGTTGGTGGTGCCGGTGCTGGCGTTGTCCGCCGTGGGCAGGCTGCCGCTGAATATCCCGCTATTGGGGCCGGTCTCGGTGAGGGTAACTTGTTCGATTTCGCCGCTGCGGTCGTTGGTAGTCTGGACGATGATGGCTTCGGCGATACCGGGCAGGAGGTTGAGATCGGCATCGGTCACGGTGATGGCGATGGACGCGCCAACGAGTCCCGTAGCGGGCGCATTAATGTTGCCATCGGTACCGGTGAGCAGGGCATCGGAGCTGCTGATGGCCGTCAGGGCTGTTTGCGACGAGGTCAGTCCGTAAACATAGGTATCGATATAACGCTTATCGCCGAAACCCGAGCCGGTAAAGTTGCCCCAGGTATGTCGGCCTGCGGACGTGGAGGAGAGCGCACCGTCGGGCAGGGTCGTGGTACCGCCGAGGTAGGTTGCGTCATCCCAGTAGACGAGGGTATCGCTGGTGCTGCCATCGCTGTTGGCGAGGAAGATGGTAAGACCCTCGGCGGACGGGCCGCCGCTGGTTTCGGCATCGCGGGCGATGAAATGGTATTCGCCGAGGCGCAATTGCAGGTGTGCGCGGTAGGTACCGTTGACGATGGGGTTGAGCGCCGCATCGCGGCCGTTCCAGGGGATCTGGTTGAGGCCGACGCTGGCATTGCCGAGCAGGAGGACATCATTGGCGCTATAATTGCCGTCGCTGTTGGTATCGATGGTGATGGCGTAGGTGCCGGCGACGTCGGTGGTGAATTCGAAGTTGCCGTTGTCTTGCACGCCGCTGGTGACCTCGGGGCTGATGGCGTAATCCTGGCCATCGTTGTCGATGAAACGGAAATCGCTGATCAGCGGTGGATCCGTGGGGCGTAGTTTTGCCACCACGGGATAGCCGAGGTAAATGGGGAATTTCGGGGTGACGCTATTAAACTGTTCGTCGACACTGTAGCCGGAGCTGGGGGCATCAACACCCTGGTCATTGGCGACGATATCGTAGACGTTGCCTGAAAATTTGTTGAGATCCAGCTTCCAGACGTAATGGGTTGCCGGGCGACCGCCGGGGACGAGGGCATAGTAATCGGCATCGGTGGCGCCGGATTCGGCGAAGGTGCCGGTATCAAAAGTCCATCGGTGACTCCACAGGCGACCGCTTGCCTGTGTGGGGTCGGGATTGGTGGTGGAATCAGGGGTCACGGTAATATCAAAACGGCGCAGGATTCTCCGATCACCGCCGCTGGAGCCCGTGTTGTCGATCTCTACCCGGTAGGCTCCCGTGCTGAGTGTGGTGTAACGCATAGGGTTGGTCAGCGTTGCGCTAAACGGGTCGTTGCAGGCGATATTGCCTGTGCTCAATTCCTGATTGTATACCGGGTTGCCATCGGGGCTGAATATTCGCGCCCGGACATTGTGCGCATCAAGATCACCACACAGCGATACGTTGATGACTTCGCCGGCGGTGAGAATATCGACGTAGAGCGGGACATTCGTGCTGTTGAATTCATACAGAGGCTGATTCATTCCGGCCTGATAACTGCCTTCGGCATGGGCGAAATGGCTGGCAAACACTGCCATGACGGCAAAACCGGTTATGGTGAACTGACGGATATGCACGGTGTGGTTCCTTATCCAAAGCTGTGTTTCTAACTGCGAAACCGTTGCCAAGATTTTTGGCAGGAATCTGAGCTCTGTGGCCGATACAGTGACGCCATAGGCGTTATCAATCCGTGAATATGTGTACTCCTGTAGAGCAGATCCGAGACTATCATCATCCCCACTTCGTATATAGGGGTGACATTTCTGCACATTCTGCGAACTATGTCGCGGTGGCTGGTCGTCGACAGGCTTGAAAGGGGGAGTCTACCGCGCAAGCCGGGTGACCCATGCGCCGGGATGAAACGCAAGACTGTTCAGTCGCCGCTGGTTTGCTAAACTCCGCCTTCGCCGGGCAGCGTTGCCGTGGCCACTTTCATTTTTGGAGTCATGCCGGAATATCCATGGAAATCGAATCACGAATTGCTGAAGAACTGGGCGTTGGCCTGAATCAGGTTCAGGCGGCCGTTGCGCTCCTTGATGAGGGCGCCACGGTGCCCTTTATCTCCCGTTACCGCAAAGAGGTTACCGGCGGGCTGGATGATACGCAGATGCGAAATCTGGAGAGC
Source organism: Gammaproteobacteria bacterium (assembly GCA_021647505.1). Lineage (GTDB taxonomy): Bacteria > Pseudomonadota > Gammaproteobacteria > SZUA-152 > SZUA-152 > DRQN01. The sequence goes on from JAKIUN010000028.1 coordinate 28,855, forward strand.
CGCCTAGGCTATCTGCGCGAATTGGAAGAGCGGCGCACAGCGGTGCTGAAAAGCATCGAAGAACAGGGCAAGTTGACCCCGGATCTGAAAACCGCCGTGCTCGGCGCAGACACAAAGACCCGCCTCGAAGATCTTTATGCGCCGTACAAGGTCAAGCGCCGCACCAAGGCGCAGATCGCCCGTGAGGCGGGCATCGAGCCATTGTTGAATAGCCTATTGGAAGACCCGACCCAGTCACCGGAGGCACTGGCGGCGGACTATCTCAACGCCGAGGCCGGGTTTAGCGATGCAAACACCGTGCTTGATGGTGCCAAGCAGGTTTTTATGGAACGCGCCGCCGAGGAGGCGGATCTGGTCGGCCGTCTGCGCGAGTATGTGTGGGACAACGCCCGCCTGACCTCGCTCGTGATCGACGGGCAGGCGGAGAGTGGCAGCAAGTTCGCCGATTATTTCGACTTCGACGAGGCCCTGGCCAAGGTGCCGCCGCACCGCGCACTGGCCCTGTTTCGTGGCCGTAGCGAGGGTGTACTGCGCCTGAAACTGATGGTGCCGGGTCAGGATGACCTGGATTCCGTCACCGATGTAGGACGCTGCGAGTCGATGGTATCGCAGCATTTTGGCCTGCGTGACGAGGGCCGGGCCGCCGACCGTTTTTTGCGTGATTGCGCGCGCTGGGCCTGGCGGGTGAAGATCGCCTTGCAACTGGAATCAGAGCTGAACATGCGTCTACGCGAGCAGGCCGAAGAGGAGGCGATCCGCGTCTTCGGCGAAAACATGCGCGACCTGTTGCTGGCCGCGCCTGCCGGCACCCGCACTACCATGGGTTTGGATCCGGGTCTGCGTACCGGTGTTAAGGTGGTGGTGGTCGATGCCACGGGCAAGCTGTTGGAACATACGACGATCTTCCCTCATCAGCCGAAGAATCAATGGGATCGGAGTTTGGCGGTGTTGGCGGCATTGGCACAGAAGCACAAGGTGGATCTGGTCAGCATCGGCAACGGCACCGCCTCGCGCGAGACCGACAAGCTGGTGAAAGAGCTTCAGCAAAAACATGCCGAGCTGCGCCTGACCGGCATCATGGTCAGCGAAGCCGGCGCCTCGGTGTATTCCGCCTCCGAGCTGGCGGCGAAGGAATTTCCGGATCTCGATGTTTCATTTCGTGGCGCGGTGTCCATCGCCCGCCGTCTACAGGATCCGTTGGCCGAACTGGTCAAGATCGACCCCAAGTCCATCGGTGTCGGTCAGTATCAGCACGACGTCAATCAGCACCGCCTGGCACGTAAATTGGCGGTCGTGGTGGAGGATTGTGTTAATGCTGTGGGCGTGGAGATCAATACCGCCTCGGCGCCGCTGTTGGCGAAAGTGGCCGGGCTGTCCGAGACGCTGGCCTCCAATATCGTCACTCACCGCGAGAGCCACGGCGCCTTTGCCAATCGCAAACAATTGCTGAAGGTTACCCGGCTGGGCCCCAAGGCCTTCGAACAGGCCGCTGGTTTTCTGCGTATCCGTGATGGTGACAATCCGCTCGATGCCTCCGCCGTGCATCCTGAGGCCTACCCGCTGGTGGAGCGCATCGCCGCCGAAAGCGGTCGCGGTATCCAGGACATCATTGGCGACAGTCATTTTCTGAAATCACTGGCGGCCAATGATTTCACCGACGAGCACTTTGGCGAACCCACCGTGCGTGACATTCTTAGCGAATTGGACAAGCCGGGCCGCGATCCACGTCCGGAATTCAAGACGGCCAGTTTCCGTGAGGGTGTGGAAAAGCTGTCGGATCTCGATACCGGCATGATCCTTGAGGGCGTGGTGACCAATGTCACCAACTTTGGCGCCTTCGTCGACATCGGCGTGCATCAGGACGGACTGGTGCATGTGTCGGCATTGGCGGACAAATTCGTCAAGGATCCGCGTGAGGTGGTCAAAGCGGGTGACGTGGTGAAGGTGAAAGTGTTGGAAGTAGATCTCAAGCGCAAGCGTGTGGGGCTGTCCATGCGGCTGACCGATGAGGTTCGGCGTAGCGGTGATGATCGCCCGGGACAGCAGCGGCCAGCGCGCGAAGCACCGATGCACAAAAAACCGCAGCCCGCCCGGGAGCAGACCCGGCAAAAGGGAGGAACGGCCATGTTAGCCGCCTTTGCCAAGCTGCGTTCCTGAGTGGGGCGGGGAGACTATCCAGGGCAAAACCAAATCCCTGTTTCAACTTTTCTCCGACCCCACTCGCCTGCGCTGCCTGCTGTTGATGCAGGCGGAAGGTGAGCAGTCGCCGCCAGGAGCAGTGGATCTATTACCCATTGCACCCTGATCTGCCTGTGTGGGCGCGGGAGGTGATCGATATCACGGCAGCCGGGATGGAGGAGCAATTGCCCTTTGTCAATGATTGTGTGGTGCTGGCTGCTATGACCAATCGCCCGAGTATGGATGGTTGTGTCTGACTCGAAAGTTATATTTAAAGAAGGAAACACCATGAATCTGTTATTTCTCTGCACTGGCAATGCCTGCCGTTCACAAATGGCCGAGGGCTGGGGGCGCCGGTTCGGTGGTGACTGGCTGCAAGTACAGTCGGCGGGTATCGAGGTGCACGGTAAGAATCCGCGAGCCATCGCCGTGATGGCGGAGGCGGGCGTGGATATCAGCGGCCAGGAATCCACCACGGTTAATCCGGATATTTTTTGAAAAGAGGCGGGCTATGAAATCATTGCTGCTGTTTCGTCATGCCAAGTCCGATTGGGATAATCTGGAATTGAAGGATTTCGATCGCCCTCTCAACCAAAGTGGCGATAAGGCCGCCAAGCGCATGGGCCGTTGGATGAATGAGAACGGCATCCGGCCGCACTGGACTGTCTGCTCCACGGCGCACCGGGTGCAGCAAACCTTGCAGGGTCTGCGTGGACATCTTGTTATTCCCGATGCGCAAATAAATCATCAAGACTGCCTTTATCTGGCCAGTGTCAGCACCCTGCTGGAGGTCATGGCCCTGTGCCCTCGGGACGGAGGGGCAGTGATGCTGATGGGTCACAATCCGGGGCTTGAGGATCTGCTCCTCTATCTTTGCGGCCCCGGTCTGCCGTTGTCGGACAAGGGAAAGCTGATGGCCACGGCTACGTTGGCGCAGGTACATCTGCCGAATGACTGGCAACAACTCGCCCCTCGGTGCGGCAAGCTGCAGCAGATCATTCGCCCCAGCGAAATCGATTGAACCCGGCACTGCCACCTTGCGGTGCTGTTACGGTGTCACGGAAAGATTTTACTTAAAGTCTCCACAACCCTGCCGCTATGCGTACCGGAAGTCTATTGGTCGAAACGTTTGAGCGGAGAGCTTGTTTGAAACACCGTCACCTGGATGTGCTGCTGGTTGTGCTGTTGGGAATAGCGTTTGTGCTGCCGTCACTGGGCATGCTTGAGGGCCGTCTGGCTTGGGGTTTGGCGGGGTGGGGCTTATTGCTTGCATTGGGTGTGGGTGGCTACCTGGTCTTTATGCGTCGTGCCGCCAAGCGTGATTTGCGGAGCATTGTTAGTCAACTGCTGGCTGGTGAGCGGATTCACACCGCGCAACGCTACACTGATAGCAAGTCGCTTGCGATGGAACTGAATCCGCTGCTCTCGACCTGTGACGAACAGATTACTGAAATCGCCTCATCGGCCAGCCGGTTGTTGCCCATTTCCCGGGAACTGGCCGACAGCTTTATGTTGATCAAACAGAAATCCCAGATGCAGAACCAGTATGGCAACCAAGTTGCGGAGTCAGTGACCGAGCTGGAAGGTCTGCGCCAGGCTGTCCATTGCCAGAATCAGGATATCGGCACGGCGGTTGATGAAGCGGTGGAGGGGGCGGCGCAGTCCAAAATGTCCGTCAGTCGAACCGAGCAGAGCATGCGTAAGCTGGCCGAGTCGACGGATCGTGCGGCGAATCAGATTGATGTGCTGGCCAACGTCAACAAGGAGATTGTCGGCATCACCCAGGCTATTACCGAGGTAGCGGAGGCGACCAATCTGCTGGCGCTGAATGCGGCCATCGAGGCAGCGCGGGCAGGTGAGCACGGGCGGGGTTTTGCCGTCGTCGCCGATGAAGTACGGCGTTTGTCTGCCCAGACTCAGGAGGCCACCACGCAGATCCGTTCACTATCAGATTCCATCAGTAACGAATCGACACGTACCGTGACACAGATTCGCCAGACACACGATGACTCACTGACGACCCTGGATCAGATGTCGCAAACCTCCACGGAGATTGAGCGAATTTTGTTGGCGGTACAAAAGATCAAGCATTTGTCGGATGAGATGATGGAAGCAATGGTGCATCAGGAGCAGGTATCGAACGTTGCCCATGGCTATGTTCAGTCTCTGGTGAACTTGAATTCCAGCGTGGTTTCAGCCAACCAGACACAGGCGGTATCGGAGACCGACTTGCAGAAGCTAGGCATGTTTCTGCGTAAAAAAATCGAACGCTTTGAGACCAGTAAGGATGGCTGGGATGAGTCACTGCGCTCCAGGGAAGGTCGGAATCCTGACCGGCAGTCGGAGGGTGATCGGGTCACCGATTCGTCAGCGACTGCCGATTCTGGAGAGGTAGAACTGTTTTGAGGAATATCATCAAAAAAATAAAGACTGGCGGGTTGTTGAAAAGCGCCGTGTTTTAGCAGGCTGTTCAGGTATTGCGCCAGTCTGCCGATGTTTTCTTAACCCGGCATCAAAAGATCCGGGAACGGTACACGTTCCTTTTATTAATGGGGCTTGGAGGGTGCTCGAACAGTAACACCCTCTAGCCGTGTTGGCCAAATATGGAGAAGGCCTCTAGGCACCGAGGAGTCGAAGGATGAAAAAAAATCTACCCATTACCCATGTTGAGAAAACCTTTGGTGATAACGCCAATATCCTTTCCACGACTGACTTGAAAGGGGCGATCACCCATATCAATCCGGATTTCATCGAGATCAGTGGTTTTGACGAAGGCGAACTGGTCGGAAAAAATCACAATACCGTGCGCCACCCGGACATGCCGCCGATGGCCTTCGAGGATTTATGGAAAACGGTTAAGTCGGGCCGTTCGTGGATGGGCCTCGTCAAGAATCGCTGTAAGAATGGTGATCACTACTGGGTCAATGCCTACGTTACGCCCATTATCAAGGATGGCGAGATTGTTGAATATCAGTCGGTTCGCAGTAAGGCGAGTACGGAGGAAATCGAGCGCGCCGAGCGACTCTATGCGAACATCAATGCCGGTAAGTTTCCCCGTTGGCTAAAGCGCCCACCGATGGCCTTTCGTTACAAACTGATCTTTGCCTTTCTGCTATTGCAAATGGCTACCCTGGCGATTCCCGTTGCCATAGCGGGCCTTGATGTGGTGACGGCGCTAATCAGTTTGTTGCCGGGCTTGGTCATCCTGGGCCTCTTTCATGTACTTGAAGTTCGCCCTCTGTGTAACGCCTTCGCCAAGGCCCGTTCGGTCTGCAACAATCCGCTTGCCCGCCACATATTTACCGGTCGTCAGGACGAGGCGGGTCAGATTGCGTTGGCGCTGAAATATCTGGAAAAAGAGGCCAATGGTATCGTTGGACGCATCGCAGATTCATCGTTGAGCATTTCTGGTTTTGCCGATAAGTTGATGGCTTCCATCGAACAGAACAAGACCACCATCGACAGTCAGCACATCGAGACAGACTTGGTCGCCACGGCGGTGACAGAGATGTCCGCCAGCATTCAGGAAGTCGCCAGCAATGCGCAATTGACGGCGGAATCGGCTACTCGGGCCAACACCGAAGTCAACAACAGCAAGCAGGTGGTGAACCGTACCATGGAGGCTATTCACACCCTGGCGGACGATGTGGAGCAGGCCAGCGAGGTGATCCGTAAGCTCAACGAAGACAGTGATAAGATTAGTAGCGTGGTCAGTGTTATCAGCGGCATTGCCGAGCAGACCAATCTGCTGGCCCTCAATGCCGCTATTGAGGCGGCGCGCGCAGGCGAGCAGGGTCGAGGTTTTGCGGTGGTTGCCGATGAAGTCCGTACACTGGCTAATCGTACCCACGATTCTACACGCGAGATTCAGGAAATGATCGAGCATCTGCAGACCGGTGCCAGTCGTGCCGTAGGAGTCATGAAAAAGAGCCGGCAGCAGGCCGACAGCAGTGTCGAGCGTGGCGAGGAAGCCGTGAGTTCGCTGAATGCCATTACCGATGCCGTGGCCACTATCAATGACATGAGTGTACAGATCGCCACGGCGGTAAAAGAGCAAAATACCGTTGCCCAAGAGGTTAGTCAGAATATCATCAACATCCAGCAATCATCGGAAATGAGCGTTGAAGGGATCCAAACCAGTGAAGAAGCCAGTACCTCCATGGCGGCCAAGGCCCAGGAAATGAAGATGCTGGCGGCGCAATTCTGGGACAAGCGCCGTACCTGAGTAAGGCATGTGCACGCTCCTTAACGACTGTATCAAGCCTGTTTTTCATGTGTATCTTGTAATCTGAAGTCACGGACTCTGGTGTTAGCGCATGTCTTGTGCTGTCAGGGCAATAATGTGTGTCATCGTGCTTGTTTTGTTGCTGGCTATTGATCAAGCAAATCCTCGATTCTTCTTTCCAGCTTGGCTTCGTCGCTTTTGCGGAATCCTAAATGGGTGCTGACGATATTGCCCTCACGGTCGATAAGATAGCTGGTGGGCATGGCGCTGACCTTGTAGCTCTTTGCGACACTGCCTTTGGCATCGTGGGCGATGATGAAACCGGGCTTCATTTGCTGGGTAAACCTTTCTGCCAGTTGCCGATTACGATCAATGCTGATGGCCACGATAGTGAGTCCATCATCGCCATATTGCGCCTGCATTTCATCCATCCATGGGAATGATTTTCTGCACGGCGGGCACCAGGTGGCCCAGAAGTCCAGATAGACGACCCGGCCTTTGAAGGCGGAGAGGTTGATCTCACCGTTATCCGGCAGGGTTGGCAGGGTGAAGTCGGGTGCCACTTGCTGGGCGGAGACGCTCAGCGGCAGGACTAAGAGGACTACGGCCAACAGGAAGGGAAAGTAGGGTCGCATGGGCTTGGGATCTCCGGGCGTGCGATAGCTTTGTGATATTTGAGGGTGATGATTGTCTGTCGTTGTATCCCGTCGGGGACTTTTGTTGGACTGCGACGAGATGGTTATGTTACCGCAGTTTGAGGGCTGCTTCGGGATGTGTGTCTCGTCTTGATATGCATACAGTTCAGGACACTACACTAGTGTAGGGGATGGCGGGGGACGGGGATAGCTGTCAACCTAGATCCAAAAAATGGCCGGAAGTAGAGGGTAGAGAGTGGAAATGAAAGGTGTGAAATGTTGATCAAACGTCCAGCGGATATCAAATCCCATGAGATTGCCGAGCCTGCGCTTTATCGCGACCGACGCCGTTTTTTGCAGCAGGTAACATCCGGTGCGGCGCTGGCCTTTGCCGCCGGGACTTCGAGTCTGCTCATGCTCGCCGAAGCAGTTGCTGGACGCAAACTGGATTATCGCAAGAATCCGCAGCTTTCCATCGATAATCCGCCGAATTCACTCAAGGATATCACCCGTTATAACAATTTCTACGAGTTTGGTACCGGTAAGGAGGATCCGGCCAAAAACGCCCATACCTTACGAACCGAGCCGTGGACGGTGCGCGTGGAGGGGGAAGTGGAAAAACCGGCCGATTATCACCTCGAAGATCTGATTAAGTCCTCTCAGCTGGAAGAGCGTATTTACCGTTTGCGCTGTGTGGAGGCCTGGTCGATGGTGATTCCGTGGGTGGGGATTCCATTGGCGGATCTTATTAAGCGGTTCAAGCCTACGTCACGGGCAAAATATGTGGAATTCACTACCCTGCATGATCCCGGGCAGATGCCCGGGCAACGGCGTGCAGTGCTGGATTGGCCTTATGTGGAGGGATTGCGCATGGACGAGGCGATGCATCCGTTGACGATACTGGCCGTTGGTCTCTACGGTGAAGTCCTGCCGAACCAGAATGGTGCGCCAATTCGCCTCGTGGTGCCGTGGAAATATGGCTTCAAGAGTATCAAGTCTATCGTCAAGATTCGTTTTACCGAGACGATGCCAAAGACGAGCTGGGCGCTGGCCGGGCCTTCAGAATATGGTTTTTACGCCAATGTGAACCCGGCGGTGGATCATCCGCGCTGGAGCCAGGCCAAGGAACGCCGCATCGGTGAGTTTCTCAAACGCAAGACAGCGATGTTCAACGGCTATACTGACGAGGTGGCAGGGTTGTATACGGGCATGGATTTGCGGCGGAATTTTTGAGGAGGCCCTGGTCGATTTATGCAGAAGTGGCCGCTCCTACCCGTGTGTTGATTGCCTATGCGATATCTTAAATCCACTCTCTTCTTTGCCTGCCTGCTGCCCCTGGCCCTGCTCGTCTGGGACGGTTTCCACGACGCACTGGGCGCCAACCCCATCGAGACCATCACCCACCGCACGGGTGACTGGACGCTGCGTTTTTTGTTGCTGACCCTGGCGATAACCCCTGCGCGCCGCCTGTTGGGTTGGGTATGGGCGGTGCGATTGCGGCGCATGCTGGGCCTGTTCGCCTTTTTTTATGCCTGCCTGCATTTCCTCACTTACCTGGTGCTGGATCAATTTTTCGACTGGGGTGAGATCGTCAAGGATATTGCCAAGCGGCCTTATATTACCATCGGTTTCAGTGCTTTCATTCTGCTGATTCCTCTGGCCGTCACCTCGACCCAGGCCATGATGCGTCGCCTTGGCCGTCGTTGGGGACAGCTACATCGGCTGGCATATCTCATTGCTACGTTTGGGGTGCTACACTACCTGTGGTTGGTGAAGGCCGATTATCTGCAGCCCGCCATTTATGCCGCTGTCCTGGTGATCCTGCTCGGAATGCGTGTGTGGTGGTGGCGAGATAGGGTGTTGATGGCGGCGCTGAAATAGGGCGGGTGTCAGAGCCATGCACGGCGGGTCTTGATCGACATCAAATAACTTAGTACTCGGTTCAGGTAATATTGACGGATGCAGCGGGTCGGAAAGGGGTTAGCCACAAGGCGCATCTCGCAGGTAATGGTTGTTCCATTGCCAAGAGAGGCAACGCCGTGGCTAACCCCTTTCCGGCCCGCCCGAAGGGAGTCCCCCAAACGCGCCCATACGGCGTTGCCGTTCTTGCTTAATGGAACAACCACTAATTGCGAACGGCGCCTTGCCTGGACATGTTTGGGGGGGCTCTGCAGCCGCCAATATTATCTGCACGGAGTACTCGGGCGCGAGCCCCTTACACTCTACGCTTGATGATTGCCGGTAATTGATCCTATGCCAATTTCCATTCGCCGCCAGCGGCGGCACGAGGAACACCTCGCTTACCGTTTGCACGGCAACTGTTATCTCAATATCACTTATCACTGCACCCTGCGTTGCGCCTTCTGTCCCAAATTCAACGGCAGCTGGGAAGTGCAGAATATCGATCTGCTGCTGACCCGCGAGCCACAGGCCGACGAGGTGCTGGCGGCCATTGGGGATTCTCACAACGATCACGAGATTGTCTTCTGTGGGCTGGGCGAGCCGACGCTGAATCTGGCGGTGTTGCTGGATGTGGCGCGGGCGTTGAAGGTGCAGGACAAGCGTATCCGTCTCAATACCGATGGCCTGGCCAATTTGGTACATGGCCGTGACGTCACGCCTGAGCTGGCGGAGGTGGTGGATGCGGTATCCATTTCCATGAATGCCCAGGATGAAGCGACCTATGAACGCCACTGCCGGCCCAAGCAGGCCGGCGCCTTTCTGGCCATGCAGGACTTCGCCCGGCGGGCCGGAGAGCAGGGTATGGCGGTTACGCTCACCGCCATCGACGGCCTCGATGGCGTGGATATTGCTGCTTGCGAACAGATTGCCAGCAGCCTTGGCGCCGGCTTCCGCCGCCGGGTGCTGGATAGGGTGGGCTGATGATTTATTCGACGCAGCAGCCCGCAGGGGCGAGCCCTCGGGCCACCGTGGCTCAAGTCGGACACATGGGTTAAGCGCGCATGGTACTGTCGGATTATGTCACCACCCTCGGCCAGACCCTGTTGGCCCGCTACGGTGAGCGGGTGCACAAGGTTTCCATCGATGCCAGCTTCACCTGCCCCAATCGTGATGGTAGCAAGGGGCTTGGTGGCTGCACCTTCTGCAATAACAGTTCCTTCAGCCCCAACGGCCATCAGCCGGCACCCATCACCGAGCAGATTGCCGCCGGGCGTACAGTGATTTCCGAGCGCACCGGAGCACGCAAGTTTCTCGCCTATTTTCAGGCCTATACCAACACCTATGGTGAACTAGAGCGACTTAAGGCCCAGTACGATCAGGCATTGGCCGAACCGGACGTGATCGGCCTGGCGGTGGGTACGCGGCCCGATTGTGTGGCGCCGGCGGTGCTGGATCTGCTCGCCGGCTACCAGGCCCAGGGCAAGGAAATCTGGTTGGAACTGGGTCTGCAATCCAGCTTCGACCACAGTCTGTTACGGGTCAACCGTGGCCACGGTTACGCCGAATACCACGACACCCTGCATGCCGCCCGTCAGCGCGGCTTACAGGTTTGCACCCATCTCATTCTTGGCCTGCCGGGGGAAAATGCCGGGCATGCCCGTACCACCCTGGAACGGGTGCTGGCAGAGGGCGTGGATGGACTCAAGTTCCATGCCCTGCATGTGGTCAAGGGCACCCGTCTGGCCAATGAATGGCGGCGTGGTGAATACCAGCCGTGGGAGATGGATCAATACATCGAGACGGTGGTGGATCTGCTGGAATTGACACCTCCCGAGGTGGTGTTTCACCGCCTGACCGGCACCGCTTCGCCGTCTATTCTGTTGGCGCCCGAGTGGTGCAGCGGGAAGTGGCGGGTGTTGAATGCGATCGAGGCGGAGCTGCGGCGGCGGGGCAGTTGCCAGGGTTCGGCCCTGACGGCTACGACGGGTCGCTTGACTGACGTTCTTCCCCCGCTTAGGGGGAGAGAGTCAGGGTGAAGAGATAATCCCTCTGGGTTGAATTTCCTCACTAAAAATTTGTCGGAGAAACTTACTTCGGAGAGATTTACTAGAGTGGTTTCAGTCACGATAATGAGGTGGTGCGATGCGCAAAATGGAACTGGTCTGTCCCGCCGGCAGCCTGCCGGCGCTCAAGGCTGCCGTAGATAACGGTGCAGACAATGTTTACATGGGCTTTCGCGACGCCACCAACGCGCGCAATTTCCCTGGCCTGAACTTCGATGAACGCACGGCAGAGCGAGGCATACGTTACGCCCACGAACGTGGCTGCAAGGTGCTGTTGGCGCTCAATACCTACCCCCAACCGCAGACCTGGGATATCTGGACCGCAGCGGTGGATCGCGCTGCGCGACTGGGGGTCGATGCCCTGATCCTCGCCGACGCCGGGCTGATGCGCTATGCCAGCCGTATCCATCCCGAGCTGCGCCTGCATCTCTCGGTACAGGGTTCGGCCACCAGCCCCGAGGCCATCGCCTTCTATCGCGATAATTTCAACATCCAGCGCGTGGTGTTGCCACGGGTGCTGTCCCTGTCCCAGGTACGACGGGTGGTGGAAAACACCGACGTGGAGGTGGAGACCTTCGCCTTCGGCTCCCTGTGCGTGATGGTAGAAGGGCGCTGTTATCTCTCCTCCTACGCCACCGGTGAATCACCCAACACCTGCGGTGCCTGTTCACCCGCCAAGGCGGTGCGCTGGGAAGAGACTGCGGGCGGCCGCGAGGTGCATCTCAACCAGGTGCTCATCGACCGTTATGCTCCGGGCGAAAATGCCGGCTATCCGGTGATCTGCAAGGGGCGCTTCGAGGTTAACGGTGAGGTAGGTTATGCCATTGAAGAACCCACCAGCCTGAGCGTGTTGGACATCCTCCCCGAACTGCAGGCCATCGGTGTGAAGGCCATCAAGGTGGAAGGACGCCAGCGCAGCCCGGCCTATGTGGCGCAGGTGACGCGAGTACTGCGTCAGGCCCTGGATGCCGCCGGCGCCAGCCCGGCGACCTACGTCCCGCGCAGTGACTGGGTCGCCCAGCTCGACAGGGTATCCGAGGGCTCCACCCATACCCTAGGCGCTCTGGAGCGTGAATGGCAGTAAGCTTTTTTGTAGGAGCAGCCCCTCAGGCCGCGATAGATTATCCCGCTTTATCATCACGATCTGAGAGGGGTCTCCTATGGATATTCGTCTAATTATGTTTTAATATCAGTGGTATAGAGTTTATTTATGAAGCTTTCTCTAGGGCCTATTCTCTATTTCTGGCGCAAGGATGAGGTGTTGGATTTTTACCGACAAGTCGCGGACTGGCCGGTGGACATCGTTTACCTGGGCGAGACGGTGTGCTCCAAGCGTCGCCTGATGCGTCTGGACGATTGGCTGGAAGTGGCCGCGCAGCTAACGGTGGCGGGTAAAGAGGTCGTGCTCTCCAGTCTGGTATTGTTGGAGGCCGATTCCGAGTTGAAGACCCTGCGGCAAATCGTTGACAACGGCCACTACGTGGTGGAGGCCAACGACATGGCGGCGGTGCAGCTGGCGGCCGGACGCATGTCCTATGTGGCGGGTCCTCAGCTGAATATCTACAATGGTGAGACCCTCACGCTGCATCACGACCTGGGTGCTACCCGCTGGGTGCTGCCGGTGGAACTGCCACGCACCACCCTGGCCGGTCTGCAAGACCAGTGCCCCGCCGGACTGGAAACCGAGGTGTTTGCCTTCGGCCGTCTGCCGCTGGCCTTTTCCGCGCGCTGTTTCACCGCCCGCACCCACAACCTGCCCAAGGACGATTGCCAGTTTTGCTGTGCAGACTATCCTGACGGCATGCTGTTGAAGACCCAGGATCAGCGGCAGTTCCTGGTCATGAACGGCATCCAGACCCTCTCAGCCGCCACCAGTAATCTCATCGATGCCTTGCCAGACATGGCCGCGCTGGGTGTGGACGTGGTACGTTTGTCGCCGCAGTCACGGCACATGGCCCAGGTTGTAGAAACTTTCGCTGCCGTGCGCGATGGCTCGCTTGACCCGGCGGCGGGACAGGCTCGGATAGTGACATTGGCCGCTGGTGAGGTCTGCAACGGTTACTGGCATGGCGAGGCGGGGATGGACTGGTATGCCACCGAGGCACAGGTGCAGGCTCACCGATTGTAGATTTTCGTCACGGCCAGCTTTAGGTGACAGACTCAATGCCATTAAGTTAAGCCTGAGATCCTGCTTGTTGTAGGTTGGTGGTGAGCCTGCGAACCCCAACGAAGCCAACAATGTTGGGGTTCCTTCGTCACCGCCAACCTACAAAACAGTCGTGATTTTGTTAACTTAATGACATTGGTGACAGACTCCTTTATCTCGCTTGCCCCGTTATTTGCGCAGTTAAGGCACAGCTATTGAAAGCCCTTGCCTTTTGCGACTAAAAAATTATCGCGGGGATGGCCTGCTCCTTAATTGATATCACAAGCCTGTGTGGTGGCTCCCATGACTTCTTTCTCTCCCGTTTTCTCTTCTTTTGCGAGCAGACCGTGACCATGAAAGCACGCCTCAAGCGTCTGCAGCAACACCTGCAACACGGTCTCATCGAGCGCGATACACCGATCCGTCTGACCCTGCTGGCCATGCTTTCCGGTGAGCACCTGCTGCTTATCGGCCCGCCGGGCACGGCCAAGAGCGAACTGGCGCGACGCCTGCGCCGGGTGTTTCGTGGCGGGCAGTATTTTGAGCGCCTGTTGACCAAGTTCTCGGTGCCGGAAGAACTGTTTGGTCCATTGTCCATCAAGGCCTTGGAAGAGGATCGCTACGAACGCCTCACCAGTTCCTATCTGCCCAGTGCCTCCATCGCCTTTATCGACGAAATCTTCAAGGCCAACAGCGCCATCCTGAATGCCCTGCTGACCTTGCTCAACGAGCGTGAATTCGACAATGGTGCGCAACGCGTAAAGACACCGTTGGCAGCGGTGATCGGCGCCAGCAACGAGCTGCCGGAAGGTGACGATCTGGATGCCCTCTACGACCGTTTCCTGCTGCGCTACGAGATTGGCCCGGTGAGTGACGAGGGCTTTCATCAACTGCTGCAACTGGATGATGCGCCGGCACCGGCACCGGACGATGCGGATCTGCTGTGCGCCGATGACCTGGCTACGGTGCTGGCGATGGCGACACAGTTACCGCTGGCCGAGGATGTCTATTATCTGTTGGGCGGCCTGCGCGACTTCCTGCGCGAGCGGCATATCACGGTCTCCGATCGGCGCTGGCGCAAGGTCGTGAAGCTGTTACAGGTAGCGGCCTGGAGCAATGGCCAGTCACAGGTACAGGTGTGGGATTGCTGGTTGTTGCAATATTGTCTGTGGCACCTGCCCAAGCAGCGTGAAACCATCCTGCAATGGTATCAGTCACACCTCGGTACCGATGCGGTGGTCAACCCGGAGCGCCTCAAGCGTTTGATTGGCGTGTGGCGCGAGACCCTGGAAAAGGAGCGTAACGACAAGCGTCACCTGGGCAATGAAAATGGTGAACGTCTGTACGTCGATCATCAGGGACAGCTGACCACCCTCAGCGGACGCGAGTACAGTGCGGCCGACAATGGCGAACCGTTGTACCTGGCACCACCGGATCAGACCGACCGTAGCAATGCAGGCCAAGGCTATCGGTGCGAGGAATTACAAGAACAGTTCTTCGATGATCACTATCAGCAGTGCCACGTGGATGGTAAATGGGTGCGTATCAGCGAATACACGGCCAATCCCGATAATCGTCTCATGCGCCATGAAAGTTTTTTACCGCATACCGAGCCGGTGCGCTATAGCGAATCACATATCCACGAGCGGGTGGCGGCCACGCAGGATCTGCTCGATGCCATCGCCCATTTCAAACAGGTGCTCGACAAGAAGCTGGAGACCATTGCCGTCGATGTGGCTGACCATTTGTGGCTGGATCCGGGTTTCGCCGTGCCGGCGAAGGAGAACTTGCGTGAGAGTCTGGCGGTGATCGAGGCCCTGGAGGCGCAGATCCATGAATTGCAGAAAGGTTTCCGGCAGTTGCCGCAGCAGTAGGTTGGGGTGAGCATTTTTTGCGAACCCCAACATGGGACTGATCAGTTAAACGAGCTGTGGTTATGAATTGGCTCTGTTTGAATTTTCATCGGTAGCCTCACCGTTGCCGCCATGAATCAGCCCTCCGTGCCATTCGGTTAATCCCACGCCTCAAGCGACAAAAGGAATTGACATGACAGAAATACTCATCAGCAGCCAGATATACAACAAACCGCAGTTCAGGCAGATGTGTGGCGAACCGCTCGACGATTTACACTGCAACGGACAGCACGGCGTCATGTGGGCCTTATACCATCGGCCGGCTATCGCCCGCAGATGGTGGTCTTATCACGCCTCTTCTCTGTGCTAACCCAAGAAATATTCATGCGCTCTCCGCCACCCTGGGGCAGGATAAGGTTGTCGGTGTCAGCAGTGCCATGATGGCGCTGCGCGATAGCACGGCCGCCCTGGCCGGTTCTGCGGCCTCCGTTCATGCCGCCCCGAGGAATACCTTCATAGCCTCCGTGCAGCATTACCAGAATTCCTTGCCGACCTATCGTGACGTGATGCACGGCAAGAGTGTACCCGGCGTAACCCCAGCCTCAGCCGGGCAGGCGATTCATGCCGCCTTCGCCAACCTGCAAGAAAGGTTTCGATACGAACTCTGGATGACTTCGCTCTCACAGAAGAAGCCGCCACGCAAAAGCACCCCCCTGACCAACAGCAGCCGCGCCATGAATATCGCCCGCAGCAGCCGCCACATCCAAAAACTGCAACTGACCTCCACCGTCCAGGCCACGGCTCTTGGTCGGTTCAGTCAATATGGGAAGGTTTTAGGCAATGGTCTGGTACTTGTCGATATGGGCAGTCGTGTTGGTAATATACACAATGAGTACAAAGCGGATGGCGACTGCGGCGCTTGTCAAGAGAGTTGTCGCCTAAAGCTTAAAGTTATGCCGCCTTTTTTTCCTCAGTTTCAGATTGTTTCTTTTCCGGGTTAAGGTAAACCTCTCCTACAGGTTCCCAGTTCCTTATATCAC
>JAKIUN010000097.1 GCA_021647505.1 Gammaproteobacteria bacterium
TTGGTTTGGGTACAGTCAGTAAAGATGGCAGTATTATCGAGACCAACCCGGGTGTCGGCGTGATCAAGGCGGGTTGGCATTGTGGCAGCCAGCCGGGTGGCTCGGGGTGTTGTGATGGGGGTGGGGGTGGCGGTTGTGGTTATTGTTACGATGCCTCGCCGGATTGTAACAACACGAATTGTACCTTTAAACCGGAACGGCCTTTGCAGAATCAGAGTCCGACGGATTGTAAGACGTTGAAATGTTCGGGATGGGATCCTGCGAATGAAACTCCCAGTACTCCGGATACGCCAAAAGATTGTAAAAAGCCCGTGTGTGAAAATGGATCTCCAACACAAATTGCTGATGCGGGTGATAAACCTGACGACATACCGAATGATTGCAAGAAACCGGCTTGTGATGGTATGAATCCAACCACGGAAGATGATGATAACGATTGGCCGCCACCTAATGACAATGATGCAAAATGCAAAAAATGTCAGGATGGTAGTCCGATAGCTGACCCAAGCAAGAATGCCGATGGTGTCAATTATCAATGTAGTGATGCTGATTCATGTTTTGTTTGCCAGTCAGGGTCGTGTAGCCGCAAACCTGATATAGAACATGACACTATCGTTCCAGTTGGTGTGAATGTTTCCCAGCTCATTAATATATTGAATGGAGCCACTTCGGGCGTTAGAAGTATATGTGCGGTTGCCGCAGACCCGAGTATAAATGGTGAAATATCGGGAACATTAGTCGAGCGCTGTTGTGAGGGGGACTTCAATAATGCAGCAAGGTTAAATGGTTCGGTATCTTGGCAGCAGCCTGCGATACAGTGCAGAATTCCTACCCCTCTCTCGCTGGGTGGTGTTGTAACAATTGGTGTGGCAGTTAATCTTGGCGGTAGTGCGCAGATTACCGGGTCAGGAATATTTGCTGACTGTGACTGCTCCTACAATGTGTCTTTGGCGGGTAACTTGAGGTTAGAAGCAGGTGTTGCTCTTATTATAGCTAGACTTGATCCAAGTGTTTTTGATGTAACCGGAGTTGGCTCTGCAGTAGCTCAGGTTTCTGGGTCACTTGACTGTAACGGCCTTAATTATAATGGTGGGCAACTAGGTCCACTTCAGATTATTTTCAGGGTTACATTTGGTAATTTGCTTACGAAAGAATACCAGCATACATTTAATGATTTGTCGTGGAATTTTTAGGCTGAAAAATGAGTATGAATGTATGCAAATGCATTGTGATGCATGCTAAGGCTAAGGGGTACTGAAAAAACATATGAATTTAGGTAGTTATGTCCGTTAAATATTTTCCAGCGATCACGAAGCCATATTATTTGCACCATACTTCGGTATATCTTTGGCGGTTAATTGTGGGGCTTGCGGTAATCATGGTTTCAGTAGTGGGTGTTTATGCAGGAATAAACTTTGATCTTTCACTAAGTAGTGCAAGTTTTTGGATCATGTTTTTTTATGGATTAGTGTTGCTAAGCAACTTAAAGAAAGTTTTTTGTTTTATATTTAATCCAAGGATTTTATTAGAGTTCGTATGGTTTCCTCGAATCCAGTTTGCGGCGGATAGGAATGGTATGTTTTTCACTAATGCATGGAAGGAAGGGAGATTTCCAGAGAAAGATGAAGTTGTATTTGTTGAGTGGAATAAGGTCGAGTCAATTTTTTTTGAATCAAGAATGCAGCGACGAACTCTAGTTATAAAGTTGAGATTGAAGCATAAAGAAAAGGAAATTCTCAGAGCTACAGATAAATCCGGTAACATGGATGAAATGCAATTTACTAATGAGTTTCCTGATGAGTCTAGAATATTGAATGCATTGAGAAATTTAAGAAGTTTAGCTTAATGGGAAGATGCTATTGCCAATTGATGTCGGATATATTTTACATATCTTCTTTAAGAAGGAATAAAGAAATGTTTCATAAAAAAATGATACTTGTTTTTATTACGCTGTTGTTATTTTTTGGAGTGGTAGAGGCAGCACAGCAAGAATCTCAGTTAGAAAGTGTGTCCGTTAAGTTGGTGCCTGCTGTTGGGAGTGATAAAAACCCTATTTATATAAAATATAAAGGCAAGCAATACGGAGATAAAGGATTAAAATTTAGTGTTGCCAGAAAAGAGCAAGAAAATTTATTGTCAGTCGAGAAGTTTGTTATAGAGTTGGTTGATGTGTTGCGGGAGGGTTCGCCTGTACAGTTTGCGAAATTTTGGGAGCCAAAAAGTCAGGCAAGCATCGTTCCGTTTTATGAAAGCAATAAGGGGCGGTGGGATCGGGAAAAATCGGTAGCTCAAGCAGTAAGTGAAAGGCGTTTTGTGCAGCTGATTTTGTACGGCGATTATGCCTTGATTCAAATTTTAGAAATTTATAAAGATGGAAAATATTGGGTGAGAACCTACCCTGTTAAGATAATTGGTTCAGATTATTATTTATCTAATGACTTAAAAGAAGACCCGCTTTATACATATATCCTAGAGAAATATGGGCGGGATTTTGCAAATAAAGTCAAGGGTGTTGAGAGTGGTAGTTCATAGGCTGAAAAAAAGACTCTAACATGAAAAATAAAAACAATTTGTTTTATGGTTCATCTGGAGATGGATCGCAGGGTTTGCGAGTGCTTGTGCTAGATCGAACAAAGGTAAGAGTTGCGGCCCGTGTTGAATAGAAAAAAATCATTGGCATGGCAGTTATTTAGACAGTCACCAGTGATGGATGAAATATTCCAAGCCTATACAAAGAGAATTAATGATTAGTTAGGCTTATAGAAAAGTGTTGAGGAATATCCCCATATTTTTCATTATTTCTGGTGCTGCCTGGTGTCTATATTGTAGGTGAACACTCGTTGCTAGTTCTTAGTGGTGAAAGATATCCGGGGAAAGTAACAGGCTACAAATACAAGATTGGGGGTGTCGGCACTCATCCGCAAAAAAGGGGAGCAACCTACCCAGTAGTAGAGTTTATAGACCACAATAAACAAAAAAGAACAGTAAGCACAGTCAATATGGAATTTTATTTCAAAGATTATAATAAAAATGATCTCGTCTATGTTTATTCTGATTCAGAAACGGGGAAGCTGATTATAGATGATGTTTATTCGCTTTGGTCACAGCCATTATTTCTGATTATTTTTGGGGGAGGGATTTGTTATTTTGGTCACCATTTAAAGCGGAAGTAATAATTTTCTAACGGGAATATGAAAAGATTTTTCATCCTACTCCTCTCCATGTCAGGCGTTGTTGTGTTTGGGTCTAGTGCTTTGTGGGTAGATAAGCGATGTAGTAAAAAGGTTGATGTTTTAGCGTTGGTTTTTCCAGTGATGGGAATATTTAAGGGCTGTGGATTGGGGTGGTGAGAACGCCTTTTCCAGTTATCAAATAAAGAAAAAATGATTCAAAGGAAGCGAAATGAATATTAGACACAACGCCAGGATCGCAGCACTTTTTGTGGCTGGGATGCTCATGTTATCGGGTGCCGCCCAGGCACAACTCGATGAAAACTGTGTCATCAATATTCTGAACCGTACCGTGCAGGTGTCTCCTGACGGCACATGGTCGATGCCCAATGTCCCCTCCACCATGGGACAGGTAAGGGCGCGCGCGACCTGCGTGAAAGACGGTGTCACTACTGCCGGTCAAAGTGATTATTTTGAAATGATCACCAACCAGCGCACCGTGGTCAGCGATATCATTTTTGAAGATTTGGCGCCCATTCCATCTGAACTGAACATTGCCCCCTCCGCGTCACTGGTGCTGAGCACAGTCGGCGCAACACAACAGCTCACCGTGACCGCAACATTTCCCGATGGCGCTATCGAGGATGTGAGTGATCCTGCTTCGGGCATTAATTATTTATCGACAAACCCCGCCATCGCCACGGTGAGTGCATCAGGCCTGGTTACTGCCGTTGCCAGCGGCAGCGTATTGGTTAGCGTGCGCAAGGACGGTGTGCTGGCAATGAAACGCGTGCTGGTCAATGTCTCGGGCGATGCCGATGGCGATGGCCTGCCCGACGATTATGAGCGGGACAATGGCCTGGATCCCAACGACCCCATCGATGCCTTCGAAGACAAAGACAAGGATGGCTTGAGCAATCTTGATGAATTCAATGCCGGCACCGATCCCAATTTGGCGGATACCGATGCCGATGGCATCAATGATGGTGAAGAACTGACCGCCGGTGAAGATGGCTTTATTACCGACCCCCTATTGGCCGACTCCGATGGCGATGGCCTGTCCGATTTGATCGAGATTACCGTCGGCTCCGACCCAAATGACAGAAATGATACCAACTTTGCCGATGCACTCTCCTCCATAAGCTCTACGCCGCTCAATGTGGTGATGACTTTTAACGGTATCGACAGTGAAACCAGTACCCAGCTCACCATCACCGGTGTGTTGATTGACGGCTCACAAATTGATTTAACGGATTCTGCGACGGGCACGACCTATGCCTCAAGCGACTTGTCAATAGTCAGTTTTGGCATCAATAACGGCGAACTGTTTGCTGGCCAGGCCGGTACGGCCGTCGTTACCGTGACGAACAACGGCCAGACTCTGGCGGTTAATGTGACCGTCAAGCAGTTTGAAGCGACCGCACTCTCTGCGATCAGCATACCGGGTTATGCCAATAACGTGGACGTGAGCGGTGATTACGCCTTTGTTGCTGCGGGCGCTGCCGGTTTGCAGGTCGTGGACGTCGCAGATCGTGAGGCCCCGGTAGTGGTGGCGGCACTGGATACCGATGGCACGGCCATCGATATCCGCGTGGTGGGCAATCTGGCCTATATTGCGGATGGTGATTCCGGTCTGAAAATTATCGATGTAACGGATCCGCTGGCACCGGCATTACTGGGTTCGCTGGATACGGCGGGCGTGACACAGGATCTCAAAGTCGATCTGGAATATGCTTACCTGGCCAATGGCAGCGCGGGCATGGAAATTGTCGATATTTCCAATCCGGAAGCGCCTCTGTCGATTGCGACACTGGAAAATCTGGGCACCGTATACGGTGTTGATGTGGAAGGTGACCGCGCCGTTCTGGTTGCCGGCTCTGCCTTGATCGTGGTCGATACGAGTGACAAGTCGAGCCCCACCCGCTTGGGCAGTGTCAATATCGGCCCGGTTAAAGACGTTGCCCTTAACGGCAACTATGCTCATGTGGCCGCCTACAGCTCCGGTTATCGTGTCGTCGATATCAGTCTGCCGATGGTGCCGCGCATTACCGGTGGTGATGCTAGCATTGCGCCACGGGATGTAGCATTGACACGTAATTTTGCCTTCTATGCCGAGCAGTTGTTCCCCAACGTGGTTGCCTTCGTCAATGTGTTCGATCCGGAAAACCCCATATTCCAGGGAACCATTAACCTGTCGCCGTTTGGTGATTATGCGGGAACCGGTATCGCTCTGGATGCGAGTTATGCCTATATCACCGAAGAAAGTTTTGTGGTCACAAGGGATTATGGAGCTACGGGTAATACCAAGCTGTTCATCGCCCAATACCGGGACTTGAATGACAACAATGGTGTTTCACCCACCGTTACCATTACCACACCGGCGGATGGGCAAGTCGTCGTGGAAGGAAGACGGCTGATTGTCAGTGCCAACGCAGCAGACGACATCGCCGTGGCCCAGGTCAACTTCCGGGTGAATGGCGAGGTGGTGTTCCGAGATACCACGAGCCCTTACCAGTTCGCCATGACGGTGCCCAGCGGCGGTGTGACAGAACTCAGCCTGCAAACGACAGCCGTCGATCTGGGTGGAAATACAGGCGATTCGGCTATTGTTACCCTGCAAGTCCAGCCGGATACGGATAAAGACGGCCTTGGCGATGATGAAGAGTCAACGACCTATGGCACCGATCCCGCCAACCCGGATTCGGATGGCGACGGCTTGCTGGATGGCGATGAAGTATCGAGAGGAACCAACCCACTCAATACTGATAGCGACGACGATGGTATCGATGACAAGACCGAAGTGGATAATGGCACGGATCCACTCAATCCGGATACGACCGCACCCACCGTCTCATCGACCTCACCGGCCAATGGTGAAACCGACATCCCGGAAAATCAGTCTGTCAGCGTTGTCTTTAGCGAAGCACTGATGCCGAAATCGGTTATACCGGGTTCCTTGCAGATTCTTCAGGGCGGAGCGACCCCCGTAGCGGGCACGCTCAAACTGATTTCCAATAACACGGAATTGCTGTTCACGCCGGATGCGTTAATGGCAGATTACACGCCACACACCATCCGTGTATC
The DNA here is from genome assembly GCA_021647505.1 of Gammaproteobacteria bacterium. GTDB lineage: Bacteria > Pseudomonadota > Gammaproteobacteria > SZUA-152 > SZUA-152 > DRQN01. Next base: position 6,255 of record JAKIUN010000097.1, read on the forward strand.
GGGTGTCCGGGATGTGGCGGGCAATCCGATAGCCAGCCCGTTCGAGGCTACGTTTGAAACCGGTAACCTGATCGATACGGTGCGTCCGACGGTGGCGGATATCAATCCCGTCAACAATGCGGGCAATGTGCCTGTGAATGCGCTGGTGACGATACAGATGAGTGAGCCGGTTGATCCGACTACAGTCACGGGTGACAGCTTCTATCTCATCGATAACACGCGCAATGTCCGGATCGAGGGCGTGATTTCTGTCAGTGAGGATAAAACCGCACTGACCTTTGTTCCCAACACGGTCTTCCTGGTCGGCCGGCAGCATCGAGTGGTCTTGACATCGGCCATCAAAGATTTGTTTGGAAATACCTTGTCCACGGTCAATCGTTACTTTACAACGGCCTTTGAACCGGATGGCACGGCGCCTCAGGTGGTTGCTACGACTGTTTCTGATGGCCTTGTGGGCGTGCCCACCAATGCACGCTTCTCGGTACGTTTCTCGGAAGTGATCAACGCGCTTCACATCAATGACATTAAGTTATTGACGGTGGCGAATGAGGAAATCAATGCGGCACGCTCTATTAGTGGTGATCGCCGTTCGGTGACGTTAACACCGCAGGCGCCCCTGGAAGCAAATACTGCTTACACGTTTGTCATCGATGGCGTGCGTGATTTAACGGGGAATTTTCTGCCGAACCGGGTTTCTCTCGATTTTATAACATCCGGTATAGCGGATACGCAAAACGGAAGCATCACCTCCTGGAGTATTCCAAACAACAATACCCAGGGCGTGCCGTTGAATGCCGAACTGGAAGTTGGGTTGAGTGAGCGGATTGATCCGACGACGGTCAGTGATCGTTCTTTCCGCCTCCGTGACGAGACAGCTGGCCGCTGGGTGTCCGGTAGCTGGAATTTAGGCACGGATGGTCAAACGTTGCGGTTTGAGCC
>JAKIUN010000098.1 GCA_021647505.1 Gammaproteobacteria bacterium
GATTCAGACCGTCAAGTCGAATGCCAGGGGTTATCGTTCATTCGATGGATTCAGAAATAGCATATTGTTTTATTGTGGTGGCCTGAAAATGGCCCCATAGGCCTTCACACAATTCTTCGAAGAACCGCATCATCTTTATCTCCATTGTCATATCGGTAGGATTTATAGAAGTCTGAACTGGTAAGTGATAACAGGCATGCCACCACATCCGTAAGCTCATAGCCAAGATTATCAATGTCTTGTCGAGTTTTTCTGCCTCTGTACTCTATACGCCCATTTTTAGCGGCATTTCACACATCATCTAGATTGTAGTTTGGCACTGCGCCCCTCAGAAATCAACCATAATGGTTATATTATTTGTTGCTATTATAAAGGCAATTTGTGGTGCAATATTGTACCGCATTTGAGTATTTACCGAGATAAATTGAGTAAATGTTATTAAAAACAGCGAGTTGTATACAAAACCAAGCCGTCACGGTTGTAATAGCATGTAATAGGGGACAGACCATGGTTTAGCCCATATTTTTTCATGGAAACCGTGGTCTGTCCCCTATTGCCCCTCCTATTGCCCCTATTGCCCTTTGCTGCCTACCCTACTGCCTACTGGCCGTCGCCAGAATGGCCTGACCGGAGGCTCATCAAAACCTTTGTGTTCTTCGCGTCTTCGCGTTGAATCAGCGAACTTCAAACATCTTCGCCATCGACCGGACTGGCAAACGGCTCGACATACTTGCGCACCAGCTCCTCCGCCAATGCCTCGGCCTGCTTGCGCTGTGTTTCATCCAGCTGCGTCAGGGCGAACCGACGGCTGCTGTCTGCCACGTCATTACCCTGCGTGGCCGCCGCCATCAACCAAGCATAGGCACGCACATCATCCTGTTCCACGCCCTGACCCTTACCGTACAGCAGGCCCAGATTCAGTTGCGCCTCCATGTAGCCCTGTTCGGCGGCCTGGCGCCACAGCTCAGCGGCCTTGGCATAGTCCTGCTTCACACCTTGGCCCTGGTAGTAGAGCCCAGCCAGTGCCGCCTGCGAACGCACGTCACCTTGCTCGGCCAACCGGCCCCACCAGTGCGCCGCCTGACTGAAGTCCTGCGCCACACCCTGGCCATAGGCATACATCTGCGCCAGATTGATCTGCGCCGTGATGTTGCCCTGCCCGGCAGCCTTGCGGTACCAATAGACGGCCTTGGCGTAATCCACGTCGCGTCCCTGCCCTTCGAAATACATCCAGGCCAGGCTCTGCTGGGCACGCTCGTCGCCCTGCTCCGCCAGCACTGAAAATTCCTTGAAGGCTGTGTCGAAATTACCGACATTAGCCGCCTCGACAGCCTCATCAAAACCCGCCTGCACCAGCGACACCGGAATCAGCAGCACAACCAACAACATCCACGGAAAACGAAAAAACTGCTTCATGAGGCCACACCTGGAAAATGCAAAGAATTTAAGCGCAGGCATTCTACGCAAGGGGATCGGGAAGGAAAAGCCGCAAGAAAAAAGGGACGCCCCTCCCGGGACGTCCCTTCTTCGCCACAGCGCAATAACGCTGCGTCCACCTCTCAGGCCGGAACGGCGCTGCGGCGACGTCCACCACCCTGACCACGACCCGCACCCTGGCCACCGGCCCCGCCGCGGGCACCAGCGCGGTTGCGCTGACCACCCCCGCTGCGACCACGACCGGCACCATTACGGCCGTTGGGAATGGGCTCGGCCTTGATGCTCGGGTCGGGCGAAAAACCTTCGATCACGCCCTTGGGAATCTCGCACTTGAGCAGACGCTCGATGTCGCATAGCAGCTTGTGCTCGTCCACACACACCAGCGACATGGCCTCGCCCTCGTTGCCGGCACGGCCAGTGCGGCCAATACGGTGCACATAGTCTTCCGGTACATTGGGCAGTTCGAAGTTGACCACATGCGGTAACTGATCGATATCCAGGCCGCGAGCGGCGATATCGGTGGCCACCAGCACACGGATCTTGCCCTGCTTGAAATCGGCCAGGGCGCGGGTACGCGCGGCTTGGCTCTTGTTACCGTGGATGGCGGCGGCGCTGATGCCATCCAGCTCCAGCTGCTTGGTAAGACGGTTGGCGCCATGTTTGGTGCGAGTGAACACCAGCACTTGCTGCCAGTTGCCATTGCCGATGAGATACGACAACAGCTCACGCTTGCGTTCGCGATCCACCGGATGCACTACCTGGACAACACGCTCAGCGGCGGTATTGTGACGCGCCACTTCGATCAGTGCCGGCTTATTCAGCAAACCATCGGCTAGGCGCTTTATCTCGTTGGAGAAAGTGGCCGAAAACAGCAGGTTCTGACGTCCCTTGGGCAACAAGGCGAGAATCTTGCGGATGTCACGCAGGAAGCCCATATCGAGCATGCGGTCGGCCTCATCCAACACCAGAACCTCCACTTGCGACAGGTCGAGAGTGCCCTGCTGCACATGATCGAGCAGACGTCCGGGAGTGGCAATAAGAATATCCACACCGCTGCGCAACTTATTGATCTGCGGGCCGATCTTGACCCCGCCGAAGATCACCGCAGAGCGCAGGGGCAGGTATTTGCCATAGGTGGACACGCTCTCGCCCACCTGTGCCGCCAGCTCACGGGTCGGGGTGAGAAGCAGGGCACGAACCGGGCGGCGGCCCTTGGGCGTGGGCGTGCTGCTCAGGCGCTGTAACAGCGGCAGGGTAAAGCCGGCCGTCTTGCCAGTGCCGGTCTGCGCACCAGCCAGCAGATCGCCCCCCTGCAACACGGCGGGAATGGCCTGGGCCTGCACAGGGGTGGGATTCGTGTAGCCCTGTTCAGAAATGGCACGCAGAATTTCGGCCGACAGACCGAGGGTATCAAAGGACATGAAATAAACTCCGGGGATCGGCCTACCCGGCGCACATGGCACGGGACGGTCTTAGGCAGAATCTTGCTGATTGTGTTCGCGAATTGCCCAAGACGCTTTGTCAAAAGACACGCCGCGAAGAAAAAAACAGGCACAGACCGATGTGTGCCAGAAACGTCATTGTAACAGAAGTGTCACCGTTTGCGGGATTTATTCCTCCCGGAAAAATGATGGGTGGAAAAACAATAAACCTGTAATGAAGGGCAAGGCTATTATAATCCACCCTCAACCTCCCAATGACACGGAGCCCCCATGTTCAAATGCAACGAATACTTCGATGGCAAGGGCAAAACCATTGTCGGCGAATCGCGCCGTGCATTAGCGCCTTGGAGGCACTCTGATATCATGCGAACTTATGACTCACGACACCAAGCCCCAGAGACCGTGACCGTGATCGGTGGCGAACTCATCATCACCCTGTCCGACAACGGCACGGCGCAGCGTTTCTACGCCGGCGAGAATTTCGACGTGCCGGGTGACAGTGCCTTCGATACGCGTGCATTAGCCGATAGTGCCCATCTCTGCCTGTACGGCTAAGCCCAGCCATGCTGCACATCAGCCACAACGTGGCCATTCCCGACCACGAAATCATTCTCAGCGCCATCCGCGCACAGGGAGCCGGTGGGCAGAATGTCAACAAGGTCTCCAGTGCCGTCCACTTACGCTTCGATGTGGCCCGCTCCTCACTGCCCGATTTCTACAAACAACGCCTGCTGGCCCTGCATGATCGCCGACTCAACAGCGAGGGCGTCATCGTTATCAAGGCACAGAGTCACCGCAGCCAGGAAAAGAATCGTGCCGAGGCGTTGGCGCGATTGCGCGAGATGATTGTCGATGCTGGCCGCACGGTAAAAAAACGCCGCCCCACCAAACCCACACGCGGCTCACAACAGAAACGCCTCGACAGCAAGACCCGCCACGGCCGTACCAAGGTTCTGCGTGGAAAGATTTATTAATGCTACTTTGGTAACTACTTACACCAAGCGTTCAGCTCAAATACGCAAAAGCATTTGTATCTTCGTGTCATGGCAGGAAATCAACAGATTTTTTCCTCTGTATACTCTGTATACTCTGTGCCTCTGTGGCAACCAAAAAACACCAACCCAAGGAACCCCATGGCTCTCAAGGCAACCATCTTCAAGGCCGAACTGCAAATAGCCAACATGGATCGCAACTATTACACCGCCCACAATCTCACCATTGCCCGCCATCCCTCGGAGACCGATGAACGCATGATGCTGCGTCTGCTGGCCTTTGCCCTCAGCGCCGACGAGCAGTTGGGCTTCACCCGAGGCATCAGCAATGACGATGAGCCCGACCTCTGGCAACAGAGTCTGAGTGGTGAAATCGAACACTGGATCGAACTCGGCCAGCCCGATGAAAAACGCATTCGCAAGGCCTGCGGCCGTGCCCATCGCGTAACGCTTCACCCTTACAGTGGCAGCAGCGCCGATATCTGGTGGTCGCAGAATAGTGATCGCCTGCAACGCTTCGAGAATCTCGATGTTATCGCCTTTCCCACCGAGGCTGGTGGAGCCCTGGCACCCATGGCACGACGCAACATGCAGCTACAGTGCAATATTCAGGATGGTGAGGCATGGTTTTCCGATGGTGAGAATGACGTGACTATCAGGCCGCAAATCTGGAAGACGGCATAAATTCAACCGCTTTGCGCTTTTCTGATTCTGGGATGTAAACGCGGAGATACAAAGGACGTGGAGAAAACACAAAAATTTCTTTGCATTCTCTGGTGTCCTCAATGGTGAATGCATTTTGTCAGATTATCGGAAGATTCATGGTGGGCAGTGCCCACCCTACAAAACCACGATCCTACCGCTCCCGCCGCACATCCAAGCGATCCCGCAAGCGATCACCCAACAGATTCACCGCCAGCACCACCAGTGCCAACGCCACGCCCGGCACCAGCACCATGTGCGGAGCCACCAGTAAATAACGCGCGCCATCGCGAATCATCGCCCCCCATGAAGCCGCCGGCGGCTGCACACCAAGACCAAGAAACGACAAGCCGGCCTCGGCAATCACCACTCCGGCAACGCCGAAACTGGCCTCGACAATCAACGGGGCAAGGATCAGCGGCAGCAGGTGGCAGCGCAGAATCCGCACCGGTCCCGCGCCCAGCACCAGCGCGGCCTGCACATGCTCGCGGTGTTTGAGACTCAGCACCTGGGCACGGGCCAGGCGGGCATAGCCCACCCAGCCCACTGCGGACAGCGCCAGCACCACGTTGTCGATGCCGGGGCCGAGGATACCGGCGAGGGCGATGGCGAGCAGGATACCGGGGAAAGCCAGGAAGATATCGATGATACGCACGGTGACTAGATCCCACACGCCACCCAGATAGGCGCTGGCGGCGCCGATCACCGTCCCCAACAGGGCGGAAATAGTGACGACCCAGACGGCGACCAGGAACGAGGTCTGCGCGCCACTGACCACCCGCGCCGCCAGTGAGCGGCCGAGGTCGTCGTGGCCCAGCAGGGCATCCACACCCGGCGGCGCCAGTATCTGCGGCAGGTGGATCACGTCGGGTGAGAGCGGCAGAAAGGGGCCAAGCACCGCAGCCAGCGCCCACAGCACCACCACCGCCAGCGGCAGCCACAGGCCGAGCAGTCGCGCCATCACTGGCTGCCCCCCACGCGTATGCGCGGATCGGCGACAGCGTAAGCCATATCGGTAAGGGTGTTGACGACGACGTAGGTGAGGCTGATGAGCAGTACACAGGCCTGCACCAACGGATAGTCACGGCGCTGAATGGCCTCGATCACCAGCTGACCGAGGCCGGGCCAGGAGAACACCACTTCGGTAATCACCGCGCCGCCCAGCAGGGCGCCCAGTTGCAGGCCCAGCAGGGTGATCACCGGCAGCAGGGCGTTGCGCAAGGCGTGTTTCCAAATCACCACCCGCGGGCTGAGACCCTTGGCGCGGGCGGTGCGGATGTAGTCTTCGTTGAGCACTTCCAGCAGGGTGGCGCGCAGCATGCGCGAGAGGATGGCCGCCAGGGCAGTGCCGAGGGTCAACGCCGGCAGCACCAGCGAGCCCGGCCCCTCACGGCCACTGACCGGGAACCAGCCCAGCCAGAGGGAAAACGCCAGGATCAGCAGCGGGCCGAGCAGGAAGTTAGGAATGGCCACACCACCGAGAGACACCCCCATGGCGAGGTGATCCCACACCGAGTCCTTGTGCACCGCCGACAGCACACCCAGCGGAAAGGCGATCAGCACAGCCACCAATAGTGCCGCCAGCGACAACTCCAGGGTGGCCGGCAAGCGCTCCAACAGGATGTCACTAATCGGACGCTGGGAGTGCAGCGAGGTGCCGAGATCGAAGTGCAGTAAGCCATTGAGATAATTCAGGAACTGCACACCGATAGGTAGATCCAGGCCCAAGGCCTGGCGCAGGGCCTCGCGGTCGGCCGGTCGCGCCGATTCGCCCAGCATGACCTCTACCGGGTCGCCCGGCACCAGATGGATGAGAAAGAAAACCAGGCACATGACGCCGAAGATGACGACGACGGCACTGAGAAGACGGGCTAACAGGTAATACAAAAGTGAGGGCTCCGAGGGTGTGCGTGGACGCATTGTAGCGCAGGCGGGGCAGCCCTGGCTCGTACACTGGACTGCGCACTGGCACTCAAGCCACCACCTGGTGGACTATCGCTAATAACAGCGGAAACAAACGGGATTTCCAGGCATCAAGGGAAAAATACAACCCCCAAGGTGTTTCCTGGATCGCAACCCAGCCACAGAAGATGGACTTTTGAGCGTCATGCCGACAATCAGCAATCTAACAGGAATCAGCGAGCTGGATCGGTGCCCTGGGCCAGCGATCGGAGAAAATCGGCTCAATCATCGACGTCATCGAATCCATTTCCGGGCAAACCAACCTGTTAACCCTGAATGCCGCCATCGAGGCGCAGTGGTCAACCATCAAGCGGGGATTGCAGTGCTTCAGTTCCATCCGCAGCTTCACACTGCACAGCTACTGGCTAGTTTTATTCGCGGCTGAAACTGCTCCCACTAAAGTGGACCCCAGATTCCAGACAGTAGTTTAAGCTGTACCCCAGGATCTGAGGAACAGATAATGAGCGAGAAGAAGAAACGCAAGGTACACAGCGCAGAGTTCAAGGCGAAAGTGGGTCTTGA
>JAKIUN010000029.1 GCA_021647505.1 Gammaproteobacteria bacterium
CAGGGACTTTATGCGTTACGTGATGGATGGATTGCGCTTCACCATGCTAAATGAAACGCCCTGTGCGGAGCCGCATGCAGGGTGTTGTGGGGACTGGGGGTTAGAGACCCCCGGTTACCCGATTAGCACTGGTAGCTTATTTTTCTTTGATTATCGCAACGGCGTGCTTTATTCTGCCTATAACGAGACCGAATGCTTCTCCTGTATCTCTGCTATACTCGAGCACTGATTTCTTTGGTTTTTCTCCGAGAGGCGCAAACGGATCAAAATAAGCTTCAATATTATTAAACGGTATTTTTAATGTATTACTTGCCCATATAACAGTTTTTTTAGGCAATACTCCTTCGTACTCCATATTTAACTTAACTATCTCAACGGCAATATTTTGTATTTCTTGAAATGCTAATTTTCCTTCCTCAAGTTCTGATATTTGATTTTCACTTGCCGTCTTATGCCAATTAAATACATGAGCCAACTCAGGACTATTTTTCTTGGCTTTTTCAAAGTCTAAATAATTATTCATTGTTAAAAAATTATTCTGTATTTTTATAATACTTTCCATAACAGGAAGATAGTGTTCACTAACTTTTGACAGCACATCTATTTCAAGACTTGCTTGCTTGTATGCACTTTCTTTTTTTGATGATTCATACTGTGAATATGAACCTAATATCACAATCATTAACATCACCACAAATTGTAATATAACTAAATACGTGGGTTTTTCATGTTCATTAATTTTTCGAGAACTAATTTGAATAATTATTCCTAAAACCCCTAGAACAGTTATCAGAATTATCATTTTAATGCCTATTTTTAAGTGCTAACTTATTAGTATCAAGCACCATCGCCCTGTTTCCCCGCAGTATTCAAGCAAAAATCAGGCAACAACACTCGATAATCACCTAAAAACAGGCTAATTTGCCTTGATATCCCGATAATGCAAGATGATTCAGGTATATTTTCATCATTCAAACGCCTGCGTGTTTGAATTGGCAGTACCCGAGAATGGCGCTGACTCCGACTGAAAACACTGTCATATCATCGCGGCGTACATTGAAGCACCATTATGGATACTATGAAATCGATCCGCCAGGGGTCCGTGACGTTCGGAGGGACTCCGTCTGAATAAACACCAAAAACACAATTATTTATTGTAAATCGATAATTATCTGTCTATACTTTCATCCTATCGAAACCAAATTGAGGCGAATGACCATGGGCGATAACGGTATAAAGAGAATACAGCGGGTGAGCGGACGGTTTTGTCGGTTTTTCATGGCGCTGATGTTTTTGATCCCTCTTTTGAATGTCTTGTATTGGGTGTCTTTTAATGATCTTCCGGCAGAATTGACCGCTGATTTACCCGCGCTGGCCAGTCAGCCACTTTCTCCTTTCTTCCTCGCGTTGGCGCTCGCTGTCAGCTTGATTCCAATCAGTGTCGCTCTGTACGGCATCATGATTTTGAAGAGGCTTTTTTCATTGTATGAAAATGCGGTTGTTTTTTCCGTTGAAAATGTAAGGTGCTTTCGCCGCTTGGGATACACTCTGATTGCCTGGGTCATCGCCAGTATGGTCTTTACTATGTTGATCAGCATTATTATCTCTGCCGGCAATCCACCGGGAGAGCGAGTCATGGTGGCTCAATTTGGTTTTTCGGATCTATTCGCTTTGATCTCGGGCGCCATCGTGGTGTTGATTTCATGGGTTATGGAAGAAGGATGCAGGCTGGAAAATGAACAGGCATACACGGTATAGAGGTGCATGATGGCGATTGTCGTTAATTTGGATGTCATGCTTGCCCGGCGTAAAATGCGCTCCAATCAGCTGGCTCAGTTGATCGGGATCAGCGAGCCAAATCTTTCTATTCTCAAAACAGGCAAGGCCAAGGCAATTCGTTTGGCGACCCTGGATGCAATATGCCGGCACCTCGACTGCCAACCGGGTGATATTCTCGAATTTCATGATGAATGAAGCCAGAGTTGATTACGAACCCGGCATCTGAACATCGCTATCTGGAACAACAGCCGCAACTTGTCATCGTCGTCATTGTTTCAGCATTTCTTCATGCCGCCATCCTGTTTTTTCTCGAAATCCAACCAGATACGCCATTACCGCAAACTCCGTTGATCAATGACACGCTACGAATCCATTTGCTTCCCCGCCCTGACCCTGTGGTGGTGAAAGAACCTGAGAGGCATGAGCATACGGCTGTTGAGGACGAGGCCGGGCCAAAGACGCCTGAAATACCCTCCATGCATGCAAAGCCTACCTCAAGTCCGGGGCGCCATGACCCGACAAAAGACAAGATGAAAAGCAAGATAAAAGCCTCAGCGGCAGAACGGCCCACCGTGACTCATGAACCTGACAAGACACCCAAGCCACACAGGAAGCAACAAAGCGCCCAACAGCTCATTACACGCAGCCTGGATATTATTCGTTCTCAGGGATTGGCGGAAACGGATCCGTTGCCGGCCCGGGCGTTTGGCATGCCTGCCCCGGATTGGCGTCTAAGTCTGCCGGAAAGCGACGATCAAACGATCATTGACAGCTATCGGCTGCCCTCCGGGCATATCTGGGTCAAGGTAAAGTCTCCATTGGGAGGGGTGCAGTGTTTTGAAGTCAAAGCACCTGATCCTGCCAATGAGTTATCGGTTGGAGCCTGGATGTTTACCCGTTGCTAATTGCCTGCTCAAACAATGAGAATGTATTTTTCAACATATTTTTATGTTCACTGCACCCATTATGAGTGACGAAAATTATAGTGATATGTCCATGTTTGACCTGTTCCGCATGGAAACGGAGGGACAATTGGCGTCTCTTGGACGGGGCTTGCTGGTGTTGGAGAAGGATTTTACCAATGACGAGGAACTGGAGGCGCTCATGCGCGCCTCTCATTCACTGAAGGGTGCTGCACGCATGGTGGATGTCGAACCCGTGGTGCAGATTGCACATGTCATGGAAGATGTTTTTGTCGCTGCACAGCATCAGAAGATCATCCTCTCCAGTCCCGCTATCGATGTGCTGTTGCGTGCGACGGATCTGATTGAAACAATTGCCGGGCTCGCCGAGGAAAATATCGACGGCTGGTTTTCGCACAACAAGGCGCAGGTCGATGCCGCTGTCGATAAATTAGAACAGATTGTCTCCGGAGAACTCGTTGTGGATGAGTCCACTTCGTTGCTGGTGGAAGGGGTTGAACCTGTCGCTGCCGGCCTGATCGGGACGCCGGTATTGGCTGCTGAGGAAGTTGCTGTACCGGCTGTCGAGGCTCTCCGTGCGAAGACGTTGGTGGGCAACCGGGGGGATGACCGTATGTTGCGCATCAATGCGCAGCGAATGTCCCACATCCTTGGGGTGTCGGGTGAAATACTTGTCGAGTCACGCAGGCTCGCGACCTTTTCGGATTCCCTGATGTTTCTCAAGCGGCGGCAAAATGAATTGATGGAAGACTTGGAAGGCCTGCTTTATCGCCATGGACATGGCGCCCCGGTGGCGATGGATGTGGCGCTGCGTGGGTTACAGAAAAAACTGAATGCCTGCCGTCAATTGTTGGGCCACCAGTTGGCATCCCTGGATGAGTACGAGCGTAGAAATAGCAACCTGTCCAGCACGCTTTATCATGAAGTCACTGGCAGTCGGATGCAGCCGTTTGCCGAGGGCACCGCCGGCCTCGAACGCATGATTCGGGATCTGTCGCGCCACCTGGGTAAAGAAGTTACCTTGGATATTCGCGGCAAGGAAACACTCGTTGACCGGGATGTGTTGGAAAAAATCCAGGCGCCACTGAATCATTTGTTACGCAATGCGGTGGATCACGGTGTGGAGCTGCCGCAGGAGCGATTGGCCGCCGGTAAACCGGTGCAGGCGAAGATTATCGTGAGCGCGAGCCATGGCGCCGGATTGTTGCGCATCAGCATTCGTGATGATGGCGCCGGTATCAACCTCGGCAGACTGAGAGAAAAGATTGCCGATAAGGGCCTGTCGAAACCAAGGGTGATCGCGTCGCTGAGTGACAATGAATTGATCGAATTCCTTTTTCTGCCGGACTTTTCCACCCGTGATGAAGTGACCGAGACCTCAGGGCGTGGTGTCGGCCTGGATGTCGTGCATGACATGATGAGGGCGCTGGGTGGCACGGTCAGTGTCGAGAATCGGCCGGGGCAGGGTGTTAAATTTATTCTGCAATTGCCGTTAAGTCTATCGGTGCTGAACGCTCTGCTGGTGGAGATTGCCAATGAGCCCTACGCCTTCCCTCTGAGCCGGGTTGATCGCCTGCTGTCTGTTCCTGGCAAGCATATCAAGGTTATGGACGGGCGCCAGTATTGTGAGTTAGATGGCGAATTGATCGGTTTGGCATCCGGCTCGCAGGTGCTGGGGCTGGCGCATGAATCGGTCGCGCGTGATGAGGTTTCGGTGGTGGTGGTGAGTGACCGGCTTGCGCAATATGGTGTGGTGGTTGACCGCTTTATCGGTCAGCGGCAGATTTCTGTTCAGCCACTGGATCCCCGTCTTGGCAAGGTGCAGGACGTAAGCGCAACCTCGCTGATGGAAGATGGTGCACCTCTGCTGATTCTGGATGTGGACGATGTGGTGCGTTCCATTGATCACATCGTCAAGGGTGGGCGCCTGAGTTCGGTGCTTTATGAGCAAGAAAAACAACAACGACAACGACAACGGGCCAAGCGGGTGTTGATTGTAGATGACTCACTGACGGTACGGGGAGTCGAGCGTGATTTGCTGGAATCTCACGGCTATGTCGTCGAGACCGCCGTGGATGGCGTGGATGGATGGAATGCCGTGCGTAGCGGTGACTATCAGCTGGTGGTCAGTGATGTGGACATGCCGCGCATGAATGGCATTGATCTGGTACGGGCCATCAAACAGGATCCGCAGCTGCGTGCCATGCCTGTGATGATTGTTTCCTATAAGGATCGGAGCGAAGACCGTCAGCAGGGCCTGGAGGCCGGTGCCGATTATTATCTGGCAAAAGGCAGTTTGCATGACGATGCGCTGATTGAGGCCGTTGTTGATCTGATCGGGGAGGCATGGGTGTGAGAATCGGTATTGTTAATGACATGTCCATGGCCGTCGAGGGAATGCGGCGGGTTGTGCTGAGCTGCGGGGAGCATGAAGTGGCGTGGGTTGCAGACGATGGCCGCGAGGCAGTCGCGCAGTGTGCGCGAGATTGTCCGGATCTGATCCTGATGGATCTTGTTATGCCAGTGGTGGATGGCGTCGAGGCGACGCGGCAGATCATGCTGGCTACGCCCTGTCCGATTCTGGTTGTGACGGCCTCGGTAAATCACAATTCCGCCATGGTATTCGAGGCCATGGGTGCCGGCGCGCTGGATGCGATTAATACGCCGATACTGGGCATGGCCGGCCAGGGTGAAGGGCATGATCTACTGCTACGCAAGATCCATATGATCGGTGTGTTGAATCGAGCCCCTACCTCGGCGGCCACCGTACCTGCGGCACGTAGCCGACGGGAAATCACCGATCCATCGACCCAGGGCTGCCTGCTGACCATTGGCTCTTCTTCGGGGGGGCCACAGGCGCTGGCCGAAATACTCCGCACGCTGCCAGCGAATTTCCCGGCTCCCGTGGTATTGATCCAGCATGTCGATGAGCAGTTTGTTGCCGGCCTGGCCGATTGGCTGGATCGGCAGACCGCCCTCAAGGTACGACTGGCCGATGAAGGGGATCGCCCCGAGGTCGGTACGGTGTTATTGGCCGGTAGCAACAATCATCTGATACTGAAAAATACCGGTGAATTGGCTTACACCCCGGAACCGCTACAAACGCCATACCGTCCGTCGGTGGATGTCTTCTGGCATTCGCTGGCAACCTGTTGGCAGGGCGAGATTATGGCGATCCTGTTGACGGGAATGGGCCGTGACGGCGCTCGGGGTATGCTGGAATTACGTCACAAGGGCGCCTGCACCATCGCACAGGATGAGGCCTCGTGCGCCGTTTATGGCATGCCCAAGGCCGCCAAGGAACTGCAGGCGGCACTGGAGATATTATCGCTGGAGACGATACCCTTATCAGTGATGTCTAAATTTCCTGTGCAGATAAGGCAGGAGGCCCAATGATGACGATAAACATGGCAATGGCCCCTGAACAATCCCATGAAGTTGAACCGCCCGCCGATGATCTGGGCAGGCTGGTGGTATTGCTGGTGGACGACCAGATGATGGTCGCCGAGGGTATTCGCCGCATGCTGGCCAGTGAAGAGGATATCGAATTCCATTATTGTGCGGAGCCTAAAAAGGCGGTGGCCATGGCGCTGGAGATACGCCCTACGGTGATCCTGCAGGATCTCATCATGCCGGACATGGATGGTTATACCTTGGTGAATGATTACCGCGCAGAGCCGGGAACGCAGAACATCCCGGTGATCGTGCTTTCCACCAAGGAAGATCCGAAGGACAAGAGCAAGGCCTTTGAGCGTGGCGCCAACGACTATCTGGTCAAGCTGCCGGATCGGATTGAACTGGTTGCGCGGATTCGTGCACATTCACGCAGTTATCTGGCCCATCAGGCATTGCGTGAAACCCAGGCCAAACTGGAACAAAGCAATGCCGAATTGAAAAAACTGAGCTGTCTGGATGGTCTGACCGGCATTGCCAACCGCCGCCGGCTTGATGAATTTCTGCGTACGGAGTGCCTGCGTTCGGTGCGTGACGACACACCGCTGTCACTGATCCTCATCGATATTGATTTCTTCAAGCCCTACAACGATCACTATGGTCATATTGCCGGTGATGAATGCCTGCGCCAGGTTGCCCGCAGCCTGGACGAGGCCGTGCAGCGTGCCTCGGATCTCATCGCCCGCTACGGTGGTGAAGAGTTTGCCGCGATTCTGCCGAATACCGACCTGAGTGGCGCCAGACGGATTGCCCATGAGCTGTGTGAAAAAATCCGCTCACTGGAGATTCCGCACGAATACTCGCAGGTTGCGGATATCGTCACCATCAGCCTGGGCGTGGTCAGTCGTGTGGCCTGTGAAAACCTGTCACCCTCTGACCTGATCAACCTGGCCGATGCTGCCCTGTATGAAGCAAAAGAAACGGGACGTAACCGTTATGTGGTGGCCGAGGAGGCGGATTGAGGCTGTAGCATGAGGCTTGAGGGGTGGATGGACAGTTGCAGATCGTCGGAAACCAGTCTTCTTCGCGGCTGAAGCCGCTCCCACAGAGTCGACAGTCTCACAAAGCCATCGCGGGCATGGCCCGCTCCGGAATCGAGGCTTCCCAGATTAGGTCAATGCGTCAATTGGCTACGCAGGCCGTGAAAGCGATTGGAAGCGGATGCCAGCGTCGACAGCAGGGCGGGAATGATGATCAGTACCAGCACGGTGGCGAAACCCAGGCCGAAGCTGATGGTCGCCGCCATGGGGATCAGGAACTGCGCCTGCAGGGAGGTCTCAAACAGCAGTGGGGTCAATCCGGCAATGGTGGTGAGCGAGGTCAGTAGCACCGCGCGCAGACGCTGACAGGCGGCCTCGACAATGGCCTCATTGACCGCCATGCCCTTCGCCAGCAATTTCTGATAGAAGGTCACCAGAATGATCGAGTCGTTGATGACGATGCCGGACAGGCCGAAAAAGCCGAATAGCGACAGCACTGTCAGTTCCAGATCCATCACCCAATGTCCGACGATGGCGCCCACCAGCCCGAAGGGGATGATGGCCATTACCACCAGTGGCTTGCTGTAGGAGGCGAATATCCAGGCGAGGATAATGTACATGAGGATGAAGGCGTACAGCACGCCGCGCTTGAGGTCACTCAAGGTGGTGTCCTGATCCTGTGCGCTACCCTGGAAATCCACCTGTACGTTATAACGGGACTCGATCTCGGGCAGCACGTTCTGACGTAGATTTTCGCGGATCAGGTTGCCATTGTTCTTGCTGTGATCCACGTCGGCGCGTACTGACACGGCCAGTCGACCTTCAGTATGGCGCAGGATATCGAAGCCGCGTTGCTGGTTGAATTCGACCACGTTGCTCAGCGGCACACTGCCGCCATCGGGCAGGATGAGCTGCAAATTTTCCAGTCCGGAGAGACTGTTGCGCACCGCATCAGGCAGGCTGATGCGGACTTCCACCTCGTCCTGCCCATCCAGATAGATCTGCACCAGGGAGCCATCGAAGGCGGCGCGCAGTTGTCGGCCAACACTTTCTACGTCCAGCCCCAGTGCCTCACCGGTGGGTGTCAGGCGGTAGATCAGCTGTTCCTGTCCCCACGGTAGGTCGTCCTCCAGCGCCAGCACGCCGGGGAAGGTCTTCAGGGCGTCGATGATATCCTGCGCGGCCAGCTTCAGATCCATGGCGTCGGGGCCGGTGAGGTTAATGTCGATATCACGTCCGGGGTGGCCGGAACGGCGTTCAGCAAGGGTAAATGTCTCCACCCCGGCGGGGATGATCAGACGTTTTTCCCACTCCGTGATGAATTCCCGGTTGCTGATATCACGGTTTTCAGGCGATACCATTTCCACCAGTAATGAACCATTCTGCGGCCCGGAGCGGGGTGGGCCGCCACCGGCACTCTGTGCACTGCCCTCGCTGGCTACGGCGATGGCCACTAGGTTGCCACCCAGGGCCTGTTCGGTTTCGTGCAGGGTGTCCTGCAGGTGGCCGAGGAAGCCTTCGACCCGTTCTGCCGGGCTGCCGGCAGAAAAAGTGACGGTGGCGAAGACCAGGCGTCCTTCCACGTTGGGGAAGAAGGTGAAACCAAGGCGGCCGCCGGCAATCAGGCCGAAGGCCAGGATCAGGGCGCCCACGGCGCCGGTGAGGGTGATACCCCGGTGCGCCACGGCCCAGCGAACCAGACGACGGAAATGGCCGTTGCGGAAGCGGTCGAAGGCGGCATCGAAGCGCCGGCGGAAGTTGCCGGGCAGTCGCCGTATTTGTTTGCTTTGCCGCTCGAAAGAGGCGCGCAGGTGGCCCGGCAGGATCAGGAAACATTCGATCAATGAGGCGATGATGACGCAGATCACCACCAGTGGAATCTCGAACATCATATTGCCGATGACACCACCGACCAGCATCAGGGGAATAAAGGCGGCCACGGTGGTGAGTGAGGAGGACATCACCGGCGCCAGCATGCGATAGGCGCCGCCTTCCACGGCCTGGGTGGGCGGCTCGCCCTTTTCAAAGTGGGTGAGGGCGTCTTCACCCACCACGATGGCGTCGTCGACGATGATACCCAGCGCCATGATGAGACCGAACAGACTGATCATGTTGATGCTGCCGCCGGCCAGATACAGCACGGCCAACGCGGCCATGAACGACACCGGGATACCCACGCTGACCCAGAAAGCGACACGGCGGTTGAGAAATAGCAGCAGGATGCCGACCACCAGCAGCAGACCGCCACCGCCGTTGACCAGCAACAGGTTGATGCGTTCACTGATCAACTGCCACATTTCGTCGTAGACACGTAATTGAATATTGGGTGGCAGGGTGGGGCGGGTTTTCTCCAGCCAGTCCTCCAGTATGCGGGCGGAGCCGAGTGAGGCGGCGGATTCGGCGCGGAACAGGCGTAGTTCCACGGCCACTTCACCATCGACGCTCAGGGTGGTCTGGCCCTCGATGGGGCGGCGTTGGAGGGTGGCGATGTCCTGTAGTGTAATGAGGCGGCCGTCAGCATCGCTGATCAACGGCAGCTGTTCCAGGCCCGTGATGTCGCGGCGTTGTTCGAGGGCGCGTAGCTGGCGGGCGATGTCATCGCGGCCGACGGAGCCGGCGGGCAGGTCGCGGCTCTGTTTTTGGATCTGGCTGCTGATTTGCTCCAGCGTCATATCCAGTTCCAAGAGGCGTTCGGGAGGCACCTGAATGGCGATTTCCTCCTTCGGTAACCCATTGATCTCGATCTTGGAAATACCGCGCGTCAGCAGCTCATCACGCATTTGCTCGGCCAGGGGGCGCAGTTCTTGCCGGTCGTGGGTGCCGCTGAGCAGCAGGCGGGCTACGGGTTCGTAGCGGACGATGCGACTGACCTCCGGTTTTTCCACATCCTCCGGCAGGTTGCGTGCCAGGGCGATAACGCCATTGACCTGCTCCAATGCCGCGCTCATGTCGGTACCGTCATCGTATTCCAGGCTGAGTGCGGCGATACCCATGGCTGAGGTGGAGGTGATGCTGTGTAAGTTATCAAGGCTGCGTAGCGCCTGTTCCAGCGGCGTTGTGATGCCTCGTTCTACATCCTCAGCACTGGCGCTGCTCCAAGCGATGCGTACGGTGATGATATCCAGATCAAAATTGGGGAAAAACTGGGTGTTGAGTTTGGCCAGGGCCCAGCTGCCGGCGAGAACCATTAGCGCCATGAGCAGGTTTGCGGCGACGCGATGGCGTGCAAACAGCCGAATCAGTCCGCCCGGGTTATTGCTCATCGATGTAACTCACCCATTGTGTTCATGGGGACGATGTGCGTCGTTCACGCACCTTCAGGCCTTCGATGGCATTGGGCAGCTGGGTGGTAACGATGAGACTGCCCGGTGTGATGCTGGCGCTGCGTACCAGTAGCCAGTTTGTACTTTCGACGCTGGACATCGTGTCGAAGGGAGGGCCGGGATTATTGCCGAGTGTTTCACCGAGACGTTCGACCCGGTGGCGCTTCAGTCGGCCATCACTGATGGTATAAATGCGGTTATTGCCGTACAGGGCTTCGCGGGGCAGGGTGAGACTGTTGTCAACCGCCGGCAGCTGGAGTTGCAGCGACACGATGTCACCGATGGCCAGATTCGCAGTCGGGGTTTTCAGCTCGAACAGGCCATCACGTCCGCCGCGGCCGGGTTTTATGTCACCGGCAAGGTGGCTGAGTTGCAATTCCAATCTCTGCTGAGTGCCCGTGAGTGCCCATGCGGTGAGCGGGTGGCCATGATTCAGCGCCGTTTCGACGGTGGTCAGCTTGGCGTTGGGAATCTGTGCACGAACTTGCAGGGCGTCCAGCGCGTAAAGCTCTACCAGCACTTCGCCGGGGCGCGTACGATTGCCTGGCGAGGCGGGCAGTTGGGTGATGCGGGCGTCGAAGGGGGCGCTGAGCAGACTGCGTTCAATATCGAGTTTGGCAAGCGCCTGCAGCGACTTGGCCTTTTTCAGTTGTGCCTGCAAGCGGGCCAGCCGGGCTTCGTGATCCTGTATGGCGAGCTGGCGCTGAGCCACAGCGATGTCCTGGCGTAATTTAACCTGTTGCGCCTCATCAATGACTGCCTGGGCGGCGAGTTTGCCTTCTTTGAGGCGTTGTGCCCGTTTTACCGCTTGTTGGGCGAGGGCCTGTAATTTGCTTTCACTTTCCAATATGCGCTTGTCATTGTCGAAGCGATGTTCTTCGCTGGCGATCAGGGCACGGATTTCCGCCAGTTCCGCCGTTTGCTGTTGCAGGCGTAACTGGGCATCCCGTTCATCCAGGCGCACCAGGGGCTGGCCCTTGCTCACCCGTTCACCTTCCTTGCTGAGGATTTCGATGACCTCCGAACTTAGAGAGGAGGTCAAGCGGCTTGAGTGTGCCGATTCAATACGGCCATACAGGGTGATGACAGGGAAATGTTCTGCGAGGGTTGCGGTCTGCGTGGCAACCACCCAGACTTTCTCCTCGCTTTCTGGTGGCGGTGTCTGAGGTTTTGTGGCGACTAGCAGAATGGCACCGCCGATCGCGAGTCCCAGTATCAATAGCAGGGGCACGGTTCTCTTCAGGACGGATCGTCCATTTTGCATACGGATAACTCCCTGCCCGGATTTCTTGTCAGGCAGACCGGGTTTACTTGTCTGGATATTTTGTTAGTAGATTCAACGGATTAATTTAGGTTCAACATATTTGTATGATATCGGTGGCCGATTATTTACTATGTTTCGCCAGCTTGCCCTAAAAATCCAAGTCCCGGCAAGAAATCCGGGCCACCAGGTGGCCAGCGGGGGGGAGCATAGCAAAAAAGTGCCCCTGAGGTGTTGTTTGGATTCGGGCGGACTGGCCGTAGGGACTGTCTGGCTGGGTCAGCTTGCGCTGTGGAGAGGGATCTGCTGAGATGGCGGTCTGTCGGCGTACTCCGTTGATGGTGCTTGCCGGGTTTGCTGGGCTGTGAAAACGGCGAGAATGATGCATGCCTTTTTACCTGTCACCAGCAGGCCTGTGTTTGATGTGCTGTGGGTTACGCAAATGATGTCATTGGCCTTGAGATGCTGTGTTTTCGCATGAGTCTGGCTACTTGGCAGCCAGCCGCGTGGCCACCAGTTACGCCGGGGGCGGGAAGGTATCTCTGTCTGCTTTAAGGTTTCGGCGGATCCTTTAAGTATCAAAAACATGCCCATATAACCGGGGTGGGCAGTGAGGCATATACTGCTTTTTGCCGGGATACAGACGAGGTGGGCATGTAGTTGATGAGAGACAGTGAGTAGCGACCAGTTGGGAGTGGTGAGTTGCGATGTTTCCCGGCGAGCGCTTGTGACCCGTTGTCGGTATTCACTATCCTGCAACAGGGCGCGATGGAGCAGGCGCAGATTGCCCCTGCTAATGGCACCGGAATTGGCGGTGTTGTGAGTGCCGTAGCGCCGGAGAAATTCCATGCCGGCAGCAAATTCTCTCCATGCAACAGGGAGTTCATTTTTCTGCATGGCAGGTAACATGGCGGCTTCTTGTCTGAGGTGTGTCTGTTTTGGCATAGTGCTGGTCATGGTTAACGGTAAGGATTCCGCGAAATTTTGAGGAGTAGTCTGTTTTATGCTAGGTAGACATCCGTGTCTCTCCCTCTGCCGTCCCTAGACAACTAAGAGCATAGGCGCTGTGGGATAGTGTCACTAGGTAATATTACTGCTTTGTTTTGTGATATTTTCACATTAATCAAGAAGGCTGTTTTGTTCGTCGTCGAATACAAGGAATGTCGACATGGGAATTGGTGTAATGAATATAAAGAGTATTTCATTGTTTGAAGGGTTGCCTGATGAGGATTTACAGGCAATTTCGGAGTTGGCCATGACGCGTCAGTATCCAAAGAATACGCTGGTTATGTGCGAAGGGGATCGTTCTGATTCGCTGTATATCGTGCTGTCGGGCAAGGTGAAGGTGTTCCTCAATGATGAGGAAGGCAAAGAGGTCACGCTCAATATCCAGGGCGAGGGGGAGTATTTTGGTGAGTTGGCGATGTTGGATAATGCGCCGCGCTCGGCGTCGGTGATGACCCTGGAGAAAACCCGGCTGGCAGTGGTGTCCAAGTCTGCCTTCGATGAGTGTCTGGAATGCAACCCCAAGATTGCCTTGACGGTGATTCAGGGTCTGGCGCGTCGTCTGCGTGAACTGACCGACAATGTGCGCAGTCTGGCATTGATGGATGTTTACGGACGCGTTGCTCATACCCTGCTGGATCTGGCCGAGGAGAAAGACGGCAAGTTGGTCGTGACTCAGCGTCTGACCCAGCGTGATATCGCCAGTATGGTGGGGGCCTCACGTGAGATGGTCAGCCGTATCCTGAGAGATCTTACTGTCGGTGGTTACATTACCAGCAAGAACAAAATCATTACGATCAATGAGCGTCTGCCTTCGGCCTGGTAGGTCGGGCCTCCTGCATGGGCACGGACTGCAAGCGGATCTATCAGGGGCGAGCCCTTACGCTGAATGAAGAATGCGTCGTGTTTCCCGACGGACAACAGGCGATGCTGGAGATTGTGCGTCATCCCGGTGGGGCTGGGGCGCTGGCGCTGGATGACAAAGACCGTGTTTGCCTGATTCGGCAGTACCGCTATGCCGCAGGTGGCTGGCTGTGGGAGATCCCTGCCGGCCGGCTGGAAGCGGGTGAGGCGGCGCAGGCCTGCGCGCAGCGAGAGTTGGGTGAGGAGGCGGGCTTGCGAGCTGAAAGCTGGCAGCCCCTCGCAACCCTGCTGCCGTCGCCTGGCATCTGTGATGAGCGTATTTATCTGTTTCTTGCCCGCGAACTTTCTCCGTTACCCACCGCCCATGAGGCCGGTGAATATATCGAAATCCACTGGTTGTCTCTGGCGGAAGCACGGGCGAAGGTCTGTGTGGGGGAGATTGTCGATGCCAAGACGATGATCGCCCTGCAGCACGTGTGTTTGTGCACCGGGGAATGAGGCTGGATGGTCACGACACAAATCTCCGCCGAAGGTGATTTCTGCACAGATGATCGGTGCTGGTTGGATCAGCTGGCGGTAAAGAATGCAGATATCGACGTCTCCCCCCTGGGGCGGGCGCTGGGGCTGGCGCGCCAGCAAGGAGCGGGTGAGGATGTCGTAGGCCGCGCACGCGCGGTGGTCGATATCCTCACCACCCTGCATATGGATATCGACACCCTGGTGGCCGGTTTCATCTGCAGTCTGGATGAGGAGGATCTGTCTGCGGATGATGTGCGTTCGGCCTTCAGCGAAATGGTGGCCGGGCTGGTCGAGGGCGTGCGCAAAATGCGCATCGTGGATGACTTCCATCAGCAGGTGCAGAGTGGTGACGCGCACCATCTCGAAGGTCTGCGTAAGCTGCTGCTGGGCATGGCCGAAGACGTGCGAGTGGTGTTTGTGAAGTTGGCCGAGCGGGTGCAGATCATGCGTGAGCTCAAGCATCGGTCAGAGGATGAGCGTGCTCGTGTGGCGCAGGAGACCATGGATATCTTCGCGCCGCTGGCCAACCGGCTCGGCATCTGGCAGCTGAAATGGGAGCTGGAAGATCTCAGCTTCCGTTTTCTGCAGCCAGAGACCTACCGACGGGTGGCGAAGTTGCTGGACGAGCGGCGCGTCGACCGTGAGCGATACATCAACCTGGTGCTGGAGCAGTTGCGCACCGAACTGGTGCGCGCAGGCATCCAGGGAGAGGTGGCCGGGCGCCCCAAACATATCTACAGTATCTGGCGAAAAATGTCTGGCAAGTCCGTGGATTTCAAGGAATTATTTGATGTTCGCGCGGCTCGTGTACTGGTCGATACAGTCGCCGATTGCTATGCCGTGTTGGGGTTGGTGCACAGTCGCTGGCAGCCTATCCGCAGTGAATTCGACGATTACATTGCCTCGCCCAAGGAGAATATGTATCAGTCCCTGCACACAGCCGTGGTGGGCCCTGAAGGCAAGACGCTGGAGATCCAGATTCGTACCTTTGAGATGCACCAGCATTCCGAATATGGGGTTGCCGCCCACTGGGGATACAAGGAGGGCGGGAAGCAGGATACGCAGTATGGTGAAAAAATTGCCTGGCTGCGGCAGATTCTCGAATGGAAGGACGAGGAGCGTAACGCCGGTGATTTCATCGACCGTTTCAAATCTGAAGTATTTCAGGATCGTGTTTACGTGTTGACCCCGAAAGGCAAGGTGGTGGATTTGCAGCGCGGGGCGACGCCGCTGGACTTTGCCTATCACATCCACACCGATGTCGGACATCGCTATCGCGGCGCCAAGGTCAACGGTCGCATCGTGCCCATTGGCTACGCGTTACAGAATGGTGAACAGGTAGAAATACTGACTTCCCGGCAGGCCACGCCCAGTCGTGACTGGCTCAATCCACACCTGGGTTATTTGAAAAGCTCGCGGGCGCGTGCCAAGGTGCGCAGCTGGTTTCGCTTGCAGGATTTTGATCACAACGTCAGCGATGGCCGTTCACTGCTGGATCGGGAGTTGCACCGCTTGTCGGTGACGGATCTGAATCTGGAGCAACTGGCGAAGCGCTTTAAGTATGAAAATTTGGATGATTTTCTCGCAGCTCTGGGTTGCGGTGATATCACCAGCGCGCAGATCGCCGCTGCGGTCAACGAACAGGTGCTGCCGCCGGCGACGGAAATACCTCCACCCGTGTCACGCCAGCCGGAGCTTGCCGGCGGCGACGACGTGCATGTGATGGGGGTGGGGGATCTGATGACCCACATGGCGCGCTGCTGCAAGCCGGTTCCTTATGATACCATCGTCGGCTACATCACCCGAGGCCGCGGAGTGACCATTCATCGTCGTGACTGCCCCAATCTGCTGCGCCTGCAGCAGATTGAGTATGAGCGTCTGCTGGAGGTGGATTGGTCACAGAGCATCCAGAATACCTATCCGGTGGAGATTCTGGTGCATGCCTACGACCGCCAGGGTTTGCTGCGCGACATTACCGAAATCCTCACTCATGAACGGCTCAACGTGATGGGCGTAAATACACTCACGGATCGGCGCACCCACATTGCTGATATGACCCTGTCGTTGGATGTGCACGATGTCACCCAGCTCAGCGGTATACTGGCAAAGGTCGAACAGTTGCCGAACGTGATCGAAGTGCGGAGAAAATCCTCGTGAGACGCATTGTCCCTGTTCATTGGGCCTGGGTGGTAACGCGGCGGGTGTTGGCATGAACCTTAGCTGACCAGGAAGTCATGCTAGGGGTTGCCCTTGGCTCGGCGGCTCCCAAAACCCTGACAGGGTATGGTAATCTACGCCGGCAATCGCTGTCGGGCGGGCTATTTCCGCACAACGCTGTCTTTTATTACTGATTCTTTATTACTTATTACTTATTTCCAAATTCAAACACCAATAGGCAAGCATGGGGACCGCTCGTATGTCGTCAATCGAAACTGAAATTTCACCCAGACAAGGTAGTTATTCCCATGAGGAATTGCTCAGTTGCGGTCGCGGTGAACTCTTTGGCGAAGGCAATGCCCAGCTGCCGTTACCACCGATGCTGATGTGTGATCGTGTCACCCACATCGCCGCTACCGGGGGTACTTATGGCAAGGGCGAAATCATCGCCGAGCTGGATATCTCACCAGATCTGTGGTTTTTCGCGTGCCACTTCGAGGGTGATCCCGTGATGCCAGGTTGCCTGGGTATCGATGCCATGTGGCAACTGGTGGGTTTTTTCCTTGGCTGGAGTGGTGGTCCGGGGCGTGGGCGGGCACTCGGTGCCGGTGAAGTGAAATTTACCGGTCAAGTGACGCCCGCCAACAAAATGGTAACCTATCGCATCAATATGAAGCGCGTCATCATGCGTAAGCTGGTGATGGGTATTGCCGATGCGGTCATGGAAGTCGATGGCCGGGAAATCTATTCTGCAAAGGATCTGCGGGTCGGTCTGTTTACCTCCACTGAAAATTTCTGAGGAAGCGAGGAAAGCATTGTGAGACGCGTTGTAATCACCGGCCTGGGCATCGTATCCAGTATCGGAAACAATCAGCAGGAAGTGTTGGACTCGCTGCGTGAAGGGCGTTCTGGCATTGAATTCAGTCAGGAATATGCCGATCTTGGTTTCCGCAGCCAGGTACACGGCCCGGTGCGTCTGAACACCGAGGAACTCATCGACCGTAAGCTGCGCCGCTTTATGGGCGATGCCGCGGCATTCAATTATCTCGCCATGGCACAGGCGATTGACGATGCCGGTTTAAGTGGCGAGCAGGTGTCCAATCTACGCAGCGGTCTGGTGGTTGGCTCCGGCGGTGCCTCCAACGAAAACGTCGTGCTGGCTGCCGATCTGCTGCGCTCCAAAGGTGTGCGCAAGGTCGGGCCATTCATGGTGCCTCGCACCATGGGGAGCACTACTTCCGCCTGTCTGGGCACCGCCTTCAAGATCAAGGGTGTGAGCTATTCCATCAGCTCCGCCTGTTCCACCAGCGCACACTGTATCGGCAATGGCATGGAACTGATCCAGTTGGGCAAGCAGGACATCGTCTTTGCCGGTGGCGGCGAAGAGCTGCACTGGAGCCAGTCCGTGCTGTTTGACGCCATGGGCGCCATGTCATCCAAGTACAATGACATCCCAGGTAAGGCCTCGCGAGCCTTCGATGTCAATCGTGACGGCTTTGTGATCGCTGGTGGCGGTGGCCTGTTGGTGCTGGAAGAACTGGAGCACGCCAAGGCGCGCGGTGCGAAGATTTATGCCGAACTGGTGGGCTATGGTGCGACCTGTGATGGCCACGATATGGTGCAGCCTTCCGGTGAGGGCGCCGTGCGCTGCATGCAGCAAGCGCTGGCCACGGTCGAGGGCAGAGTCGACTATATCAATGCCCATGGCACCAGCACACCGGTAGGCGATACCAAAGAACTGGGCGCGCTGCGCGAGGTATTTGGCGACGACGTGCCACACATCAACTCTACCAAATCACTGACAGGTCATGCCCTGGGCGCGGCGGGCGTCAACGAGGCCATCTACGCTATTTTGATGATGGAAAATGATTTCGTGGCCGCCTCGGCGAATATCGAGACCCTCGATCCTGCGGCGGTGGAATTCCCCATTGCCAATGAGCGCATCGACAATGCCGGTCTCAATACA
Organism: Gammaproteobacteria bacterium; assembly: GCA_021647505.1. Taxonomy (GTDB): domain Bacteria; phylum Pseudomonadota; class Gammaproteobacteria; order SZUA-152; family SZUA-152; genus DRQN01. Next base: position 18,231 of record JAKIUN010000029.1, read on the forward strand.
GTGATGTCCAACAGCTTCGGTTTTGGCGGCACCAACGCCTGTCTTGTTTTTCAGCGCCACAAATAGCGGCGTATCGGTGTGCGCGTGATTCAGCGATGAATGATGAATAAAAAGCCAAACATCAATCTGGGTGCCGAAGGTGCCGTCCATGAGGGTAAACTACAGATGGAGGATGTGACCCATTTTGCTGATCGACGTGATGCCGGATCTGTGGAATAACCCTGCTTTTTTATGCTGACCACTACCCGCCAGCAGCTCCTCAAAGATATCCTCTCCCAGCCAACCGCCCCCTTCCGGGAGGTACATGTGCTGCGCTGTGTCAGCGCGCATCTACAGCGTGCTGGTGTGCCTTGTTGCGAAGACCCTATCGGCAATCTGCTCGTCGGCGTTGATTCACGCGCGGCCTATCGCCGCCTGCTGCGGGAAAGATCCGAACAGCCGGTACGCCTGTTTATTGCCCATATGGATCATCCGGGTTTTCAGGGAGTGCGCTGGCTCGATGAAAAGCGCCTCGCCGTGAAATGGCTGGGGGGCTCGCCTATCAAGCACCTGGCCGGAGCCGGGGTTTGGTTGTCCGACGGGGATAATATGCGGGAAGAGGGGTGTCTAAGAAAGGTCAAACTGCTCAAACAAGGCCGGGCGATGGACAGTGCCGTGGTTCAACTCAAGGGTAAACGGGCGAGCGGCCAGCCGGCAAGACAGTTGTTCGGCGGCCTGCAATTCCGCGCGCCTTACTGGCGTAGCGGCAAGCGTATCTATGCCCGTGCCGTCGATGATCTGGCTGGAGTGTTTGTGATCGTCTCCACGGCCATTGATCTGTTTAAACGTGGTAAGGCCAGCCACCCCCCCTTTCTGGGCCTGTTGACGCGAGCAGAGGAAGTGGGTTTTGTCGGTGCCGTGCGGCACTTCGATCTCGGTTGGCTGGATGAGCGGCGCCGTCCATTGGTGTGTGTCAGTCTGGAGGCCTCGCGGACATTGCCCGGCGCGCGCATCGGCAAAGGGCCGGTGGTGCGCCTGGGTGATCGATGTACGACCTTCGATCCTGGCGGCATGCGCCTGCTCTCGGATCTGGCGGAAAGGCTGCTGCCGGGCAGACACCAGCGACGCATCATGGATGGTGGCGCCTGTGAGGCAACCGCCGCCACGGCCTGGGGCATTCCCACCATCGGTCTGACTTTGCCGTTGGGCAACTATCATAATCAATGCTTTGACGGGGGCATGGATTGTCTCAAGGCGCAGGGTCCGGCGCCTGAGTTTGTTCACTGTGATGATATCGACGGACTGCTGCGACTGTGCCGTGGATTGATGCGCCCCGGCCTGGCATGGCAGGCACCCTGGGCTGGGACTCAGGCCCGTTTGCGCAAAAATGCGCAGCGACTCAAGGGTTATACCTGAGTGAGTTAGTCATGTTCAGTGCATGTTCAGTTTTTGCGGAGTACCTTCGCGGTACTGTGGAAGTATTGCCTATTGTGGCTATGGAGGGAGGTAAGTAATGAAAAAGGTTTTGCTCGTATTAAGTTTGGCTTCCATGGCCATCTCGGGTTCTGCGGTGGCTGATCTGGCTTTGGCCAAAAAAAGTGGTTGCATGGCTTGCCATAGCGTTGATAAAAGGATCGTTGGTCCGTCCTGGCTGGATGTTGCTGCCAAATATAAGGGCGATGCCGATGCCCGGGCTAAATTGACCGTCAAGATCAAGAAGGGCGGTACGGGTGTCTGGGGCTCTGCGCCCATGCCTCCTTACTCGCCACGTGTTTCCGATGCCAATATCGAGAAGCTGGTCGATTTTATTATGACGCTATAACGTCGTTTTGCGCGGGACAGGGAAATGGCGCCCCATACCCCCTGGGCGCCTGTCCCATATTTGATCATGGTTGAACGCACGTCCCGTGTCAGGCGGGTGGCAATCCATCCGTCAGACGTTTCCTCTTTGCATTTCAATGCAATAGCGCTAGTCTAATGGAAATGCGCCACCTTCCAGATGATACGGCTTCTTTCCCAGCCTATCCGGCTTTTCCTCAAGAGATTTAGTACTATGCGTGTCTTGGTTGTCGAAGACGAATTGCGTTTACGTGAAGAGCTTGCCACCCGCTTGCGGCAAGAGGGCTTCGTGGTGGATCAGGCTGCTGATGGTGAGGAAGGGCGGTACCTGGGACGGGAGTATCCCATTGATGTGGGTGTGGTGGATCTGGGCTTGCCCAAACTGTCGGGTATCGATCTGATTCGCCAGTTGCGCAGTGAAGGTAAGGCATTTCCAATCCTGATTCTGACTGCCCGGGATCGATGGCAGGATAAGGTCGAAGGCCTCGAAGCCGGCGGCGATGACTATTTGGTCAAGCCTTTCCACATGGAGGAATTGCTGGCGCGTCTCAAAGCGCTGATGCGCCGATCTGCCGGCTGGACCCAGTCAGAACTTATTTTTGGTTCGCTGCATATTGACATCGGAACCCAGCAGGTGATTGTCGATGAAAAATCTATCGAACTGACCGCCTATGAGTACCGGGTGCTGGAATATTTGGTCTTGCGCGCGGGTCAGGTCGTGTCCAAGTCCGAGCTTACCGAGCATATCTATGATCAGGACTTTGACCGTGACAGCAATGTTATCGAGGTCTTCATTGGCCGTTTGCGCCGCAAGCTCGACCCTGATGGCGCCCTGGGCGTCATAGAAACCCTGCGTGGCCGGGGCTACCGGTTTGCCCTGACACCGACCTCCGAGAACCGCAGCACCTAATGCCCCTTTCCCTGAATACCCGCGTGCTGATTGCGGCCAGTGCGGTGTTATTCAGTTTCTTTGGGCTGGCCGAGATTACCCTCGAAAAGATCTATCACGACAGTATTGAGCAGGATCTGGAAGAGCGCATGTTCGGGCATGTCTATGCCCTGATTTCCGCTGCTGAGATGGGTGATGACGGGCGTCTCATCATGGATAAGGAATTACCGGACACACGTTTTTATGATCCGGAATCCGGTCTCTTTGGCGAGGTCTCCAGCAATGATGGGAGCTGGTTATGGCGCTCGGAATCCATCGAGGGTATGTCGATCCCTTTTACAAAAAACCTTCCCCGCCTGGCTGAGAGCGGCCGGCAGATCACCCGGCCCGATGGTCAGCGACTTTATCTGTTCAGCTATGGGGTGGTCTGGAGTGATTCCCCCGATCCCGGCCAAGACTATACCTTTAGCGTCGCGCAGGACATGACTGAATTCGATGCCCGGATCAGCGCCTTCCGGAGTAGCCTGTGGGGAACACTGGGGGGAGTGGCGTTGTTGCTGCTGGCGGTGCAGTGGGGCATTTTGCGCTGGGGATTGCGGCCATTGAAACATGCCGCCAACGAATTACATGCGATCGAAGAGGGTACGCAGACGCGCCTGAAGGGGCGCTATCCGCTCGAACTACAGACACTGACTAGCAATATCAATGGTCTGCTTTCTCACCAACGGGAGCACCTGGAGCGATACCGGCGCACTCTCGGTGACCTTGCCCATAGCCTCAAAACACCCCTCGCGATTCTGCAGAGCGCGGCAGAAAACCGTGATGGTAAAACAGACCTGCCCAACGTCGTGCTGGAGCAGGTGGAGCGTATGAATCAGCTCACAGGTTATCAGTTGCGGCGCGCCGCAACTTCGGGCTGGACAGTATTGTCGGCGCCCATTGCGGTACAGGGTGTGGTGGAGAAAGTGCTGGCCGGTCTCCACAAGGTGTATGCCGACAAGGAGGTGAAAACGCTGACTGAATTGCAGCCCGGTCTGGAGTTTTCCGGTGATGAGGGCGACCTGGTGGAAATCGTTGGCAACCTTACGGACAACGCCTTTAAATGGTGTCGGGGACAGGTGCATGTGCTGGCCTGCTCCAAGGCCGGGCCGCGCAATGGTGAAATGGATCTGTTTATCCATGTCGAGGATGATGGCCCGGGTATTCCTTCCGAAATGGTGCGCTATGTCATGCAGCGCGGTCGTCGGGCCGATTCGGATATTGCCGGACACGGCATCGGTCTCTCCATCGTGCGGGATATTGTACAGCTGTATGGCGGAACCTTGGAAATTGGTGAAAGTGAGCTGGGTGGTGCAGCGGTGCACGTCTGGCTGCCGGCGGGGCCGAAGGGATAACACCCGCAGAGCAAAGCCCGTCGCCACGACAATGCCTGCCACTACCTTTCAATCAATGAACCCCGAAACCTGTGTTAATGGTTATCCGGCTGCTATGTTGCATCCAGATTAAGCCATAAAACTCTTATGGCTTTTTGTGATTTACGCCTTGAAAATGCCAATCTCTGCGTCGAGTTTACTTAGCTGGTGGGTAATCTTATAGTGGCGGTGATGCCCTGCGGTTTGTGAATGAATAACCACAACAGGGTATTGGGCACAATACAAAAAATAATGGGCAGCTCTGTTTCACTGTCCCGCAGAGGCCACAAGCAATAAATGGAGCTCCCGCAGGTTGTAGACAGTCACGGGGATATTGCCAAGCGCCCGTTGAAATCGTTTCAGAGTTCGCTTTCCATGAGTAATATTGGCCATGAGTGAGAGGCCCTCCGCTCACCCGCCGGGGGCAGAGAAGCCTCTCGCACGTTTGTGCTATGTCGATGACAGCCGCACCGCCGCCTTCGTTATGCGCCGTATGCTGGAGCCCAGTGGCTATCAGATAGACTATTTTCAGTTTGCGGAACCCGCCGTTGTTGCTCTGATTCAGGGTGACTATGATTTATTACTCACCGATCTCAAGGTCTCCTCTTCGGGGATGGATGGCGATGACCTGATTCGCACCCTGCGCCAGAGCGGGCAATCCAGACTGAGTCAGTTGCCGGTTATCGTCATTACCGGTTCTACCGATGCTGAGGTATTGCTCAAGGTCTACGATGCCGGGGCCAACCAGGTGTTGACCAAGCCGGTCGATGCCGAAGAGCTGAATGGCCACATCCGCCGCCTGCTGTTTGATCGGCACGAATCCATGGAGACCGAGTCTCAAGCCGCTCACAGTGACCCCGTGGATGTCCCGTTAGTGATACCGGTTCAGACGCCCCCGGTTCCCGAGAGCAAAGACGAAAAGACCATTCCGGTGTTACAGGTGGCGGATGTCCCGATGGAAAATCCCGTGCCGGGGAGGATGGACGTAGGGACGTCAGGTGAAAATAGTGTGCCGGTGGATCCGCTTGAGTCACCGCTGACAACGGCTCCGGAAGCCGGGTCGTTGAGCACGATCGAGCGGGTTGTGGCCAGCAGCACACCACCCTTGATACACCCCAGTTACACACCGATGCCAGCACATGAACCGGTGACTGATACGGCCCCGGAGGCCGTGATAGAGACGTCCGCGCCGGATACGGAAGACAGGCGCCGGCGAGATGCAACAGATCACGTCGAATCCAATAGCGGGATTGATGAATTTATCGAATATGATGGAGAGGTGGAGATCATCATTGATCCCGGGCAGTCCTCGGGCCGTGGGCAGAAGGATCGCCAGAGCATCCACCCGGGTGCAGACAACCGTCATCATAGCGCTGACTCGTTCGCTGTCGATGAGAGGCCGTCACGTTTGCCAAACTGGCTGCAGAGGCTGTTTCCCCGCCGCACCCTGCTGGTCGTGTTGGTACTGGCGGCACTGGGTTTTGTCGCCGTCAAGGGCGGGCTGTTTTTTTTCAGCAAAGGACTGGCGGTACAGACCACTTTCCCTGAAATGGGGGAGATCTATCAGACCATCGTGGTGCCTGGAAACATCGTTAGCCGGCAGAGGATGGTGATTCGGCCCTCACACGCCGGTCGCCTGACAACGGTCTTGGTGAGTCAGGGGGAAAGGGTACAGCGTGGGCAGTTATTGGCGCGCCTGGATGATCGTGTGTTGCCCGCGCACCTGGAACAGATACAGGCGGAGCTGGTCGCTGCACGTGAGGATATTGATCGGGCGGAACGCACCTGGGCGCAATTGCGCCGCTCCCATGAGAAAGGCGCCGTGGCGGAACAGTTCGTGAAAGATGCCGAAATGAAACTGAGGGCCGCACGTGCGCGCGCCAGCAGGGTGATGGAAACGGCGCAGAATGCCACCTTGGTGCCGGAAAAACAGGATATCACGGCGCCATTTTCCGGCACGATAACGCAGCGCCAAGCTGAAGCTGGGCAATGGGTGATGCCGACAAATCCCCTGTTTGTGCTTGCCGGCGAGACACAGAGTGGAATTGAAGTGAGCGTGGATGCTGCCGACAGCCATCGTATTCTGGCAGGGCAAGTGGTGCTGGTTACCAGTGATGCCTTTCCAAACCTGGAATGGCAGGAAACAGTCACCCGGCTGGACACGATGGCTGAGCAGGAAGCAAATACCGACTCAGTGAAGGTGTTCATCAGCCTGGGTGCCCAGGCACCTGAGCTGCGTCCGGGGCAGACGGTGGATGCGGAGATTCGTACGGCATGGAGTACCCATGCCATCAAGGTGCCCTTTGAGGCCCTGTTGAAGCGGGACGGCCAAGTATATCTGGCTGTATTGCAGGATGGACAGGTACGGATAAAACCTGTGATCACTGGTATCGAGGATTTTTCCATGGCCGAGATTCGTCAGGGCTTGAGAGGACATGAAGAAATCATCCTGCCACGCGGTCTCTTTTTGCGTGATGGTGACAGGGTCTATCAATCTGACAGCCGTGATTGATTCCGATTGGGAACGTGCACGTTCCTTGGTCAGTAATCTGTCAGGAAGCCTGAGTTAAGTTCGTATCATTTTTTCTAATGATAGTCAGATCCTCATGCCGCGAGTCTGGTTGCTTTCCTCCTGCGCCTGACTCTTTATGAGAGAAATTACGCTATAGTGCCCGATTGCTGCATGGTTCGTTCGGACTCATCGGTTTGGTGAGGCGCGGGTTCAGGTATATTTTTTTACTACAAGAAAAGGCGATTTGAATGAAGCTGATACTTTTAGGTGCGCCGGGTGCGGGTAAAGGCACCGTGGCAAAACTATTGACCGAGCTGGATGGTTCGGTGCAGATTTCCACGGGCGATATTCTCCGTGGCGCCGTGGCGGCAGGCACCAAATTGGGCAAACAGATAGAGTCTCTGATGAAGTCGGGTGACCTTGTTCCGGATGATCTTATCATGGGTATTATGGAGCAGCGTCTCCAGGAGCCGGATTGTGAACGGGGGTTTTTGCTGGATGGTTTTCCGCGCACGATTCCCCAGGCCGAAGCGCTTAAAAGCCTGTTGGAACAGCTGGACATCAAGCTGGATATGGCGGTCAATTTCAATCTTGGACGCGAGGTAATCCTGGATCGCCTGACCACTCGTCGCACCTGCTCCAATGCCGATTGCCAGGCGATTTACAATGTCAAAAGCAATCCCCCCAAAGAGGAAGGCATCTGTGATAAATGTGGCAGTCCGGTTATCCAGCGTGATGATGAGACCGCAGAAGCCATCTCGAATCGACTGGAAACCTATTATGAAAAAACCGCACCGCTCATCGGCTTTTATGAAAATGAAGGCCTGTTGTTGAATGTCGATGCAGCCGGCCCCAGTGAGGGGGTTCTGGCGGCAATCGGAGAAAGGCACGCTATGTAGCCTATTGGTTGGAGACTGCGAGTACATTTTTCAATGTGATATTGCCGGGGTCTCCTGACTTCGATCACGATAACCCGAATTAGATTGGCCCATCTACACGTGCTGTAGATGGGCTTTTTGTTTTTTTGGTCTGCTTTTTCCTTAAAGAAACAGCAACTTGTTGCCGACAAGTTGGCAGTATGAAGGATTGCAACGGGCCAGCCTGACATTCTGCACTAAGCGGGCTACCTCTATCTAGTATGTGTAATATGGAGTTTTGATGAAGCCTGGAATTTCTGTCAGGATCAGGGTTTTACTGATTGAAGCTAATGTCAGCAATGTCCACTGGGTCGCCGATACCCTGCATAGTGCGGGAAAGGGTTATTTCGGGCTGGCCCATGCGGTTGATCTGCCAGCGGCAGAGTCGATGCTTGGCGCGGGTCACTTCGATATCGTGGTGGCCGACATGCTGGATTTTGGCGGCAAAGGTCGGAATCTGGCGCAGTGGCAGAATCAGCATCTGTCAGACATCCCTCTGATTCTATTGGCTGATTCAGCGCAAGAGGCTCAGGTCAAGGCTCTGTGTGTGACAGGTGTGATGGACTATCTGCTGCGTGGTGAGACCAACCCCCAGTTGCTGGTACGTACGCTGGAGTTTGTCCTCGAACGTTGCCGGTTGCATGGCGAACTGGCCGCAGCCCGGCTGGATCAGGAACATCTGGCAACCCATGATCCGCTCACTGGCTTACCCAATCGCGCCCTGTTTCGTGATCGTCTGAGCACCAGCCTGCAACAGGCAGAGCGCAATACGGAAAAACTGGCGGTGCTGTTCATCGACCTTGACCGCTTTAAATCAGTCAATGATACCTATGGGCATGATGCCGGTGATCACCTCTTGAAGCAGGTGAGTGAGCGGTTGGTGGCCGGTGTGCGTGGTCGCGATATTCTTGCCCGCTTGGGTGGGGATGAATTTGGCTGTGTGTTGACGGGGATCGGTTCCCCGGCCAATGCGGAAAAGGTCGCGCGTCAGATCCTGCAATCCCTGTCGCAGCCCATTGCTTTGAAAGAGCAGTGGGTGGCCTGCACACCCAGTATCGGTATTGCCATCTACCCGAGCGATGGTGCAGATGCCTGTTTATTGATGAAGCATGCCGATGCCGCGATGTACACGGCCAAACAGCAGGGGCGTGCCTGTCTGCGTTTCTTCAATGCCAAGATTCATGCGGAAGAGATCCGTCGTCTAACCCTGGAAGTCGATCTGCGCCATGCCATGGAGCGAGGTGAATTTTCCATCCATTACCAGCCTATCCTTGATCCGAAGACCGGTATGGTGAAGGCGCTGGAGGCGTTGCTACGCTGGGAGCATCCCGAGCTGGGTATGATTCCACCACTGGACTTTATTCTCTTGGCCGAATCCAGTGGCATGATTATTCCACTGGGAGAATGGGTGCTGCGGACGGCCTGTGCCCAGAACAAGGCCTGGCAACAGCGGGGCCTGGCGCCAGTGCGAGTGGCGGTCAATCTCTCCGCGCTGCAGTTTGGTGATGAGAATAATCTGCTCAGCATGGTGCGGGAGATCTTGCAGGAAACCGGTCTGGAATCACGTTGGCTGGAGTTTGAAATTACCGAAAGCGCTGCCATGAAAAACCCTAAACTCACCATTGAGATCCTGACGGCATTGCGAGATCTCGGTGTGCGCATCGCCATCGACGATTTTGGTACGGGTTATTCCTCACTCAGTTATTTGCAGCGTTTTCCCATCGATACACTGAAGATCGACCGCAGCTTCGTCAAGGATGTCATGGTGAATAGCGAATCGGCGGCGATTACCAATTCCATCGTTCACCTTGCCCATTCCCTGGGGCTGGAAACGGTGGCGGAAGGCGTGGAGGGGGCCGACCAGGAGGCCTATCTGCGCAAACTGAATTGCACCTATGTGCAGGGTTATTATTACAGCAAGCCGTTGCCAGTTGATGAAATGACCGTCATGCTGCAGCAGGGGAACTTGCAATGGAAGGCTCCCGTTGAGGCGGAGGTTATCGATATTCATGCCCCCTGGAAAAAACAGATTTCTATAGCGCTCAAAACCAGTAACGGTTTGCCTGTGATGTCCGAGGTAGGGCAAAAACTGCTACACCTGATGCAGGATCCGGACGCCCATGTCCGGGAACTGAGCGACATTATTGCCAGTGATCCCGCCCTTGCGGCGCAGATTATTCGCTACGCCAATGCCCCATTTTTCGGATTTCAGGGGTGTATTGAGTCCATTGAAAAAGCGGTGGTTACAGTACTGGGTTACGACGGCGTCATGGGTATCGCGCTGGGATTGGTGGCCATGGGATCTTTGCCGGCCAGCGGCAAGGCTATGCTGGCGCACGAAGGTTTTTGGTGGAAAGCGGTGGTCGCCGGATCCATGGCCCAGGCACTGGCCTCACAACACCCCCTGCGCAGGCGTGTCAAACCTGGGCTGGCCTATCTGTCGGCCCTGCTGCGTGATATCGGCCGTCTGTTCTTGGTGAGTCAGTTTGCGGACGCTTGTGATGCTATTGCGGACTGTCAATCGCAGTCACCGGAGACGCCACCCGTGGATATTGAGAAGCATGTGCTGGGAATGGATCATGCGCACATTGGTGAGCAACTGTTGCGGAGCTGGCAATTGCCCGAAGAAGTGATTACTGCGGTTGCCCAGCATCATTGCGCGGATTATGACGGGGACTTTGCGGACTATGTTTATCTGTTGCAGGTGGTGAATATCCTGCTGGACGATGAGGCCGGGGACGAGCTTCGTGCTGAACTGCTGGGCGGGGTAGTGAAACATCTTGGCATCGATGTCCCGTGTGTGGTTGGTCTTTGGGAGACCATTTTGCATGACCGTGAGGGCCTGGAATCCCTGGCCCGTCAGCTTGCCGCCTGAATCTTATACTTGCCTAACGATGTAACTCTATACTGTGCAGCTTGTTTTTTGTGCAGCTCAGATGTGTGTCATTTTCGAAAATACAGCTCAGTTCATGTTCTGTTTCCTGCCAGCCTTCACGCACAGGGAGTTTCGCTCCGGGGCCGGCGAACTCCTCATCGGTGATGGTGACTTTTAGCACATTATTTTGGTACGAGACGGTGAATGAACCATCTTCTTTGAAGCGGGACAGAGTGGCCTTGGTCTGAAAGTCGATGTCTGCTATGCCAATACTACGTCTCAGGGTTTTTGATTCGCATTCTATGCGGCTGTCCAAATCCTCGCACAGGGTGTTGGCAGAGGGCAGGTATTCGACCGCTTTGTCGTGCCTTTTCCATCCGCCGGCCTGTATCCGTTGTTTGGTCGTTAGCGGTATCGTTGTTGTAGGTGCTGCGGGTCTTGGTGTCACAGTTGCGGGGGGGGGCGCCAAGGTTGCGGGTGCCGCTGGTTTTGGCGTGAGGTTTTTTCCCTTCAGTTCTTTCGCTGTAGCAAGGGCGTTACGACGAAGTTGGCGGAGTTTCTCTTGTTTTCGTTGATTTACGCGCTGCATACCCGTGGCAGCCACATCATAGTCCCCTCTGAGAGCTTGCTTGTACCATTCCAGGGCTTTGTCAAGATCCTGCGCCGTACCCTGGCCATTTTCATAGAGCGTTCCCAGGAAGTACTGGGCGCGTGCATATCCCTGATTGCTGGATTTGTTGAGCCAATTGTGTGCTTTACGGTAATTTTTGCGGATGCCAGTACCGTTCAGATAGGCCATGCCCAGCTTGTATTCAGCCTTTATATTGCCTTGCTGGGTGGCCTTGCTATACCAGCTGAAGGCCTGGCGTGGGTCTTTTTCGACACCCCTGCCTTTTTCATACATTTCGCCAATGGCGTATTGTGCCTTGGCATTACCCTGTTCGGCCTTGGCAAGCTCGGCGTGGAATTTTTGTTCCAGGATGTAATCTATGGCCGCCAGGGCTGCCGTATTGCTGAACATCATCGTCAGGGCAAAAATAATGCACTTGGCCCATCTATCCATAGTTACCTTCTTGTGTAATTGATGGCAGATACGGGTCAGTTTATCCGCTATTTGCCGCAGGTACGCATCGATTATTATTATTTTTACCGCCAACGACCGCCGTATTCACGTTGCGCCGGATAAAACATATTACCCAATCGATGGAATAATCACAGAGTAAAAGGGTGATTTCCATCCCTACACAATGACTTATCGGAACAGTCTGGCTTATTCTTAAGGCTGGAGGACTGCAGGGTGTGGAGTTGACTCTGAAAACAGCTACCTGAAATACCACTTTTTATCTCGCCATTCCCCCTTCATGCAGTTAATTACGGCCTCTCGATGCTTTCTGCTTGAAATGTCTGTTTCAGGCATCGACAGGCTGGATTGCGTCACGGAAAATGCAACGGTTGTGCAGGCAGTGGTCGAGCCAGTCGCCAAGAAAGTGGTTGAGTTGCCATTTCTCGTCGCGGTGATACATACATGGGTTAGGGTAAGCGTAGCGGGGATCCAAGCGGTGGTGGCCCTGAAAGGCCAGGACTTCGGCGACATGGACGTCGTGATAGGTGCGGACTTTCATGTGCAGCGAGGGTAGCCAGCGGCGGCTGCCGCATTGCTGTAGTTGGAGGGAAAAGGTGGTGGTGTATTTGCTTTTTTCCAGGACTTCCACGGCCAGACGCGTGTCGCCACGGCCTTGCAGGCAGAGCGGGGCGGTGATGTCGCGGATGCCCGGAATGACCAGCAGCAGCTTGGAGAAATTACGTTCGTGCAGGCGCGTGGCATTGTGGAGACGGCGCTTGCGTATCACAGGTTCGAAGGTGAAACAGGGCATGATTGTCTGGTCTTGTGGAAAACCCCTATTGTTGCCCAATCCAGTCCTTCATGCGAGCCCGCAGGCGAATATGTGCCTGGCTCAATAACTGACTGATACGGGATTCACTGACGCTGAGTACGTCACCGATCTCGCGCAGATTGAGTTCGGATTCGTAGTACAGGGCCACCGTCATTTTTTCCCGCTCCGGCAGGGTGGCGATGGCTTTGGAAAGACGTTCACGGAAATGCTGTTTCTCCAGCTGATCCTGGATGCCGGGTTTGGTGTCCATAATGGACTGGCCGATGGCATCTTCGTCGATGCCGATCTCGTCCCAGCTGAGTACCCGGTGAGTGGAGACATCCTGCAGGGTCTTGAAATACTCTGCCTTGCTGATGCCCAGAACCTGAACGACCTCCTCGTCGCGTGCATCACGGCCCTCGCGGTTCTCGATCTCGCGGATGGCGGCGGTGATATCGCGTACCTTGCGGTGTACCGACTTCGGCGCCCAGTCATTGCGGCGCAGCTCGTCGAGCATGGCGCCACGGATACGGATGCCGGCGTAGGTCTCGAAGCTGGCGCCCTGGTTGGCATCGTATTTCTTCGCCGCCTCCAACAGGCCAATCATGCCGGCTTGTAGTAAGTCATCCACCAACACCGTAGCGGGTAGACGGGCTTTCAGGTGGTAGGCAATGCGTTTCACCAGTGGCGCATAACGCATCACCAGTTCATCATGCAGATTTTCCACCAGATTATCGTACATACAGCCCTCGGCAAGGTATGAATGTGTTGCTATAGTCTGCCTTTTCAGCGGCAGTGAGCAGGGGATCTTTAATGAGAGGGTGGCGCCGGGCAGACCGGCGGATCAGATTTCGCGACGACCGGCAAAGGCGAGGGAGAGGGTGCCGCCATCGACGTATTCCAACTCGCCACCCAGGGGTACGCCATGTGCGATGCGGGTGCTGCGGATGCCCTGGGCATGTACTATTTCGCGGATGTAGTGGGCGGTGGCCTCGCCCTCCACGGTGGGGTTGGTGGCAAGGATTACCTCGCTGATCCCGCCCTTGGTGAGGCGTGTTTCGAACTGATCCAGGCCGATTTCCACTGGGCCGATGCCGTCCAGTGGTGAGAGGTGGCCCATGAGTACAAAATACAGGCCGCGATAGGCGGTGGATTGCTCGATGGCGCGCACATCGGCAGGGGATTCCACCACGCACAGCAGGCTATGGTCACGGGTGGCGTTGGCGCACAGCAGGCAGGTGTCCGTTTCACTCAGGGTGCGGCAGTGGTGGCAGTGGCCGATTTTCTCCACGGTCTCTTGCAGGGATCGGGCGAGTTGCACGGCACCCTCGCGATCATGTTCCAGCAGGTGAAAGGCCATGCGCTGTGCCGACTTCGGGCCGACGCCCGGCAGGCAGCGCAGATCCTCGATGAGGCGGCAGATGAGGGGGCTGAATTCCAAGATTATTCACTAATAACAGTTGGTTAGAATGGCATTTTAAAGCCATCTGGAAGGTTTATACCTGCCGTCATGCCGGACATCTTTTCCTGCGTGTTGCTCTCTACCTGGCGCACGGCATCATTGACCGCCGCAGCCAGCAGGTCTTCGAGCATTTCCTTGTCGTCGCCCATCAAGCTGTCATCGATGGACACGCGCTTGACGTCATGGCGCCCGGTCATGATCACGCTGACCATGCCGCCGCCGGACTGGCCGGTGACCTCCATGTTGGCCAACTCTTCCTGGGCCTTCTTCATGTTTTCCTGCATCTCCTGAGCCTGCTTCATCAGCTTGCCAATACCACCTTTCATCATGATGTGTTTCCTCGTTTTCAGTTTCTTTCCACGGGTGGGGATTATACCTGAGGGAGGGGAGTAATGGCTTAGGTTTGAGGCGCCTATTGCCAAGAGTTCTTATGGAGCGGGCCATGCCCGCGAAAAACAACAAAAAAACAATGACTCTGTGGGAGCGGCTTCAGCCGCGAAAAAAATAGGCTTCATTCGCGGCTGAAGCCGCTCCCACAGAGTCGACAGTCTCACAAAGCCATCGCGGGCATGGCCCGCTCTGGAAGCAGATTGTCAATCAACGGGCTGCACGGAGCCGGGGTTGACCTGGGCGGCGAAGGTTTCGCGCAGGGCCTGCACGGTATGATCCTGCTCGATGCTGGCCTCGGCCTGGCGCTGGCGTGTGGCCTGACGCTGCTTCTGGCGCATCGCCGGGCTGGTGCTGTCAGTCTGTTCCACGTTGATGCTGAGGGTGATGGTTGCGCCCAGCTGTTGGCTCAGTGCCTCACGTAGCAGGTTTTCGCGTGGCGTGCTCAGTAGCTGCGCATGGGCAGGTGAGAGGCTGAGAGTGAAGTGGTTGCCCTGTCGGCTCGTCAGTGCACAGTTCAGCGCTAACTGTTGGTTGACGCCCTTCAAGTCCAGTGTGGTGGCCAGGGATTCCCATTCGTCCGGGCCCGGCGTTGCTTCGATGGGTGTCACAGGGGGGCTGGTTACCGGTGAGGGTTCGGCCACGGCCAGTATCACGTGCCTTTCTACTATGGGGGCAATAGTGGACACAGCGGCGCCGGCCGGGGTGTTGCCATATGCCGGAGGAATCTCTTCTTTCATATAGTCCGGCATCGGTGGCACATCGTCAGTGACGAGGGGAGGTGCCTGAGTCTGTGGGGGCGGGTTTTGCCGGATAGCCTGTGGTGTGGCTCGGGTTGCTATGGGTTGGCCCGGGGCAGTGCTGGCATTTGCTGACTTTTCTGTCTTTGCCGTTTTCGTCTTACCCGTCAGCTGGGAGCGTACGTCGGCCAAGGCACTGGCGCGCCGTGATGTGTCCGTGGTGCGTGATAGGTTTGCTTGACTGGTGGGGTTTGATTGCGGTGGTACGCCGTGGTTTACCGGTGCTGTTGCTGTTGCTGGAGCGGGCTGCTGCATGGCGGTGGATTGTGCTGGCCTGTCGCCTCGGGCGTTGTCTGGGCGAAAGGCCAGCATGCGTAGCAGCACCATCTCGAAGCCGCCCCGCGGGGTGGGGGCGAGGGGCAGGTCACGGCGGCCGATGAGGGCGATCTGGTAGTAGAGCTGCACGTCTTCCGGCGACAGGCGTCCGGCCAGCGCCAGTACTGCCTCACGGTCAGCCATTTCATCGTTGATCGTTCCGGGTACGGCCTGTACCAGGGCGATACGGTGCAGGGTGGAGATCAGTTCGGCCAGCACCCCGGCAAAGTCCGGCGCCTGCTCTGCCAGTTGTGCGACGCGTGTGAGTAAGGCGCTGGCGTCAGCATCGGCGAGGCCGGTGAGCAAATCGATGACGTGGTGTTGTTCGATGCTGCCCAGCATGCTGCGTACATCGGACTCGCGCAGGGTACCCGCACCGAAAGCGATGGCCTGATCGAGCAGGCTGAGGGCATCACGCATGGAGCCGTCGGCGGCGCGTGCGATGAGACCGAGGGCCGGGATGTCAAACTCGACACCCTCCTTTCCCAACACCATCTCAAGGTGGTTACGGATCTGCTCCGGCGACAGGTGCTTGAGATTGAATTGCAGGCAGCGTGAGAGGATGGTGACCGGCAGCTTCTGCGGATCGGTGGTGGCAAGCAGGAACTTGACATGCGGTGGCGGTTCTTCCAGCGTTTTCAACAGAGCATTGAAGCTGCTGTTGGAGAACATATGCACTTCATCGATGAGATAGACCTTATAGCGGCCACGGGTAGGGGCGTACTGCACGTTTTCCAACAGTTCACGGGTTTCGTCCACCTTGGTGCGCGAGGCGGCGTCCACTTCGATCAGGTCGACGTAGCGACCTTCGTTGATTTCGGTGCAGGTGGGACAGGTGCCGCAGGGGGTGGAGCTGATGCCCTGTTCACAATTCAGTGACTTGGCGAGGATGCGTGCGATGGTGGTCTTGCCCACACCACGGGTACCGGTGAACAGGAAAGCGTGGTGCAGACGGTCGCTGTCCAGGGCATTGGTCAGTGCCTGGCGCACATGCTCTTGACCGACCAGTTCAGCGAAGTTGCGCGGGCGCCATTTGCGCGCCAGAACCTGATAACTCATGGGATTCGCTACCTGCGTTTGACGGGTCGTCCATTCTAGCGGGTTTTGGGGCGCTTGGGATGCTTAGTGTTGGGCAGACGGTTGCGTGCGCCGCGCGATGATCGCCATGCGAAGTTGCCGTGCCACCATTTCAGCTAAGCACTAAGCACTGAAAACTCAACACTAAAAAATGGAGATGGCCCATGCCAGCCACACCCCGGCACACGGATCCACTGCTGCCGCTGCTCCCTTCCGGGCCTGACGGGGTTCACAGTTTACCGTTGCGAGGGGACCGACACGAGCCACCATCGAGACCCGCTGAGCAGGTCTGTCCGTTCAGCGGGCGGCAATGATACCACCAAAACAGGGTCGGCCGGCAAGCGTTGGTGTTGCCGGCTATCCGATGACCTCCACCGGCTGGTCAACGGCCAGTTGACCCTCGCCGTCGGCAATCACATTCTGGCCGAAAAAAATCTTGTGGTCGCGCAGGCGGTAAGTCGCAAGGGTACGCAGAGGCTCAGCATCGGCGTGGCGTTTACCTGTGGCGGGGTCGACAGTGGGAATCACGCAGCGGCTGCAGGGCTTGACCACGCGCAGGGTGAGATCACCGATGCGCAGACGTTTCCACTGATCTTCTGCATAGGGTTCGGCGCCATCGATGACCAGATTAGGCCGGAAACGGCGCATGGACAGCGGCTCGGTCAGCCGGTTATTGAGGTTGTCCAGCGAGGCCTGGGTGATTAACAAAATAGGGAAGCCGTCACTGAAGGCGGTGATGTCGCCGGTCTGGGCATAGATGGGATCCACCGCGCGCTGGCCGTCGTTGGGAAAATACACCAGCCGGCAGGTGATACCGAGGAAACGGCCCAGCCACCCGGCGGCCGCGTCACCGCAGTCCAGCGCGTGGCAGCGGTCGTCCCACACGATGACCTCACGGGTCGGCATCTCCGGGGTGTGCGCGATTTGCAGTTCGTCCATGCCCGGCGCCGACAGGCGCAGGCCGTTGGCCAGGGGCTCGGGCTGAATCAGACACATGCGTGATCGCTCGCGCTGAGTGAGGTAACGGTCGCGGTCGTCCACCACCATCCAGCGGCGGTCGTTGTGCAGGCCAAAGCGCTCCACCGCCGACTGTTGCAGGGCAATACCGCCAAGGGATTTGACCGGGTAGATGCTGAGTTCGCTGACGCGCAGGTTCGACACGCGGTGTCTCCAAGGGGGTTATTGTGTTTTGACGCAGGAAGGTTACTCAATCCATCAACGAAAGAACAGAGGCCGGGCCGGGTATTTTGTTCCTGGCGGACGCTGCCGTCAGGTACCTGCGAGCGTGTCCTGTAGCCAGACGTGCCAAGCCTCGAACAGTTCGCTGTCCACGGCGGCGACCGCCGTGCGTGCCTGCAGAGTGGGGGTGAACACGGGTTCGCCCGTCAGGGTGGCGGCATGGCCGCCAGTGCACTGGAAGATAAAGTGGCCGGCGGCATAATCCCACAGGTTTTGTTTGCCGTGCAGATAGAGATGTCCCCGGCCCGCAGCGAGCCAGCACCAGTCCAGGGCCACGGCGCCAAAGCTACGCTGCGAGGCGTAGGGTGGCGTGGTGGCCAGGCGGGCCGCCAGGGATGCCGGTAGGCGTTTGAAGTCCACTATGGCGGTGGATTGTTGCAGGGCCAGGTCGGCGCAAGCAAGTTGCAGGGGATTGCCATTGAGAGTGGCTGGCGTATCGTCGGCGGCGGCAAAGCATTCGTCGCGTAGCGGGTCGTAGACTACCCCCAGCACCACTCGCCCTTGCTGGATCAGGGCCAGCGATACAGCGAAATAAGGGATGCCGGCAGCGAAATTGCTGGTGCCATCCAGTGGGTCGAGACACCACAGAGGTTGCCTGTCGGTAAGCAGGCGGGCTTGTTCTGTCGCCGACATTTCTTCACCGAGAAGGCGGATATGTGGCCACTGTGCTTGCAGGCGGGTGGTGAGGCGTTCCTGCATAGCGAGATCGGCCTCGGTGACGAAGCTGCCGTCGGTCTTGGTCTGACGTGATACATGAGCGAGGCGGGGCAGCAGCTCTGTCCGTGCGGTGGCAATCACCAAGGACTGTACATGCTGCAGATCCGGCGCCATGAAGTGCTTGATGGGCATAGCTTAAAATAGCTCCTGTTAGTCTGTCTGGATTGAATTCCCCGTAGCTCGCCTCAAGCACCTACTTTTGGTGCTGCGAATGTCCTCCAGCCTGGCTGTTGTCACTGCTGAAGGTATCGTCTTGTAGGGTGGGCAGGCTTTTCATGCCCACGCGGAATACCGTAGGACAGATAAAATGCGTGGGCACAATAAGACGCACCCTACGACCTGCGCAGGTTTTTTGTTTGAACGCCCAAGCGTTTGAACGGGCCGTGTAATACCCCGCTTTCGCATGGGAACGTGCACGAAATAACATCCCGATCTTGCATCTCCTCTTCAGCCCGTCTTTGCCCGTTCTTCAATCACAAAAGCTCAAAATAGAACAACTATTTCTGCGCTTTTGTTCAATCAGAACGAACAAATACAGACTAAATATGAGCGCCATATCAGGATGTTATTTCGTGCACGTTCCATAGCAGGATAGCTTATCGTTTGCCGCTGTTTTTGCAGCAGGTCGCCAACAGCGCCTGCATTTCCAGCGAGCCTTTTTCACGCGCCAAGGCTATGTTGCGTTCGGGAATCAGTTCCGCTTGTGGATAGCTGGCCACGGCGCGTTCGATGCTGGACTCGCGGATCAGGTGCAGGAGCGGAAAAGGTGAACGATTGGTGTAATTGGCGGGGTCGCCGGCCGGTGCGTCGGCAAAGCGGTATTCGGGGTGGAAGCTGGCGAGTTGGTAAATTCCCCGGTAGCCCTGCTCGACCAGCAACGCATTGGCCATTTCCAGCAGGTCGAGGAAGGTATCGAAGGCGGCAAAGCCCTGCGGCAGGATCAGCAGGCTGGTTTCGATCTCCGGATCTCGGTCGAGCAGGGTGCATTCATCGATCAGGGCGAGCAGGTACTGTTCCAGAGAGTCCTCACGGATTACCTTGAAGCGGACGCTGTTACGATCCAACTCCCGCCGGGCGAAGGGGCAGAAGTTCAGCGCCACAATCACGGCGTCGATCCATGCCCGGGTCTGGGTGATAGCCTGATGATCTGTTGTCTGCTGCATCATACTCAGGTTCTGGTGGGCCTTTTCTGTAGTTTACGCTGTAATGTGCGGCGATGCATGCCGAGGGCGCGTGCGGCGGCGGAGATGTTGCCGTTGTTCTCCATCAACACCTTCTGTAGATGTTCCCATTCCAGACGTTTGACCGATAGGGGGTTCTCCGCCACGGGCACGGCGGGGTCGCCGGTATGGCGCGCCAGGGCATGGATGATTTCATCGGCGCTGGCAGGTTTAGTAAGGTAGTGGGTGGCGCCGAGTTTAATGGCTTCCACGGCGGTGGCGATGCTGGCGTAGCCGGTGAGCATGACCATGCGCAGGTCGGTGTTCATGGCCTTGAGCCCCTTCACCAGTTCCAGCCCGGATTCGTGGCCGATACGCAGGTCGATAATGGCGTATTCCGGGTTGTGGTCGCCGGCCAGTTCCAGCCCGCCGGCCAGATCGGTGGCGGTATAGACCTCGAAATCGCGTTTCTCCAGGGCCTGGGCGAGCACGCGACAGAAGGTGGGATCGTCATCCACTAACAGCAGTGTCGGTTTGTCGTGAGTACTGTTCATGGGCGGATTCCAATCAGGGGCAGGTTGATGCAGGTACAGGTACCACCGGTCTCGCGCCAGCGATGGCTGATGTGGCCGCCGAGGCGTTCGACGACGGCATGGGCGAGGAACAGACCGACGCCCAGGCCCTGCTTCTTGCTGCTGAACGGGGTTTTGCCGGCGGCCGAGACGGCGGCCTCGCTGATGCCGGGGCCGCGGTCAAGGATGTGGATATCCAGGCTCTGTGCATTCCAGCTGGCTTGCAGTTCGACGCTGTCGGGTGAGACATCGGCAGCATTGTTGAGGATGTTGGTCAGGGCCTGGGTGAGGGCGCGGTCGGCCAGCATGGACGGGGCGGGTTGTGGGCCTTTCAGTTGCGGAGCAAAGGAGACGCCGGGTCGTTCGACTTGCCACTGCTGCGTGAGCTGACGCAGGTAGCGATCCACCGGCAGTAATTGCCCTTCGTCGGCACGCTGTTTGCCGGCGGAGGCGGAGATCACCGAGAGTGCATCTTTGCAGCGGTCGATTTGTTCGCGAATCAGCTGTAGCTGTTCGGCTTGTTCACTGTCTCTTTGCGTCGGTTTTATTGTGACCGAATTATAGCCGAGATCCAGCAGCAGATCATCGACCACCAGGGCGATGGTGCCCAGGGGAGTGCCCAGTTCATGTGCGGCGCCGGCGGCGAGGGTGCCGAGGGCGACCAGACGCTCGTCGCGCAGGGCCTGTTCGCGGGCCTCCGCCAGTACGCGGTCACGGTCGCGCAGGGTGCGGGCCATATTGGTGACGAAATAGGACACCAGCACGGCACTGAGCACAAAGCCGAACCACATGCCGAAGACGTGCTGGGTGAAACCGCTGTCGTGCTGCATATGTGGCATGGTATCGGCTGGTTGCAGGGGAATGTAAAAGAACATCAGCAGCGAGTAACAAGCCACGGTGAGTCCAGCCATGGCCCAGACATAGGCGGTTGGCAGTACGGTGGCGGCGATCATCAGTGGTAGCAGATAGAACCAGGCAAAGGGATTGGTGGCGCCGCCGGTGCAATAGAGAAGGACACTGAAGGTGAGGGCGTCGGTGACCAGCTGAAAGAAAAATTCACCATCGGACACCGGCCGGGGCTGGCGCGCACGCCACCAGGTGAACAGATTCCAGAGGCTATGCACGAGCAGGATGAGGGCCAGCGGCAGCATCGGCAGCGGCAGGCCGAGCCATAGCTGGCCGATACCGATGAGCAATATCTGCATGCTGATGCTGATGGTGCGCAGCCCGGCGATACGGCGCAGGTTGTGTTGTGTGGAGGCGTAGCGGCTATTGGCAGTCAACATGGTATGGGTGGGTATCGGTTGCGGTCGGTGCCTCTGATGATTCCAGTCAGTCAGAGGTTTCCGAACATTATCCGGTAATGCCTGGCCACTGTCAGCGGCCTGCGACACTTTGTCACATTCTCAGTACAGAGGGTGCGGATTACGATGGGGTATCGGAGGGGCGTTGCCCCGTGACCCGCATGTAAGGAGTCGAGAATGAAACGTGTATCCACTCTGTCGGTCTGGCTGAAACTGGCCGTTATTCCCCTGGCCGGATTTTTGGCGGCCTGCGGCAGCTCTTCCAATGACGAGGGTATGGATACCACGGCCGTGACGGGCTCGGTGACAGCGGCACCCGTGGAGGGTGCCAGTGTGGTGGCCCGGGACAGGGCTGGCAATACCCTGGCGGGCCCGGTCAATACGGCGGCCGATGGGACTTATACGCTGCACATTGCCAATGCATTATTGGCCTCAGATCTGCTGTTGGAGTCTTCGGGCGGTACCTACGTCGATGAGGCCACGGGACTGAGTGCCACTGCGGGTAGCCTTGCCGCCCACATCGCGGGTGGCAGTCTGTCGGCTGCTACGCAAGTGCACATGACACCGGCAACGACCATTGTTCATGATTTGGTGCAGACCCATGGCATGAGCCTGAGCGCCGCGCAGTCGGCCTTTGAAACGGCCTTCGGTTTTGGCGCGGAGACCTCGGTGGCGCCGGTCGATGCCACCGATCCAGCGGCGGGGGCGAGTGATGCCCAATTGTTGGCCGGCCTGCACGCCGCGGCCTTCAGTCAGCTGACCATGGATCTGGGACTGACGACCACTGAGCAGTTCGATCTGTTGCCGGCATTGGCCGAGGATCTGGCCGTCGGCAGTCTCGACGGTATCGGCGCCAATGGTGCGGTGACGGTGGTTGGTTCGACACTGCTGCCGGCCGATATCCAAAACCGCTTTGGTCAGGCAATGCTGGGTTTTCATGTGGGTGGGCGTAACGACACCGGTTTGTCCAATGAGAAAATTGGTGCTGTACCCTTTGCCAAGCTGGCGCTGAGCGATAGTTATAAGGTGGAATATCTGTCCGGCATGATGGGAACGATGGCGGGTAAAACCGCCTTTAAACTGCGTGTGTCGAATCTCGCCGATGATACGGCGGCAACGAGCCTGAACCTTTCCCTGATGCCGATGATGTACATGGCCTCGGGCATGATGCACAGCTCACCCATTGGTGGTTGCAGCGAGAGTGCCACGGCGGGTGAGTACGATTGCACGGTCTATTACCTGATGGCCTCGGCCATGAGCAACGGCATGTCTATGGGTTACTGGCAACTGAAGGTGATGATCGGCGACATGATGGGTGAGTCCGTCACCTTTTCGCCTGCGGTAATGATGGCCATGGGCGATACCGCCAAGGTGACCCTGAGAGGCCATACGACGGGTAGCGACATGATTGCCGGCATAGCGATGGATGGTGGCATGGCCATGCCGGAGAACCGCAGCTACTACCTGTTCAAGGACAGCCTGAGCGGCATGACCGGCAACCATACACTGAGGCTATTTGTCGCCGCCAAGGAAAGCATGATGAGCTACAAGGCCGTCTCTGTTGGCTCGGTGCTGAATAGTGGTGATGCCGCGTATGAGCTGACGGTGGCTTCGATGGCTGTCGAGATATCCACCGATGGCTCGACCTGGATCGACGCCAGTAACAGTGGCAATGGCCTCTGGACGGCCACTGGCATCACAGGCTTGACGGACGGCAGCGCCGGTAACGTCTATGTTCGCCTAACGGTCAATGGTGAGCAGAAGACCACCAATGGTGCAATTCCCTCCGGCGATGGCAGCAATGATTACGGTACCTTCATGCTGACCCCGGGCGGGATGTGAGCGCGTCATGTCATCTAACGCTATAAAGGCGATCCTGCTGGTTGGGGTCGCCTGTGGTTTCTCATTCACGTCCCCGACGTCCTGGGCCGCTTCCTGTTGTGGCGGCGGCTCGTCTTCGTCGCTGATCATGCCCAAGTTTTCGCGCGCGATGGTGAACCTGTCCGTGGATATGGAAAATTACAATGGCTTCTGGGATTCGCAGGGCGACTACCGCCCGGATCCCGAGGGCTCGGATCTCAATCAGTACCGTATCAACCTGGGCTATGCCCACCGCTTTGCTTCACGTTGGCAGGGCAGCGTGATCCTTCCCTACGTGTGGAACAATAATGACTACACCGGCTTGACATCGAACACCCAGGGCCTGGGGGATACCACCCTCAATCTCTGGTACGAAAGCTTCGACAAAATCACCTGCGTGTGGAAGGTGCGTAAGTGGGCCGACCTGAAACCGGCGGTCTATCTGGGCGGCTCGCTCACCGTACCCACCGGCGTCTCCCGTTTCGACAGCGTGGCCAACAGCTTTGATATTACCGGCCGGGGCTTCTATCGCCTGGACGCCAACATGCTGGTGGAAAAGACCATCTACCCGTGGAATGTCTTGTTGTCGTTGTCCTACGGAAAATACCTCGAACGCAACGTCAATCGCGACTACGGCAACTACGTCGAGCCGAGCCGCCGCAAGCTGGGCGACCGCAAGCTGGCCACCCTCTCGGGCGGCTATACCTATTTCCTCGAATCCATGGATACGCTGACCTTTACCCTGGCCTATTCGCATTTGCAGGAAGGTGATGGCCGCATCGACGGCCGCCCCGATCCCAGTACCCGCATGGAAAAGAATTCCCTCGCCGGCACCGTCGCCTGGTCCACCATGGATCGCGACTGGATCTTCAAGGGCACCCTCAGCCACGCTGTGCCCAGAAATGATTGGGGTGAAAACTTTCCCGTCACCAACACCCTGAGCTTCGAGGTGAGTCATGTCCTTCGCTAGACGGCTATTGATAATGCTTGCGCTGATGTTGTTGGCCGGTTGTGACAACATGCAGGATGACCTCAGCCCTTCCGGTGCGGACAGGCGTCCCGACGTGGTGCTCGGCAGCGTTGGCCCGCAGGTGGGCCAGATCGCTCCCGACTTCACTCTTGACGACACCCTGTATACGCCGCATACCCTGTCTACTGAACTGGGCCGCACCCGTGCCGTGGTACTTTACTTCAACATGTGGTGTCCCATTTGCGATACCCATGCCAACCACATGCGACAGCATATTGTGTCGGACTTCCCCAATGTGCGTTTCTTCCTCATCGACTACGTCAGTGGCTCGGTGTCTTTTAGTCGCAGCAATCAAGTCGCTAGTGGTTATACCGACTTCACCGTACTGGTACCCACCAGCGACAGCTTCACTAAACGCTATCAAGCCACCATGGGCAGTACGGTGGTGATCGATGCCAGTGGACAGATCGTGCGCATGAATGAAGACTATCTCGACGGTAACAAGTTGCGTACCACCTTGGAAGCCCTGCCATGAGACGCGTGTTGCTGGGGATTTTGTTGATCACGGGTGCAGCCGGTACACTACTGGCTGCTGACGGCGAATTCAGTGAACAGCAGGCTCAGGGCAAGGTGTTGTTCGAGGCACGTTGCGTGGCCTGTCACCAGTTGCCCGAGCCCGACATGCTGACAGAAAATCAATGGAAGCGCCTGCTGCAACTCATGCAAAAACGCATGCAACAGGCCGATATGCCACCGCTTGACGAGGAAGAATTCGCACAGGTACATGCCTATCTTGCTTCGCAGTCGAAGTAGGGCGGGGAGAATGAAGCAAAGGTAGAAGGTGCACAAAGTGAGATGCGTTTTGTTATATCCGCTGCTGATCCTGCTGGTGGTAGTGCCGATCCAGGCCGGCAGCCTGGATCCCGCCGAAAAGCCATCCGCGCCCGGGTTCACCCTGAAAAACCTGCTGGGTGAAAACGCCAGCTTGTCTGACTACCACGGCAAGGTCGTACTACTCAATTTTTGGGCCACCTGGTGCGCACCCTGCCGAAAGGAGATGCCGAGCATGGAAAAACTCTGGCAGACCTACCGCGAGCAGGGGCTGGTGATTCTCGCTGTATCCACCGACAATGGCGGCGAGCCTCGCATCAAGAACTTCGTGCGCCGTCTCAATCTGACCTTCCCCATCTTGCTTGATCCTGACAGCCTGGCCAGCGACCGGTATCAGGTTTCCGGTATCCCCGTGAGTTTCCTCATCGACCGCCAGGGGCGTATTGCCGCTCATGTGCTGGGCAGCAAAGACTGGGCCAGTGAGTTGGCCTTCCTGCAGGTGGAAGGGCTGCTTCGGCAGTGAGCGCAATTACGGGAGCATTCAGGCGTTGATTGGATTACGGCACTAAAATCGAGTGCGACTCGTAAATTATGCAAACCCATCTTTGAGTTTTGTTGACAGCAATGTCTAATAAAACAACAAGTTACGGGTTGTGGCGTGATTGTTATGGCACTACAGATTTTTCAGTTGTGGGAACGTAGGCTCAACGGCACCCATGTCTTGTGTGAGCCGCCGGGTTGTGAAGTGACGCCAAGCGCATCATAAATTTGTTTTTGCTCCGGCTCAGCCCGGGTGGATTTGCGCAGATGAACGGTCTTGCCGTTTTTACACCGGAACACCGTTGTGACCCGTTGCTGGTTTTCCATCTTGCAGCGCAAGGTTTGCCAGCTGTCATGGATATCCCTCGCTTTTAGCTGAAGGCGCAGGCTATGCACCAGGTGGTAGGCCAGCAGAGTGATAAAGATGTGG
>JAKIUN010000099.1 GCA_021647505.1 Gammaproteobacteria bacterium
GTGGATATCCCACGGGGAATTGACACCCAGTAGCTGGCTGTAATGCTCTTCTATGTCCATGGAAAAAACCGCTCCAATCAATGGCTAAAGCAGGGTATTTTACCGGAATTTCACACAGTTTTACGAATAGCCTTCCATTACAGGCTATTCAGCCCAGGGCCCCGGGATTTTCGCGATGCGGTTATATATGAGAATACTTTATAGCCTGGTACCCGTTATAATGCGCGCATGTTATTTACGCTAACGGATATCGCCGCGCAAATCCCCGCGCAGCCTTTCAATGAGGGGTGGGAATTATTCACTGAGGGCCGGATCAGCGCGCCGAATATTCAGCGCGGCGGCGCATTGATTACCGCCGTCATCCCGCACCCCGGCAGTCACCCGATTCGGGTCTATGTCCGCACGGACAAAACAGGCGACGCCATTACCATTGACGGCGAATGCAGTTGTGCCAGGAAAAGGAATTGCGAACATGTGGCGGCGGTATTGTTGCAGGCGTTGCAGGACAAACAAACACTACCCGCGACATCCGCGTCGCACAAAAAAATACGCAAAAAAGGCAACCCTGCGGCGAGCCCCCAACAAGCTCTGCTCTACGTCTTACAACCCAGCGAAGACGGTTTACTGATAGAAACCTTCGCCGCACGCCGCCTGAAAAACGGGACGTATTCGGGGAGCACTTATTTTGAACCCGGCCAGGCAACTCAGCGGACTCCGGCACGTTTCCTGGAAGCAGGCGATCTTGAGCTGCTTGACGCCCTGAATCAATTGCCGCGCGCACACCCCACGGGAATCCCCATACTCAGCGATCCACAATCGAGCCACCTATTAGAGACCATTCTCGCCAGTGGACGTTGTTTTTTGCAAGACATCCAATGGGGCCCCCGACTGAAACAGGGCGCCACGCGTACAGAAACACTACACTGGGTAGTCGATGACTTCGGCAATCAATGCTGCGACTGGCTGCTCCCCCCCGAGACCGACGAACTGGAGGTACTGGGGCTGTCATCTCTCTGGTATCTGGATAGAGAACAAGGTCAATGCGGGATTTTGCAATGCGGATTACCCGTGGCGTTGGTCACAGAGCTGCTCAATCTGCCAGCTGTGGAGGTCGGGCAGGTCGATACAGTGCACGCCGATTTGCAGCAACGTTATCCCGACGCCGACATCCCGCCACTGCAACACTTCGACGTCGTCACCGCAGCGCGAGCCAAACCGACGCCCTGCCTGTGTTTAAGCTCGGCTGAATACCACGACTGGGGAGACTGGAACGAATATGAAGACTTCGCCTGTCTCAGCTTTGATTACGACGGCATCCCCATGGCGTATCAAGGCTCTTCCACGTATTTCGATGGTAAACGCGTCACCCGGGTACCGCGTGATAAAAAAGCCGAGCAGGCTGCGGTAAAGGCGTTGTGCCAGTGGGGATTCGAGGAAGACGAGGGCGGGGGTCTGCAAGCCCGCAATGATTGCTTTTTTCTTGGATCCGATGACGTCGACAACGATGCCGAAGACTGGCTGAATTTCCAGCTGGAAGGCATCCCCAAGTTACGCGCCCAGGGCTGGCGCATCGAATACGACAATTTTCGCTTCCAACTGGTCGAGGCCTCACACTGGTATTGCGATGTCGATCAATTGGAGAAGCAGGACTGGTTCAGCATGGGCCTGGGGGTGGAGGTCGATGGTCGGCGCGTCGATCTGTTACCCACCCTGCTGGAATACCTGCACAACTTCCCTCGCGGCCTGCCGAATGCAGAAGAAATTGCCACACAAAATTTTGTCATTCCCCTGCTTGATGAAGCAGATGATGAATCGGCTAACAAGCAGGATGATAAGCTACTGGACGAACAACCCGACCAACAACTTGGCGAACGTCTACTGCTCCTGCCCACAAAGC
Source organism: Gammaproteobacteria bacterium (assembly GCA_021647505.1). Taxonomy (GTDB): domain Bacteria; phylum Pseudomonadota; class Gammaproteobacteria; order SZUA-152; family SZUA-152; genus DRQN01. Next base: position 1,898 of record JAKIUN010000099.1, read on the forward strand.
GGATATTGCCCCTGTTGGAAATTCTGCTGGAAATGATCGACAGCGTCGCCCAGGATGCAGGCCAACACCTGCATCTCAACCGCGTACAACTGGCGCGTTTCACGGCCCTGGATCATGACGGAAACGGCCCTGGCCTGCACTGGCTGGGCGACGATGAAGCAAAGCAACTGGCCCAACGCCTGCGCGAGCTGGATCGCATCCCGGTGGTCTCGCCACCCGATGGCCTGCTGGCGACCCTGCGTCCCTATCAGCAACGAGGTCTGGACTGGTTACAGTTCCTGCGCGAATACCGGCTGGCCGGCATTCTGGCCGATGACATGGGACTGGGTAAGACCGTACAGGCCCTGGCCCATGTGCTACTGGAAAAACAACAGGGCCGTGCCGACCGCCCCAGCCTGGTGATTGCCCCCACCAGCCTGATGTTCAACTGGCGCCGTGAGGCCGAGCGTTTCACACCACAACTCAAGGTACTGGTTCTGCACGGCCCACACCGCCATGAACGCTTCGCCGAGATTGCCCACCACGACCTGATCCTCACCACCTACCCCCTCTTATCCCGGGACAAGGAGCGTCTGCTGGCCCACGCGTTTCACTTGCTGATCCTGGACGAGGCACAGGTGATCAAAAACCCCAAGGCACAGGCCAGCCACGTGGTGCGTGAAATCGACGCCCGCCATCGCCTGTGCCTCACCGGCACGCCACTGGAAAACCACTTGGGCGAGCTGTGGGCGCTGTTTGATTTCTTGCTACCCGGCCTACTAGGCGACAGCAAACAGTTCCGCCGTTTTTTCCGCTCACCCATCGAAAAACGGGCCAACGAAGCCTCCGCGGAGCGGCTCAGCCGCCGTATTCGCCCCTTCCTGTTGCGCCGCACCAAGCAACAGGTGGCCACGGAACTGCCCCCAAAAACAGAAATCATCCAGACCGTGGTCTTGGAAGGAAAACAGCGGGAACTCTACGAGACCGTACGCCTGGCCATGCACCGCCGGGTACGCGAGGAAATCGAACGCCGGGGCATGGGCCGCAGCCACATCGTAGTGCTGGATGCCCTGTTGAAACTGCGTCAGGTCTGCTGTGACCCACGCCTGGTGAAACTGGAAAGCGCCCAAAAAGTCAAGCAATCGGCAAAACTGGCCCTGCTCATGGAACTGCTGCCGGAAATGGTCGAAGAAGGCCGGCGTATTTTATTGTTTTCCCAATTCACCCGCATGCTCGGCCTGATTGAAGACGAATTGAAGGACGCCGGCATCGCTTACGTCAAACTCACCGGCCAAACCCGTGACCGGGAAAAACCCGTGCAGCAATTTCAAGATGGCAAAACACCGCTGTTTCTGATCAGCCTCAAGGCCGGTGGCGTCGGCCTCAATCTCACCCGCGCCGATACCGTCATCCACTACGATCCCTGGTGGAACCCGGCCGTGGAACGCCAGGCCACCGACCGCGCCCACCGCATTGGCCAACAACAGGCAGTGTTCGTCTACAAGCTCATTTGCGAAGGAACCCTGGAAGAAAAAATCCACGCCATGCAACAGCGCAAACAGGCCCTGGCCGACGGTCTGTATCAGCCGGACGGTAACAACGAATTGCAATGGAACGAGCAGGATTTGGACGCACTGTTTGGGCCCTTGGATGAATAGCGTCCCGCAACACATTCAATACGCTGTCGATCAGTTATTGCTGGAGCAAGGCGAATACCTGCCCCTGGAGTTCCTGTTGCAGGAAGGCCGTCTGACCTATGCCGACTATGAGGCTTGGCGTAACGGCGAACTCGACACGCTCGACGAGGCCCTGTTTGGCGATCAACAACACATCAAACAGCAATTAATACAGGCCGCAGACTACCTGCAACGCCGGAGCTGGCAGGCGGAAACGATCATCTATCACACCTGGTGCAATGACCGCTCACACACCTTGCGCTTCAGCCAAAACAGCACACTGAATGACTGTTTTCACCGGCGCTACCACAAGCCACAAGATCAGCCGCAGTTCGACATGTTTACCGATGCTCCGGCCACCAACCGGGTCAATGGCATCACCCAAGCCCTGGCCAATCGTGATACCGGTGAGGCACGACGCCAGCTGGAAGGCCTCTACGACACCGCGCCCGACCATATCCGCCTGGGCGAACTGGAGCACCTGGTGGAAGCCGCAGAAAACCTCAATGCACCGGTTGACGATATCGCTGCCGACCTGCAAACGTTACAAGAGACTTTAACCCCGCTGGCAGAAGACCTGCTGGGCAAAGAGAGTCGTCACCTGCTGATTCCCCTCTGGCACCGCCTGACTGTCGCTTTGTACGGCCAGCCCTACCACGCGGCACAGCCCGAGCAACACATGAGTTACACGGCCAGCCAGGCCATGGATTGGGACAACGCACGCCAAGCAGTGGAGCAGGTACCTCAGTGGCAGAACGATCCCGTATTACTGCAACGTCATGCCCGGGCCTGTGACCCGTTGCACCGGCGATGCGACGCCTTGCTGAGCTGGTTCAATCTGTGCTGGCAGTTCCCGCAACAAAGCGATGCCATCGAATCCAGCACCGGCACGGAACTGCGTCAGCAATGGGCTGCCTTCCACGAACTGGAACCGGAACTGCCGGCCCTCACCTTTCCGGCCTGGCTGCTGCTGAACAAACCCGGCCTGAGTAAAGTCCTCACCGGCCCTCGCCACGACACAGCAAACTGCCCCGCCAGCTACCGCACCTTGTACCAACTGCAAAGCAATCTGTCTGCGCAAACCGGTGATGACATCGCCTTGCGAGCCCAGCTCAAGCAGCAGGATCCGGTGTTATTCCAGCACTACCTCTTGTTGCAATAAAACTGCGTCTTATCACGGCACACCCCAGGCGACTAATCAACCCGGGGTGGTCGTGTGTAGGTGGACACTGCTCACCATCATGGTACGACATTGGCACGAAACCGGTGGTTAATAGCTACCCAACTTCCTTCTTGCCGCTCATCATTGCCTTGACCAGATTCTCGCCCTGCAAGCGTGACGATACAACAACGCCGGCGATATGCAGAAAGATCAGCAGCAGCATGAAATTGCCCATGAATTCGTGGATCTCTTCCCAGAATTCATCTTCTTCCTTTTCATCGCCTTCATCGTGATCATCATCGGCATGGGCAGTGGAAATCAGCGAGACATCGGTACCCGCCAAAGGCCCATGCCCCTCCGCCGCATAGGCCATGAGTCCGCTAAAAGTCAGCAGTGACAACCCGACCAGCAACATCACGATCATTGCTCCACCAGCGGGATTGTGTCCCAGATAACGTCTGGGATGCCCATCTTTAATACTCTTCAAGTCATCAATGACCGTCCGTGGGCCACGCACAAAATCGGCAAAACGGGCATGCTGACTGCCGACGAACCCCCAGACAAGCCGAAAGACCAGCAAGCTGATAATGATATAACCGCTGTAGGCGTGTAACTCCTCAAACTCATCCCCGCTGAGGTACGAAAAAATAAACAACACAACCAGAGACCAGTGAAAAATACGCACGCCGAGATCCCAGACGACAACTTGTTGCTTTTCCATATTCCACTCCTGACATGACTAATGGCTTCTTAGGCATAATCTAGGCAATGAATCTTAAGCAAGGATTAAAACCACTGTGAAATGAGTAAAAGAGGGGTCGTAGTTTTCTGACAGGGGGTTTTTATTATTATTTAATTCATCACAGGAAACAGGAAGCTTTGTATATACCGTCATGTGTGGGATACTTTCTCTCGTGCCTGACTCCAGGAGTTTTTGCATATACTCATGATTCTGCTGGCTTAAGTCACCAATCTGTTTTTCCAAAAAGGGCCCGGTACTTCCTTGCTTTTGGCCATTTCCGACCGATAAATTCGCTGCTTTTGGAGGTTTTGCGAGAGACTCATTTAACCCACAATCCTGAACGAGGACATAATGACAAAACAATCTATTTTAATGCGGGCGGTCTTCGCGGTAACCCTGATATCTATCCTGGCGGCCTGTGCAGCCAAGCTGTCCGCACCCGAACAGCCCCTACGTCTCTATGCCTTTGATTGTGGGATTATTGAAGTTTTGGATGTTTCGCTCTTTCAGCCAGGCATCGGTGAGGGAGAACGAAAAACACTGGTCAACACCTGTTACCTGATAATCCACCCTGAGGGTACGTTGCTATGGGATACGGGTCTTCCCGATGCGCTGGTAAATACACCTGAAGGCACAACACTCTATGAGGTGTTTGTCATGCGTGTGACAAAAACCCTCGCCGCACAACTCAAGGAGATTAATTACCCACCAGAAGCTATCGATTTTCTTGGCATTTCCCACATGCATGGCGATCACGTCGGCAATGCGGATCTGTTTCCACAGGCCATGCTGCTGATGCAAAAGGAGGAGTATGACGCGGCCTTCGGCGCCAATCCGAACAAGTTCGGCTTTAACCCCACTGCATACCCTACTTTACATTCAAACCCTGTGAAAAAGCTTGAAGGCGATTACGATGTCTTCGGTGATGGCCGTGTCATCATCAAGCGTACTCTCGGTCACACGCCCGGCCATCAGGCTTTGTATGTGAAGCTGGCTGAAACAGGCAATATTCTCCTCTCGGGTGACTTGGTGCACTTTACCGATAATTGGGTACACAAACGTGCCCCCAGCTTTAACTTCGACAAGGAACGCACGGTTACGACCATGAATGAAGTAGAGGAATTTCTTGAAGAAAACCAGGCGACCCTTTGGATTCAGCATGACAAGGAGCAGAACGCGGGCATCAAACACTCCCCCGCATACTACGAATAGAAAATTAGTAGGGTGGGGCACGTTTTATGTGCCCACCGGTTAATTGAAAAACATTTTCACTTCATTATAGATTTTGTGTAGCAATCAAGCTGATAGTGATACGTGCGATTCGCGGGATACTCGTATTTCTCGTGGGCATAAAAAACCTGCCCACCCTACTGAATGGGGCTCTTCGTAAAACTGTGTGAAATTCCGGTAAAATACCCTGCTTTAGCCATTGATTGGAGCGGTTTTTTCCATGGACATAGAAGAGCATTACAGCCAGCTACTGGGTGTCAATTCCCCGTGG